>NZ_DFCF01000006.1:0-154405 GCF_002367465.1 Clostridium sp. UBA3061 | reverse complement strand
ACTTCGTAAAGCTCTTATTGTTGAAGAACATGGAGTGCTTCCATATCCAGAAGGAACTGCTTGTGCAGAAGTTTTACTTGCTGGTGAACAGGGAGGAGCAAAATCTTCTACAGTGTTTGCAGGTCTTGGAATAGCTGCATTATACAAATTTATTGCTGATGGATTAAAGTTATTTCCAAGTGAAGTACATTATGAACTTACAGGCTATAAGGGATCTGGAGTAGGTATAGACGTACTTCCAGCACTAGCAGGAGTAGGTTATATATGTGGACCTAAGATATCTGCATACATGTTATCTGGTGGAATAGTTGCTTGGTTTGTATTAATGCCATTAATTAGTTTATTTGGCGGAGATGCAGTTATATACCCAGGTGCAGATCCTATAAGCGCTATGGATTCTTTTACAATTTGGAGTAAATATATCCGTTACATCGGTGCAGGTGCTGTTGCAATGGGTGGTATTTTAAGCTTAGTGAAGTCACTACCATTAATTGTGAAAACATTTAGGCAAGCGATGAAGAGCTACGGTAGAAGTAACACTATTAGTGACCTTAGAACAGAACAAGATTTACCTATGAAAGGTATTTTAGCAGCTTGCTTAATAATTATTATATTAATGTGGCTAGTACCTGTAATTCCTGTAAATCTAGTTGGTGCAATTATAATTGTAGTATTTGGATTCTTCTTTGCTACAGTATCTTCTAGAATGGTAGGATTAGTAGGAAGTAGTAATAACCCAGTATCAGGAATGGCAATTGGAACATTATTGTTTGCAACAATTATTTTAAAAGCTACAGGAACTATTGGACAAGAGGGTATGACTGCTGCAATCGCAATTGGTTCAATTATATGTATTATAGCAGCTATTGCTGGTGATACATCACAGGATTTAAAAACTGGTTATATCATTGGTGCAACACCTAAAAAACAACAAATCGGCGAGTTAATTGGAGTGCTAGTATCTGCCATAGCTATAGGTGGAGTGTTATACCTATTAAATAAGGCATGGGGTTATGGTTCTACAGAATTACCAGCGCCACAGGCAACATTAATGAAGATGGTAGTAGAAGGTGTAATGGAAGGAAATCTTCCTTGGGCACTAGTATTTGCAGGTGCAGGTATTGCAATTGTAATTGAGATACTAGGAATTCCAGTATTACCATTTGCTGTAGGACTTTATTTACCAATTCACTTAAGTACACCAATTATGGCTGGTGGATTAGTAAGATTATACTTTGATAAGAAGAAAAATGTTTCAGAAGAAGAAAGAGGTCAAGTTGTTGAGAATGGTATTTTATACACCTCAGGTTTAATTGCTGGTGAAGGATTAGTAGGTATTTTACTTGCAGTATTTGCAATTATCCCAATTGGAGCATCTACTCTTGGTGATGTAATTAATATTTCAGAAACTATAAGTTTAGGCAATATTGGAGGTTTAATCTTCTTTTTGTTCTTAATATTCACAATATTCAAATTCAGTGCATCTAAAAATAAGATTAGAAAATAGAAATTATTTCTTGCAATAGTCTATTAAAATAAAAAATAAGTTATCCGACCTAGGGAAAACCTAGGCCGGATATTATTTAATAGGAAGTGAATAGTCATGTTAAATAAAGAAAAAAGTGCACAGAAGGAAAATTATTTAGATTACATTCCAAAGAAAAATGAAGAATACACTTGGTCTTTAAATGAAAAAAAACTAGTAGTAGTAGATATACCTAATAAAGGACTTCATAATAGAATTGCTCAAAAATTCTTCCACAAACCTAAAGTTAGCCATATAGAGCTAGATGCCTATGGAACTTTCATATGGAATTATATCGATGGAATGAATACAATTTTTGGTATTTCGGAAGAGGTAAAGAAACACTTTGGTAAAGAAGCAGAGCCTTTACTAAACCGTTTAGTAAAATTTTTTCAAATTCTTCACGAGAATAAATTTATTCTTTACCTAGGGAAGGAGAATAAATAATGCCAATTAGAATTCAAACAATTATAGGTATTTTATTATTTGCAGTAGCTACTGCTATTATATATGCATGGGGACTAAAAAAATCAGGTGCACAACAGAAGGATCTTTTACAAATCTTATATAGCAAGGGTGCCCAAAAAGTAATTAAGAAGTTAAAAACACAAAAGTTCATTACAAAATCGGAAATAGAGCAAGAAGTTTTAGGTGTTACAGCTTCCCAATTCTATAGCAGAAAAAAAGCTGTAGTCACTGACAAAAAAGAATTTACAAGAACTTTAATAGAATTTATGATGAATAAAAATCTAATCATGGAAGATGTTGATAGTAATAAAAGGGTGTATAAATTAAGATAATAAAAATAAATTAAATATAACAAAAGTGTGCACAATCATATGATTTTGCACACTTTTTCTATAACTAATTATAAAGTTTTTGGTGGTTTTCTCCAAAGAGTTTCATTTACTGCTCTTACAGTTTTAGTAAACTTTTCACAAGTAACAGAAATTTCTATTTTTTCTTCTGAAGATAACCTTTCACTAGAGAATAATCTCTTTACTCCATAGCCAAAGCCTAAGGTTCCAAAGCCGAACTGCATTTCTGGAATTCTGCCTTTGCTTAGATTCATATCCATAGGTTTTTGATTTTTTAGTATATCTTGCTTAGTTTCGGCAGGATGTTTATCCCAGAAGTACTTATATTCAGGGTTTAATTTATATGCAGTTTCATGAACTTCCTTAAATAAAGTGAACTTTACATAAATATTATTCATGGCATTTTCTAATCTTTTTCTTGCTTTTGCATTTGCTTTTTCAATCTTTTTTTCCTTTGACATTAAAATTCCTCCAAAATCACTATATGTATATAATAATTACTATTCAAACAAATAATAAGGTATAAATATCATTATATATAGAATTCTATGCAAATGCAAACTTTTACACAGTCATGTGAAGAATTATGTGCTACAACGGTTGACGCAGTAATTGATTAAAGTTAGTCTATCAAATTAAAGATATAGTAAGAATAAAAAAATGTATGAAGTTTTATAGATTTACAACATATTTATGAAAATATATTATTTGACATTGGATATAATAAATTTTATAATTAAAGTGAAAATATAATTGAATAAATTCATATATATGAATTTATTTTTAAGAGTATAAATTTTATTTATCAATGTGAGTTGAGGTGATATGTTGAACTTGCCAAAGATTATTAATATTCAAAAGTATTCTATCCATGATGGGAATGGAATTCGTACCACCATTTTTTTCAAGGGATGTCCACTATCTTGTCTATGGTGTCATAATCCAGAAAGTCAAAATTATAGTGAAGAACTTATGTACAATGAAGAAAAATGTACAGGGTGTATGGCATGTATAGATAGTTGTCCTCAAAGGGCAATTTCAAAGGAAGAAAAATGCGTTGTTACAGATAAAATCAACTGTGATCTTTGTAAGGAATGTATTGACTATTGTGTAAATAATGCTCGTGAAATTGTGGGGAAAGAATATACAGTAGCACAGCTTGTTAAGGAAGCAGAAAAAGATAGAATGTTTTATGAGGAATCAAGTGGAGGAATTACATTATCTGGCGGAGAGGTTATGACTCAAAACATGGACTATATAGAAGAATTATTAAAAAAGTTGAAGAAAAAGGGATATAACATTGCCATTGATACTTGTGGTCAAGCTCCCTATGAAAATTATAATAGAATACTTAAGTATGTAGATACTTTTTTATATGATATAAAACTTATGGATAATGAAAAGCATATAAAATATATAGGAAAGTCTAATAATCTTATTCTTGAAAACTTAAAAAAGTTAAGTGAAGCTGGAGCAAATATCAATATAAGGATACCCTTGGTAGAAGGGGTTAATGCAGATGATGAATCTATAGAAGAATTAATAAAATTTTTAAAGAATAATATAAATGTACATAAGATAAATTTACTTCCTTATCATAATACAGGGAAGAGCAAATATGAAAGACTTCAAAAGGTCTATGAAGGAGTTAACTTTGAAGCGCCTAGTAAAGAAAGATTGGAGATTATAAAGGGAAAATTTGAAAAGGCTGGATTTATAAATATAAAAATAGGAGGTTAATTCATGGAAAGAGGCATGAATGAAAGAATAAAAAAATTAAGGACTCAAAGTGTAAACACTGTTCCTCATATATATATGGAGAGAGCTAAGCTAATGACTGAGGCCTATAAGAAGTATGAAGGTTCTGTATCAATTCCAGAAATGAGAGCTTTAGCATTTAAGTATTTTATGGAGAACAAAACTTTATGCATTAATGATGGGGAACTTATAGTTGGAGAAAAAGGAGATGGACAACAGGCAGCTCCAACATTTCCAGAACTATGTTGTCATACCCTTGAAGATATGCACATAATGAATGATAGAGAATTAATTTGCTTTAAAGTAAATGAAGAGGATTTAAAAACTCAGGAAGAAGAAATTATTCCTTACTGGGAAAAAAGATCTATTAGAAATAAAATTATAAATGCCATGAGTGATAAGTGGAAGTCGTGTTATGAAAGTGGAATTTTTACTGAGTTCATGGAGCAAAGAGGTCCAGGGCATACAGTAGGCTCTGAAAATATATACAAAAAAGGATTCTTAGATTATAAAAATGAAATTAAGGAAGCTATATGTAAATTGGATTTTTTAAATGACAAAGAAGCATTTTCAAAAAGAGAGCAACTAAATGCTATGAGTATTAGCTGTGATGCTATTATGATTCTAGGGGAGAGATATGCTAAATATGCTAGAGATCTAGCTAGCAAAGAAATAGATGAGAAAAGAAAAAAGGAGCTACTTCAAATTGCAGCGAACTGTGAAGTAGTACCAGCCCATGCTCCAAGGACTTACTGGCAGGCAATACAGATGTATTGGTTTGTTCATTTAGGAGTAACTACAGAATTAAATCCTTGGGATGCATATAGTCCAGGAAGACTTGATCAACACTTAAATCCTTTCTATGAAAGAGATGCAGAGGAAGGTATTTTAGATGAAGATAAGGCTAAGGAACTTTTGGAATGTCTATGGATTAAGTTTAATAATCAACCATCACCTCCAAAGGTAGGAGTAACCTTAAAGGAAAGTGGTACCTACACTGACTTTGCTAACATTAACACTGGTGGAATTACACCTGAAGGACAAGATGGAGTAAATGATATAAGCTATTTAATCCTAGATTGCATGGATGAAATGCAGCTGCTTCAGCCAAGCTCAAATGTACAAATCAGTAAAAAAACCCCTAAGAGATTCCTGAAAAGAGCTTGTGAAATCTCTAGAGAGGGATGGGGTCAACCTGCCTTTTATAATACAGAGGCCATTGTACAAGAACTTCTTAATGCAGGTAAATCCATAGAGGATGCAAGAAGAGGTGGTACTAGTGGATGTGTTGAAACTGGAGCATTTGGAAATGAAGCCTATATTTTAACAGGATACTTTAACCTACCGAAGATATTAGAATTAACATTATTTAATGGATATGATAAAGTAAGTGGTAAGCAACTAGGATTAGAATTAGGATATGCTAAGGAATTTAAAAACTATGAAGAGTTATTTAGTGCTTATAAAAGACAAATAGAGTATTTTGCAGATATAAAAATAGAAGGAAGTAATATCATTGAAAAAATATATGCAGATTATATGCCTGCACCTTTTCTTTCAATTATAACTAATGATTGCATAAGAAAAGGAAAAGACTACAATGCAGGGGGAGCTCGTTACAATACTAACTATATACAAGGGGTTGGTATAGGAACTATTACTGATTCTCTAGCTGCTATAAAATATAATGTCTATGATAAAAAGAAATTTACCATGGAAAAATTGATAGAAGCCATAGAAAATAACTTTAAAGGCAATGAGATAATTGCAAATCTAGTTAGAAATAAAACTCCAAAGTACGGTAATGACGATGATTATGCTGATGAAATCATGACATCAGTATTTGATGCGTATAATAAAATAATAACTGGTAGACCAAATGTTAAAGGCGGATGTTATAGAATCAATATGCTACCGACTACTTGCCATGTTTACTTTGGAGAAGTGATGATAGCTAGTCCAAATGGTCGTCTTGCTCATAAACCAGTATCAGAAGGGATATCACCTGAAAAGGGAGCAGATACTAATGGACCAACGGCGGTTATAAAATCAGCCTCTAAGATGGATCATCTAAGAACTGGAGGAACTCTTCTAAATCAAAAATTCACCCCAAGTGTAGTAGCAGGAGAAGAAGGACTAGACCACATGGCTAACTTAGTAAGAGCTTATTTCAATATGGATGGCCATCATATTCAATTCAATGTAATTGATAGAGAAACTTTAATAGAAGCTCAAAAATATCCTGAAGATTATAAGGATTTAATAGTAAGAGTTGCAGGTTACAGTGACCACTTCAGAAATCTAAGCAAAGAACTTCAGGACGAAATAATAAACAGAACAGAACAGCGATTTAACTGACACTCCAAATCTATGATTTGGTTAGTGGAAGTTACTCCACCGAGTGAATGCCAGGTGGAGCATATTATAAAAATATAAATATAAAGGGGTCTTTAAAATGGGAATGAAGTTAGGATTTATTGGTTGTGGAAATATGGCAAAAGCTATGATCGGAGGAATTATTTCATCTAAGATTCTTAGTGCAGAGGAAATTATAGCTTCTGATTCATATGCTGAAGGATTAGCTAACACAAATAAGGAGCTAGGTATAAATATTACTGCTGATAATAAAGAAGTAGCAATGAATAGTCATGTGATAGTTTTATCTATAAAGCCTCAATATTATGATAATGTAATTAAAGAAATTTCATCTGTGATTAAGGATGAAACTATCATAGTAACTATAGCACCAGGTCAAAGTCTTGAAAAATTACAAGGTCAATTTGGAAGAGCTGTGAAGATAGTTAGAACTATGCCAAATACGCCAGCTCTTGTAGGAGAAGGAATCACTGGAGTGTGTAAAAATGCTTTAGTCAGTGAAGAAGAATTAAATTATATATGTAATATTTTAAGTGGCTTTGGAAAAGCAGAAGTTGTAGAGGAAAGAATGATGGATGCAGTTATGGCTGTAAGTGGAAGTTCACCGGCTTATGTATTTATGTTTATTGAAGCCATGGCAGATTCAGCGGTAATGGAAGGCATGCCAAGGGATAAAGCTTACAAGTTTGCAGCTCAAGCAGTTTATGGTAGTGCTAAGATGGTAATGGAAACAGGTAAACATCCAGGAGAATTAAAGGATATGGTATGTTCTCCAGGAGGTACGACTATAGAAGCGGTGAGAGTTTTAGAAGAAAGAGGTTTACGTAGCAGTGTCATTGAAGCTATGAAGGCATGTGTAGAAAAGGCAGGAAAAATGTAGAGTTATTAAAGTTATCCCCTGTCTATTGATATCCCCGACATGTTAAATCATTATCACTCTTTAATATGTTACAGTAGACAGTTAACCTTAAATTACAACACACAAACAATGAAAAAGAACTATAGNNCTATAGTTCTTTTTCATTGTTATTAGAAGTACTATTTTCTAGGTTTTATGCTAAGGTCTATAGTATAGGATAGTTCGCCCTCATCTAGGTATAAACCATGTATCATAATAGTGTAAATAGATTCGTAGTTAGGGCTTAATTTTCGTAAATAAGCATCATGATTTTCACTTTCTTCATATATACTTTTAAATTGTAAAAAATCTTCATATCTAATAACTTCCTCTCCAAAAAAGTTATTTAATGCTTTACCACTTTCATAACAATCATTAAAAGCATTTTCAGTAAGCTCAGAAAGGTCCCATCTACTACTTGTGGTATTTTTTGGAATATGGTTATTATTAGTAGTAGAAGAAATAAAGTAAAATTCATGATAAGCGTTATCTATATGGCTAAGCCATTTTTTATCATCTTCAGACTTAGAAGTAGGCTTCCACTCGCATGTAATATAGTTACAGTCTTTATCTATATTATAATAGGGTAAATTTTTACCCATTGCATCATGTATTTTTTTTTCAGTTTCTAATGTATATGATTCCATTATGTTGCTATATTTATTATAATAAATTATTGTTCCAGATATTAGAATTATAATGAAGAGTAATAATTTTTTTCTCATTATTGTACCTCATTTTTTAAAATAAATTTTTTAAGTCTTCTATATTTTTTATATTTAGATGTTATAATAAAAGTTTTACGTTTAGATTTTTTTTCTGTTTCACCATGTTCTATTCCATCAGTCTTTAGAACAATATAACCTCTTCTATTCTCTACAACTGAAAAATTTTGCATTTCAAAGTTCATAACTAAGGTAGGTCCATTATTGCTAATTTTTGTACATGTATCTAAAGTTTTAGGATTTCTCTTAGATTTTTCATTTGTTAATTTTTTCAATAGAGTGTTACCAAATATTTTTTTTAATAATGAAGGTGACTTTGTGCTCTTGCTGTAATCTTCATATTCATATGCGAATAAGATATTTTTATCGTAATCAATAGCATAGACTAAGCTTTCAGCAGGTTCATATAAATGACCATAAAATATATCTATAGGTACATGCTTGGAAACCTTAAATCCAACTATAAGTATAATAATAGCAATCAAAATTAAAACAGTAGCACTTAAAACAGCAGTACCTATAAATATGGGTTCTAAAAAGTCATTAAGGATACCTTCTTTTATATATTCATTCTTAATAAAACTTACACATACAAGCATCGCTAGCACTTCTATAGGTATCATTAATATTAGTGCCATAACCCATTCACCTATATTATCTATGTTACTATGTATATAAAACTTTTTTACCAATAAGATCCCCTCCTATATAGTTAAATTACTCCAAAAATCCTCTAGTTTTATTAGTGGAATTTTTATAAGGTGGTATAACAACCTTATCTCTATTCAAATATTTTCGTATTATATTGCCTAATCTACTACAAGAATAAAAAAAAGCCAGTAAATTTATAATAGATAAACCGGGAATAAACCCAAATTCAATATTTGCTTTTATAACTCCTAAAATAAGACACAAAACTATAAGATAAAGTGCAAGATTAGAACTTAAAAACCTATAATGAGATAATTTATGTCCTATACCAAAATAGTAATAAGAAAAGCAAATTAACCCGAAAACAATAACTATAATACAACTTACATAGGAAAATTTTTCTATATATGATGAAGAGAATATTTTTGTTATTATAAATAATATTAATGAAGATATTGTTAATCCTATTAAATATTGCAATTCTGAACTAAAACAGCAAATTTCTAATTTGCATTTTTTAAATCTAATGATTAAGGCTTTTAAGGAAGTTAAAAGTCCAATTATAACTAATATAAATAATATATTTAAAATAAGGTCATTAAAGTAATAGTGAGTTTTAAGAATTAATCCTACAGAAGAGTAAAGTTCAAAAAATAAGATGATAGAGAGTCCAATACACCCCCAAAAGCCAATAGAAAGATAGCTGAAGTCTTCTGGAGATTCTTTTTCTTTATCAGGGAATTCACAATATTCCTCTATATCTGGTAGTGAGAACTTTTCAGTTATTTCATTAATAAAGTCACCATTATAAAAAGTATCATAGATATGAAATTCCTTATAATATCTTTGGAAATAGTTAGGATTTATGGTATCTATTATTTCGTTTGCAGAGTTAGGTGATAAATCACAACAATAATTAATACCCGTAATTGAGTAAAGTTTTGAAAACGTATTATATTTGATTTTAGTAATACTCTTTAAATCAATATATTTCACATTAATAGTAAAATCTGTTCTAGTTAAATCATTTGGACTTAATTTTATTAAAATATTACCCCTTATGAAAACCTCTGTATTTTCATCAAGATGAAAGTAAGCATATTTATCTGGATTTGCAAATGACAGACAAATAAACAGAGGAACAAGACATAACCCTGCACCTAGTCCTAATGTAGGCCAGAAAATTTCTCCTTCAAAAAAATAAGTGTAAGCAAAAGGAGATATAAAACATATAAATGCAATTATTAATAAAATATTCATTGCAGGTCTTCTAACTTTTTTATCTTTAGGATATAGATAAGTATTATGAATCTCTTCTATAGCTTTTGTTTTACGAATAGAGGATTCTAAATAATTATCAGAATTGTATCTTAGATATTCACATACATCATTAAATTTAGATAAATTTTTACATATTATAGCAGTTCTTATATCAGAATGAGACATACCTACACATTTCCCCCCAATCATAATAAAATTTTAAAAATAAAGTAAACATTCTATTTATATTGTACATCCTATTAATATATTGTCAATATTTATGCAAAAATGAAAAATAATGAAATATAAGGGAGCTAAAAAGGGTATTATTAGTTTTGAAGCATTAAAAGTTCATTGACATTATAGAATTATTTAATATCAAACAATTTATTTCTATAATTAAAGAATTGAATAATTATAATTAAGACTTTAGAAGTATTATAAATATAAAAATTTCTCATAATCATGAATTTAGCTTCACATATAAAATTCCTTTTGAATACATTAATAATGATAAACTTTTAAATGAATTAAGAAGGAGTCTTAGAATGTTAAATGATATGGATGAGAAAGTAAATTCAAATAATATTTATCCCTTTGAATTTAATAATGGACAGAATCACAAAGATGTAAAATATACAGTTACTAATGATGGATATATTATAATGTTTCTTAAAAATGAGATAATTATGGGGCTCAAAGAGACTAATAGTGTAACAACACTTAATTACGATGAAGAACAATCAAAGGAAACTAAGAATACCGAAACTATTAATTTTTTTAAGATATTACTTAAGAATTCATTGCCTGATGTTGAAATCATAGGAGAAGGTGAAGTTGAAGAAAAGAAAAATTATTTTGATTTTGATGTACCCGATGAAGAAGTTATAGATATACCTACTTATTCAAAAATAAGGTATAAAGGAATTTATCACGGTATAGATTTATGTTTCGATTTTAATAATGGGGAGCTAGACTATAAATTTATACTTCAGCAAGGAACAAATTCAGAAATTATTAATATGACTTTTGAAGGCATAGATAACATTAAATTAGATAGAGATAAAAATGCAGAAGTTAATATAAAAGAATGTAAATTATCAGTTGTAAAATCTAATGCTTATCAAAGTTATAGTGAAATAAATATAGAAGTAGCTAGTGAATTTAAGATTGAGGGAAATAGTATATATATAGATGTTGGACACTATGATAAAACTCTTCCTCTAGTTATTAAATCAGCACTGTCATACTTCACATATATGAGAGGAGAAAGTGATAGTATGGAATATATAATAGAAAATGATAGCATAGAAAACATTGAAGTAAAGGATATAACAAATTCTTCTGATATAATGTCTGATAGCCAAGGTGATTTACCAGTGGAGGAGCAAAAAGAATCCATGATTAAAGGAGAAAGCGATGACCGTGAATTGAATGTTTTGGATAGTGGTCATCATAAAAAACCAGACATTGAAGATGTTTATAATATTATTACAAATCCACGTTATGGATTAGCAGAGATAAAAAGAGAAGTTAGAGCTATAGAAAGAAATGTTAAGGAGACCATATGTAGATTAGAAGCTAGAAATAGAGAAATTCAATGTAAACTAGACTGTATAATAGCGTGTATGAATTGTAAAAGGAAATTTGCTTTAACTACTGGTAGAGTAAGAAGAGAATGTAGAATAGCTAATTTATTTATTAATATAAGAAATAATTCTAGAACCCCAGTAGAATTAGAAATACGCAGAAAAAATATATGTAATGATAGATGTAGAGTATGCATTATTAGTATAACAGTAGGGCCATGCTCATGTAGGGAAGTTATTTTCCGTAACATTCCAGATACCTATGAAGTAGAAATTAGAGGAGTTACAGAAGATGTAAGAATAAGAGTAACGGAAGTATGTTGCGGAGATAATGGTTCTAGCAGACCAATAAGATTATGTAGAATACCTGATCCAAGTTAAAACTAATTATTTTATAATTTTAATAAAAGGCTAACTCAGAATTTTGAGTTAGCCTTTATAATTATTCTATTACTTTTAAAATAGTATCAGCAAATTTACGTTTTGGCATTGCTACTTCTTCATCATAATATCCAATAGGAATAACTGAAACAATTTCTTCTGTATCAGGGATTCCAACAATTTCAGTTACCTTTGCTTCATCAAAGATACCTAGAATAACTGTACCTAGACCTAGTTCTTTAGCTTTTAATAAGAAAATCATGTTAGATAATCCGCAATCATACATTTGCCAACCATCACCCTTAGCAGAGTCAAAGCCACCATCACGAGTATAACCAGATCTAAATTTAACTACACTAGATACTATAATAACAGGAGCACTTTTACATGAAGGTTTATTAAAGTCAGGCATTGCTTCTATTATTGCTTCCTTTACTTTAGTGTCTTTAATTGCATAGTAACGAGTTACTTGAGAATTTTTCCAAGACGGAGCATAAGCAGCGGCGTTTACTATCTCCTCTATAATATCATTACTTACTTCTTTTGAATTAAAGTTACGAATACTTCTTCTTGTTTCTATACACTTTTGAAATTCCATAATCAAACACCCTTTAATCTTTCTGTTTATATTTAGTTTTATTAGATTTAGATAAAATAATCAATCTTTTTTAAATTACCAAATCTAAGAAAAACTTAATTTCATTACCTATTATAGTATAGGATAGCAAGGCCATGCAACTAAGAAATTTTTATTAGTTTTCAGGATTTATGTTATAAAGAGCTAAATAGATATCCCTAAGTGATAACTATAGATTCTACAGTTTTAGATTTAGAGGAGTACAAGCTACTTATAACATCTTGTTCAGGTAAAAACATTTTATTTTTATGTTTTTCGATATAATCAAGGAACTGTTGAAAGTCTTGATATTTTCATTAAATATATAAATGGTTAATGTTGGAATATGTCAACTTTGATATAATAATATGGTTGAAATGAATTAAATTGGATGTTAGAATAAATCTGTAATATTGGTTAATATTTAATATACTACTTATTACTTAACAGAATGGGTATTATGGGGGGATAATTTTGAAGTTTAAAGATAGCTCAGTAAGTATAAAAAAAGTTTTAATTTTAGCTATAATTAGTATTTTTATTGGTTCTGGTCTTGGAATTGTGGGAAGTATATCAAAATATGAGTTTTCTAAAATAAATGAGAAAAATGAAGTTATACTTGCTAAAATTAATGCTCAAGAGAAGGTATTAGAAGAAAGTAAAGTATATCTAAATACCTTAGCTAGCAAAGAAACTGAACTTAAAAATAAAAAAGAAGAGATTTTAAAGGTTGAAAAAGAAGCTAAAGCAGAGAAAGAAAGATTAGAGAAAGCAGAAGCTGAAAGAATTGCAAAAGCTGAAGCAGAGGCAAAAGCAAAGGCTGAACAAGAAAGAATAGATAAAGTAGAAGATGAAAAAGTAGCAGCTGCTAACACTGCAAGTCAAAATAGTGGAAACAATGGGAATTCAGTAGCAAATCAAGAACCCATAGGAGTAATGGTGTGGAGAACTGCTACAGGTAAGAAGTATCATAGAATTAATAACTGTGGTAACACAAATCCTAACAATGCCACATATATAACCAGAGAATCAGCAGAATCACAAGGGTTAACTCCATGCTCTAAGTGTTATTAGGAGGTGTAGGTTAATGGAAAACAAAGGATCATTATTTAGAAAGTTGTCCATAACATTTGTAATTATTACAGGAATTATTATAGGAGTTGCTATTGGTACAACTGGCAGAGTAACATATAATGCATCTGAATTTGATAAGCAATACGAAGAAAAGTTAAAGCTTTTAAAAGATAAATCACAGGAAGTAAATGAAATTAAGAATAAGATAACAAGTTCAGAGAAATCAATTGAAGTCTTGAAATCATTTTTAAAAGAAAAAGAATAGGTTATAAAATGGAAGAATACTCGATATTCTTCTATTTTTATTTCTGACTTTTTTAATTATATAAAGTATGCACACTACTTAAAATAATACTAATATGTGAACATAATAAGTTACTTATTGAAAATGTAACAAATAAATAATAATATACTATATAAAGAAGCATTATGTAGTAAAATAGGAATTCAAAAGGAGCAAAGTAATTATGAATATAAAAGAACTAATTTATCTTATACCGGCTATTCTTATTGCAGTATCTCTTCATGAATTTGCCCATGGTTTTGTGTCTTATAAACTAGGAGACCCAACACCAAAGGTAACGGGACGTCTTTCACTAAATCCATTAGCACATTTGGATCCAGTAGGAACACTATGCCTTTTATTCTTTCGATTCGGATGGGCAAAACCTGTACAAGTAAACCCGTATTACTATAAGGATAAAAGAAAGGGCATGGCACTGGTAGGATTAGCAGGTCCTATGATGAACTTTTTAATAGCTCTTATATGCGCTTTTGTTATAGAAATAATTCTAAAAATCACAGGAGGTTATGGTGGAGATGTGATTTTGTTCATATTCAATCTTCTTAACTATACTTATATAATCAACATAGGGCTAGGCGTGTTTAATTTGATACCATTTCCACCACTAGATGGTGCTAAAATTATTGGAGCATTATTACCAGAGGAGAAATACTTTAAGTTTATGAAGTATGAAAGGTATGGTCAATTAATTATAATTGCATTATTAATGTTTAATTTTTTAGATATTCCGTTAGACATGGCAAGAAGAGGAGTAGACAGTATTATTTGGGGCATTGTGAAGCTAGTTGTATAATTTAATTACATTATAATTGAGATTAGACAAAGAAGTTTTCTGATTTTTAAATATAAAAAAGGATTCGTTGGAAGAATGTCAAATATATAAATAGGAAAAATAATTATATTAGTTTAATTAAGAGTTAAAAAGATTGTAAGTAAGTTTTGGACTTATATTTTATTGAAGGATAAGATAAAGTTATATTGAATATATGCATAGGAAACTATCTACATAGTTTCCTATTTTAAATTTTTAAAAGTTATATAGATAAAATTTTAAAATGTTAACTATTTAAATAGTTGTTGTCACCATGGGGCTTTAGAGGCTTTTGATGGTTAAATTAGTTGATAATATATAGATAAATTTTGTATTTTTGCTAAAGTTATTGACATTCCAGTAGATGTAAGGTGTTTAATATATTTATAATTAATCACATAAAGGAGACCATAGATGAAAATAAAAGATGCGGAACTGTTAACAGGATTATCAGCTAAGACAATTCGGTTTTATGAGAGTGAAGGTTTAATTTCTGTAAGAAGAAATTCAAACACATATAGGGATTATGATGAAGATAATATTAAGGAATTGAAAAGGATAAAAATTCTTAGACAATTAGAAATCCCAATTTCTAAAATAAGAGAGTTTAAAAACGGTGACTTACAATTAGAAAATATTTTAAAAGAAAAATTAGAAGAATTAAATAAAGGTGAATTAGATATTCAAAGCAAGAAATTTACTATTGAAGTTTTATTAAAGGAAGTAAAGAAAAATCCTAATGCAGATTTAGATTATTATCATGATGACTTTGAATATATTAAAAGTGAAGAATTCACTGAATTTTTAGGTGAAGTTAAGGAGCTAAGTGAAATTTCATTAACAGCTCAACTGTTTGGTACTTTAATGCTTAGTGGGCCATTATTGTGGCTTTGGCTTAATATTACTAATAAAAATTATGATTCTATAGGGCTTAATAGCATCATGGCAATATTTAGTACAGTAATATTAACTTTAACTTGGAGAAAATATTTAAAGCAACCTAATAAAAAGACTAAAGGTACAGCCTCTGTATTTTTAATTTCAATTCTTGCAATAGTTTTAACTATTTCAATTTTTGTGGGTATAGGGACGTTACAAGAAGCTATATTTGTACCAAAGAGTTATTTAATGTTTATATTTAAACCACCATATAGTTATTTTATCTTCTTCTATGAAATAGAATTAATTGCATTTTTAATATCAAGAGTGTATAAAAAAATAAAGAATATAGAGTTAAAATGGACTGTAGACTTTTGCAATTTTGTAAAGAAGAATATATTTGTAACTATTATTATAAATATTATTCTACTATATGTGTGCATTACTGGCATTACTGTGGTAACAGAAAATAAGATTACTGACTATAGTTTTTATAATCCAATGGGGACAACCTATTCCTATGAAGATATTTCTAAGGTTGAAGCTGGATTTAATGGAAAGAAGTTTGGCATTTTTCCAAAAGGAGCAGGTGAATTTTATTATACTGTATTCTTTAATGATGGTAATAAAGTAAATTTTTATCAAGCTAATAGTGAATTTGAAGACACTTATTTAGAACTTGAAATATTTGATAAGCTTCTTATGGACACAGGTAAGGCTGAAAAGACATCATCTAAAGAAAATTATGAACTATGTGACTTTGATCAAAGGTATGTAGATAGATTTTTGAGGATAATTGATAATAAGTAATTTGAAAATGTCGGAAATAATTAAGGTTTAATTATTTCCGGGGAAAGTTATTTTAGTAGTTTTGTGTAGGTATTTTTAGTCTGTTAATATTATGAAGAAAATTTAAAGGAGTTGTGTATATGTTTAGAGAAATGAGAAAAAAGGATAGAGAAGTTTTTGGTGAAGACATAGAAAAAATTTTAATTAATGGAGAATATGGAATTCTAGCAACTGTTAGTGAAAATGGCTATCCTTATACTGTGCCATTAAGTTATGTTTATCAAGATAACACTATTTATTTTCATTGTGCTAAAGAAGGGCATAAGCTTGATAATATTGAAAAAAATCACAAAGTATCCTTTTGTATTGTTACGGATACTGAAATGTTACCAGGTAAGTTTAGTACAAAATATAAAAGCATTATAGCTTTCGGAGAAGCGAAGGAACTAACTGGAGAGTTAAAGAGAGATATTTTATTTAAATTTATTGAAAAATATTCTCAAAGCTTCATAGAAGAAGGTAAAAGATATATTGAAAGAGCACAAGATAGTGCAAAAATAGTAGAAATTAAAATAGAACATATTACTGGGAAATCAAGAGGATAATAAGAATAATGAAATTAAGATTAAGAGTGTAGTCTTAATTATTAAAATGCTATGTTGAGAACAACATAGCATTTCTATTTAGCTAATATTTATTATTAAAGAAATTGAGCTGAATATACATTATATTGAAGTTAATGTTATAATTGGAATATATATTACTAATTATAGCAAATGGAGGAATAAGGTTGAAGTGTAGTGAATTAACTGAGTATATAGTAGAAAAATTAATCACTCAGAAATTAATGATAAAAGATAGATGCTTAATAGTTGGAATTGATCGACAAGGATGTTCAGGAAAATCCACTTTATCTCAAAATATTAAAGATTCTTTAATAAAGTCAGGAGTAAAAGCTGAAGTGGTTTCAATTGATGATTTCTGTAATAAAAGAGCTATACGCTATTCTGGTGAATTACCATGTTGGGAACAACACTATTATAACAACTTTGACTATATAAAATTTGAAAGAGATATTTTAAAAAAAGCCAGAATAACAGGGAAAATAGAATTTAGTGATTTTGTTTTAGATACACTAGAGGATGAATATACAAAAAAATTAGATGTTTCCTTAGATAGTGAAGGGATACTCATAATTGAGGGTATATTTATATTTAAAAATGAATTTAAGAAATATTATGATTATAGTATTATGATTATAGTTGAAATAGATGAACAATTAAGACGTGCTTCTGAAAGAGATATATTTAAGAATGTTAACTTGAAAATGTTATTAAACAAATATAATGATAGGTATGTTCCAGCATATAAATTATATGAAAAGATTTATAACCCTTATTCCTTTGTAGATTTAATTATAGATAATACTAATGTGGATATGCCTAATATAATTAAATAAAGTAAATTATCATATAAAATCATAGGAGGAAATACATGAATAAAACAGTTGTTATATACAAATCAAAATATGGTTCAACAAAAAAATATGCAGAATGGATTGCTACTGAACTTGATGCGGATATTTTTGAGGCATCTAAAATTGATGTAGCGGATATGCAAAATTATTCTACTATTATTTATGGAGGCGGTCTTTATGCAAGTGGAATACTGGGTGTTTCATTAATTACTAAAGCCTTTGATAAGCTAAAAGATAAAAATTTAGTTGTATTTACTGTAGGACTTGCTGATCCAAGTAACACTAATCAATATATCCCTGTTATTAACAAGAATCTTACAAAGGAAATGCAGGATAGGATTAAATTATATCATTTTAGAGGTGCTATTGATTATAAAAATCTTGGTTTTATCCACAAATCTATGATGGCTTTATTAAAAAAGAAAGTAAGTAAAATGCCTGAGGATAAAATGGATGATGAAGCAAAAATGATGCTTGAAACCTATGGTAAAGTAGTAGATTTTACAGATAAATCATCAATCAAGCTATTAATTGAATTTTGTAATGGATTATAGAGTATTACAAAATAATATGGTGATATGTTTATAAAGGAGCAATAGAGGAATATAACTGGAGGAGTAAAATGAAGTTAGTAACAATATGGGACAAGGTTGCCGTTGATTTTGGAAAAGTTGGACCTAAGTATTGGAATAGTTTTGGAGATAGATTAGTTGAACTTTCAAGTATTAACAAAGGAGCTAAAGTGTTAGATATTGGAATGGGTAGAGGTGCTTCATTATTTGCTGCAATAGATAAAATAGGTACAGATGGATATGCTGTAGGTATAGATAATTCAGAAGTTATGGTAAGTGAAACTCATAAAGATATTTTAAATAAGAAAATATGTAATGCGGAAGTTAAAAATATGAATGCTCAGAATTTAAACTTTAAAAAAGATTCATTTGATAATGTTATTTGTGGATTTGGAATAGGATATCTTTTACTTAGTGAAAATAGATTAAATGGAATACTAGGGGTACTAAAAAATGGAGGACGAGTGGGATTTAGTATATGGGGTAAACAGGAAGATCAAAAGTGGTTAACTGAAATAGTTAATAAATATTTACCTACGAACATACAGAAAGAAAATAAAGATAGAAAGCCAGATATTCCAAAGTTTGATACAGTAGTGGATGTGAAAAAAATATTAGATGAGTCAGGTTTTAAAAATGTTAAAGTTCATGAAGAAAGTACAGATGTTGTGTATAAGGATAAAGAGGAATGGTGGCAAGAAATGTGCACCAATGCAGTTAGAGGAATATTTGAAAAAATAGAAGATTTGGGTTGTTATGTATTTGAAGAGTTTAAAAAAGACATATTTCAAGGACTAGAAAGTTTCGGCAAAGGTGACGGGCTTCATTTTAATATGTCAGTGATATATGCATTTGGAGAAAAATAAATATATTAGCTTAATAATATAGACAAGGAGTGGTAAATATGGCTAAGAGAATATATTTTGAAAAAATTCTTTCTCAGGATGATTTTACCGAGGCTGAGGTTGAGTATTTACTGCTCCTTGAGTATTGGGGAATGGGATATGGAAGTGAGATTCTAAGGTAATTATTAAATAAAGCTGAAGAAATGAAGAGTGTACAACAAGTTATAGGAATGATAGATCCTAATAACATAGCATCTAGAAAAATATTATTAAAGAATGGTTTTGTATCATGTAAGGTATATGAAATAGATGATGGTTCTTTAACGGAAGTGTTAAGTAAAAATTTAAGATAAGTTATATACAAAGAAAGCAAAAGAAATTGGTAGAGAAAGAATTAAGTTTATGGAAAAATATTTTAATAGGTTACAGATGGAGATAGAAGGCATTAAGTAAATTAATGCTTTCTATTTTGTTTTAAGAATTAATTAACTAATATACAAGGATATATATTATATTGAAATTAATGTTATAATTAAAATATAAATAAAATGATTGAGAAACTTAGGATAAAATAAAGAATTGAATGTTAGGAGTTGAATTGATGCCAATATTTGAAAATAAAACAATAATTACAAAAGAAGTAATAAATGAGCTTTCAGAAGAAAATTATAAGGAATGTAATAAGAAATATCGCAGTTTTGTTTTATTAATGTTTCTTATATCTGCATTTTTTACTGTTATAAACTTCATAACAAATGGAGTATACTTGGTTTCTGTGTGCATGTTTTTATCTACAGTATTTTTCCTTTTTATGTTTTTTAAAGGGTATACTTTAAAATTAAAAGAGAGTTATAAAAACTTTAAAGGGGTATATGGTGAATCAGTGGAAATAACGTTAAATTTTTACGATGAAAAAATAGATATTATTACATTTAGGTCTAATTTAACATTAGAGTATAGTCAAATTACTAAAGTATTAGAAACAGAAAATCTATTTTCATTGATGATAGAAAAACAAAATATAATTCTTAGTAAAAACGGTTTTATAAATGGAGATATTGATAAATTTAAATTGTTTATAAAGGAAAAAGGACTTATTGAATAAAATACTAATGTCGAAGGAGCATAAATTTCATTCTTTTATCTAGATTTAATAGGGGGTGAAAATTATTAATAATAAAAATAATGAATCAAAGTTAAATCCATTAGAAAACCAAGTAGAGGAGATAAATGAGTGGCAAAAGAACGCTAATAATCATGGTTATTTTATTGGCTCAGGCAAAGCACCATTACCTATGAAGAATATATTAAAGTCTCCTATAATTATGTTAATAATAGGAGTTATATTTGCAATACCAATAATATTTAGTTTAGTTAAGAATTTTAGCATTGAAACTATATTTAATAATGTGGGATAATAACCATAAGTATTATACTAATTACTGGAGGCATTATAAGGCTGCTAAACAAAAGTTAATGAATTCACAATATATAAGTAAATAATTGGGAGGTTAAAGGAATGAAATCAGATTCAAAAATTAGAATTAAGCTATTACTAATAGCAATGGTTTTTGTAGGAATATTGGCATTGTTTGGCTATATGATTTGGGGAAAACCAAAAACAATAACCTATACATCTGCTATAAAAATTGTTGATGTCAATAACAAGGAAGATATAGCTAAATATGAAAAATATAAAAATCCTTATGCATATAAAGAAAAAGAAAATAATCAATTCACATTAAAATATCATAATTATATATATCCTTTAAAACCTATTGATAGCACACTAATATTAACATCAGAGCAATATGACGAGATAGTTGAGGGAAATGACTATTGATTTAAAATAAAATTTTATACTCCTGATAATAGTGGTATTGGGATTGTAAAAAAAGTTTATACGGATGATCCTGCAAGAAAATAAAATATATTTCTGGTTGACATAAGAAAAGTTTAATTTTTGAAAATTATTTTTGAAAAAAATAATTATATGTTTATAAAATTTTATTTATATCTAGGAGGCTTAATGATAGTTATATCAAGGCTTTGTAGATTAAAGAACATAAAAATAATAAAAGCTAAAAATATGTTATGTTATAGTTATTTTCATTTTGAAGGAGGGATAAAATATGATTTTATTTATAGAATGTGTTATTTCCTGTGCAGTTTTCACGCTAATTATATTACCTTCTCTTTATAAAGATCCTATTAAGCATATTATGTCTTACCCTAAAGAAATTATAGAAAGGGTAGAAAATCTGCCTCAGTATAAAGATGTTATTAAAGTAGAGAAAAAAAGACATTTATCAATTAAATTAATTTCAGTATTGATTTTTGCAATTGTTCTTGCTGTAGTGGCATATTATTCTGGTGCAAAAAACTTTAAGTCTGCATATATACACGTGTTTATACTATTTTTTGTGGTGAATATTTACGATATGATAGTATTAGATATTGGACTTTTTTGTCATAGTAAAAGAACAAGAATACCTGGAACTGAGGATATGGATAAAGAATATAAGAATCCCTGGCATCATATAAGGGGTGCTGTTATAGGAATAATAATTAGCACTGTTGTTGCTTTATTATCAGGGGCAATAGTCCATATCATAGGGATAATATAAAGTTACTAATTGAATTTTATAATGGACTATAGAGTATTAGAAATCAGATGAAAATTAATATAATTAAGGGGGTTATTAAAATGTTAGGAAAAGAAGATATAGTTAAAATACTTAAAAACATGGAGTTACCTTTAAGTGAATATTGGATAACCTCTGGTGCAGGTTTAGTAATTCATGGTGTTAAAGAAACCACAAATGATATTGATTTAGGATGTACTACAAATTTAGTTGAACTATTTTTAAAAAAAGGTTGTAAGTACACAGTAGAAAAAGATAATTCAAGAATTATTCAGATAAACGATACAATAGAAATACTAGAAAATTGGTTCGTTGATGAAATAGTGATCATTGATGGATTACCTGTAGGAAGTTTAGAAAGTATAAAAAAGCAGAAGGCACAATTAGGAAGAGAGAAGGATATTAAGGATATTAAGCTTATAGATGATTATATTAAGAATAGAAGTTAATATAAAAATTTGGAAATATGAAATAAGGAATACTTATAGAGTTCAATTAGGAGTGAATAAATGAGAAAGGTATTAATTATTTTTCTGGAATTAACTATGAAGACATAATTGATAAAGAGCATCTTCCTATAAATTTTGATGCAAAAAAAGGAAATGCAACCCGAAAGGCATTTGATGATAGGGAGTTATAATACAAGTAAAATTTACAAGGAAACATTAAATTTTTTAATTTGGAGGGTATTATGAATTTAACAGAACTTAATCCTAAAGGTAGATTTAGTAGTTGAGTAGAAAACTATGCAAAATATAGACCTAACTATCCTAATGAAATAATAGGGTTTCTAAATACATCAATTGGCTTAACTAAAGAAGCAATTATTGCTGATATTGGCTCTGGAACAGGAATCTCTGCTAAATTATTTTTGGATAATGGAAACAAAGTATACGGCATTGAACCTAATGCAGAAATGAGGTCCACTGGAGAGAAGTATCTAATTAATTACACAGATTTTCATTCAATAGATGCATCTTCTGAATATACAAAGTTGGAATCAGAATCAGTAGATATAATTACATCAGGACAAGCATTCCATTGGTTTGAACCAGAAGCTACAAAAAAAGAATTCCTCAGAATATTAAAACCTGGCGCGTTCGTAGTAATTATCAATAATAGAAGAAAATTTAGCAATAGCAAATTTATGAATGAATATATGGAACTAATTGAAAAATACTCAGAACGTGAGGGGGGGAATTCACTTAATACGGATTTACCCAAATTCTTTGGTTTAAAAACAATCGATAAAGAAATATTTTCTAATCCTCAAGTGTATAATTTGGAAAGATTAAAAGGGGATTTAGTATCTTATTCATATATTCCAAATGAAGAAGATCCAAGATTCAATTATATGATTACGGAACTTGAACTTCTATTTAAAAAGTATAATAAAAATGGGGAATTGACTTTTGATTATGAAACAGTAGTATATTACTGCAAAATGAAGTAATTCACATAAATAATAATTGGAAATATCATTACTTTGTGAATTATGAAGAGAGGAAGAATATTAATGGTTAATATATTATTTAGTTTATATAATTTCCATGAAAATTGGGCAAAAGATACGATGGAAAAATATATAAAGTGTAATGATAAGGTTTTGGTAATTCCATTTTCTTTCGGTGAAAATATAAGCAATGATATGGAGTGGCAGAGTGCCTATAGTAAATATAAAGGAAAGTATTATAACACTATTGTTCTACTATTTTTAAGTTATGGAATTAGGGAAGAAAATATAGACTAGATAAATTATTTTAAAGATACAGAAGAAAATGCAAAAAAGAAAGTAAGAAACAGTGACATAATATTTTTTACCGGAGGGTTACCTGATAAAATGATGTATCGCTTAAAGGAATTTGATTTAATAAATGAGATTGAAAGTTTTGTAGGAGTAATTATAGGTATTAGTGCTGGAGCAATAATTCAGATAGCAGATTACCATATTACTCCTGATAAAGATTATGATACATTCTCATATAATAGAGGATTAAATTTGATTAGAGACTTTGATATTAAAGTTCATTATGAAGATACAGAAATAGAAAAAAATTATATAAATAAGGTATTAAATGAAAGAACAGATACTGTATATGCAATTAAAGATACTGGTGGGATAATTGTTGATAATAATGCAATTACATTACTTGGAGATACACAAATATTTAGTAGGAAATAGTTTAACTTTTTTCAAAATTAAAAAAGTTGATTGTGTAGATGGGGGAGTTATGAAGAGAATTATAAATATATTATTGGTTAGTTTACTGTTTTGGTTTACGTTGGATATTACAGGGTTTTCTATAGGAAATTCTTGCTTAGTTGAAAGCCCAGGCATACTGAGTTTTGATACTACTTGGTGGATAATTTTTGTTGTTTGTTCTATGCTATTTTTCTTAAAAGAAAAACAAGGTAAATATGTATTATCAGTATTTCTTACGGTTTGGGTTATAGTTCAATATTTTTCACATTGGAATTACACAATTTTTGGTGTAACTGAGAGGAAATTAAGTGGGTATAATAAATTCTTTGCTAACACATACCATATTATTCCACAATCTGATAGTATATTGATACCTGATTTATACCATATAATTTTACACATATTATTAATCTCATTACTTGTTTTAATGATAGTGTATATATTTCAAAAAAGAAATAGAATAACTTCAGCTTAATCCATTTGTTCCTATAATTATAATTGAGTTTGATTAGGAGATAAATTAATAATTTAGTGGAATTGTTATTTGTATTATGCAGGGCGTAAATATATCACAAAAGAAGAGTAAATAAGTATATGTTTTGGATAATGAAATAATTGTTAATAACATTTATAGCTTTAAATATATAATGGGAGATTAGCTGATATGAGGATAGTTAAAAAATTATTTATAGTATTAGTAATTATAATAGTAGCAATTACAATATTGCCTTGGATAGTATTTCCAATTAGTAATAATATAAAGTTATATAAGTTTTCAAAGCAATTATATAATTGTAAATTGCCAAATAATACCCAGTTAATTGATAAAGATTCTGTATATGGTAAATTAAATGGTAATGGTAATGGATTAGATTTTGCTACTGTTATAGTATTAAAATCTGAATTGGATACCGAAAATATAGAAAACTACTATAAATCAAGAGATTTTCATACTATAGAAGAGAAAGATAATCCTCCAACTATAGAGGTTGGAGTTATAAGTGATGGTAAAATTGATAGTAAATTATTAGAGCATAAAAGTTTTATATTGGACGAAGATAGCAAAAAGGATGATTACTATTATGTAATTATTTATGATGGTGGGTATGCTTCTAATTTTGATATTAATGGTAATTAAAAATTATATAAGCATTATATTTTGAACTTAACCAATAAAAATAAGTCATAGTATTCTTAAGTTTCAATGTAATTTAGAGAATTAATTGTAAATTTATAAATGTTTTATATTATATAGAAAATGGGGGGTGTATTTATGGAGAAAAAAGCGAAGATACTTATATTAGGAACTTATCATTTTGGAAAGGGTGGAGAACATTTATTAAAAACTGAATATGAGGATATTACCACTGAGAAAAAACAAAAAGAGATTAAGGTAGTAATAGAAAAGCTAATGCAATTTAAACCAAATAAAATTGCTGTTGAAGCAAATCGAGGAAAAGAAGAGGAATTAAATAAGGCTTATTCCGAGTATTGTATAAATAATTATAATTCATCTAACAAAATAATAAGTCATAGAAATGAAATTGTTCAATTAGGGTTTAGGTTAGGACAAATATTAAAACATAATAAAATTTATCCTATAGACTATCCGGTAGATTTACCGGAACAGGTTTTTGAATATGCTGAAAAGAATTGTCCAGAGTTCTATGAGAAGTTTATGAATGAAATAAAGGAATGTAATATAAGTGAAAATGAAATTATGAAGAATAGTACAGTTATTGAAATCCTAAAGCATCTTAATGATCCTACGCGTATTGCAAAGGAGCATAGTGATTTATATTTAGATATGGCTCAAATAGGAGCTGGAGATAAATATTATGGAGTGGACATGCTTACAGAATGGTATAGGAGAAATCTTTATATTTTTGGAAATCTACAAGATATAGTTGAACCTGGAGATAGAGTTTTGGTTATTTATGGAGCTGGACATTGCAAAATACTTCAGGATTTTGTATCAGAGTATAATGATTTTGAATTAGTAGATACCTTGGAGTATCTATAAATCTAGATATCTAGATTTATAATTTAGAAGATTAATTGATGATTTCTATAGTATTTGGTATTATATAGAAAATAAGGTTTATTGGGGGTAGTAAATATGAAATTTCAATTAGCTAAGAAAGAACAACTCAAAATACTCTGTGCAAAGTCTGTAAGTATGGCTTAAGGCGACAATTGCACAGAGGTAAATATCTAGTCGCCATTACTAAATAAATTCATACTTATACAGGCTTTGTTTCCTTAATTTAAAGTATAAATTTAAGGAGCTGAGTTTTATGGGATATGTAAAGGCTGAAACAATTTTACCAGATAATTTATTAAGAGAAATTCAAAAGTATATTCAAGGAGAATATGTATATATTCCATCTGAACATACAACACGGAAAAAGTGGGGAGAAAAGTCAGGAACCAGGCAGCGTATACAAAATAGAAATGAAGTTATACGTAATAAGCATGAAAGTGGATATACCATTGATGAGCTGTCAGAAGAATTTTTTCTTTCTATAGATAGTATTAAAAAAATTGTATATAGTAAAAATAGAAATGAAAAGCTATCACTCTGATAATGAGTGGTAGCTTTTTATGTGCAAAGAATAATATAGAATTGTTCTTTATATATTAATTGATGATCTCTGTATATTAAAATAAGTATGATGATAAATTTTGATATGTGAAATTCTTAATTAAAGATATTTATGTTTGTGGGGTGAAATATAAATAATAAATTTTTTGAATTAGGTATACAGAAAGGAATAATATTTAAAATGGGGTTAGATATAGAGGAATTAGGTGAAGAGTTTTCTCATTTAAAACTTGTTGGTAGTAAGGACAATTCAATAAGACTAATCAATGGAATAATAAAAAATAAAAGGGGTGAAGATGAAGATTTATTTGTTATAGAGGGATTATGGGCCTATGAAAAGATAATTAAAAGTAATATTAGAATAATAAACTTTGTATTTTGTCTAGAGTTTATTAAAAACAAATCTATCCTTGATATGGTTAAGAGTATTTCTATGGTAGCAGAGAATTCATGTTTAATATCAAGTAATTTGTGTAAAAGATTGAGTAGCAGAGATAGTGGAGAAGGATTTTTTCTATTATGTAGTTTTCCAAAGTATGACCTTAAGGATGTAAAGCTAAAGGAAAACAATTTGCTAGTAATACTTGATGGATTAGAGAAACCAGGAAATATTGGAACAATCATAAGGTCAGTTGATGGTGCTGGTGGAGATGGAGTAATTATTTGTAATAGTAAAGTTAGAAAAACAAATCAAAAGCTGATAAAGTCAAGCATGGGATCTAGTTTTATGTTGCCAGTTGTAAGTAGTGATATAGAATTACTTGTAAGGTGGCTTAAGAGTAACGGATTTAAGATTATTGTTACTGATTTAAAAGCCAGTAACAATTACTATGATGCTAATTATAAGGGGAGAATTGCTATTATTGTAGGAAATGAAATACATGGAATTTCAGAAATTTGGAATAAATATGAATGTGAAAGAATAATAATCCCCATGTTTGGAGGTGCAGATTCCTTAAATGTAGGAGTAGCAGCTACTATGATTGTTTATGAAGCAAGCCTTTCTCAAAAGAATTTAGGTAAAAGAATTGGCTAACTATGATTTAAATAAATCATAGTTTTATGGATTATATAAGTAGGAAAGAGGGCGTAGTCGTAGAGGCTACACCTTCTTTTTTTAGTGATTATTTTTAGTAAGTATTAAGTAATAGCAGGATTTATTAAAATATACCTTGCAATGCAAAGTACATTTTAATATAATAATAATATACTTTGTATTACAAGGTAAAGGAGGAGTTGCTGTGAATAATAATTCTCAAATTCTTAAAGGTATTCTTGAAGGATGTATACTAAGTATAATTTCAAAGGAAGAGACCTATGGTTATGAACTACTAACAAAATTAAAAGGATGTGGATTTGAAGATATTGTTGAGGGAACGCTTTATCCATTATTACTTAGGCTTGAAAAAAATCAGTTAATAATTGCTGAAAGAAGGAAATCATCCGCGGGAGTTAATAGAAAATATTATAAACTATCAGAAATGGGAAGTATAGAACTTGAAGGTTTTATAGAATACTGGAATAAACTACATGTTAATGTAAATAAGATTATAGGGGGGATGGACGATGAGTAATAGCATATTGAGGGATGAATATAAGGAAGCATACACCAGTATAGTAATGTACTTATCAAGTAGTGGTATGGAAGGTAGCTTTATTGATGAAGTAAGTGAGGATGTAAAGGACTTACTAATAAGTGCACAGGATGATGGTATTGATGTGAAGAGTATAATTGGTAATAATATTGAAGAATTTTGTAAAGAAATAATAAAATCAAAGGATATTAATAGTAGTACAATACTTAATATATATCAAAGTACTAGGTGGGCTATAATTATGTCAGCAATGATGTCATTATTATATTATATATTTCATATGAAATTCACCTTAAATATAATTTTTATGTTTATAGTTGACTTTTTGTTTTGTAGGTTTATTTTTAGTATAGGATTAAGGAAAGTAATAATAAAAAATAAAGGAAATACAAAAAAAATAATAAAGGTGTTATTATTATATATTTTATTTGTGATACCAGGAGCAATTCTAAACTTTATCTTAATTACAAATTTTGTTGTAGAAATTAATTCATTATACACATTCATGATTTTAGTAGCAATATTGCTATTAAGTTACATCATAGGTAAAGCTTTTAGAAATAGAAAGGTGAGGTTAGATTAAGTAATAAAGCAGTAGAATTTTAGCTTTCTACTGCTTTATTTATATAGACAAATAACAAAATATTTAACCTTTTAAATAGGTTTCTGTAAGAAGTTTTTACAATATGAGTTTTTATTGTAGTGTATCCTTGGCTGTAAGTATACACATACTATATACATAAAGGGAATGAGAATTAAAGAAAAGAGGGCATAAGTAATGATTAATTTTAAAAAGTACATTAAGAAGGGACAAATTTTATTGGCTGTTATGGTATTAATGTATAATATAAATGAGAAAATAATATTTGGAGTAGAAAATGATGAAGTACATGGAAGGATGGAAGGTGATAAGATTTTTATGAATGTATCTACAACCGTAGACTTACCTCATCAACCACCTAAGGAGTCCACAGAAGAACTGTATCAAGATGTGTTTTTAGCTTTACTAATGCCTTATATCCAGATTGAGGTGGAAAAATATTATTCTACATACTTATCTCAAACGCCACTAGTTGATCCTTACTCCATATATATAAATAGTATTTCTAGACCAAATGGTTATCGTTCCTTTGTATTTGATATAAGCCTTCAAGTAAATCCCTATATAGGACCTCATATTCTTGTAGGAACTGATAATATTGATTTCACTGTAGAAGGTAACGGAAGGGTTAAGGTGAAAAAGTTTGAACATATAAAAAGTTATGACTTACCACCAACCTATGAGCATATAATGACAGAGATTGTATAAGATTTTAGCATCAGGTTGTTATAACTAGTGAAGTTAGAGTAAAATAAAATTCGCCAATACCCTAAAAGGGATATTGGCGAAGAGGAAATAGTGGAATATAATAGCACTAGTTTTTACTATTCTTCATAGTTAGAAAGTGTGTTATTTAATGAATGTAGTGCACTTTCTACTGAGTTAAGGGTATTTTCGATTATTTGTCTGTTTTGTGATTTTTCAACAGATTTTAATGCTTGATCCAAGCAAGTTTTTGAATCTTGAAGTTCAATTTGTACATCTCGTAGATGGCGTTTAGCGCTTTTTCCTTCATTATTGTGCATAACAATTACCTCCTAAAACTTTATTTTTAAGGTATGGAGCTAGCATATTATGAAAATAAGCTTAAGCTCAATCCAAGAGTGAATTTTTGTTCATAGTAAATTTCTTCATCTACAACAGTCCTATTAACACCATTATTATCAGAAGAATTTCACTATGGAATATCAAAATTATTATATGTCATAAATTTAAAATCATACTTGGAAAGTTTAGCTTATGAAAGAAAAAACCTTAAGAAATAGATTATTAAAGAATCTATTTCTTAAGGTTTCAGTAAAAAGTTCTATTAATCATTCATTAGTTCTTCTAGATCTATTGGATACTTTCCGTATAGTTTACCAGCATCCATAAAGGCTTCAATATTCTTCATTGGAGTGTGCATTGGAATTTGACATCCAGTGCTTAAAATATAACCTTTTTGAGAATTGAAACCTTTTCTAATACATTGTTTTACTGACTTAAAAATGTCTTCTTTAGTTCCAGCATATATAACATCAACAGGAGGAACATTTCCGGTTATTACAACTTTATCACCAATCACATTTTTAGCTTCTTCTATATCTTCTATATTATCAATACTAAAATTAGAAATTCCAGTATTCACAACATCTTCCCAAATGTCTCTACTTTTTCCGCAGATGTGTATACCAGGGTAACTACCAGTTTTTTCTTTTATTTTATTTATGTTTTTTTGAAGAGCAGGTAAGGAAAATTCTCTGAATTGCTTTGGACTTATAAGACTTGTTGATGAGACTGGATCAGCAAAACTAATTGAGATACCCAGTTTAGCAACTTCTTCTATGTATCTATTATTAGATTCTGACACTATTTCCATAAGAGTATGAACCTTTTTAGGATATTTAATCATCCATTTTAATAAATTTTCAGTTCCTACTACAGAGGCTGCAACACTAAAAGGACCAGACATAGAGGCACTGACATCTACATCATTTATAAGTGCATCTTTAGTAAGTTTTAATGCTTCCAGTAGTATAGGTAATTTTCCATCCTTTAGAGGGTTTACTATTTTGAGAGATTCAATTTCATCTATTGATTTAATAGCAGGTTCTAGTAAATAGGAGATAGCATAATCAGGATAGCATACCTTGGCTCCCATAGCTTCAGCCACTCCTCTAAGACTAGTAGATATGCCTACGCTATCATGACGAAGTTTTTTAAACAAAGCTATTTCTAAATCTGCCATTAGTCGTGCAGAATGATAGTAATCCTTAGTTGTTATACCAATGAATGGCGCCATAGTTGCTCCCATGTCGGGGATACAAATTAGTCTATCAATTTCTAATCCTCTAGAAAATGCATCCATTCTCTCTTTTGGAGTCATTTCTTCTTTAATCACTTAAAGGTTCCCTCCTAACAAAAATATATTTTACATATTAGTTACATAACTCTAAAGTAATTATATAAGACAAAAATGAATATGTATAATTGAATTATCCTATATATAATATATATCTATTGATATAACCAATATAAAAAGATAAATTTTGTTTGTTAAAATGATGAAATATAATATAGAAAAAGACTGAGATATTAATTATTTTATTTAATATCTCAGTCTCTCTATTAAATTAATTGGTATTCATATAGAACTCAAGGTTTTGGGATTAACCTTGTGTTTTGTTATTCTTGATAGTTAGAAAGAGTACTATTTACTGAATTTAATGCACTTTCTACTGAATTAAGAGTATTTTGGATTTTTTGTCTATTTTGTGGTTTTTCAACAGAGTTTAATGCTTGATTTAAGCAGTTTGTTGAATCTTGAAGTTTACTTTGTACATCCTGAACATGTTGTTTAGCATTTTTTCCTTGATTTTGTTGCATAACAATTTCCTCCTAAGTTTTATTTTCAGATATTAAGATAAAATTTAATACCTAATTTAATTTTTAGTCATAGTAAGTTTCTGTACAATAGATAATTATTATTACTAAGAGGTAAAGAAATTCACTATGAACTAGTAAAGTTATTGTATGTTATAAATTTTAAATTATACTTTTAAATTTTATTATCAAAACTAATAATATAATCATAACTAAGTATTAAGATAAGAAAAGCTAGGCAGTAAGCCTAGCTCATTATTCTTTAATATCTATGGCATCTACAGGACATTGATCTCTTCCATCAACAGCTCCAGCTTCAAGATCAGAAGGAACATCTCCATCTATAGCTTCAGCTTTACCATCATCATCGAATGAATAAATCTCAGGGCAGACACCAACACAAGCTCCACAACTTATACATGTATCTTTATTTACGATTGCTTCCATATTTACTCCTCCTTGTTTTTAATATATTAACAAGATTAGTGTTTGCAGTAATTGATTTCATATACGCAAAAATTAGAAAATTAATTAATAATAGGTACATGGATGTTAGAGTAAATATATATAATTATGTATTTATATCAGGAGTAGTTGAGTTTTTAAATCTCTACGGCGAGTTCATAGTCATCTTGATTTTCTCGTTCTTCAATAAGCTTTAAAATATTATCCATAGTATATATTTTAAGAGATAGATCACTGTTGTCTTCTAGTTTACCAATGTATTCTAGGGCATTAGGGGACACACTGCCTGTAGTAAGAATAATACCTTTTTTTATATTGTTTGCCATCATAGCACCAACAAGTTTTTGGCATATAACTCTTCCTATAAAAAACTCATCAGAAGCATTATCTTCATCATTAGAGGCTAGAGTTGGATTAGAATCATATCTTTTACATTCAACATAGATTTTTTCATCGTCATAATTTGTAAGAATCAAATCAACTCCACCATCATTACTAGGAGGTGTAAGCTTTATATCCTTATATTCAGGGTTATTATGAAAAAGCCATTGACAGAAGCCTTCAAATTGAAGCCCTGTTAATCTATTAATATTTTCTTTTTTAATCCTCATAGTAAATTTTAGTTGTTCATCTTTAAAGCCTCTTATTTTCTCAATAAATTGAGTAAAGCTCTTTATAAGTATTATGAGTACTATAAGTAGTACTAAAATTTCATATTTGTTCATAAGAATCACCTCGTATAATAATTATTGTCATTATAGAAAAAAGTTAATCAATATATTTGGGATTTTTGCTTTACCATGTGATATTAATGAGCACAATAAACAGATATTTTTATATGAAATCCATAACAGATTTAGAAAAGTATCTTTAATTATGAAGGTTTTTAATATAAAATAGTAATAAATACTTCAAGGAGGTTAAGTATGAAGAGAGAAGATTATATTTCTTGGAATGATTATTTTATGAGTATTTCTTTGTTATCAGGAATGAGAAGTAAGGATCCATCAACACAGGTTGGAGCTTGTATAGTTGATTGCAACAATAGGATAGTTTCTATTGGATATAATGGATTTATTAATGGATGTAGTGATGAAGATTTTCCTTGGAGTAGGGATGGAGAATTTTTAGAAACTAAGTATCCTTATGTAGTGCATGCTGAGCAAAATGCTATTTTAAATGCTAGAGGTAAGTCTTTAGAAGGCTGTAGACTATATGTAAATTTATTCCCTTGCCATGAATGTGCTAGAAATATCATTCAATCAGGCATAAAGGAAGTTTATTATCTTAGTGATAAGTATGCTGAAACAGATTCTATAAAAGCCTCTAAATATATGTTTGAAAAGGCTAATATGAAATTAACTCAATTAACTCCAAGTGTAGACAAGATAGAGATAAAATTAAAATAGACCTATTAAATTAGAGCTAAAAGGATTGTCTCATATTTTTATATTGAGATAATCTTTTTTTATTTATGAGAAATATCAACTGAATTTTAGAATGAATTAAAGTCCCATTTTAAAATTGGTTGAACGTATACCTAAGAGGTTAATTATAATAAATAATTATATGTTAAGACGGAATTTGTTAAGGAGTAGATTAAATGAAAACTAAAGATATGACGAGAGATGCTATAGTAATTGGTTTTGCTTTATTTGCTATGTTTTTTGGAGCAGGAAATCTTATATTTCCAACATTTTTAGGACTAGAATCAGGGATAAGTTGGAGTAGTGGATTGTTTGGATTTGTTTTAGCTGATGTAGGCTTAGCTATACTATCAATTATAGCTGCAGCTAAATGCAATGGAGATGTAAGTGAAATTTTTGGAAAGGTAGGTAAAAAATTATCAATAATTTTGGGTGCTGTTATAATGGTATGCTTAGGACCACTTCTAGCCATACCGAGGACAGCAGCAACAACCTATGAAATGGGTATTGTGCCAATATTCAAAGGATTTAGCCCAGTAGTATTTTCAATAATATTTTTTTCAATAACATTGGTTTTATCTATAAAACCATCTAGAGTAATTGATATAATAGGTCAGTTTTTAACCCCAATGCTTCTCATAACTCTACTATTACTCATATTAGTTGGAATAATAAATCCAATTGATTCTATCAGTATAGCGCCAAGAGTAGAAAGTATATTTGCAGAAGGAGTAATTCAAGGCTATCAAACCATGGATGCATTAGGAGCTATAGCATTATCTACTGTTGTAATAACAACATTAAGTAATAAAGGATATAAAGGAATAAAAGAAAAAATAAAATTAACCTTAAAAGCATCTATTGTTGCCTCAATAGGACTAGTTTTAGTCTATGGCGGGTTGACTTATTTAGGAGCTACCATTTCAAATCAATATACAAACATACCATTAGGAGAAATATCTCAAACTGCATTAATAGTACATATAACAGATATATTACTTGGAAAACCAGGAAAGATATTATTAGCAATAATAATAGGTCTTGCATGTCTTACAACAGCAATAGGACTTACGTCTGCAACAGCCCAGTATTTTAGTAAAGTATCAAAGGGAAAATGGAAATATAGAGATATAGTTATATTCGTATGCGTGTTTAGTAGTATAGTAGCTAATTTTGGAGTAAGTACTATAATAAAATTTTCAGCACCAATATTAAGCGTAATCTATCCTCCAACAGTTACATTAGTAATATTAACATTATTTAAAGAAAAAATTAAGAACAATTATGTGTTTATTTTTTCAACATATACAGCTTTATTTATAAGTGTATTAACGGTTTTAAACCATATGGGAATAGGCAGTTCAATAGGAGTACCAATAGTAACTGAACTTCCATTTGCAAATTTAGGTTTTAACTGGATAGTTCCAGTTATAGTGGCAGGTATAATGGGGAATTTTATTAAAACAAACACAGAAATATAATATCTTCATCATATTTCATACTACAAAGATATACAAGGCAATCAATAAGTGTTATGGATGATTTATATAATTGTAGCAAACATGTTATAATAGATACATGTAAATGCGTATTTTAAAGATAGAATACCTACATAATTTAATATATAAATTAGTTTGGAGGTAGAGTTATGATTAAAGCAATTGAAGAGCGTAGAAGCATAAGAAGATATATGGATAAACAAGTGGAAGATGAGAAGTTATTACAAATTCTTCATAGTGCAAGACTAGCACCATCAGGTAGTAATACACAACCATGGCAAATTATTGTGGTTAAGGAGCAGAGAAATAGAGAAAAAATTGCAGCTGCTGCGTATAATCAAAAGTGGATGGTTAGTGCACCTGTCCACCTTGTGTGTGTTGCAGATATAAAATCAAGGTTACCTAAGTGTGATGGCCTTTATATTGATGAATATAGTAAGGAATTCGAAGTTAAGCAAATTATTAGAGATACATCTATTGCCATTGAACATATGGCACTTGAAGCAACAGATTTAGGGTTGGGAACTTGTTGGATTGCTTGGTTTGAACAGAAGGACTTTAGACCAGTTTTAAATATTCCTGATGATAAGTATGTGGTTGCAGTATTAACTTTAGGTTATCCAGATGAAGCACCAAGTCCTCGTCCAAGAAAGAATTTAGAAGAAATAGTTCATTATGAGCAGTGGTAATAGATAATGAAAGTATATAATAAATTAGTAAGAGATAAGATTCCACAGGTGATAGCTGAAGAAGGAAATCAGTGCGATATAGAAATTGCGTCTAAAGAGGACATGATTTCTTTATTAGAAGATAAGCTAAAAGAAGAGGTAAATGAATATCTAAAGGATAAAAATTTAGAGGAGCTAGCGGATATTATGGAAGTGCTGTTTGGGCTAGCTCATAATTTAGGATATTCTGAAGAGGAATTAGTGGAGAAAAGAAATTGCAAGTTGAATCAGCGTGGGGGATTTAAGGAAGGAATTGTTCTTAAATCTGTTAAGTAAAAATATTAGCTATATTTTAGTCAATATGATTAAAATTATAGAGCGTAATGTTATAAAAAGTTTTTATTTGGTTTCTAGTAATGAGGCAAAAGATAAGGAGATACTGATGATAAGAGAATTATTTGAAGATATATATCAAATAGAGGTAGAACTTCCGGATAATCCTTTAAGGGCACTAAATGCCTATTTAATTAAGGGTAATGAAAGAAATCTACTTGTGGATACAGGCTTTCGCAAGGTTAAATCTTTAGAAAGCTTAAGACAAAGTTTAAAAGAATTGAATGTAAATATGGACAATACGGATATATTTTTAACTCATCTTCATGATGATCATACAGGTCTTGTACCATTTCTTTTAAATTCTAATAATAAGGCTTATATTCATCCGAGAGAAAGTGAAGAGATATATAATTTAAGAAAAGTAACTTATATGGAAGAAATGAATATATTTAATGAAGCCATGGGGTTTCCTAAGGGCAAGGCGGTATCAGCACTAAAAGCTCTAAGAGATCAAGAAGGTTTTGAGGAAAGTTTCACTGAGCCAACTTATACAGATATTAAGGATGGGGAAACATTAAAGGTAGGAAAGTATGAGTTTAAATGCATTTTGACTCCAGGGCACACCCCAGCTCATTGCTGCTTATACGAAGAAAACCATAGGATTTTAATTGGTGGAGATTTAATATTAGCAAAGATAACTCCAAATATAGCCTATAACCTTGAGCAATGGATGGAAAACCCTTTACAGGAATACTTTGATAGCTTAGATAGAGTTGCATCTCTACCTATAGACGTAACACTTTCTTCTCATAGAGCTATTATAAGGAATACTAAAAGGAGAATAAGAGAACTCAAGGACCATTATGATCTTAGGTTAGAGGAAATCATGGATATTTTGGCTAATGGAGAAAAACTTTCCCCTTATGAAATTGCAGGAAGAATGCACTGGAGTATAACAATTAAAAACTGGGAAGACTTCCCAATAACTCAAAGATTCTTTGCGTTAGGGGAGTGTATGTCCCACTTAGTCTATCTTGAGAAACTTGAAATGATAAATAAGTTATATAAAGATGGAAAGATTTATTATGTTATATCCAATAAAGGATTAGTGTGGGCAATAGTTAAGTACATTAAAGAAAGTTAAAAGAGTGAGTTTTAAAATAAATATAAAGGATGTTTAGAAATAAGGTTATTTCAAAACATCCTTTTAAGTTCTAAAATTATTGAGCTACTGTTGATGAACAGATTTTACAGATGTTTATAGTTTTTCCGTCTTCACATTTCTTAGTCCATACCAATTTTACTCTTTTTCTACCGCATAGAGGGCATGTACCTCTCCAACCTACTATTTTCTTAATAACCTTACCTCTTCTTTGCTTACCCATTTTCTCATCGCTCCTTTCTTTAAAAATATATTTTTAGAAAGGCAGAGTTATGACTAAAAAGTTAAGATAAGCCTAAATAAAAAAGTAGTACCATAATTAAATTAGCACTACTCTTATATATTTTTAGGGTATGTTGATTATCTATACATTTAGGTTATAAGACAAATGCTGGAAATGGAAACGAAAACATAACCAGCATTCATCTCATAAGAGTTTAAAATTAAATGAAAATGTAAAACGTAAAATTTTAATGTAAGTAATATTATAGTTTTATTTTAACATAAAACACTATAAATAAATTAATTAAATTAACTATTTACAATAAATTTCAAAAGTTGTTAAGTAATCATTAAAAATATTAATAAAATATGTATATAAAATAAATAAAATGATAAGTAGTATAGCGTATTTTATTTTACAATACGGTTTATTATTTTACAAATGTTGTATATAATAAAGATATGAATATTAGAAAAGTTGGTGATCACATTGTCAAACCAATTAATTAAAGAAGAAATCTTAAATAAGTTAAAATCAGAAGAATTTACTGGTTTTATAAAGAGATTTGACATTATAAATATAGTTGTATTTGGAAGTGTTTTAACTGAAGAGTTTAATGAAGAATCAGATGTAGATATTGCAGTATTAGGAAAAGGTAGTTTCTCATTAGATGATATTTTAGAAATAGAGTTATTTTTAGAAAGGTTTTTAGAAAGAGAAATTGATGTTGTAGATTTAAAGAGTAAAACTTTAGATATATTTGTTAAGATAAGTATTCTAAACTCTTGCGAAATTATATATTCAACTGATAATAAGGTCTTTGAAGAGTTTTGCGATGACGTGGAGTGGATATATAGAGAAAATGAAAATTTTATTCATTTTAGAAAGGTTGATGTTTTGTATGAATGAAGAAAGACTTATGAGGATAATTGAGGATTTAAAGGAATGTAGTAGTGATATAGAAGAATGTATAGAAATTATTAAAACTAGCAATGATAGATTACTCTTAAAGTTAGCAAAATCAAGTTTAAGGCAGTTATTTGTTAGTTTTCATACCATCCTTGAGGATTTATGCTCCATTATACTAAAGGAAATAAAGAGATTTAAGATAGGTATAAGCTTAAGTGATAGCTTAAAAATATTTAGAGAAGAGGGAATTTTAGATCAGGATACTTATGAATTCTTAGAAAAATCTAAGTTAATTAGAAATAGAATTGCTCATAGATACAAAGAACCAACTCATGAAGAACTTTTCAATCATATTGTGAAATATAAAAGTAAATTCAAAAAGATTATTAGAATAGCAGTTAGTTATTTATAAATTATGAAAGAAGAAAAGAGCGTATTATGAAAAAATACAATCTACAAAAGCAACTAAAATGTAAAATTCTATTTTAGAAAGGAGCACTTAAAATGGATAACAATACTTTATGGTATATGGAGAAGAGAATTGATAGAACTATAAAAAATCTGAACAGAAGAAACATGGGTGGATTCTTTGTTAAAGATAAAAATGAGCTAATAATGCTTTTAAAGAAGCTAATAGATGATAATTCCACAGTAGGAGTAGGAGACTCTATGACACTTTTTGAAACAGGGGTTATAGATTTTCTACGCAAAGGTGATTATGTATTTTTGGACAAGTATAGAGATGGTATTACTAGTGAAGAGAAGAGGGAAATTTATCTAAAAAATTTTTCTGCAACTACATTCATGTGTAGTACTAATGCATTAACAGAGAATGGTGAACTATATAATATTGATGGTAATGGAAGTAGGGTTGCACCCATACTTTATGGTCCAAAGCAAGTTATTCTAGTAGCTGGAATAAATAAGATTGTAAAGGACATAGAGGAGGCAGAAAAAAGAGTTAGAAATTATGCTGCTCCTATTGATGCCAAGAGGTTAAATAAAGATACTCCATGTACTACATTAGGCTATTGTGTAGATTGTAAAAGTCCCAACAGAATATGTAATGATTTCACAATTATAAGAGGTCAGTTTATTAAAAATAGAATAAAAGTAATTATTGTGGGAGAACAACTAGGTTATTGATAATTTTAAATAATGTATAGTTCGTATAGAACATGAATTTTTTAGTCTGCAATACTATAATAGACTTTAATAAATCCTTATATCAAGTAATAGCTTGATGTAAGGATTTTTTTGTTTATAGAAAATATTTATATATAAATTTACTGTAGTATTTTGAAATATTGAAAAAATATAAAAAATATTCATAATTATATAAAAAATGATTAAAAAACATTGCAATTATTCATGAAAGTAGTATAATTATATAAAATATAAAAAATTACAATGGAGGTATTAAAATGAATAAAAAGATTAAAATTACATCAATTGAAAATTTAATCCGATTTATGGGAAGGAAAAATTTTAAGCGAAATGCTTCATTAGCATGTTTAAGTGTATTTATGGTGGTAAATACATCGACTGGAGTTATGGCTATGACTATGGAAGATATGGACAAGATACCAATAAATATAGTAGCAGAATATAATAAGGATAGTTTAAAGCAAAATTTAGAACAAAAGCTAAAACCATATGGAGTATTAAAAGATGGGATTTTAAATAATGAAGAAATTATTCAAGCTAAAACATTAGCAGAGGCTAAAGTAGATGATGTCAGTTTACTTAAACCTTCAGAAGAGAAGAGTGTAGATACAAAAGCAGTTGAAGCTCAGCGCAACTATACATTAAAAGAACTTTCAGCGATGAGCTATCCAGAAATGGTTAATACTATTGCATCCTTAGAGTGGAGAAATATCGATGGACTATTTAAGTATTCTGCAGATTCACAAGAATTTTACGGTGATAGAGCTCGTGTAAAGTATATAATAGAGGCTCTAGATACAAGAGCTAAAACTTTTACAGGCACTAATAACAATGGTATTCCCACTATAGTAGAAGTTTTAAGATCAGGGTTCTATTTAGGATATTATAATACTGAATTAAGTTATCTAAATGATAGAAACTTTAAAGACTTATGCTTACCAGCATTAAACTCAATGATTGACAATCCTAACTTTAAGTTTGGAAATAAACTTCAAAATGGTGTAGTTGAAAGTTTTGGATCTTTAATTGGAAATGCATCTTCCAGTGTAGAAATAGTTAATAAGTCAGCAGCACTATTAAGAGATTATAAAATCAATATAGAGATATATGGCACTGATTTATCAAAGGCTAATGCTATCTACGGAGTAATTAAAGGTATATCCTATGATTTAACTTCTGCAGCCTACGGAAAAGATCCTGCAACAATGCCTTACTACGGTAAAATTGATACCTTTATAAATGAATTAAAAGAAATAGCATTGATGAAAAATACTAGTAGTGGTAACCAATGGTTAGTTAATAATGCCATTTATCAAATAGGAGAACTAGGTGTGTTCCACAGCAATCAGAAGATGGCAATTGGATTATTAACTGATGTTATGGATACTTCAAATAAGTATTCAGAGAAATTTTTTATAGCAGCAGAAAGAATTGATTATCTATACAAAGGCATCAACTCACGTGGAGAAAATATAAACTATACCCAACTTCAAGAAGAGGGTTACAACAAGTACCTACCTAATAAGTATACATTTGATAATGGCTCAATAGTAATGCAAGTTGGATCTAATGTTTCAGAAGAAAAGGTAAAAAGACTTTATTGGGCAGCAAAGGAAGTAGAAGCTCAATTCTTTAGAAATATTGGAAGTGATAAAGTTTTAGAAGCTGGAAATAAAGATAATGTTCTAACTATAAAAATTTTCAACTCCCCATCAGAGTATAAAATGAATCAATATTTAGGTAATGTTAGTACAGATAATGGTGGAATATATATAGAACCTATAGGAACTTTTTACACTTACGAAAGAACAATTCACGAAAGTATTTATAGCTTAGAAGAACTATTTAGACATGAATTTACTCACTATCTACAGGGTAGATATTTAGTTCCTGGTTTATGGGGACAAGGCCCATTTTATGAAAATGAAGATTTGACTTGGTTTGAAGAAGGTTCAGCAGAGTTCTTTGCTGGATCTACTCGTACAGAAGGAGTAAAACCAAGAGAAGCTATAGTGAATCAACTTGCAAAGGAAGAAGCCAACAGATTTACATTAAGTCAAACTATATCTTCTGGATACAATAGTGGATGGCAATTCTATAATTATGGCTTTGCCCTTGTAAGCTACATGTATAATAATGATATGGAATCATTAAATAAAATAAATGATTATGTGATTAATACTGACATAAAAGCATACAGAAATTTTATTTCACAATTAAAGGTTGACTCAAACAAAAATGTAGAATATCAACAATATATGCAGCAATTAATAGGGGATACTACTATAGGAACTCCATTGGTATCAGATAGCTATACAAAGGTTCATCCTAAAAGAACTATAGAAGAAATTTCTTCCGACATAGTAAGTATAAGTAGAATTAGTGGTGTAAATCAAGATAAAACTTATTCAGCAGATTTCAACACATTTAAGATATCTGGTAAGTATGTAGGTGGAACTTCAAAAGGAAGATTACAGGATAATAATGAAATGAATCAAAAAGCTAATGAAATGCTTAAAAACCTATTATTAAAGGGTTGGACAGGCTATGAAACAGTAACTTGCTATTTTACTGATTATAAAGTTGTCAATGGTAAATATGAATATAACTTAGTGTTTAAAGGACTTTTAAATGATAGCTCAGTAAATCCTGAAAATAAAATTCCTACTGCAAGTATAGATGCTCCAGATAATGTAGAAGTAAATAAGACGGTTTTATTTAGTGCAGATAAATCTGCAGATTCAGATGGATTTATAGTAGCATATGATTGGGATTTTGGAGATGGATCTACGAGTTCAACTAAAAATCCAACTCACTCTTATAATAAAGAAGGAAATTATGTTGTTACCCTTAAAGTTACGGATAACAAAGGTGCCATTGGAGAAACAACATTTAATATTAAAGCTAGCAAAACATCTGGAGAAAATGGAATAACTTCAGAAGTAGAACCCAATAATGATTATAATCAGGCTAATTACTTTATAGCTAATAATAAAGATGTAACTGGTACTATACAAAATGCTAATGATGAGGATACATTTGCTTTTGAAGTAGATAATGCTGGTGAAGTTGATATAAAGATTACAGGAAATTCATCTAAAATAACTTGGATAGTTTCTAAGGAGAATGACTTAGACAATTACGTCTGTTGGAAGCAATACACTGAAGGAGATATAAGTAAAGGAAGCTTTAGTGCTACTCCAGGAAAGTATTATATTAAACTATACTCAACAGATGAAGCTATAGAAAATGGAAACTATAGTATAAATATCAATGGTATAAAGTCCTATAATAATGACCCAGAAGTGCCAAGTAATATTACAGAAGTAGAACCAAATAATAGCTTTGAATCTGGAAATGTAGCTATATACAACAACATTGATGCAAAAGGAAAACTACCTACAGGTGGAGACACTGACGTTTTTTACTTTGATGTAGATACTGCATCTAATGTAAATATAAAGGTTGGAAGTACTCAGCAAGGATACACTTGGATAGTGTGTAAATCAGATAACTTAAATAATTATGTATGCTGGAGTCAGAATAGTGAAGTAGATGGAACTAGTGGAAGCTTTAAGGCTGTACCTGGTAAATATTTTATTAAACTATACTCTTTAAATAACTCTAGCAGTGTTGACTATACTATTAAAGTTGATGGTATAAGACAAAGATAGCGTAAGTTTAATAGTTATAACTAAATTTATAGTTTTTTATACTTGATAAATAATAAAGTTTCAACTACAATGTAAGATTTAAAATGTAGTTGAAGCTTTTTTATTGACAAAAATACTACCATGCAATACAATATAGAAAAGGACTATTATGCATTACAATATACCTTGTGATAAATAGTACTGGAAATAAGTTTTGGAGGGGCAGTTTATGAAAACAAAACAGTATATAAAAGAGGTTAATAAGTTTATTAATAAACTAAGTAAAGAAAATGAGGAAAAGTTTGAAAATATATTATTTAAAATACGGTTTTCAAATATTAATGATCATGATGCTGAGGAGTTTATACACCATTGTTTAGATTTATTTTTACAAGCTGAGGAAAGAGGAATTGACGTAGAAGAAGTACTAGGAAATAGTGATATAAATTCCTTTTGTGATGAGTTTATATCAGAAACAATAGAAGGGTACTCAGTGCTAGAAAAAGTGTACTGGAAGGTTTCTAAGCTACCAATAATATTGATTATTTTTACTGGCGTGTTTGAGATGTTTGTAGGACAATTAATTGATAGTTGGGTAAATAAAACAACACTTTTTACAGTTTCAGTTACAGTTTCAATGTTAGTTAATACTATAATTGTAATTATATTAACTAATTATTTATTATCTAAAATACAATATATGTATAATATTTTTAATGGAGAGGATAAAAAGAAAGATAGAAAGATAACATTTTTATTATGGATAGGCTTTTGCATTATAACAGCTATATTTGTATTAACTAAACTGTTTTTAACAAAGGTACTTTTTGAAGTTAACTATTTAATATTCATGGGCATACTTATAACTATTTATTTGATACAGTATTTCTTTGAAAATAAAAATCAATAGAAGGAGGGAACCATGAATAATAAATCACAGTTATTAAAGGGAAGTTTAGAGGGCTGTGTTCTTAAAATTATAGATTTAAAAGATGAGATTTATGGATATGACATTGCTAGAATATTAAAGGATAATGGTTTTACTGATATTTCTGAAGGAACTTTATATCCACTGTATACACGCCTGCAAAAGAATGGTTTTATATCGTCAAAAATGAAGGAGTCTCCCCTTGGCCCTGCTAGGAAATATTATAGTTTAACAGATAAAGGCCGTGAAGAACTAAAGGATTTTGTGGATACTTGGGAATATATGAGTAAAAATATAAATGATATAATTAAAGGGAATATTCAGTAATATATTTCTTAATATTTAAATATATTCAATAATTTATATAACCATAAAATCCTTATATATTAGTATACTTTGGAGGCGGTAATGTTAAACTATTATTTGAATAAAAAGCTTAACATTGATATAGATTTATTTTGAATACCTTTATAGAGTATTTCTATTGTATCACTTTTATCCACCATGCCAAGTATATATAGTAATGGTAAATAGTGATCCTTAGTAGGAATGGCGTTATTTTTTTTATCTCCATATTCAATTAGAGATTCAAAGTTTCTTGATTTTAGATTTGTTACTACTTCATTTTCAAAATCAATAGCCCATTGATATGGAGTAGTATCATAATTCATATCTGCTAAGTATAAATTATGGACAATGTTTCCACTGCCTAATACTAAAATATCATGCTCTCTTAAAAATTTTAATTTTTTACCCATTTCGTAATGATATATAGCAGGTTGTGCCATATCAATACTAAGGGCTACTACAGGAACATCAGCCTTTGGATACATATGTTTTAAGACTGACCAAACTCCATGGTCAAGACCATATGTATTAATAGGCTTTATGTCAAGATTTTCAAGCATTCTACTGATTTCAGGAAAACCTGGACATGGATATTTTATTTCATATAATTCATTTGGAAAACCATAAAAATCATATATAAGTTCTGGATTTTGGGATGTAGTAACTGCAGTGGCACCGTCTGACATCCAGTGAGCAGTAACCACCATTATTGCCTTTGGTGTAGGTAGAGTCTCACAGATATTATAAATACTTTTTGTGTAGCTATTGTCAGTTATGATATTCATTGGTGAACCATGCCCTATAAAACCCATTGGGAATTTCATAATATCACTCCTTAATATACTTTATTATATAACTTAATTTTATTATATCAAAAAATAAGGTGAAATATATTTAATAACTATTTTGCTTAAAATTTATAATATACAAGAGATAAGTGGCAAATAACTAATCATGTCGATAAGCTATTTACCACTTATTTAAAATTAAGATATGTATTTTATAATTTAGATAAATCTGATACAAATTCAATATCTACATTTAATGAACTTAATAATCTTTTTAATTGCATTGCAGCAATAGCTGAGCTTGGTGGTGTTGAAACTATATTTTTGAACCCAGTAGCTTTATACATTTTAATGCAGTTCTCAAGAATTGGAATCATTTCTGCTTTTGATGTTGATAATTCTGAACTTTCAAGTGCAAGAGTAAAGCTTGATGGAGTTATAGACTTTACAGCATTATTATAATCATTTAAGAAATTTTTGCCATCCTCCTCTTGAAAAAATCCTCCTACAGTGATAAATAAGACCTTCTTAGCATTATTAACTTCTACTTTATACATTTAAAATTCCTCCTTTAAAATTTATATAAAAAAGCTCCCATTGTGTATCCAGAACCAACTGAACAAAAAATAACGAGATCTCCCTTATTTATCTTTTTAGTTTCTATAGCTCTATTAAGCGCAAAAAACGGGCTTGTACATCCAGTATAACCATATTCATCTGCAACAAAGGTATAAGTGTCACTACTAACCTCTAAATTTAATTTATTTAATGTTTCTTTTATATCAGCATGGGAAAACTGTGAAAATAAGAAGTGTTTTACATCTGTTATAGATTCATTTCCTTCTTTTAAGAGTTTATTGATAAGTTTTACCCATTCATCACTAAAGTAAGACACATCATGATTTACCCAAGCATATTTTTTACTATCTATAGGCAGTTCTTCATCATATATATGGGATAATCCACATTCAGGGAAAACCATATATTTATGATTTTTAGAATCAGTATGGAAGGCAGAATTAAGAACCCCATCAGTTTCTTCATCACTAGTAAGTAATATTGCGGCAGCACCATCTCCAACAGTAGAATTTACTAACTCACAATCACTTTTGGCAAGGAGTGAGCCATATGAAGCACCAACGATTAAAGATTTTTTATATTTACTTTTAGATTTCATATAGGTCGCAATGCTATCTATAGCTGTTATCATTCCTATACAATTATCGTTCATGTCATAAGTTAAATCGCAGTTACATGCATCTATAGCATCTCGTATCAAAAGAGCGTTAGTAGGTATTAAATGTTCTACAGAATCACTAACAAATACAATAATGTCTAATTCAGAAGCCTTAACATTAGCTTTTTTCAAACAGGATTTAGTAGCTTCCACACTCATAGTAAGAGAATTTTCTGTATTGTTATCAACTAAATACCTAGACTTTCTTCCTAAGTGATTTAAAAGTTTTTCTAAATCTTGTCCATATTTGTTAATGAAGTGTTGATTCTCTATTCTTTTTTTAGGATGATATATTGATACTTCTTGAATTTTTATTCCCATAAAGTCCTCCCCATTCACATTTGAATTTGATGTTTAAATATATATATTACATATAAACAAAATGGTACAATATATATGTAAAAATTATAAATATAGTAAAAAATATATTCTACTGAGTTTATTATTCTACAAAAATTTCAAATAAAATAAATTTAAAATATAATATAGGATTATATTTTTGATATCACTCTATTATTATCGTCACAATTCGATTTACTTTATATGTTTTATAATTTATATTCTTACTTTATTAGAAGCCGATATAAATTTATGAAAAGAGAGGAAGTTGGATTAACCTCTAACTTTTTTATAGTAGTTGACTCTTGGGTTACCGAAGGGTTTATAATAATAATAGATGGCAAGGTGCACACTTGTAGAGCTTATTTGTTGAGGTGAAGTTATGTTTAAGATTGGTGAATTTTCGCGTATGAGTGGACTTTCAATTAATACACTGTATCATTATGACAATGTAGGAATTTTAAAACCTATATATATAGACAAATTTACTGGTTATAGATACTATGATGCAAGTCAACTTATAACCATAAATAAAATAATTGCTTTAAAGGATGCTGGATTTTCACTTGTTGAAATTAGCAATTTCTTTAATAATAATTCTAGTAATGAGTCGCTTATAGAGGTTTTGGAAGTGAAAGCAGATTTACTTGAAAAGGCACTAGAACTAGAAACAAGTAGGCTTCAACGTCTTCGTACAAATATATTTTTAATAAAGAATGGAGGCATACCTACTATGAATGAAATTTCAATTAAAAAAGTAGAAAAAATCTTAGTTGCATCATTGCGAAAATGTTTTGTGAAGGATGGTAATCAAACTTATGATGAATTTTGTGAAAGCCTATGGGCACAAGTTAATGAATATATAGATAAAGTAAAAGGAAAACGTACAATTCCGTGTATGACACTTTATCATAAAGATAATACTTCAATACAGGATATGGAGGTTGTAGAACCTATAACAAAATTAATCCCAGAAGGTGATACTGTCAAAGTATCTGAACTGCCCATGATAGAAAAAATGGCTTGTATAGTTCATAATGGCTCATTTGCTACAATTGGAGAAACCTATGAAATAATGTACAAATGGATTTCAGAAAATAAGTATTCAATCTGTGGACCAGTGCGTGAAATATACCATGAAGGTGAATGGGTAACAGATGATCCCAATGAATATGTAACAGAGCTACAATTTCCTATAAATTAATATGATTAATTTTTAATAAAAATAGACTACTCAAATGTATATAAAGATAAATAGAAAATGAATATTATAATACCGTATTATTCTTTAAAATGAATATACGGTATTTTTTAATAATTGAATGCTAAAGTGTTATATATAAATTACCAAGTATAGATATTTTGTATAATATGGTATAATTTCCTTGGAGCTGCTTTTGGTTTTAATACTTACTTTTAATGACTTTATGGGAGTTATAAAATGAGGATTCACTTTTTTAGTGCTATGTGAATGAAGGGAGTAAAGATTTATATGAAAAAATCTTTAATAAAAAGTAAAACTATTACTGAATTAGAAAAAAGGATTAAACAGAATGGACATAAGGCTGTAGAAGAATTTACACATGATTTACAACATAAGGGTTCTCCAATAATAGAACATATAGAAAATGATGATAAGAATAGCTTAGTTACTTTTATATATGAAGGGATTAAAGAGTGTAAAAATGTTTTGTTTATACCTGATATAGGATTAGATAGATTTAAAGATAACTATAGAGATTTTCAAATGGAAAAAATAATGGAAACGGATCTATGGTTTATTACTTATGAAGTAAGAAATAATTTAAGATTTATATATTACTTTTCACCAAATGATCCATTGGATGATGATTGGAATGAAAGATTTGGTAGTAGAGTTAAGTATGATAAGTTTTGTAAAAAAGCATTGAGTTTTGATAAAGAGAATCCAGAAGATAAGGGTTCTTATGTATTAATGCCTAAGTCACCTGAAGATATTTGGTCAACAAAAATAGAAGATGTACCAGAAGGAAAAATAGAGGAACATAGGTTTGAAAGTAAAAACTTAGAGGATAAGCGTAGAATCAGAGTTTATACACCTTATGGATATGATAAGAAAGAAAAACCTTATGGATTTATGGTTTTAACTGATGGTGATGATTATATCTCTAATCTTTCTGCAATAGAAACTTTGAATAATCTTATTGCCACTAAAGAAATACCACCTATAGTTGCCATATTTATTGATTCAACAAAAAATAGAGGAAAAGAACTAAAGTGTAATGATTCATTTTGTAAGTGCATTGCAAGGGAGGTAATCCCATGGGCTAAAAAAAATTATAATATTTCTAGCATGCCAGAAAAAGCTATAATTTGTGGACTTAGTCTAGGAGGATTAACAGCAGCTTATTTAGGGTTAAACTATTCAGAAGTTTTTGGAAATGTCCTTTCTCAATCAGGTTATTTTTGGTATAATTCAGAAGACTATGTACCTGATGAGGATTGCTGGATGAGCAAAATGTTTAAAGAAGTAAACAGGCTTCCTCTTAAATTTTACCTAGATATGGGGGTTTTAGAAACTAAGTATAAAATTATAGATTCTAATATAAATTTAAGAGATACATTGATATCTAAAGGATATAAAGTTGATTTGCGATGGTTTAATGGAGGACATGATTACTTATCTTGGGGAGAAACCTTGGCACATGGATTAATTTCACTTATAGGAATAAAGGAGAAATTATAAGAATATAGCAATATGCATATTAGGAAGGTAAATAAAAATGATATTAAAATCTTTCGAGGTAATTAATGAAAAAATAGAATAAGATGGTGAAGGAGTTTAAAGAATGGGTGATATACATTATAATCTTCAATTTGAAAGACTATGTGAATTTTTACAAATTGGTAAGATAGTAGATGAACCTAGAAGAATATCCGGAGGTCTTTTGCATAGAATGTATGCTATCAAAACAACAAAAGATAAATATGCTGTTAAAGCATTAAATCCTCAAATAATGCTAAGAGACGAGGCAATGAAAAATTTCATCAATTCAGAGGAGATTGCTAATGTTGCATCAAAGAGTGTATCAGCTCTTCCAGCTAAAAGATTTAATGAAACTTTTATCCACGAGATAGATAATCAATTTTATCTTGTATTTGATTGGATAGATGGTAAAAGTCTAAAATCTGGTAGAATAAGCATAGTTAACTGTGAAAAGATAGGTTCTATGCTTGCTGATATACATATGACAGACTTTTCAGAATTAATGATAGTTAATAATTGGTCAGATAATGAAAAAATAACGAATTGGAATCATTATTTACAAATGGGAAAAGAAAATAATATGATCTGGGTAAACTTGATGAGTGAAGTAGTTGATAGGCTGTATGAATGGAGTATTCAGGCAAAAAGGTCTTCAAAATTACTTGCAACAGAAATGGTTATTAGTCATAGGGATTTAGATTCTAAAAATGTTATGTGGAGCAATGATAAACCAATTATTATTGATTGGGAGGCTGCTGGCTATGTAAATCCTATGCAAGAATTAATTGAAACAGCTATATATTGGGCTGAAAATGAAACCGGAAACATTAATAAAGAAAAATTTTTAGCTTTTATAGGAGGATATAAAAATATACATGGTCCATTAAATGGAAATTGGAGAATAGTATTATTCAATGGATTTCTAGGTAAACTTAGTTGGTTAGAGTATAACTTAAAAAGATCTTTAGGTATTGAATGTGTAGATAAGGAAGAACAGAATTTGGGAATTAATGAAGTAACTGAAACAATAAATGCTCTTACATACTATTCTGAGATAATTCCTAAATTAGAAAAGTGGATAAATAATATTCTTTAAAAAAGTAATAGATATAAATATATTGAAAAGTATGTTATAATATGTATAAATATGTAATATATAAATTTAAATTACATATAAGCAGTGAAACTTACAAAATGTTAAATTATAAATAGGGGGATTCGGGGATGAATAAAATTACAAAATATGAATTTAGGAAAGTAACAAATAATGATGTTGAAGATATGATTACATGGAAGTATGAAGGAATTTACTCATTTTTTGATAATGACTTCTCAGAAGGAAAAATAAATTATGTAAAAAGTTTTCCTATGGATGATAATGTGTACGCAATTTATGATGATAAAAATGAATTAGTAGGAAATTGTGCTTTTTACCTTAATGATAAAGTAAGCTTTTCAATTCAAATGAGACCAAGTTTAACAAGCAAGGGCATGGGAAAGGAATTTTTACAAGCTATTTTAGAATTTGCTAAGGAAAGGTACAATTTAAAAAATATAGAGCTTTCAGTTCTTAAATTTAATGAAAGAGCTATAAGATTATATAAAAGTTTAGATTTTAAAGTTATAAATGAATTCATAGGAAAAACAGTTAAGGGAGAAATGGAATTTATAACCATGTCAAAAGAATTATAAATAGAGTTCTTAGTATCAGTACTTTCGATACTTAGAACTCGTTGTCCATTAGGGTAAATCGTTATCCGATGACTACCCTACATATTTGTACTAGGAATGTAGGGTAGTCTTATATTTCCTTTGTTACAATTAAATATGAAAGGGGAAGGTAAAATGGAATGGGTTGATAGAATGACAGCAACAATAGATTATATTGAGAATCATTTGACTGATGATATTATGTATGATGAAGTAGCAAAAGTTTCTTGTTGCTCAATGCATCAATTTGGACGTGTTTTTTCTTATGTTGTAGGAGTATCTCTATCTGAATATATTCGTCGTAGAAGATTAACCCTTGCAGGATTAGATTTACAAAGTAGCAATAAAAAAGTTATTGATATTGCTATAAAGTATGGATATAATTCGCCCGATGCATTTACTCGTGCTTTCGTTGGAATGCATGGTGTAACTCCTAAGGTAGCGCGCACTTTGGGAGTAAAACTTAAAGCCTACCCACCCATCACTTTTCATATTTCAATAAAAGGAGATGTTGAGATGGAGTATCGTATTGAGGAAAAGAAAGAAATAAAATTGGTTGGACTTGTTAAACAAATAAAGAGGCAGTCTGCTAATGCTGAAGCTAATGATTGGAAAGAAGCTTTAGGTGAAGTATGGGATATTTGGGATGAATTTTTGGATGGTGATATTGATAGGAAGATAGCATGTGAATACAAACTTTATCGCAGCCCCATGTGGCAGATGGGTTTCACCAAAACTTTAGAAAATGGAGAAACTATACTGGCTATTGGTGCTGAAGTTGATGAAAATGTTGTAACGGATTTGCAAAGTTATACTATACCAGCAGGAAAATGGGCAGTATTTACTGCAAGAGGAAGCCTCAATGGCAAGGCGCACCCAATTGATGTCATGTGGACAAAAATAACAGCAGAATGGCTTCCTAACTGTGGATATGAAAGAGCAGCAGACTATGAACTTGAAGTTTATCTACCAGGAGATACAAATGATGATGATTATGCCTGCGAAATATGGGTTCCTATTACTAAGAAGTAGATATATATATTCTAAAATTAAAAATATCTATAAAAAATAAATATTCATTGGTTAAAATACCGTAGTATTCAGTAATGATTACACGGTGTTTTTATTTTATGATTTAACTATATAGTAAATTGTATAATTAAAGTAATATTATTTGAGAGTTGAATAACATGGTATTTAAAATATAAATTACTATAAAAATATATAGAAAATAATTTGGTTCAATATGGTATAATTTCATTAAATTTACTTGTTTTACAGGTCACATATAGGAAAAAGTATTATGAGTTTTAGTGTTTAATGTGATGTTTATTTAAAATAAAATAATTATTTTAATAGTGAAAAGTAGGAAGGGGCAAGTATAGATGATATCATATAAAGTAGGATTAGAAAATATTCAGTGGGATAAACTTTTTGACCTATATAAAAGAGTTGGATTATTGAAACGGTTTATGGAAAATAATGAATACCACAAAATTCAATCAGCATTTAAAAATAGTTATAAAGTTGTTATAGCATGGGATGATGAAAAATTAATAGGAGCCTGTAGAATGATATCAGATGGCATATGTTATGGCTCAGTATTTGATGTGGGGGTATTGCCTGAATATCAGAAAAAGGGTGTAGGAAAGAATTTAATGAACACACTTTTGGAAGGAGAAGACTATATACCTATTCATCTTACCGCTACTTTTGGAAATGAGGATTTCTATAAAAAAATTGGTTTTAAAAGGCATAAAACGGCTTACTCTAAATATCCATGGGAAACCATATATACAGAAGAATAAGCATGTTATGGAAGGAGTAGTATAAATGGAGTCTAAAGAAATATTAATGCTCATAGATAATATATCTCCCCATGCAAAAGAGTATGTAGAAAAAGCATTTGAAAACAATCAAGTGGATATAATATATTCTGTATCAACAGTGGAAAATATGGGAGTATTTATAGCTGTTGACAATAAAGATTGTTGCATTTTTTATGCTTATTTTCTTAATGGAAACAATATAGAACAAATTTTAGATATTATAAAAAATAAGACTAAAGAATATATTTTAAAATTTGACTCAAAAGAAATATGCTTTAACGTGTACGGGAATAATCTAAAAATAATTAATGAAGTAAGAAAATTAGGTTTTAAAGTAGATGTTGAAGGATATCATCTTGAATTCATTGGTAAAGAGTTACCTAATTTAAATTGTTGTAATTTAATTGATAAAGGATTCAAAAGTGATATGTTAAAAGAATTTATTAACTTATTTGATAGTTCATATTATCAGTTATATAAAGATAATGGTTGGCAGGTAAATACTAATGCCATAAATGAAGAACAATTTTACAAAAAGCTTATTGATTTAGATAAGCATAGCCAAGTACGTTCATTCTGGATAAATAATGAGTTGGTAGGTGCATATATTTTCTGCCAAAACTATATAACTGATATTGTAGTTAAACCTACAGTTCAAAATAAAGGATATGGAAGTTATATATTAGCACATTGTATTAGAAATATGAGTATGAATGAATCTATTAGAAACATAAGACTTCGAGTAGCTAAGTCAAATACTGGTGCTAAAAAGTTATATGAAAGAAATGGTTTTATTGAAATTGCTTATTTTTCAGAACATACATATGAATAAATATGATTAGCTTATTAAATTTAATGCCTGAACTATTTGTATGGATGTTAGTAAGTAAATATAAAAAAAGAGAATAAACAATATTAAATAGTTCATGATATTTTTATGAATGATGCATTTCTAAGATAGTGAAGCAAAGTTAAGGAGAAAATTATGAATGATATAGAACAAGTATTACAGACAGAATATAGTGAAGAATTTGATAAACTAAGAAAAAATAGAATGTTCGTCAGTTATCATAAATACGGTCCTATAAAAAATAACTATGGTGAGGGTTTAATTAATTCAGTTGAAAATCTAGAAATAAGATTAAAAAAGTATAAAGAAACTGGTAATACAGAATTTTTAGTTGATGTTGCAAACTTCGCAATGATCGAATTTATGTATCCTAAACATAGTAATGTTCACTTTGATAGTGAAAACCATGGTACTAGATTAAAGGGAATGACTGTTAATGATTTGAAACAGTTATAATACATAATTCAACTAAATAGTTAAGAAACAAAAAATAATGGTTGATAAAACTCTAGTGTAGATAAATGAGTTAGATAAGATATTTGGTTTTTCAGATATAACGGAGGTAAGAATGATAAAGGATATTATTAATGAAAAAGGATTTAATATAGAAACAAGTAGGTTACTTCTTGTGCCTATTTCAGAAGAATTTGCATATGATTATTTTACTGAATTTAATGATGAAATAACAAAATACCAGTATCCAGAGCCTTTTAAAAGCCTAGATAGTACAAGAAAATTTATTGATGAGTTTACAGAACTTAAAGAAATGGGAACAAATTTGGTGTGTTGTATTTTAGATAAGGAATATAAATTCATTGGAAGTATAGAGATTCATCTGATAGATACTAAGACTCCTGAGGTGGGTTTATGGATACGAAAGAATGAGCAACGTAAGGGGTATGGATATGAAGCTATTACTGGTCTAACTAACTTTTTTCGTGAACATATGGATTTAGATTATTTTATTTATGAGGCAGATCGTCGTAATCCTAATAGTATTCAGTTAGTTAAAGCTCTAGGTGGAATAGAAGGTGGATTCAATAAAGCAGAAAGTAATTGTGGAAGTACTTTAGAGTTGAACATGTATTATATTAAATAGTAAGGTTATAAAATATCGGATTATTCAGAAATGAGTATACGATATTTTTTTATTTTCTAATTTTACTACATATACAAATATATGGATGATAATCTGGCGTAATATGGTATAATTTTATTAAGATTACTGTTTCTGGAGAATGCTAGGGAGGGAGTTTAATGATACTTTTAAAAGAAGTTACGGAGAAAAATTGGAGAGATGTTAACTTACTAGAAGTGGAAAAAGAACAGCAACATTATGTATGCTCTAATGTTGGTATTTTGGCTAGAGCTTATGTTTTTAGATCTCAAAGAAGTCAAGCTAAAGCAATATATAATGATAGTGAAATAGTAGGATTATTAATGTATAGAGAGTGTGATGAATTACAAGCCTTTGTATTTGATTAAATGATGATTGATAGAAGATATCAGAGAAATGGATATGGAGAAGAAGCGGTATCCAAAGCAATAGAACTGATGAGAAATAATGCAAAATACAGCAGAATAGTTTTATGTTACTGTGATGGTGATATTGCTGCTAAAAATCTTTATACAAAGTTAGGATTTTATCATACAGGAGAAGTAGATGAAGATGAAATAATTATGGCTTTAGATTTATAGGGTTAAATACATTTATTCTGTTAAATGGGGTGTAAAAATATGGACATAGATAGTATTATTTTTGATTTAGATGGAACTATATGGGACTCAACATCTAGTGTTATAGATTCATGGAATAAAACTATAGGTAACTATGATGAGGTGATAAATAAACTTACGCTTGATGATATGAAGGGTGTTATGGGGTTAGTAATAGAGGATGTTGCATTAAAGTTTTTCCCATATTTAGAAGAAGAAAATAGACTTAAAATAGTTAAGCATTGCTGTAAGGATGAATGTAATCATTTAGGCAAACATGGTGCAATTCTATATGATAGGGTAGAGGAAACTTTAAAGGAATTATCTAAAAAATATAAATTATTTATTGTTAGTAACTGTCAATGTGGATATATAGAAGCCTTTTTTAAATCACATAAGTTAGATAAATATTTTATAGATTATGAGAATGTAGGAAGAACAGGTTTAAGTAAAGGTGAGAATATAAAACTAATAATAAAAAGAAATAACTTAATTAGTTCAGTATATGTTGGTGATACTGAGGAAGATTTAAAAGCATCACGAATTGCTAATATACCCTTTATTTATGCACGATATGGTTTTGGGGAAGTTAAAGAATATGATTATGTAATTAATAGCTTTCACGAACTTTTAAAGTTTGTGTAACGCTATAAGAACATATGTTTATAAATTATAATACATAGATTTATTAACAATCTGTAGATTATATTGTGAAGTAAAAAGGAGGAGAATAATCAATGAAACCTTATGAGATATTAGCAAAGTTTTATAAAAAAGGTTGGGGAAAAGAGAGTATTAAATACGTAGATTTAATTTACAATGTAATTAATATTTACAATCTAAATATTAATTCTGTGTTAGATGTTGGTTGTGGTACAGGCATACTAGCATCGAAACTATATAATGAAAACTTTGAAGTTAGTGGAATTGATATTTCAAAGGATATGATTAATGTAGCAAAGGAGACTACAACGGGAATAGAATTTGCAGTTGCAGATATGATAGAATTCAACTTAAATAAGAAATTTCAACTTATAACTTGTGCATTTGATGCACTAAATTATTTAGTAACAGATTCAGACATGAAGAAAGCTTTAAAAAATATTTTTTTGCATTTAGAGGATAATGGAATTTTTATATTTGATATTAATACTCCAGTTTTATATGAAGAAAAGCATTTTGGAATAATTGATAGAAATTTTGATAATATAGAATTCAAACAAATATTAGAATATGATAAGGCAAGTAAAATAGGTAAAACTGTCTTTGATTTTGGTGATAATCAGTGTGAAACACATATTCAAAGGGCATATACTGTTGAAGAAATGGATGCATTTCTTTTGATTTCAGGTTTTGAAATAATGAATAGGTATAAAGATTTCAGATTATCTCCAATTGATGATAAAGCATATAAAATATTTTATGTGGTCAAAAGGGTTAACTTATAGAAAAGGAATCATGGTATCCCAGAGTTGGAGTTTTTTTAAGGGATGGAAGGATTATTGGAGAATTATCTTTCAAAAGAATTGATTATGAAAAAGGCAGATGTGAACTTGGGCTTACCCTTGCTAATAATGATTATAAGGGATTAGGGTATGGAACTGAAGCAGTTAAATTGGCAATAGACTATGTATTTAATACATTAAAACTTAAATGCATATATGCTGATACAATGGGCTCAAATAAGAGAATGAAAAGTATATTTGATAAATTTGGATTTGAGTTTATAAATAGAGAAGAGCATTTTTATGATATGCATGATAGATGGGAAGATAAGTTAAATTATATATTAAGAAATCCAGAGGCAACGGTACTAACTAAAGAAGATGATAATATGGGGGAGAAAAATGAAAGGGTGGATATTAAATGAAAAGAAAGTTAGCAATAGTGTTATTGGTAGCAGTATTTGTAATAAATATCACTGCCTGCAATAATAAAGTTAACAGCAAAGAAAAAATTTCTACTAATGATAATGTTAAAGAAGAGGTAAAAATTGAAAGATTTCCGTACATGGCTGATTTTGGAAGAGGGAGTATAAATAACATTGAAGAACTCAAAGATGAGTGGGGAAAAAATAGTAGTGATTTAAGAGGATATGACCTTGAGAAACTTGATTTATCTGGGGAGAAAGATAAGCTTTTAAATTCAGTGTTTGATAGTAAAACAAAGTGGCCAGGGAAACTTCCAGAGGAGTTTAAGCCTGAAAGTTTTTTAGAGTTTCATAAAAATCCAGGTCTTGAAATAAAAAAACTTCATGAAAGAGGAATAACTGGTAAGGGCATAAACATAGCATTTATCGATTATTCTCTTTTAGTAAATCATGAGGAATATCATGATAGAGTAAAGATGTATGAAGAAATTCATTATGAACCAGAAGAAGCACAGATGCATGCTCCAGCAGTGGCATCAATTGCAACAGGTAAGAATACTGGAGTTGCATCGGAAGCAGATTTGTATTTTATAGCATGCGAAAACTATAACTTTGTTAATAGTGAAATGGAACTAGACTTTTCTTGGACAGCAAAAGCGATTGAAAGAATTATTGAAGTAAATAAATCTTTGCCAAAGGATGATAAGATACGAGTTTTATCTATATCAGCAGGATGCAAGCCTGAAAGTAAGGGGTATAACGAATTTATAGAAGCGGTTAAAAAAGCAATTAAAGAAAATATATTTGTTATAACAGTAAATATGTTTGACACATATGAGGATAAGTTTTATTTCCATGGATTAGATATAGATTCCCTTGCAGATAAAGATGATATTTCTAATTATAAAGTTACAGAATGGAATAAGTGGGTATCGAAAATAGAGCATATTGATGAACTTAATAAGTATTATGAAGAGAAATTTAATATGGACAAACCAGAAGAATTACTACTAATTCCTATTGATTCTAAAACAGTGGCTAGCCCTACAGGAGAGAAGGATTATGTATTTTATAGAGAAGGGGGATGGAGCTGGTGTATGCCTTATCTTGCTGGACTTTATGCTTTAGCTTGTCAAGTAAAACCAGACATTACGCCAGAAGAATTTTGGAAACAAGCTCTTGCAACAGGAGATAGCAGACAAATAGAAAAGGGAACAGAAAAATATAAGGGAAAAATACTAAATCCTGAAAAATTAATTTATAGTCTAAGCCAATAGTATATGAGCTAGTTAGATGACAAATATGCATAGTGTTGATTTAGATTACTATATTTTTCCTATGATTTTAGGCTATGCTGTAAAAATCATAGGAAAATTTATAACTATAATTGATTTATTTAACTATAAGATTTTATCAAGAAGGGAGAAGATTAATGAAATCAACTTACGAGACTGAAAGGTTAGTTTTAACAATATTAGATGAAAATGATTCCGATAAAGTGGTAGATTATGTAGTACGAAATAGAGAGTTTTTTAGTCAGGTTGAACCACAAAGAGAAGATGAATTTTACACTGTTGACTTTCAGACAGAGGAATTAAGAGGAGATTTTAAGTATATTCAAGATAGAATCTTTCTTAGACTTTGGGTATTTAATAAGGGAAACTATGATAAGATTGTTGGACAGGTAACCTTTTATAATATTGTACCTTATGCTTTCTTATCATGTCATATTGGATATAAATCAGACAAAGATGTAGCTAGTAAAGGTATAATGACAGAGGCAGTTAAAGCAGGGATTAAGATTATGTTTGAAGAATATGGAATGCACAGGATTGAAGCATATGCGCTGCCAAATAATAAAGCATCAATAAGGGTTTTAGAGAAACTTGGATTTATATATGAAGGTATGGCAAATAAGTTTTTAGAAGTAAACGGGAAGTGGGAAGATCATCTACACTATGCGTTAATCAATGAATAGAAGATTTGCAATAGAATTTTAAAGTTAATAATTTGCATTTACAATATACCATATAATATGAATTAAAATTGAAAAGAGATTTATCTAAATATCGTATTAAAAGCTGTGGAAGAAATGTTAAGCTGCATAAGGGGGAAGTATTAGTGGAGTATTTTGATATTTTAAATAGAGATGGTAGTAGAAGTGGTAAAATAGCACCAAAAGATGAAGAGCTTTTAGAAGGACAATATGATTTAGGAGCACATGCATATATACATAACTCAAAGGGAGAATTCTTAATTCAGAAAAGGTCAAAATCAAAACAGTTCTTACCTGGTGGATGGGATATTCACATGGGACACGTTATAGCTGGAGAAACAAGTAAAGAGGCTATTATTAGAGAGATACATGAAGAATTAGGTATAAAGATAGATGATATAATTTTTCTTAGAAGAGTTTTATGGGAAAAATACAATCATTTCATTGATATTTTTGTATTATGTAAAGATATTGATACTTCAGATTTAACCTTACAAAAGTCAGAGGTAGACGATGTTAAATTTATTTCAGCCCAAGAGATGATTAATTTGATAAAATCCATGGACTACAGACCAGAAGAATATAGAACAGTTATGAATGACTATGTTAATGAAATTATTTTAAATTTTAAGTAGAATAAAATAAATATGTAACTATTTATATATGAAAATAGTTACATAGGAAACTATACAACTATTTAACTATTTAACTATTTAAATAGTTGTTGTCATACCAAGGGTTTCAGCGAATTTCATATTTGAACAACATGAAATTTATAAGTAGATTCATAATAAATTATATTTACATATGGAAGGAGAATTAGTATGAAATATGCAATAGAATTATACTTTGATAAGGAAACAGAGGAAAAAATTATTAAATTAGCTAAAGGAATTGCAAGAGAGGGAATTAGTAAAAAATATTTAGAATGGAAGACTCGTCCTCATATTACCATAGCTATATTTAATGATATTGATATTGAAAAGTGTGACAAGTTATTAAAAGAAATAGCTAAGGATACAAAATCATTTCCCGCTTTGCTTTCTAGTATTGGGGTGTTTAATAATACTAGAACTGTATATCTTGCACCAGTTGTATGTGACGAATTAATTGATTTACACAAAAATATACACGAAACCTTTGCATTTTGTGATCATAGTGGCTGGGAATATTACACAACTGGACAATGGGTACCTCATTGTGCCGTTATGCTGGGAAGTGAAGATAAAGAATCAGCATTAGTGGAAGCTACAAAATACGTAATCGAAAACTATGAGGTTTTTCCAAATAGTAGATATGAAGAAATTGGTTTTGTTGAAGTTGTAATGCCTGTAAAAGAAATAAAACCTCATAAGCTCAGTATTTCTATGTAACTATAATTATTATAAGAAGTTTTGTTAGGAGAATTTATTTCAAAATCTAGTCTTAAAATTGAAAATATGATAAATAAAAATTTTAGTGAGGAAGTAATATGAAAAAAATTACTATGTCAAAGGGTGAATTGAGAAAATTCCTGGTGATGTATCAGGGGCTATCTTCACCAAAATCTTTTAAGGGTGAAGAGGGTATTAAGAATTTTATAAATAGAGTGGGGTGCATACAATATGATCCTTTAAATATGGTAGGGAGAAATGCTGATTTGGTGCTTCAGTCCAGAGTTGAAAATTATAACCCTATGATGCTAGAAACTCTTCTTTATAATAAAAGAGAACTCATAGATGGCTGGGATAAGATGATGGCTATCTATTCCGTTAAAGACTGGCCTTATTTTGAAAAAGTGAGATTAAGAAGAAAAGAAGAAATTGAGAGAGTATTGCATCATAGAAGTTCAATTGAAGCAATTAATCATGTGGATGCAGCAAAAGAATATATAGAGAAAAATGGTGCTACCTTGCCTTCAAAGCTGGATATTGGACGTGTAAAAAGTAGAGTTTGGGGTCATGGGAAACTTTCCAGCGCTACCATGGACTATATGTGGAACAGCGGAATTTTGGGCGTTAAAGAAAAGAAGAACACACAAAAGGTTTATGACTTGATAGAAAACCTATTGCCAAAAGAGCTACTGGATGTGAAGGAACCTTTTAATAATGATAATGATTTTTATAAGTGGTATGTTAAAAGAAGGATAGGAAGCATAGGGATCTACTGGGATAGAAATGGTGGAGGATGGCTTGGTCATTTTGTATCCGATAAAAATCTTAGAAAGAAAATATTAAAGGAACTACTAGAGGATGGTGAGCTTATACTTGTAAAAGTAGAAGGACTAAATGAAACTTTTTATATAAGGGCTGACGATACATCAATGTTAGATAATCTTAATTCTAGTATTGATAAAAAAGCAAGTTTTCTGGCTCCACTTGATAATCTTCTTTGGGACAGAAAGTTAGTTAAAGATATTTTTGATTTTGAATATAGTTGGGAAGTATATAAACCTGTTTCAAAGAGGCAGTATGGATATTATGTATTACCAGTTTTATATGGAGATAAGCTTGTAGCAAGATTTGAACCTGAAATACATCGAGGAAATGAACCATTGATAATAAAAAATTGGTGGTGGGAAGAGAACTATCAAGTAACAGAAGAGGCTATAGCTGCTATGATGGGATGCTTTGAAAGATTCTGTAAGTATCTAAAAGCAGATGGATTAGAAGAAAGTTCATGGAGGAAAATAAAAGGCTAGATTATAGTTAATGTTTATTATGTAAAGTAATTGCTAGTAATTGACTAAGGAGTGATATTTATGATTATGCCAACACATATTGTTACAGGAGCAGGAGTCGTTGAAAATGATAAAGAAGAGATTTTATTAGTCAAAACTCATCATGGGGGCTGGGTTTTTCCTGGTGGTCAAGTTGAAGTCGGAGAAAACGTTATTGATGCAGTTGTAAGAGAAATAAAAGAGGAAAGTGGGATTAATGTTACAGTAAAAAAACTTTTTGCTATTTCCTCAAATACAGCCACACATGAAGGATATAATGGAGTTAAGACAGTACCTACAAAGGTGATGATGGATTTTATTTGTACATTTGTAGATGGTGACTTATGTATTTCAGATGAGAATTCAGAATCACGTTGGGTAAAGAAGGATAAAGTTCTTGATATGATTACATCACCATCGATTCGTCAACGTTTTCAAGCATATTTAGATTTTGATGGTAATGTTCAATATCTAGCATATGTTACAAAGCCAGAATTTGACTTACAAGTTAGTAGAAAGATATAAAGGGGAATTCTTTTATGAATAAATTTATTTTAACGGAAGAGTTAATTAGACAAGTAAAATTACCAAAAGGTATTTATATTAGGCAATTTAAAGAAACAGATTTTTCTTCTATTCAAGTATTATATGAGAAAGAAGGATGGATGACATTCTTAAAAAGATCAGAAAATGCATTAAAGGCATGGGAAAATTCTAATATTACACTTGTTGTATTAGATGGAGACATAATAGTTGGATTAGTTCGTGCATTAACAGATGGAGAAATTACTACTTATATAGCTGAAATTATAGTTGATAATAGCTATAGAGGAATGGGAATAGGAAAAGCTTTAATTGATATATGTCATAATTTATATCCGAATACAAGATTAGATTTACTTTCAACAGATGGAGCAGACGACTTTTATCAAAGAAATAGTTTTAGAACGAATATGGGATTTAGAAAGAGTTATTAAGTTATAAATTTAAGGAGAGTATTCATAATGAAAGTTACTTTAAATAATTATTATATAAAAAATTATGAAGATAGAAATAAAAAGCAAAATTCAAAAGGAAAATTTTTGAAATTATTGGAAGAATCAAAAGCTAGTAATACTGAAATAAAAACATCAGGTAAAAGGAAAATAGAGTACATACTTGAAGGTGGTATTATAAAAGTTTATGTTAGTGATGGTAAAAATCCACCTAAGTGTATAAAGAGTATTCCAGCAAAATCTGCATCAAAGGAATTATTGGCAAGAGTGAAATGCTTAACAATAGCAGATTCTTTATACATTAATGAATTAATGAAGTCTAAAGGGGAATCTGATGAAAAGGTAAGTGGAGATACTGCCATTAATGAAGAGAGCATGATAAATAATTACGATTAAATTAAATATTTTAGGGTTGATAAGGAAATACGAGAGAGTTAGAATGTTAAGTTTAGTTGACAAATTTCCATTTTAACTTGATAGAAAAGGTGTTTAGTGTTTAGTATACTATAGCTACAAGTTAACTTGGATTTTAGGAAAGGCTGGTGATAGTTATGTCATTAGGCGAAAAATTATTATATTTACGTAAAAAGAAAGGTTTATCTCAGGAGGATGTTGCAGAGAAATTAGGTGTATCTCGACAAACGGTAAGTAAATGGGAGACCGACCAAACGGTTCCTGAACTTATTAAAGCAAAATTACTAAGTCAACTTTATAATGTAAGTTATGATTATCTTATTAGTGGAAGCCATATTAGTGGTGATGTTACTGGCATTGAAATGATAGTTGATGAAATTGACTGGACAGGTGCGTGGAGTAAAAAGTATCCAATTTTGGCTTCATATCAAGGGATAAAAGGAATATATACTTATAGTGAGAAAATATCTGAGTTATATGATGCTTTTAAAATTGAGTTTGGGTTTGATGACGTAAATACTGTTTTAGTTTTAAAAGATATTCTTTACCAAAAGTATAAAATGGCAAAAAAGAAAAACAACCAGTAAGAACGTAATTTGTGGTAAATTTAATATTAACAAGGTGTATTAGTATATTTTGTAATAAAAATTAATTAAATTGCAATGTCAGTATATAGGTATAAGCATATATTGTTAATGAAGTATTATTTAAAGGGAGAAAATATGTTATCTAAGGAGAAGTTTATTAAACAATCGCTAGAATTAAATCTATTCTTTTTAAGAATAATGAAGGAGCATCTAGTTTTTGTTGGTGCATCGTTAATGCCTAGATCTCAAAATTACCTTCATTATGCAGATATGTTAAAGGAACAACTAGATGGATTGCTTAGAAAGACTATAAAATTATCTAGTGGAATTATCGATCCAAACATTGGTAATACAGGAGAAATAATTACAAACTATACACTAGAAGCAGAAAGAGCTACAGAATTTTACACTGGAATTAATATCAATACAAATACAACAGAAATGGAATTATCTTTAGGAGATTATCAAAATAGTAAAACTCTAGATGGTTTATCAGAAGAAGTATTTTATTTAAATAAAGAGATTATTCCTGTAGTAAATGAAACAGCTAAGTTAAAAAATAAAATAAAAGTAAATGTATTAAAGTGCAAGATGTTTACAGGTTCTTATCCACTTTTAGTGGATCATATTTTAAGAGAAGCAATGTTCTATCTTAGAATGTTAGGAAGGTTACAGGAAAGAGTTGAGATGGACATTAATAAGGAAATGGTTGATCAGGAAGCTTTCTGGAACAGAATTATGGCTGAGCATTCTAAATTTATTAGAGGCTTTTTAGATCCAACAGAAGAGGAATTATTTAATGTTGCTAACAAGTTTGGTAAGCAATTTGATAGATTGACAGAAGAAGCACTTACTATGCACGATAATACAATTTCATTAGCACATATATCCACTGTAACTGAGGAGAGTAGAGAGGCCACTAAAGATATTAGAGATTTCAAGATGAAAGGAACAGAAGGATTATTAAATTGTAAGATTAAGTCCATAATTTTACCACTCTTAGGAGATCATGTTCTAAGAGAAGCAAATCATTATCTAAGATTGCTAAATAATTACAAAACAAAAACATATTCTTCATATAGATAAAATTGATATAAGAATAAATGGGTTTCTAAAATACTGTGAAATTTAGTGATGAATTTTACGGTATTTTTATTTTTCAATAATTAATTTATAAATAAGCTACCTATAATTTATATGGTATAATTTACATATAATAACCATGCAAAATGGTATTGAATATAGGCGATTAATTTATCATATGCGTTAATAAAGTCAAAGAAAATATTTTAAGTTTGGTATTATAGAAGTTAAATGGATAATTTTACAAAGATCCTTGAAGTGTATTTTAATAAATGATACCCTTATATTATCCTCTATGGGGGGATGATATAAGGAGGGATAGAATGAATTGGGTAAAGAAAAATAAAGATAATATTATTACTATATTTTTATTATCAATTCCTGTAATAGTAGAAAATATTCTTCAAACACTACTGGGAACGGTAGATACCTACTTTGCAGGACAGATTAATGATAGTGCAATTGCAGCAATTAGTGTAACTAATTTAATTGTTAATGTGTTCATTGCTTTTTATACTGCTATAAGTATAGGAACTAACGCAATTATTTCAAGAAATGTTGGGAGATGTGATTTTGAGGAAGCCAATGCGACCATAAAACAATCCAATATATTAGGTATCATAATAGGAATATTGGTTGGAGCAGTCAATTTAATATTTTATAAACCGATATTAATGATTTCAGGTGCTTCAAATGAAATATTAAGTTATACAGTACCATATTATATGGTTGTTGCAGTACCATCAGTATTTCTTTGCTTATCACTTATTCTATCAAGTTGTTTAAGAGCAACTAAAGATACTAGTACACCAATGATAGCAACGGGTGTTGCTAATATATTAAACATAATTTTAAATTATATTTTTATGAGATTAGGATTAGGAATTCTAGGGTTAGGTTTAGCTACAACTATCTCACGTATAGTAAATGTTTTAATTCTTTTATTAAAACTAGTAAATGGTAGTGTTATCAAGCTTGATTTGACAAATATAAAGATTAAAAAAGATATAATAAAATCCATAATGAGAATTGGAATACCAGCTGGAATCGAAAAATTAGTTATGAGATTAGGTCAATTAGTATACAATAGCATGATTATTTCTATTGGTATATCAGCATATGTAGCCCATAATATAGCAGGCAATATTGAAAGCTATTCCTATATACCTGCAATGGGTTTGGGGGTTGCTACAGCTACTCTTGTTGGTATAAGTCTTGGTGAAGATAATACTAATAAAGCTAAAAATATTGTTTTTTTATCGGATTTCATTGCAACTATTTTTATGATTTGTATTGGAATTATATTTTTTATATTTGCCCGACAATTTGCAATGATTTTTACAGATGCAAAAGAAATACAAGAAATGGTTATAAGAGTATTAAGGTTGATTGCGTTATTTCAGCCATTTGCAGCAATTACCCAAGTATTTACCAGCGCGTTGCAAGGTGCTGGAGATACAAAATTTCCAATGTATGCAACACTAATAGGAATTTGGTGTGGGAGAGTAATAGTTGGATATTTACTAGGAGTAACATTTGGGCTGGGATTATTGGGAGTATGGCTTGGGTATGCTTTAGATATTACAATTAGAGGTATTATTTTGCTAAAACGTTTCTTAAATGGAAAATGGCAGAAAATTAACATATAATTAAAATAAAACAAAAGGAGATAAATTTATGAGTGATGAAAATGGACATAACCATACACATAAAAATACTAAAGCTGTAATAAATAGATTATCAAGAGCTATAGGACATTTAGAGGCAGTGAAAAAGATGGTTGAGGATGGGCGAGATTGCAGTGAAGTATTAGTACAGGTCTCAGCAGTAAAATCTGCAATTAATAATATTGGTAAAATAATTTTACAAGATCATATTGAAAATTGTGTTGTTGATGCTGTAGAAACAGGAGATAAAAAAGTTCTCACAGATTTAAATGATGCAATAGGTAAATTTATTAAGTAAATCCTGAAATATTTTTAATAATACTAATTATAATTAGTTTAAATATCACATGTTCTAAAAGGAATGTGTGATATTTTTTCATTTAATAACCAAGCTATATTACAATTCAAACATTGAAATGTAAATAGTTGATGTTGGAAACAGAATAGTAGAAATTAGAAGAATGTGATATATTTTGGGACTTTCATTAAAATTATATGTTATAATTTTCTTAAAGAATTATTTGTAATTAATTTAAATATATAGTAATTATTCAAAAATAGATATGTTAAGGAGATTTATATTATGAAGGCAGAATTATATGAAAAAATTTTGGAAACTGAATTGAAATATATAAAATGTTTTTCAGATTATGCTGAACTGAAGAAATCAATCATTTTCACAGACAAAAAACTACTTGATATGTACATGCATAATTTCACTTTTCTTAAAGAGTCAATGGAGATGGGGGAACTAAGAAGCTTTATTGAAAATAAGCTTGGTGAAATGCAAAAGTCAAATAATGAACATTTACATATCATGATGGATTATAGTGTGAAATGGGATGAGTTAAAAAACTTGATTCAAGAGCCTGAGATTACAGAATACTGTTTTATGGCTATAGAGCCAAAAGATTTTAAGAAATTAAAAGTAAAAGATGATTGCATAGCTTTAAAAGCAGATACTCTTGAAATACTTGATGCTGGATACAAAGCTGATGTACAGGCCAATAAGGCAGCTATGGGAGAAGAGTTTGCTATAAAAAGAAGCAAAAGAAAGATGGAGGTATATAAGGAAAATCCTGATTTGAACCTTTATGTTTGCTACAAGGGAAAGGAACCTATAGGTAAGTGTGAGCTTTTCATAAAAGATGGCATTGCAAAGATTGAGGATTTTGATATTATTGAGGAATTTCAAAAACAAGGATATGGCACTTCTATGTTGCATAAATTGCTAGAAGAATCTCTTAATGCAGGAGCTGATATAGCATACTTAATAACAGACAATTTCGATACAGCAAAGGATATGTATAAAAAATGTGGATTCTCAATATGCGGTATTAAGACATCTATATTATTTATAAGATAGTTATAGATTATAACATGAATTAAAGTAGATAGTTGGGGAGGAAATATGAATATGATTAACATTGTAAAGGCAGAATTAACAGATTCTAAAGTTATAACTGAAATTAAGAAATTTGCATATAATGATGAAACAAGTAGATTTGGACCAGGAAGGGATGGTGGTCCTCCAGGATATGATTCAGAAGAAGAAACACGAAGACTTATTAAAAACTATTTATGCTATAAGATTATCCTTGATAATGATATAATTGGATTCTTTTGGCTACACGGAGTAGAACAAGAGTTTTATGAATTGGAAGATCTATGTATTCATCCGAAATATCATAATAAAGGTTTTGGATTTAAGACTATGAGTCTAATGGAAGAAATGCATCCGCAGATAAAAAGATGGATATTGGGAACTCCTTATTATAGTGTAAGAAATCAATATTTATATGAAAAAGCTGGTTATAAAAAAACTGGACAATCAGAAGATGGATTTCTGTTCTTTTATGAAAAGTTAATTTGTTAAACTATAAAGTTGTATATCAAAGATGATTTAATATGAACTTCTAAAACATTACTAATAATATTTTAATAATGGTCAATGAAGCTTTGAAGATATTAACTAAGTTTTGATTTAGGCAAATAGGAGTAAAGATTATGAAAGAAAAAATAAAAAAACTTTTAGGTGCAAATATGGACATAGATTTAACAAGTAATGACAAGGTTGATTGGAAGCAAAGTCGTTGTCCTTGGAATGAAAAAGAAGGTTCTAATACACATAAATGTGCAGTGAAAAATACTTCAATATGTGAATATTTTTGTGGTATTGAGTATCTCGATACAGTAATTTGTTGTTTTCCTAATGAAAATCCAAATAGATGATATATACATTTAACTATGTCTAAATACTTGGAGCATTGGGATAAAATTACAATTGAGAGATGATAATGGGAGATATATTTTTCTTTGAAAATTAATGATTGATATCCGTTATAAATGTATAGGGGGGAATATGTGTGATAGAAAAAATCAATTCAGAGATTATTAAAAGTGAAAATGACATACTTGATATGTTAGATAATTTAGTAGAGAAACGGGATAATGAGTGGTGGAGCAATTTTTATTCTGATAAGGAAAAAGCAATTCCATTCTTTAAAAATATTCCTGATGAAAACCTTGCTTCATATTTTGAGTTAGATTTATTAAAACAAGGAAAAGCACTTGATATAGGATGTGGAAATGGTAGAAATTCATTATATCTTGCACACAAAGGGTTTGAAGTTTATGGAATTGATTTTTCAAAAACATCTATTGAATGGGGAAAACAATTGGCGAAAGAACAATCTATAGAAGTGAATTTTTTATGCCAATCAATATTTGACTTTAAATGTGAACCAGAGAGTTTTGATTTTATCTATGATTCAGGATGTTTTCATCATATAAAACCTCATAGGAGAAATCAATACCTAAGTGCTGTTTTAAAACTTTTAAAGCCAGATGGATATTTTTCCATGAACTGTTTTAATTTAAACGGAGGTGCAAATATATCTGATTATGATGTGTATAGAGATTATTCAATGCATGGTGGACTTGGATTTTCTGAGTATAAGCTAAAAACAATTTTAAAACTACACTTCAATATACTTGAATTTAGAGAGATGAAAGAGATCGAAAATGACAATATATTTGGAAAATCTTTTATGTGGACAACATTATTGAAGAAAAAATAAAATGTAAATATCTTTATATTTATATAGTGAAAATTTTAAATTAAGTTGATGACAATTTATGGTGTGTCAGATTACAAATTTGAGGGGGAGAAATATGAATTTTATCGTATCTACCGGAGAAGTTGATAATGTAATTAATATTATGAAAGAAGTCGCTTCTTGGGGACGCTCTGTTGGATTAAATGTATGGAAGGATGAACACCTTACAAAAGAAAAATTAATGGTAAATGTTATGGAAGAAGATTTTTGTGTGGGAAAAGTTTCAGGAGCTAATGCATGTTGTATGATATTGCAATGGAGTGATACTTTCTTTTGGCCAAATTCAAAGGAAAATGAAGCTGGATATATACATAAACTGTGCGTGAGAAGAGAGTATGCAGGACTGGGTCTACCAGGCAAAATGGTTAAATTTGCAATAGAAGAATGTAAAAAAAGAAATATTAAATACTTAAGATTAGATACAGGATGGACTAATAAGAAATTATGTAATCTTTATAAGAGTCTAGGATTTGAGATAGTTGATAAATTCTTATTAGATAATGGTGGAGCATTTGCATTATTTGAGATGAAAATAGAATAAATAAGCTAACCTATTAATAGGAAGTATCATACTGCCATAGAAATATTATCCACATAATAGGAGGTGAAAGGTTTGAGAGATTACTTTATGAAAACAGAGCGTATAGGTTTCTCAAATTGGTCAGATTGCGACTTTACACTAGCACATCAGCTTTGGGGAGAAAAGGATGTTACTAAATTTATTTGTGCTACAGGGGAATTTACAGAAAATGATATTCACAATCGTTTAAATATTGAAATTTGTAATGGCAAGGGTTTTCATGTTCAATATTGGCCTATATTTGAAATAACAACAGGAGAACTGATTGGCTGCTGTGGTGCACGCCCATTTAAATCTAAACAACACTCATATGAAATTGGTTTTCATCTTCGTAAAAGATACTGGGGTCAAGGTTATGCCCATGAAGCAGCAAAAGCAGTAATCAATTATTGTTTTTCTAAATTAAATGCAGACAAGCTTTTTGCAGGACATCACCCACATAATGTTGGATCTAAAAAACTTTTAGTATGCTTAGATTTTCATTATATAGGAGATAATTTCTATGAACCAACAGGACTGTATCATCCATCATAGGAAATGACTAATCTAAGATTATAATCATAACGTGTAGTAAGCTAAGTCCACTAGTGAAGAACTCTATTGAAGGAAGGGAGAAATATCAATGGAGAATTATAATAGCACAAAAATATTTTGGGACAATATATTTTAAGCAGTAATACCAAATAAATATGAAAATGCAGATTTGGGACAAGAAGATTTAAATGAAGCTTTAAAGTGGTTAAGTAGTGGAACAAATAGCATTGTAGATTATATGGATGTGGAAGTGGGGCATTACACACTTAGACAATGATTTATTACTTGTGGAATTTAGAAACAGAAAAATGGTGTAGTATATTGGAAAAATATTTTCATATATATCTTAAAAAGGATATTTACTATAATCAACATGAACAGTATAATAGATTATTTTTATTAGTAAACAAATAGTATAAATTTTAAATATAAGGAGTGGTAATAAAATATGCATAACCTTATAAATGCTATTCCGTTATATAATTTCTTAAAATATTGTAATAACAATTCCTCTGAGAAAATTATATTAGACTGTGGTGCTGGTGGTTCTAATCCACCTCTTTCTTTGTTTTATGAATTTGGATATGAAACCTATGGAATTGAAATATATGAAGATCAACTAGAAAAAGCAAGGGCATTTTGTATAGAACAAGATAAAGATTTAAATATCATATTTGGTGATATGAGAAAAATACCTTTTGAAAATGAGTTTTTTAGTTTTTTGTATTCTTATAATACATCTGTTCATATGAAAAAAGAAGATTTCTCACTTGCTTTATCAGAATTTTATAGAGTGTTAAAACCTGGAGGACTATGCTATGTGAATTTTTTAGGTGAAGAGTGTGATACTTATGGCATAGGAAAAGAAATTGGTGAAGGGGAGTTTTTACAAATTGAAGATAATGATGAAGTGATCTATTGTCATTATAAGGATAACGAAATTGAGCAAGCCCTTACAAAATTTGAAGTTATATATAAGGAAAAGAAATCAGTAAAAAGAAATATCGATGATAGAGAAAATACATCAGTTTATCTTGAATATATACTAGTGAAAAAGTAATTGAATAAGATTAGTTGTATAATTGGGGGGATGAATCAATGATTGAAATTAGACAATTAAAGGAATCTGACATGCAGCAGGCCTTAGAATTAAAGATTTTGTGCTGGACGGAAGAGTTGGCAGGTAAGGCTGAAAACACCCTTTCAGTTTCTCAAGAATTAGACTTCTGGGTAGAGTGGATGCATACAGGGAAAGAAAATAATGATGTTCGCTTGTTAATTGGAGCATTTGAAAATGACAAGATGCTTGGAGTAGCCTTTAGCAGTTTTGCGGAAACCTTTGATATACCTGAAAAAGGTATAGAGTTAAATGGGATTTGGGTATATCCTGACCAGCGAAATAGGGGGATTTCTCTCATGATGATTATTTATACATTGAGTTTCTACATGTCTATGGGTATGGAAAAGATTGTTATCTATAACCATCATTATGCAGCATCAAATCAGTTTTATCACAAATTTTGTGGACAAGTTGCCAAACAAGAATATCAGATGGAGGGTAAACTTTTGGTGGATGTATTCTTAATAGACATATTATCAATGAAAAGCAGAATGGAGCAATCTCTAAAGAAATATATAGGAGAATATGCCTATGAAAATTAAAAAAATTAAAGCTGAGAATATTGAGCAAGTAAGGGAGCTACACGTATATTGTACAGGCCGTCAGTGGACTGATACTAAACCAGCAAAGGATGAATTATCATTTTATACTCCTGATGAAATATTAGGAATGTTTGATGAAGAGAAACTAGTAGCTATGATAAGGAACTATACATTTAATCAGTCAGTGAGAGGTGTAATTAAGAAGATGGGAGGGGTTTCCCATGTGGCTACTTTTCCTGAATATCGTTTGCAGGGATATGTAAAGGACTTGATAAAATCAGCATTTATAGATATGAAAGAAAAAAATCAATCTATTAGTTTATTACATCCTTTTAAAGAAAGTTTTTATAATTCTTTTGGGTATGTGGGTACAAATGACAATTTGCTAGTTAAAATTTCTTTAGATGGATTTTTTCATTATTTAAAAGATGTATCAAAAATAAATGGTGAATGGGAAGAGAAAAGAGTAAGAGCTATTGAGGTGCAAGAGGAATTTGAAGCATTTAAATTTGAACTTGATTTGTTGGAGCATCATGGACTTGTTTTTCTCAATAATATGTCCAAGGAGTATTGGATAGAAGATCATGGTGGTGTAATTGTAGTATTTATAAAGAAAAATAATAAAACTATGGCAGCAGCAAAGTATATTAAAATAGGATCAGGAGAAAATGGAAAAATTTTTGTGGCAGAAATGTATTGGAAAGACATAGAAAGCAGAGTGATGTTATTCAGATATTTTGCAAAGCACAAAGACCAATTTTCACATATAGAATTAAGAGTTCCATATGGTACTAATTTTTGGACATGGTTGAATGATCCAATGAGGCCTTTTGAAGTAAAGATTAACAATAATCCATGGATGGTAAGAATTATTGATGCAGTAGAAGCAATGAATGATATTAATGTAGCTTTAGAAGGTAATATTATTTTAGAATTATATGATGAACATTGTCAGTGGAATAATGGTATTTATAAGTTAGAAGCTGTGAATAAGAAACTAAAAATGAGCAAATATGAGAGTAAAAAACCAGATGTAAAGATGGACATAAAAGGGCTTACCGCACTATTGTATGGTGCATACTCCGTAGAAGAGCTTGAATTTAAGGAATGGATTATACTATCAGATTCAAAGTTTAAAATAATATTAGACCATTGGTTTCCTAGAAAGTTTCTTTATAATCCATATTATTTTTAATGGTGTAGTTTGTAATAATGATTTTTAAAAGATATAACATGGAATTTGATAATTGTAGTATAAGTATTGTTAAATGTGATGAGATAAGCAATACGATAGCTGTGAAATGCATTAATGATACAGGGCACTTGGAGGAAATAGGAGAGTAGAAGGTTAGGAAGATGCTTTCGCAAAATATATCACTAATCTTATATAAACTGTTGAGCATGTACTTTAATATTATTGTTAACGAACGCCATTTGCATAAGTAAGAATCTAAATCTTTGATTTAGTTATTCGAACTCAGTTCTTCTAATTTATTAGAAGAACCTCCTAGAACATTTATTACTTAGGATTTATGAATGGTAAAATCGTAAAGCAACGCAACTTGTTTGAGTGAATACGAGTTGTTGTGTTGTAGATTTTAACTTGAATAAATCCTTTTAGTAAATCAATGCTTCGAAACGGCTGAACAGCAATAATATAAGTACAAGCTCAACATTTACTTAGATTAGCTTATTTTGCGAAGGCCCCTCATACTTTCATAAAAATATAATCATTTAAGTGTTCAATACTATTATAACTCCTTCTAATGATTTTTACGTCCATTTTTATTGGAAGATGCTATAGAAGCTATGATAATAAAAATAGATATATTTACAAGGTTAATGTAGAAATCTATACTGCTACCACTTAGGTTATATTCATCAACATATATTCCTCCTTGCCATATACTTAAATTTGATATAAGTACTAAGAATAGAGAATTTACTATAATAATAAAGGAATTAATGGCTTTACCTCTATATTTCATAAGTATCATATATAATAAGTTGAAAATAAGAAATGCTAAACATGCATATGAAAATGCCCCCAAAAGATCCAAAATGTTATCCTCCTAAAATAAATATTTAAGTATATAAAAGAATTATGTAGTTTATACATAGTTCTCACTTACTATAGAAATTCCTTGTTCGATTCTAGATTTGCTCTGAGAAATATAGTTTTTCATCCATTGACTCATGTTAGAAAAACCAGTGCTACGACATATACCTATATAGACGATAAGTTCTCTTAGTTGAAGAAATAGAGGTATTTGTTTTAGCCAATATTCATCTATATGATTTTCTTTAAGGTAACCATCCATAAAGTTTTTCATAAAAATACAACTTTGAGCTTGTCTTTCATCCATGCTATCATCTAAGAATACATAAGTAATATAAAACAATTGAATAGCTATATCTTCAATAAACCAACTATATTGACACTCATCAAAATCAAATATATTAATATCTTTATTATCTAGGAAAAAATTTCCAACATTAATATCTCCGTGAATAATTCCAAAGGAATCAGAATCCTTACAGAGATTATTTATTCTATTCACTATATCATCATAACTTTCAAAAATCTTGAACTGATCAGCAGAAATATATTTCTTTATGTTTTGCAGATAGTAATTATGTGACCAATCAGGTCTCTTAATTTCTTTTGATGAAGGTATGTACTTCTTAGATAAAAAATGCATTTTCCCTGTTAATCTACCACATTTCTCAAATAAATCTTTATTACTAATGCATTCAGGATATCCAATATTTCTTCCAGTAGCTTTTTCAAAAGAAGTAGCTGTAAAGTACGATCCTCCTATATGGATTTTTTCTGATAAATTACCAGAGATAGAGTAGATGGGCTTTGAAGCTGACACTCCATTATTAATTAAATATAAAACCCAGTCAAGTTCACCTTTTATAAGGTTATCGCTTCTATGTGAGCTATGAGTAAATCTTAAAATATAAGATTTCTCCTGCTTTTTATATTCATAAACATAGTTTTGAAAACCTCCAATTAAATTTAGTGTAGACATATCTATATTAAACTTTCTTGCCGCTTCTCCTAAAATTTGATTATTAAATAATTTCTCAATTTCTCTATCCAATTCTTCCACTTCCTTATTAAAATAAATATAATTCTGAGTTTAAATTTTAGACCAATTTATATAGCATGATTTGAGGTCATAATACGTCAATGTATACATATCTGGTAATCAAAAAATATATAGTTGTACAATAGTATAAGAATATTTTACTATAATTAACTTAAATGGTGTATATTTTAAGAGGAAAATTTAATATAATTTCATGTGGTATTATAACTCCATTATGCTAATAAAAAATGATATTCATGGAGATAATTAGCTTTTAATTTGAACATATGTTATAATATGGTAAAACAAGGTTGTGCTTATTAAATATTGTGTAGCATTGGGGGAGTTAAAATGAAAATAAAATCACATACGAAACTTAATTTATATTCCTTTATATCTATTGGGATTAGTGCAGTTATATATTTTATATTTATGATCATGGATATATTTTATCTACCTAAAGATAATGAGTTACTTTTACTAATCACCATATCATTAATTTTAGTAATTAGTATTATTGGAATGATATATAGCATTTTAAGTTCAAAATCACTAAGAGAAAGAGAGATTAGTAATATATGTGTTCCTAAAGTGGATTTATTTTTAACAATCGCTGCCCTAATTATAAATGTTGGTATTGTAGTTTTAACCCTACCAGCGCTTATTATTACTATAAAATTTATGTATTTTTAAGTGAAATATATTTGTATGTAGGTTATAAAATTTTTGAGTTTGATATCTTGTACTAATTATTTATAAAGGAGGATAAGTAAATGAGCATACAACTTAGAAAGAGGTTAATTAACCAAATAGAAAGACCATTTCAATTTAAAATCAGTGACCTAGTTTTAGAAGGAGCAGAGTTAGAAAGTAAATTAAATACTTATCTATCAATGTTTATAGAGGGAACCTTAGACACTGACCTTTCTGGTAAAAAACCAGATAAGTTTATTGAAAATCTTAGGAATAATATTTTGGGAGATTTTTCGAAACGATATATTATAACTGCACAATGTAAGGATGATGTAATAGGTATTTTAATAGCTTTACCTGGAAGTGTGAATGAGATGCATATTTATTCACTGCATGTTGCACCAGATCATAGAAATAAAGGAGTTGCTTCTACACTATTAGCTACCTGTGTAAATGATATGCATAAAAAGAATATAGAAGATATTATTATAGATGTACATATAGACAATAAACCTGCTTATGATCTATATAAAAAATTTGGATTTATTGAAGTTGAGAATATAATTTAATAAAGGAATAATGTTAAGTATATTAAAGCCATAGATATTAATAATTAAATTAAATAAAAAATAATAATGAATATTTAGAAAATATGCTATAATAGAAATATTAAAAACAGAATAATTATAATTTAGTTTTAATAGTGGTAACAATTATCTAAAGAACGGAGGAAGGCTTTTGATATACATTACAGAACCTGGATTTGAACCGAAGCATATAAATCCATTTACAGATGAAAGATATACTGATGATTGGATTGTATTTTGCTTAACTAATTCTAAGAATTATGAAATAACCAATGGAAGAGGCAATTCATCTGTATATACTTTAAAGGTAAGTAAAAAGTGTAAGCAGTGGGAATTTAATCTTATGGATTTTATAGAATATGAAAATAGCTATTGTAAGAATATGATTTTGTCGGTAGATGAGGAAGACTTAATTAAAGCAAAGGAAGCATATGAGAATCATCATTATAATGAAGCTTTTTTAAGGGGAAATGAACCTAGGGTTCTTATTCATAGTACCACAATGGAGAATTGGGAAAAAATTAAAAGCGATGGATGTTTAAAGTCGTGGAATATACTAAAAAAAGAAGGCAGCAACTACATGGACAAGCCTATAGGTGAGCTTCTTGGTGATCCAAAGGACTATAGTGATTATATTATGTTTTCTAATGGGAATGTTTCAAGTGAAGTCGTTGTATTATCCAAGGAAAATAATAAAATTATTATGGATGAGAAAATGAAATATAAAACAGGTGCAAGGTTATATTTTGATATTGAAAAAATAGCTAAAGATGGATTATTAGTTCGTGATGGCTGTTATCTAAAGGTAAAGGGCATGTTACCCCTAGATAAATATCTAATCTGGACTGCTACATGGGAAAATCTTAATCTAGAAAATAAATATTCTACACCTGAGAACTTTACAAAAATAGCAAATGAAACCTTCAATTCTCTCTTTGGAGATGCACTTATTAAATAAAAGTTTATATATTAAAAAAGGAGAGAAGTAAATTTGTGTTTACACAAACTTACTTACTCTCCTTCATATTTTAAAGGATTAAAAAATTCTTTGTTTTTAACATTTTTTCATAAATTCTTCAATTTCTTCGACAGTTTTTATAATCTCATCAGACAAGACTTTACATCCATTTTTAGTTATAACTACATCATCCTCAATTCTTATTCCTATGCCTTCTTGGGATAAATATAGGCCAGGTTCTACTGTAATTACCATGCCTTCTTCAAAAGGCGCATCATAATCTTCTACATCATGGGTATCTAGTCCTAAATGATGACTTACTTGATGATAGTAATAATTAGACAATTCATTTTCATCCTTTATTATACCAAGGTCAATTAATCCCTCTGTTAAAGCTTTTTTTGTAACCTCATTTATTGACTGAAAAGTATGACCTGGTTTAAGAGCTTTTATAGTTTCAAGTTCAGCATTTAATACTATATTGTATATTTGTTTTTGTCTTTCGGTAAACTTACCGTTAACAGGAAAGGTTCTAGTTATATCTCCATGATAATAATTCCATGCTGCACCTACATCACATAAAACCAAAGAGTTATCATTAATTTCGCAATTATTATCTTCATAATGGAGAATTGTTCCATTTTTTCCACTGGCAATTATACTTGGAAAGGCAAAATCTTTCACACCATTGTTTTTTAATGAAAAATCGAAATAGGACTCAAGTTGATATTCCATAATATTAGGTTTAGCATTTTTCATCATCGCTTCTATTCCTAATTTAGTTTTCTCTATAGCAGATTTAATTTCTTTAATTTCCTCTTTTTCTTTGCACATTCTTAGAATGGATAACTTAGGATATACGTTGTGTATAAATACCTGAGAGTATCTTTCCTTTAAATCTTTGGCAAAGCAACCATTAGTAGTTAAATCATCTTCATAGGCATCTTTTTCTAAATCTAAATATATATGGACTAAATTTTTAGTTGATATTAAACTATTTAAATCTGTTTTAAAGTCATCTATAAATCTAATATCATTTATTCCAGATATTTTTTTAGCATCCTCAACATTAATACTCTTACCTACCCACTTAGCTCTTTTTTCATCAAATTTTCTGATATAAAGTCTTTCTTCTATATTCCCATTTCTATCTTTAATAACTACAAGATTTATATGCTCTTCATCAACTCCACACAGGTAATAGAAATTTCTATTTGGTGTGAACTTATAATTATAGTCATTTGATTTCTTCGGTGCTTTTCCAGCAAACATTATTAATATGGATCCATTAGCTAATTCCATTGATAACTTTAGCCTATTCTTCTTGAAAAAATCTTTATTCATTTCAAACAACCCCTTCATTAAGTAATAGATAATAGTTAAGTTCAAGGCACATTAAATTTTTTATAAAAGATGTTTATATAATAATATTAACCTAATTTCAGCCTATAGTAAATGATTACATAAGTGAAAATATAGAAACTTATTCATGGATAAAAATAATTTTTTTTCTTAAAGATATGTTTAATATACATATGTATGGTAAAATATTACCCATAAGTAAAAAATGAAATAATTAGTTTTTATATTCCTTATTATTGTTATATTGGAGGTGAATAAATGGCAAAGATTAGAGAAATTACTTGTGATGTAGCGTGTAATAAATTAAAAAGAAAAATACCTTTTGCCTGGGATTTAAACATATATCGAGGTTGTGAACATGGTTGTAAATATTGTTATGCTATGTATTCACATCAATATTTAGATTCAGATAAATATTTTGAAGACATATATGTAAAAACTAATGTGGTTGAACAATTGGAAAAACAACTGAGTAGTCCTTCGTGGAAAAGGGAAGTTGTTAATATTGGAGGGGTAACAGATAGCTATCAACCAGTAGAAGAACAGTATAAACTAATGCCGGATATATTAAGACTTATGATAAAGTATAAAACACCATGCATTATTTCAACTAAATCAGATTTAATTTTAAGAGATTATGATTTAATAGATGATCTTTCTAGGGTTACCTATGTAAATATAGCAGCTACAATTACATCTATGGATGAAAATATACGAAAATTAATTGAACCAAATGGAGTAGAATCTTTAAAACGATTTGCAATGTTAAAGGAATTTAGTAAAACCAATGCATCTACTGGACTTCATTTTATGCCTATTATTCCATATATAACAGATACTTTTGAAAATATAAATTCTCTATATTTTCATGCTAAAGAATGTGATGTGGATTACGTTCTACCAGGAACTCTTTATTTAAGAGGTAGTACAAGAAAAGTATTTTTAGATTTCATAAAGAAAGAATTTCCAAAGATATATGATGACCTAGTATTATTATATAAAACTGGTGGAGCAAATAAGGAATATAAAAATAATTTATATAAAACAGTAAATGCTTTGAGAGAAAAATATGATTTATCAAGTAGTTATTCCAAACCAATGAAAGAAAAGTTAAATCAAGAATGCCATACTCAATTATCAATTTTTGATTGAAATTGGAAAATATAATACAAATGGCAAATTGGAAAATATTTAAAGTGTAGAAAGGTATTATAATTATGATGAAGATAAAAAATCACAATGAACTTATAATTAGAAAAGCAACAGTTGAAGATTCTAATGAAATTGTAATGTTAGTGAAACAAGTAATGGGCGAGGTAAGTTTCTTTCCTAAAGACCCAGACGAATTTGACTTAACAGCTGAAGACGAGGCAGAATATATTAAAAATACATCTTTATTTTTAGTAGCAGAGATAAATGAGAAAATAGTAGGTTCTACCACATTACAAAGGGGTAGAACTAAAAGGACAAGTCATGTTGCAGATTTTGGTATAACAATTTTAAGGGAATACAGTGGGTTAAAAATAGGAACTTTGTTAATGGAAGAGGTTATAAAGTGGTGCAAAGAAAATCAAGTTGAGAAAATTGAATTAGAGGTTTTTGAAGAAAATACACCTGCTATAGCACTTTATAAAAAGTTCGGATTTATTGAAGAGGGAAGAAAAAATAAAAACATAAAAATCAAAGGTGAATACAAAAACACATTGTTACTAGCTAGATTTTTAAAAGACAGTTAGGTATATTTTCTTAAAGGGAAGTCTGTTTTCAGACTTCCCTTTATTTCTTTTACTAAAAGATTAAATAATTCTTAGAGTTATTATAAATTATAGGTTGTTGGAAATTTTACTAACTTCTAACTAGAAGCATTACCAAATTATCTCTATATTGACCTTCATGAAGTTCTCTTTTTTCAAGGATTTTAATAGCTTTGAATCCACATTTTTCATAACATTTAATGGCACGGCTATTCCAGGTTTGAGGATCTATGAGAATAACATCAACACTTTTTACTTCAAATAAGTATTTAGTTAAAAGCTTTATGGCTTTAGTGCCAATTCCTTGGTTTTGATACTCTGTCTCACCTATGAACAAATCAATTCCATAAGGATTATCATAGTTTTCAACCTCAAGGTCTTTCTTTTCACTTTCATAATAATATTGAACATATCCAATGGGTTTTTCATTAAGCTCAATGATACATGTAGTAACAGATTCTTTACCTAAAATCCTTGGAGAGTATTTTTCTTTTATTCTATCTATGCTAAAGGCATTATCTCTACCTTCATAGTAAAAAAGAACTTCAGGATTACTTATCCATTTTGACATTAAGATATAATCAAAAGGATTATCCTCCATCTTACGAATCGAAATTCCATCAGCCATACATAAAATTTTATGATTTTCACTTTCTTTATTTAGTATGAGTTTTCCTATTTTTTTCATTGTATTATCCTCCTAAAATTTAATAGAGTTACTAAATAGATTTATAAAATTATATAAGGAGGACCTCTTGGAAGTTTAATATTAATGAATACATGTTATCTAGGAGGTTTCAAAATAATTGCTTTCCTATTTTTCATAATTATATTAGCTCCTTTCTTTGTTAGAATAATTCATTTGCCATATAACTGTGCTTTTATAATTTTATTAATTGTCATTTAATATTTACATTAATCGGATTTAATAATCTATATATTTATCATACCATTATTTACCACGATATAATATCTATATTTAATTTTAAATACATTTTTATAATCAATGAAACTCATTAAAAACTAAATTTTAAATTTTATAATAATGTATATAGAGAATATTTGTAATGGATTTAAAAGTTTTGTATAATAAAGAAATAAATGGTTAAAAGATTATAGCTGAAATTTACTTGCGAAAAGGTCTAATTTTTAATGTATTAGATTATTAAGTATAAGAAGGAGTAATTAATGTGATTAATATACGGACATATGGAAGTGAACCATCATATGATATAGCAGTTATTCACGGGGGACCAGGTGCTCCAGGTGGAATGGCACAAGTAGCAAAAGAAATATCAAAAAAGTATGGAGTTTTGGAACCTATGCAATCAGAAGACTCTATTGATGGACAAGTTAGTGAACTTAAAGAATTGCTTGAAAATAATGGACAATTTCCAGTAACACTAATTGGTCATTCATGGGGAGCATGGTTAAGCTATATTTTTGCATGGAAATATCCAGAGTTAGTAAGTAAGGTTATACTTATAGGAAGTGGATCCTATGAAGATATTTATCTTTCATCAATGAATAGTAAAAGAGCTAACAGACTTACAGAAGAAGAAAACTTAAGAGTTGGTACATTATTTCAATTATTAAATGAACATAATAATCCAAACAAAAAAGAAGTATTGCGTGAATTTGGAGAATTAATGGCAAAGGCGGATTCCTATAGTCCAATTTCTATTGAAAATGAATCTCTAGATTTCCAACCAGAAGTTTTTCAAAGTTGTATGGAAGAAATTAATAAATTAAGAAGCAATGGAGAACTTTTGGATTTTGGAAAGAATATAAAATGTCCTGTAATTGCTATACATGGTGAATATGATTCTCATTCTTTTGAAGGTGTTGAAAAGCCACTGACAAGAACCATAAAGGATTTTAAATTCATATTATTAAAGAAATGTGGACATAACCCTTGGAATGAAGTTTATAGTAAAGATAAATTCTATGAAATAATCTTCAGAGAGTTAGAATCAAGATAGATGAGGATAAAGTTAAGGCAAAAGCACTAACTTAAGGAGAAGATTAAAATGATAAGGAATGTTTATGAGCAGTGCCCTATATTAAAAAATCATTTGACTGCATTAAAACAGACAACAATTAAAGATGCAGAGGAATTGCTAAAGTGTTATTCAGATAAAGAGGCTGTGAAATTGTTTAATTCTGATAACTGTAATGGTGATGATTTCTATTATACAACAGTTGAAAGAATGGAGGAGGCAATTAAATTTTGGACTTTTTCCTATGAGAATAAATACTTTGTGAGATGGACGATAATTTTGAATGATACAAATGAAAGAATTGGAACTATTGAAATGTTTAAAAGAGAAGCAGAAGATGAGTTTAACCATTATGGATTATTGAGAATAGATTTGCATAGTAAATATGAAAAACAAAAATATATAGATGATATTTTAGAAATTGTAAATAAGAATTTTTTTGAACTCTTTAATGTTGAGGGAATTCTTACAAAAGCAATTCCAAATGCAACTGAGCGTATTGAGTCATTAAAGAAAAAATATTATGTACCATTAAATAGAAAAATGATGCTATATGATGATTATTTTATAAGGACAAAAGTATAAGTTTAAAATTTAAATAACTTTAAATAGGAGGAAACTATGAGTAAATTATCTGAATTACCTAATATAGGTAAGAAACTAGAAGAACAACTTAATGAAGTCGGCATAAAAACTGTTGAACAATTAAAAACAGTCGGGAGTAAACAGGCATGGTTAGATATTAAAGCCATAGACGATTCTGCTTGTATCAATAGGTTATGTGCATTAGAGGGAGCAATACAAGAAATCAGATGGCATTCTCTTTCAGAGGAAGTAAAGCGAGATCTAAAAGAATTCTATAATACAGTAAAAAGCTAAGTAAATCTAATATTCCTATAATATCACCAAACAATATATTGGACAATCATCATGAAAATACTCACATAAAACTTCTGAGTGAATAATCTATCAATATAGTTATTTCATTGATGGAGGTAATGAGTGGGATATTATATTAAAGTTGAACCAAATGTGAAAATTTATGTAGAGGATCTTAATCCAGAAGGAAAAAAAACAATTCTATTTTTACATGGTTGGCCTGGTAACCATAATCTGTTTGAATATCAGTTTGACCAATTTCCAAAGTATGGGTATAGATGTATCGGAATAGACACCAGAGGTTTTGGAGATTCTGATAAACCTTATGATGGATATGATTATGATCGTTTATCTGATGATGTTAGATGTGTAGTAGATGCACTAAGTCTTAGAGATTTCACACTAGCAGGGCATTCAACAGGTGGAGCTATAGCTATTAGATATATGGCTCGTCATAAAGGATATGGAGTATCTAAGCTAGTTCTTATATCTGCAGCAGCACCTAGTCTTATTAAGCGTAAAAACTTTCCATATGGATTGGATAGAGAAGAAGTTGTTAAAATTATTGATGGGACATATAATGATAGGCCTAAAATGCTGAGAGATTTCGGAGATATATTTTTCTTTAAATATATATCTGAACCATTTTCTCAGTGGTTTTTTAATCTTGGATTACAAGCAGCAGGATGGTCTACAGCGGCTATTGCAAACACGTGGCTAGGTGAGGAAAAATTATTTTCTGATTTAGAGACTATAAGAGTTCCAACATTAATTCTTCATGGCATTCATGATAAAGTGGTTCTATTTGAGTTAGCTGAAATTCAAAATCAGTGTATTAGAAATTCAAAACTTGTACCATTCAAATATAGTGGTCATGGAGTATTTTACGATCAGAAAGAAAAATTTAATGAAGAATTAATGAGATTTGTTGAAGAATAGAAGCTTATAACATAGGAGTATTTAATAAGAAATTAAAATGTTTATCTATAGAATACCGTACTATTCATTTATGTATATACGGTATTTTCTATATGAAATTATTATGGAGGTATAATCATGGATACAAATACTATAAATAAGTTAAAAGAAAACTTTAGGATGAGAAATATAGAGGGTGAATGTTTTGAAGATTTAACTGAAGTTAAGAATCATATATTAAAAATTATACATGAAGAATGTATCATTGGAATTGGTCATTCAGCTACCCTTCAGAAAATGAATATAGTAGAATCACTGATGGACAGAGGAAATATAGTTTATGATAAAGAACTTGGAAAAACTAAGGATGAAACTAAAATGCTGAAAAAGAAAGCTCTTATAACTGATTGGTATATTACTGGTTCTAATGCTGTGACCACTGATGGGAGAATTATCAATGTGGATCATAGTGGAAATAGGGTAGCAGCAATTACTTTTGGACCAGATAAAGTAATTGTAGTTGTAGGTAAAAATAAAATTGTAGACAATGTTGAAGAGGGAATGAAAAGAGTTAAGAACATAGCATGTCCTTTAAATGCAAAAAGAGCAGGTTATAATCCACCCTGTGTAGAAATAAATAGATGTGTAGATTGTAAATCAAAGGAAAGGGTTTGTAATGTTCTTTCCATAATTGAGGGACAAGCGGATAAAAATAGGATGAAATTATTTATAGTTAATGAGGAATGTGGTTTTTAATATGTATTTAACTCAATAGTTACATGAAAGGTAGAGATAAATATGATAATTAGGACGGGTAATTTGAATGAATTAAAGGCTTTATGGAAAAATGAATCTCCCACTAAAGAATATTTCATTAAAGAAATTGAAAAAGATAATATAGAGTTTTGGACAATTGAAAATGAGAAAGATAGCTCGTTAATAGGAGAGCTTTATATATTTTGGAATTCGGAAGATAAGAATGAAGCTAATGGTAAAGACAGAGCTTATCTTTGTGCTTTAAGAATAGAAAAAGGCTTTAGGGGGTTAGGACTTGGGAAGAAGCTCATGGAAAGGGTTCTTCAAAGAGTTGAAGAAAAAGGATTTAAAGAAGTAACAATTGCAGCTGATAACAATGATTTAGAAAGATTAACAGCTATGTATAAATCTTGGGGATTTATTGAATTGGTAAAGTTTCAAAACTACGATTATCATTATATTGATAACAATAATAACCCGACCTACTACGAGATTCCATTTGGATTATACTTAAAAAGATTATAAAAAAAGAAAAAATGGAATAGTATAAATCTTTTTACAATATTAGAATAAGAAAGTATTTACTATATTTTTTAGAAGGGAATACAACTATGAAAATATTAATTATAGGGGCAAGTGGATATTTAGGAAATACAATATATAAGAAACTTAAGAAATGTAATAATGATGATATTTATGGAACTTGTTATAGATTAGGGAATCATGAACTTTTACAAATCAATGTATTGAATAAATTAGATATAGAGAAGTTGCTTTCATTTAAACCTGATATAATTATTTGGAGTATTATTGATGTGGAAAAAGAGATGTCCTTATCTAAAATAGGTATAAATGAGATAGTTACTAATATCTCTAAAGATGTACGTTTAATTTATATTTCTACTACAATTGGAAAAGGAAAGAATCAAACTGAAGATGTAATTACTCATAAACGTATGCCTAATGAATATTTTTCAAAGTATATTAACGGTAAAATTGAAGGCGAAAGTATAGTTAAAAGGCATTCTAATCATGTAATTGTAAGACCAGGGAGTATATATGGTTATGACTATGATGGAAGAATGGATACTAGAATGAAGTCTTTATTGGAAGTTTCAAAAACGGGTAGAAGTTATTCAAGAACCGCAAATTTCTATGCAAGTTTTATTAATGTAGAAGATCTAGCAGAGGCTATAATTGAACTTATATATAGCCATTTTAAAGGAACAATAAATATAGCATGCGAAAAACCAGTAAGTCATTATGATTTTAACATACATTTAGCAAAATTGATGAATATTGATAGCAGTTTTATAGTACCTGATTATAAGCGAGAAGATATTTATCATAATATAAGTGGATATAAAAGAAAAAATATTATTAAAACATTTATAAGGGAGATTCAAGATTAATTAGAGGATATATCAATATACCTTGGTTAAATTAGGGGGCATAGTATGGAGTACATGGGAAATAAGGAATATTGGGATGATAAGTTTAAAAATAGAAGTGACAAGCCGTTGAGTGCTGAAAAATCAATAATTGAAAATATAGCATACTTTAAAAAAGGATCTGTTCTTGATATAGCATGTGGAGATGGTAGAAATACTTTATTTTTTCTTGGAGAAGGATTTCAAGTAACAGGAATTGATTTTAGCAATAAAGCACTTGAAAGGTTGAATAGATTTGCAAAAAGAAATAATTATTTGGTTCATACAAAGCAAATTGATTTAAGTGTAATAAATGTTTTAAAAAATATTGGAACATTTGATAATGTTCTAGTTAACCATTATAGATTAAGCAAGAACCAGCTTGAATATGTGAGAGAATGTATAGCTGATGATGGCATTTTATTTGTATGTGGTTTTGGATGGAAGCATAAAGTAGATACTAAAATTAGAAAAGATGACTTGATTCAGCAAACTGATTTTGAAGATTTAAATAAGTCATTTAAGTTAATTAAATATAGTGAAAGTCAAGATGATAGGGGCTTTATTGTTACGTATATTTTTAAAAAGATAAAATATTAATATATAATGGATGAATAGAGAGAACATATTAGAGAGGATAGGCGTAATAAAATGAAGAATACATGGTTTTGTTATATAAAAATAGATGAAGAAAGTAATTCTGTGTTTACATCAGGAATGACCTTTAAGGACTTTATGAGTGGAATTAAAGAAACACCTAATAACATTCTAGTTTTAAAGGGATTTCCAGATGAGGGCAATTGGAGTCATAAGTTAGGGTTTGAATATATTTTGCAGAATAACATGGAAAGTTTTATAGAAGAAGATGTATATAGTTATGGGGATTTTTGTTGGGTAGATTTTCAATGTGAAGATGATCTTGAGAAAGTTAGTAATGAGGAACTGGCAGAGTTATTGTATTTAGCACATCGAGTTGAACCTTTAAGGAAGTTTACTTTCGATAGTTTACAAAATAGATATGCTTATCTTTGTCATGATGATGATTATATAGTAAAGGTTTATATGAATGATATAAAAGTTTATAAAGAGGTTATTCATCACAAAATTCTTAGTGAGTTAAAGGGAAGAAAAAGAAGTATTGAGCCAGTACCATCAGAGATATTAGATAAACTTTATGATATGTTTAAGGGTGGGGCAGCATTTGATTTTGAGAATGCATATAGTAATGGTGTCAACATATATCCCATTAAAAAAGATGGTTATATTGATGATATACACAAAAGTCTTGATAGAAAGAGAAATATACCTGGATGTGGAATATGCCTTGATTATAATCCTAGAACTAAAAAGTGGATGATATACTAGAAGATCCAGAGGGGAACACTATTGAAATAACAGGAAGATATTTTAAAGAGGTGAAATAAATGTATCTAGAAATGAGGGATAAGGTTAACTTGTATGTAAAGCAATCAGGACAAGGTATTCCGTGTATATTTGTCCATGGTGGACCAGGGGAAGGAAGTCTTGATTTTGAAGTTTTAGGTGGAATTGCATTAGAAGATTTTATGAATATGATATATTTTGACCAAAGAGGAAGTGCAAGATCAGAAGGAGACGAGGAAACTGATTACTCTATTGATAGACTTGTAGAGGATATGGAGGAAATTAGAAAAAAATTAGGCATATCAAAGTGGATAGTCATGGCTCATTCCTTTGGAGGAATTATTGCAACAAACTATGCTCATAAGTATGGAGAGGCTATAGACAAGCTTATTTTATTAAATGTTACTCTTAGCATGGAAGATTCCTTTAAGAGTCAAATATATCATGGATCAAAATTATTATCTGAAAATGAATTAAAGTCCATAGAGGCTAAATCATATATGGAAAAATGGCAACAGATAGTTACTAGACTTATTGAAAAAGATATCTTTTATAAACTTCAATATAAGGAATATGATAATTTTTTAAAATTAAGGGAAGTAAGTAATACAATAGATAGTTTTAATCCATCTATGGCAAATCAAGGACTTAGCAATAAAGAGTATTTAAAAAATTATTTTGATATTACTAAAAAAATAAACATTCCAGTCCTTGTAGTAGCTGGCAATGAAGATTATGCTGTAGGACCAGATCATCATAAAAATTTTATATTTCCTAACATGAAGATTAAAATTATTTCAGGAAAGCACATGTTATATATGGAAAATAAAGAGGAAGTTAAGTCAGTAATTGAAGCATTTATAAAGAGCTAATTTAAGTAGCAAAGACGCTGAAACCCGCATGAACATAACAACTATTTAAATAGTTATATAGTTATATAGTTATATAGGTTTATATATGACTATATAACTAGGTTCATATGTTAATATTTATATAGTTTCATATCTATGAGAGGATATGGACAACTTAGTAAAGTTTTAAGTTATAGAAAGGGGATTAATTCCTTGGAGTATTTTGGGTTAATTGCATTTGTACTAGTCCTATCTCAGATGGGATATTCATCAAAAATAAAAAAATTAGAAGGTGAATTAAAGAATTTAAAAAGAAAGATTAAGGGGGAAGAGGCCTTGTCAAAGTTGTTAAAGGATCTAATTGGTGTGAAATGTATTATTGATTGTGATGGAGCTGTAGTATTTACAGGCAAAAGCGAAATGGAATGTGAAGTTCTTGATGTAGATGATGAGTGGGTTAAGATAACCTATAAAGATAAAAAGAATGTTACTAAAACTAATATTATCCGTATTGAAAGCATAGATAATATAGAGATAATAAATTAGATAAACAAGTAAAGGTTAATAATTAAGCACCTTCCTAATAATCTTTAAGAAGGTGCTTTTAAAATTTAATAATATTAGATATTTATTCTTTCTTCTGTATCTTTATCAAAAAAATGAAGTTTGCTAGTATCAATTGCTATATTTATTTGTTCTGATTTTATATCTGTAGAAGATGGAACTTTTGCTATTAACTTGTTACCGTTACAATCTAGATATAAGTATGATTCTGATCCCATTAGTTCAGTAATATCAACTTTAGTTGAAATAATATTGCTTAGACTATCTTTAATGGTGTTATTCTCAACATATATATCTTCAGGTCTAAAGCCTAAGATAATAGATTTATTTGCGTAGTTGTTAAATAAAGACTTAATTTTATCTGTATTAGGTAATTTAATTGTAATGCAATTAAGTTTAGCATAAAAATTGTTAGAGTTGTTTATAAGAGTAACTTCTAGGGTATTCATTTTAGGAGATCCCATGAATTCTGCTACAAATAAGTTACAAGGATTATTATATAGATTCATAGGGGTATCTACCTGTTGAATAAGGCCATCTTTCATTAGTACAATCCTATCTGCCATGGTCATTGCTTCTGTCTGATCATGGGTTACATATAGAAAGGTTGTACCTAAAGTTTTATGTAGCTTGATTATCTCAGTTCTCATCTGAGTTCTAAGCTTTGCATCTAAATTTGATAGAGGTTCATCAAGTAGAAACACTGATGGATTACGAACAATAGCACGTCCTAGTGCAACACGTTGACATTGCCCCCCTGACAGCTGCTTAGGTTTACGATATAATAGTTCTTCAATGTCTAGAGTTTTAGCAACTTCAGTGATCTTTTTATGAATTTCATCCTTTGGTACCTTTTTCATTTCAAGTCCAAAAGCCATATTTTTATATACAGTCATATGGGGATATAGAGCGTAACTTTGAAATACCATGGCAATATCTCTATCCCTAGGAGCTACATTGTTTACTAATTTATCACCAATGAATATTTCACCCTCTGTAATACTTTCAAGACCTGCAATCATTCTTAAAGTTGTAGATTTTCCACATCCTGATGGTCCTACTAAAACAATAAATTCCTTATCTCTTATTTCTAAGTTAAAGTTTTCAACAGCAATATTGGTTTCATCATATTTTTTAACAATATTATTAAAGGTTATAGTTGCCATTTTATTACTCCTTTTCATAAGATTTAAATAGGATAACATAGATTATAGCATACTTATTTGAAAGTTTTCATCATATTTTCTTTTAACTATAAAGATTTATATATATTGGTAGAATATTATAATATATAGTATATTAATTATGAATGTATATATTATTTGTTTTAGGGGTGTTTACAGTAAATTTAAATGCAAATAGGATTGTGGGGGAAAAATGATGTTTAAAAGTTTAGGAGAAAGCACAATAACTTTAGTAATTACTATTTTACTAGTAATAGCTTTAGCTACATTATGTGTATTTCTATTTTCAAAGTTGCTTGAGGGGTATAATTTAAAGAAAAAAAAGAAGAGTCATGAAGAACAAGTAGAAGCAGTGGTTACAGTTGATGAAAAAACTTTTGACATTAAAGATGATATAAGGGAAAAAGTTAATAATCAGATAAGTAAAGTAAAAAGAGATGTTATAGAATATGCAAATGATAGAGTTAATAATAGTATGTCTGATGTTTTAGCAACCACTATGAAAGGGAAAAAAAGATTTGTGGAGAAACAGATAGTCAATGAAATGGGAGAAACTGTTAATAATACTTATGAAGATGTAATAAAAGAGGCAAGAAACAAATTTTCACAGAATAATGAGGAGCTCATAGAAATTATAGAAACTAAAATAAAAAATTATGTTAGTGATAATAGTGAAAAAGATTATAGGGGAATTAATAAAGAAATAAATGAGCTTTTAAATGAAAGTATGAATATTTATACTAAAGAAGTAGAACAAATTTTAACTAGACAGAGCACTTCATTAAAGATGCAAATAGGAATGAATATAGACAAGCAGTTCAAGTCTATGAAGGGAGAAATTAAAAATAGTAGTAACATAAATCTAGATGGCTTTGAAAAAAGCTTAAAGAGTCATACTAATAATGTTATGGATGTTTGTATAAGACAAAGTGAGAGACAAATTAATCAAATGGTGGATAACATTACTGATGAATTTGAAGAACTAAAGAAAAAAGGAAATTATGAAAAAATAAGTGAAAATATTAAAAAGAATATAGAAGAATTAGAAGAGAGTTATATGACTTCAGTTCAGAAAAATGTAGATTGTACTATAGAAATAGTGAATAGCTTATCTCGACTAGGGGTAGCTGATTATAAAACTATAAAGGATGATGAAATCATTGATATTTTCAAAGAAGCTTTAATTGCAGCTAAAAGCGAAATAGACATAGTTACTCCTTGGATAAATAATCATGTAATGTATAAGGAAAAAGTATATAGTCTTTTGAAAGAGGCATTAAACAGAGAGGTTAAGGTTAGAATAGTTTATGGCTTAGGTTCCAATAAGGATTTGAATATGGAAGAAATGGAAAGAGGATCAGAAAGAATAGCAGATATCATTAAAGATGATTTTAATAACTATGGTAAACTTTTTGAAATAAAGAAGGGTGATACCTGTGAAAGGGTGTTGATTTGTGATGAAAATCTTGCTCTTATTGGAAATTTCAATTTCTTATCCTTCCATGGAAAATACTCAGAAAATAAGAATTTAAAAAGTCAAGTTGTAGCAGTAATTACAGAAAAAAGAGCCATACAAAGACTTAGAAAAGAAAAAATCGGATTTTAGTTTTGCACAAAGACTGTCTCAAAATTATTTTGGGTCAGTCTTTTATTTATGTGTAATGGATGAGAAGCAACTCAGATATGGGGAACTTACTGGTGTTATTTCTATATAATGATAAGAAGAGAGAGTTTACAGTTTAGATTCTAGATTTTATCAGTAATTTTAAGAGGAGAAGTTAATATGAACATAGATTTTCATGTCCATGGATTGTTGAGTAAAAGAAAAGATTTTAATGAGAGATTTTTTAATGAGGAAATTGAATATGCAAAGCAAAATAAATTAAATGGAATAATTATGTGTGAACATTTTAATGCTATAAATTTTAAAGAAATATATAAATATCTTAAAGAAAACTATGAATACAAAGATCATAGGTATTTAGTTAAAGGAGTTTCTGTTTTTCCTGCTATGGAAGTGAGCATAAAGGATAAGGGACATGTTGTTTTAGTAGGAAGGAGAGAGGCTATATTAGAGATTCATGAAAGGCTAGAACCTTATATGAATAGAGAAAACTTAGTGGAATTTAAAGAGTTATTAGATTTAGCTGATGAGTATGGATGTTTAAAAATAGGAGCACATCCTTTTAGAAGAGGACATAAGTTATGTAATCATCCTGAAGAACTACTAAAGAGATTAGATGCTATAGATTTAAATGCTAAAGATATATTCAAAAAAGGTGAAAAAGAGGTAAGAAGAGAGTTATATGAATTATCTAGTAAAATAGGAGTTAATGTAATTACAGGTAGTGATAGTCACACTCCATTACAATTGGGTGGGATATATACTAAACTAGATAATCCATGTTATACCATAGAAGAGCTTAGATTAGCTATAACTAGTGAAGGTTATTCTATAAAAATAGAACCCTCCTTAAATTTTAGAGTATACACTTCTAAAATATTAAAAAGATATTTGATTGCTAGAACAGAGTATAACAAAGATATGGAGTTTACTATATAAATAGAGTTCTTAGGGAAGATATTAACTAGAAAGGATTAGTAGGTAAAGTTTATAATGAAAGAGTTTTAAAGAGAGAGGATTAATATGAGGTGTTTTTTGTGTAAAATTAAGAAAAAGAGGAAAAAGCAAAAGAAAAGAAATAATAAATATATATCAATAGAAGAAAGATTAAAAGCTGATGAGGAAAAAGAGAAAAGAGAGGAACTGGAAGAAGAAATAAGAGAGAGAGAGGAGTTAACAAGAGAAATTCTAGAAGAATATATTTTAGATATTATAGAAGATGAAGTAGATAAAAGAGGTGGAATTGAAGGGTTAGATGGAGAAACTATAAGTGATATTTTAAGTTACTACATTGCTAATGATCCTAGATTTCAGATTAAATTACAAAAGGAATTACGAAGAAAAGGAAAAAGATAATTAGAGGGCGATATAGAAATTAATAAGCTTCTAATAGGACCAAATAACTTGGAAATAATTTCCTTTGTCCTCTTGGCTGATATACTCATATTAAATAATATAAGATAATTTAATATGAGTATATATTATAAGTTTATATAGATTTATATTAAATAGTGTATAGATCTGAGATTAGATAAATATGGGATGAATAAAAATACATAGTATGACAAGAAAATGTAGATATTATAGGAAGAAAAGTGGTAGAATAAGGTGATGATGAATTATTGGGAATAAATATGGGGGATAAGTATGGGGTTAGCTGAATTGTATTTACAGAATATGCCATGGGCTGCATGGATTGCAGATATAGATAAAAAGATTATTTTTATTAATAAAGCCTGTGAAAAAAGTTATAATTTAAAGCTAGAAGAAGTAAAAGGTAAGACCTATGAAGAAATCTTTCCGAAGAAAGTAGCAAGTATATATAATAAAAGAGTAAGAGAATGTTTAGATAAATTACAATTGTATTCTTATGATGAAACTACTGTAGAAATAGCAGAAGAGTGTTATGTATTTCCAATCACTGATGATAGCGGTAATACTAATGCTATGGGTGGGATTATTGTAAATATTGAAGAAGAAAAAAGAAGAGAAATAGAGCTTCAAAATCAAAAAAGTATTCTTAGGACTATAATAGACTCAATACCAGAGGCTATTTTTTATAAAGATAAAGATTCAAGATATATTGGTTGCAATAAAAATTTTAATGACTATTATAAGCAATTTGGAGTAGATAATGTAATTGGGAAAAATGACTTAGAAGTTTATCCAGATAAGGAAATTGCAGAAAATTTTATTAAAGTAGATAAAGAAATAATGGAGAGTAAAGAAGCAAAATATATTCAAGGGGTTACCTTAGATGAAAATGGAAATAGAATTATAGAAGAAAGTTTTAAGGCTCCTGTCATAAATAAAAAAGGTGAGGTTTTGGGAATTGTTGGGCTGGCTAGAAATATTACTAGCCAAAAAAAATTAGAGGATAGGCTTAGATATTTGAGTTATAATGATGCTCTAACAGGAATATATAACAGAACTTATTTTGAAGAAAAGATATGTGAATTAAATAATGAGGAACACCTTCCTTTAGGAATAATTATGGGTGATGTAAATGGATTAAAGCTAGTTAATGATTCATTAGGACATCTAGAAGGCGATAGGCTACTAAAAAGTATATCTAGTGTTCTTAATAAAGCTTGTAGTGATAAAGGCTTTGTTTTTAGATGGGGTGGAGATGAATTTATGATACTTCTGCCAAACTGTGATGAAAGCGGCTGTGAGAGAAGTGTTGAAAAAATAAAAAGTGAATGTAGGAAGTATAAACATAATTACATTGAACTTAGTATTGCTCTTGGTGAAGTGGTTAAGCATTCTGTAGAAGAAGACATTGATAAGTGTATTAAAGAAGTAGAAGAGAGGGTATATAGGCAAAAACTCTTAGAACATAATAGTGTTAGAAGCTCCATGATGAACTCATTAAAAAAGAGTTTGGAAGCTAAGAATATGGAAACAGAAGAGCATACTGAAAGGGTAGAATCCTATGCGTTGGAAATAGGAAAGAGATATGGATTTAAGAGCTCACAAATGGATGAATTAATGATAATAGCTAGACTTCATGATATTGGAAAAATTGCCATTGAGGAAGATATACTTTTAAAACCAGGTCCACTTACAACAAATGAATTTGAAGTGATGAAAACTCATGCAGAAAAGGGATTTAGAATAATCAATGCTTCTAGTGAAATAATGAATGTGGCAAAATGTGTTTTAACTCATCATGAAAAATGGGATGGTAGTGGATATCCTTTAGGCATTGCAGGAGAAGAAATACCGCTTATGGCAAGAATTATTGCTATTGCTGATGCCTATGATGTTATGACTCATGATAGGGTATATAGAAAGGCTATGAATAAAGAAGAGGCTATTAAAGAATTAAAGAGATGTGCAGGTACCCAATTTGATCCAGAACTAGTAGAGCTATTTTTAAAATGTTTAGATAACAATGAAGAAAAAAACAATTAAGAAATAAAGGGTTGAGAAGTAGCAAAACACCTTAATAAAGGGTGATGTTGAATAAATACTTCTTGACCTTTTTATTTTTAATTTATGTTAGATATATATCTAATTGGCATTGACAATTATCTAATATAATCATAAACTAATAATAGGAAGAAAATTTAATAATATATAAATTATGTAAGGGTGGTATAGTTATGGATTTAGCTGTAGAAAAGAAAAAAATAGGATATAAAGACATACTTATGGATAAAAATTTTTGCTTATTTATCATTGGTAATCTTATTTCAAGATTTGGGGATTCTATTGACACCATTGCCTATGGATGGATGGTATATGAAATTACAGGCAGTACTGCGTTAATGGCTTTAATTTTTGGAGTTAATGCTATTCCAACAATATTATTTCAACCTATTGCTGGTGTGTTTGTAGACTATAAAAAGAAAAAAAATGTGGTTGTCCTTTGTAATTTAGGAAGAGCCACTGTAGTAACTATCACAGCATTAATGTTTATATTTGGCATACTTAAGCCATATCATTTATTTATATTTACTTTTATAAATTCTACCTTTGAGTCCTTTGAAGGACCAGCCGCAATAGCAGCTTATCCATTAATTATTGAAAAAGAAAAGTTTGCATATGCAAGAGCTGTACAATCTACTTTATCTAGAATTGTAGAGCTAGTAGGACTTGCTGTGGCAGCTGGAATCATTGCAGTTATTGGTATTGGTGGCGGAATGATTGTTAATGCAGTTAGTTTTTTTCTCTGCGGGATATTTATGGCTATGGTCAGATATAAAGAAGAGATTTTAAAGAAACAACAGCTAAATATGAAGGGGTACTTGGGAGATTTAAAGGATGGATTTATCTATTTAAAGACTAGTAAAATTTTGATGTCAATAACCATATTTGCCGCATTAATTAATTTATTTATGATACCTTTTAACACTTTAGGAGTTGCATATGTAAATGAAGAGTTGTTAAAGGGGCCTGAAGTAGTTGCTATGATTAGCTTTAGCTTAACTGCAGGGATGCTTATTGGTGGTGCTATATATCCTAAAATAGCAGAAAAATTTAAAGGAATTAATTTATTTATAATATCGGGGGTAATCCTAGGAACTGCATATTTATCTCTAGCATTTGTACCTATGATAGGTGTTGATTTAGTCCTTTATGGAACTATCATTTTAGTAGGCTTTTTATTTGGTGCATCTGCTAGTATATTTATGATGATAGTAAATATAACTTTTATGCAAAAAACAGAACAACAATATTTGGGAAGAGCAGCAGGAATACTTAATTCATTATGCATGGCAGCTACACCAGTAGGATCGTTAGTAGTAGGGAGTCTTTGTGTATTCTTAAGCACAGCTCAACTATTCTTAATATTCGGAATAGGTATGGTGGTATTATTCCTATGTCAACGTTATAATAAAAGCATGCAGGAAATTTAAGTGACAATCTAAATATTTGATTTAGTTATTGGAACTTACTCATCTGAAGGACGAGAGAAGGAGTTTCATATGAAATATATAGTAGAGAATAACATTAATTTAATTGAGGAAGTGAAAAATACTCTTTATTTTATAGTTAATGAAGAAATAATAGTTAACAAGCTGAAGGACAGTTTTAAAAAGTATGGCGAAGATATAGATAAATATATGAATAAGGATTTAAAAAGCTTTTTTAAATTTATCGAAAAATTTAAGACTAGAAATAAGATACCTATGGATAGACTTAAGATATTCTTTAATGATATTAGTGAAGTTCATGAAAAAACACATTGTATAGCTAGTATTTTTGTTAACAACATAACCGAGAAGGAACTAATTGAGGGACGTAGTAGAATTCGCAATTTAGATTCCATGGAACTAAAGGAACTTGCTATGAAGGAAATTCTATGTCAAGATGATTATCTTAGAGATGATTTTCCGGATAAGGATGATTTATCTAGCTTAGATGCAGAAAAAGAATTTATGCCTTATCTTATAGAAAGATGTACTTTAGACAGTGAATCTAAGTGGTGGCTTACGGTTATTTCTCAAAATCCAAAGGAGTATTTAAGCGAACTTATTGATATGATTATAAATTCTATAGATGTATTTAAGGAAGCTTTTAAGGTTATGGAAAAAGAAGTAGAAAAATTTATATATGATCTTAGAGAGTTAATTAAAGAAAACCCTAAATTTATCTCTGATTCCACAGGTATTAAAATCTTTGATCAGTGGGAAGATGATATTTATATCTTTCCAAGTATAATTAGATTTAATTCAGTATCATTTTTATCAACCATAAGCCCTGTTTTTAATAATAAAAGAAGAGAATATATGTACTTTGGATGGAAGTTTTATGAACTTTTGAGTGCTTCTGTAGGAAATGATAATGAGGAAAAAATCCTAATTGATAGATTAAAGTGTCTAAGCGATAAAAGTAAATTTAATATTATAAAGATGCTTAAGAAAAAATCTATGTTTGGGCAAGAAATTGCAGCGGCTCTTTCTCTTACTACAGCTACTGTTTCTTATCACATGAATGCTTTAATTATAGCTAAATTAGTATATATGGAAAAGGTAGATAATAAAATTTTTTATAGTGTAGATAAAGATACTATTAAGGAATTCTTAAGGGTTTTAAATAAAGAGCTGAACTAATAGCTCTTTTTTCTTTAATAATTTTACAATTTGAGATATAATTGTATAAGAAGATATTTATCTGAGTATTGTCAATATAGGTGAGTGCTATGATATAAATTAAAATTTGACATAAATAAAGTGAGAATGGAGTGTATTACATGGCAGTTTTAGTAACTGGAGGAATGGGCTATATCGGTAGTCATACTACTGTTGAGCTATTAAAAGAGGGGTATGAAGTTGTTATTGTAGATAACTTAAGTAATAGTAAAGAGTTAGTAAAGGGTAGAATTAAGGCGATTACAGGAAAAGAGCCTAAATTCTATAAATATGATGTTTTAAACAAGGAAGATATGGACAAGGTTTTTAGTGAAAATACTATAGATTCAGTAATTCATTTTGCAGGCTTTAAGGCTGTGGGAGAATCTGTGGCTAAGCCCCTAGAGTACTACCACAATAACTTAACTAGCACTTTTGTACTTTTAGAATTAATGAGAAAATATGGAGTTAAAAATTTTGTATTTAGCTCATCAGCTACTGTTTATGGAGATGCAAAAATTATTCCAATTACAGAGGAAGCACCACTATCTGCTACAAATCCATATGGAAGAACAAAGCTAATGTTAGAAGAAATTTTAAGAGATTTATATAGCTCTGATAATTCATGGAATATAGCATTACTTCGTTACTTTAATCCAGTAGGGGCCCATGAAAGTGGAACTATTGGAGAAGATCCATGTGGTATTCCAAATAATTTAATGCCTTTTATTACAAAGGTTGCTATAGGTGAGCTTAAGGAGCTTAGTGTATTTGGGGATGATTATGACACACCAGATGGTACAGGAGTTAGAGATTACATTCACGTAGTAGATTTAGCTAAAGGTCACTTAAAAGCATTAGAAAAATTAAAAACTAATTCAGGTCTTGTAACTTATAATTTAGGAACAGGAAATGGATATAGTGTTCTTGATATAGTTAAGGCATTTTCAGAGGCTAGTGGAAGAGAAATTCCTTATAAAATTACTGCAAGAAGACCTGGTGATATTGCGACCTGTTATTCAGAACCAAGAAAGGCTAATGAAGAGTTAGGCTGGACAGCTGAAAAGGGCATAAAAGAAATGTGTGAAGACTCTTGGAGATGGCAAAGCCAAAATCCAAAAGGATATGAAGAGTAAAGTGAACTTTATATAAATAAATTGAAAGTGCTTGGCAAGACATCTTACATGAAATTAGTAAGATATTTTGAAAAGCACTTTTGTTTTCATTTTATCTTATAAAGTTGGTTCTTAATTTTTCTTCCTTTTTAGGTAAGGATATTCCGGCTTTTTTACCAGTCTCTATAGATTTTAATAGCCAAGCCATATTTTTACCAAGAGTTCTCATTGTTTGCATACCTTCAAGGTCTTGTTTTACCTCTTCTGGAGTATTGCCATGAACCATATTCCAATATTGTGAAGAAACTATTGGCATGTTTGATATAGTAAAGTATTTATTTAATTGGTCAAAGGTAGCAGAGGAACCACCTCTACGACAACTTACAATAGCAGCCCCAGGTTTATATTCAAATCCACTACCTGCATAGAAAAATCTATCCAAAAATGATGTAATCATACCAGAAGCACCAGCATAGTGAACTGGAGAACCAAAGATAAATCCATCAACATCCTTAGCTTTTTCTAAAGCAATATTAACAGTATCATCATTGAAAACGCATCTTTCACTACCACTTTTATAGCAGTGACCGCATCCCATACAGCCTCTAATAGGAGCCTTGCCCACATGGAATATTTCTGATTGTATATTTTCTTTTTCTAGTTCCATTGCTATTTCACATAAAGCAGTATAAGTACATCCTTTTTCATTAGGACTACCGTTTATTAATAAGACTTTCATTTTAAAATTCCCTCCAATACAATATTATCATTAATAAATAAATTATAGCATTATTCATTTTAAAGTGTATGATTTATAAAAAGTAAATTAGATTTATTATAATTAATCTTTTTAAGATTTAAAAGAGTAAAAATGTGTAAAAGTTATAGGGATATAGTTAATAATAAGGTATAATAATTATATATTGTAAAAATATACAAAAATAATTAGTCTAAGGAGTTTAGATTATGATTAAGTTAATGGATATCGAGGGAAGAAAGTTAGAATATTTAATTAAAGGAAATAGTAAGAAAACAGTAGTAATTATGCCAGGAATGGGTGGAAGTTTTTATGAATGGATAAATATTATAGATAATATATCTTTATATACAAAAGTCATTGCAATTCATAGAGCTGGTGTTGGAAATAGTGGGCTTAATAGTGAAGGTAGTAATACAGTGACAACTGCAAAGGATTTAAATATATTATTAGATAACTTAAATATTAAAGAAAAAGTTATATTGGTAGGACACTCTTATGGCGGATTGTGTGTTCAACACTTTGCAAGAATGTATCCTGAGAAAGTTGATAGTGTAGTACTTGTTGAATCTGCTTCAATGAATAGAGAGGATGGATATGATAAGTTAGAAACTCCAATATCGGATGAAAGTACCTCAGATGAAGTTTACATAAAGTTATGGACAACATATTCTAAGTATAGTAAAGAACAATTAATAGAAGAGGTGAAACCTAAATTATCAGAAGTAGATTTTAAATTACCAATTAATATGAAAAGGGAACTTATGGAGTTTCATGTAAGACCAGAAATATATATAAATCAACTCTCTGAAATAAAAGACTTGAGAAGTAATGTAAAGTATATGAGTAAATATGGTAATTTTCCAGATTGTCCATTAATAGTACTAATTGAAGACCCAGTTTATTCTATAAATGAAATGATTGAAGAAGGAATACCTAAAATAGAAGCAGAAAGAATTGAAAGATTATCACAAGAACTCTCTAGTGGGTTAAAAGAGTTATCAAGTAAGAGTGATGTAAGAGTAGTTAAAAATAGTAATCACTGTATAAATGAAACTCAACCAGATGCAATTATAGATGCAATAAAAGAATTGCTATTTACAAGTTAGATATTATGTAGGAGGCAAAGCATTGGAATACATTTTAATTATATTAATATTATGGGTAATTTATAATATTACAGTTTACATTCCCGAAAAGATAAAAAAGCATGAAGAAAGAATGTTACAACATTTTCAGGAGATTAATTTACGGATGAATAAGCTTGAAGAAATGATAAAAAAGCAAAATAATAATATTATTTAGTGAGGAGTCTTAAATGGAGTGCTTATTAAGGGAATTAAGAAACCAAAAAATTTCTAATAGAATTTATGTTATTGGAATTTGATGGATTAGGAGGAGCGGGTAAAAGCACAATAGTTAATTCATTAAAAGTGCAATTACAAAAGGAAAAGTATCATACTTATGTGTTGCATATTGATGACTTTATACATCCAAAACATATTAGATATGATGAGTCTAAAGAAGAATGGGATTGTTATTACAATATACAGTGGAGATATGATTATTTAGTGAAAGAAATTTTATCACCTGTAAAAAGAGGAGATAAAATATATAAATTAATAGAGTTATATGATAAAGAAAATGATGGATATATTAAACAACAAGTTTTAATAGAACGTGGTACTGTTTTGCTTTTAGAAGGGATATTTCTACAAAGAAAAGAGATAAGAAGGTATTTAGATTTTATAATTTATCTTGATGTACCACAAGAAGTTAGATTAAAGTGTATTCATTTCAGGGAGAAAACACAGATATAAGATTAACAGAAGGGTTAATTATTCTATTTCCTAACAAGCATATAGTTAGTGGCGGCAATATACAGTATATAGGAAGCAAAGAAGAACAAATTGAATCATATTCTGAAAGTATCTATTTAGATAAAGAAGGAGATAAAGATATAGTTTTATCAAAAGCAGTTTCAAATGGATGGGATAATAAAGGAACGTCTTTATCTGGTGAACTTTTGTTGAATAAAAGTATAGGAGAAATTAGTTCACAACAATTATTCAATAAAGAACAGTTGGGTCTTATTAAGAATAATCTTTATTTTAACCTTCAATATTCAACAGTTGATGGAAAAATAGAAAATTCCATAATTATGCTAAATGTAGAAGAATTCAATATGAGGGAAAATAAATAAGTATACACAGAAACAATGAAAATGTTTACTGTGGGCTTGGAGGAAATTTATAATGAATATGAACAACATTAAAGCTATTTTATTTGATTCGGGAAGAACCTTAAATGTACCTAGAACAGGACATTGGTTTATTACACCTAACTTTTTTAATATTATTAATGACACAAGCTTTCAATATACAGAAGATCAATTAAGTGAAGCAATGAATAAAGCCTGTGATCATATTAATAAAATGTTATTAGTAAAAACAGAAGAAGATGAATTTGCGATGTTCAAGGAGTTTTATGAAATAGTACTAAAAGAAATAAAGTATGCGAGTATAAATGAGGAAATAATTAATTCTTTGGCAAGTGATAATGTATATAATGATCATAAATTTTATTTTTTTGATGATGTGGAACCTGGGCTACAAAGATTAAAAGATAAATATATTTTAGGGGTTGTCTCAGATACATGGCCATCCTTAGAAAGAGTATTTATTAATAAGAGTCTAAGAAAATATTTTTCTACATTTGTTATGTCATCAATTTATGGATCCTATAAAGCTGAAAAGGTACTTTTAAAAATAGCTATTGAAGAAATCGGAGTAAAACCAGAGGAAGTAATTTTTATAGATGATAGTGAATCAAATCTTGTTGCGGCAGAAGATTTTGGTATGATTCCAATTCTAATTGATAGATATGATAGGAATGATATTGAAAGTAAGTACCCTATAATTAAATCTTTAAATGATTTAAATTAGTAGAGGGTTCTATGATTAAACTAATGGCAAGATAATATTTAACTATGGAATGGGGAGCGAAGATGAAGATATTAATAGGACAACCACTACATGAAAATGGGCTTAAGCAGATTAGTAATGAAATAATAAATAATAGGGAAGTTGATATTGTACTATATCCTGAAGGGTATTTGGCTAATGAAGAATTATTAAAGGATGTTTGTAACATTGCAAAAGAATATAGAGTGATGATTATTACGTCTTATAGAATGAATAACAAAGATAGAGCAGTAATAATCAATAATCTTGGAGAGAAAATATTAGAGAGAGCTAAAACACCACCATATGATAATGAGAAATTATATAATCCTTTAGTGGTTAATTATAATAAAATGAATATTGGTTATTTACTATGTATGGAAATTTTGAAAGGTGTTAGAGATTTACAAAGAGTTAATGAAACTATAAACTTTATTGCTCATCCAATTGGTGTAGGAATGTTTAGTGATGAACAATTTCAACAGTGGATAACAGAGGCGAAAAATATTGCTAGAATCTATAAAACCATTGTAATTGGAACAAGTCATGCAGATGGTTCATATAGAAATTGTGATATATCTATTCCTATTTCCTATTGCATAGATAGTAATGGAGAAGAAATATTTATATCTAAAGCTGATACTAGAACTCGAATTGTTGATATAGATAGAAAAAAAGTTAAGACTTTTTAATATGGACATTTTTAGTACCTTTTATAGACAGTGGTTTAACATTTAATTTTATAGGAAATGAAATTTTTAAGACTAGGATAATTGTTTTTGCAATTATTAGTCATTGTTTAACTTGTACAAGTTTCTGTACTACAGTTGAAAATATAACTGAATGCAAGGAAGAAATTGGAGGGAAGTATATGGACGTTTCACATATTGTTGAAAGAATTAATGAACTTTTAAATGTAACAAGTAAGGAAATCTTTTCTAATGAATCTGGGATTACATATCATGCAGGTAAAAAAGTTAAAAAATTAGGATACTGTGTTAACCTAACCCTTGAAACTATAGAGGAAGCAAGAATTCATGGGGTTGATATGATGGTGACACACCACGATGCATGGGATGAAATATATGGATTAAAAGAGGCATGCAGAGAAAAACTAGAAGAGTATGGTATAAGTCATTACTATAATCACTTGCCACTTGATGACTGTAACTTTGGAACAAATGATAGTCTGTTAAAAAAATTGAATTTAGAAAATGTTAAAAGAACCCACCAATGGGAAGGATTATATTTTGGTAGAGTGGCAGAATATGATGAAGAAATTGAGTTTAATGAATTAGTAAAAAAAATTGAAAATCTACTTGAAGAACCAGTTAAATCTTGGAAGTTTAATGACGAAAAAGTGAAGCGGGTAGGTTTAGTCTGTGGTAATGGAGGGCCAACAGATTGCCTTAAGGAAGCAGTCGAAAATAAGTGTGATGTATACATTACAGGTGAATGTAATTTGTATACCATTCAATATGCTCAGTTTAAAGGGATAAATCTTATTATCGGTAGTCATACTTTCACCGAGTTCTTTGGAATTCAAAGTTTAGCATTGAAATTGAATGAGAATATAAAAGAAATTGAAATAGTGAGACTTAATGAAGAGCATTATGAAACAAATATAAAATAAGTAGGGGTAGGGTGTACTACATTAGATATGTAAAGGAGGTATAAATCTATGTCAATTAGAACAAAAGTTATTGTCATTGAGCCTTATAATGAAAAATGGAAGTTAGAATTTGAAAGAATTAGGGACATGCTAAATTCTTATATTGGAGATTTGGTTTTATCAATTGAACATGTTGGAAGTACTTCAGTGGAAGGGCTCTCTGCAAAACCTATCATCGATATAGATGTGGTTATGGATAGTTATGATAATTTCCCTGAAATAAAGAAGAGGTTAGAAGAATCTGGATATCATCATGAAGGGAATTTAGGCATTGAAGATAGAGAGGCTTTTAGTTATGTGAAAAATAGATTTATGCCATATCACTTATATGTATGTCCTAAAGATGGTAAAGGATATTTAGAGCATATTGCATTAAGAAATCATCTTAGAACAAATAGAGATGCACGAGAGGATTATGCAGCACTGAAAACAAAGCTAGCTAAAGAATATAGATACGATGCTGATACTTACTGCGAGAGAAAGACAAAATTTATTCAGAAAATCTTAAATAAGACACTATACTCTAATAAGTCTTAGAGTTACTAATTATAAGAAATAGAGGATATGAAATGATAAGATTAGAACTAATTAAAAAAGAAGATTTATATAAAATTGTGGAATGGAATAGGAATAAATCTGCTAATGATCTATTGCAATGGGCTGGACCTTTATATGAGTATCCATTAACCCTTTCTCAAGTAGAAAAGTATTTCTTAGATGAGAAAAATAAGGAAGTGGTAGATACCTATATATATAAGATAATTTCCATTAGTACAGAAGAAATTATAGGAACAGTGGAGCTGCGTGAAATAGATAGAGAAAATAAGATTGCTAGGGTATGTAGATTTTTAATTGGAAAAGAAAAGGAAAGAGGTAGAGGTATAGGTGCTTTGGCATTAAAGGAAATCTTAAGAAGTGGATTTGAAGATAGGGAATTTGAGAAAATAACTCTTGGAGTTTTTGATTTTAATAAGGGTGCAGTTAGATGCTATGAAAAGGTTGGTTTTGTAATAGAAAAATTATTAAAGGATGTAAGAAAGGCTAAGGACGGTTATTGGAGCCTATATGAAATGTCAATTTTAAAATCTAAATGGACAAAAGAAAATAATTAAATGTTGTACCACTCTGCTACCAATATATTGAGATTACACAAATGTTATAAAAAGTGCCCAATGCTAATTAGCATTGGGCACTTTTTATCCGATGACTACCAGCTCTAATACTCCCATCTCTTTAAAGTTGGAGTAAAGAGCTGCTACGTCCCTGGATAACGATTTCTAAGTATCAAAAATACTGATATTAAGAAATCTGTTTATATGTATTTCTTCAATTATTACATAGATTTAAATAGAAAGATCTAACTAATTTAAATCAGTGTTATCTTCATCCTTTTCTTCAGTATTTAATAAACCAGCATCTAAATATTCACTTCCAAAGGAATGCATCATTTCTAGAATAGGTATGATTTCTTTACCAACTTCAGTTAAACTATATTCAACTTTAGGTGGGACTACAGGGTATACTTTTCTAGATATAAGCTTATCTTCTTCTAAACTTCTCAATTGTGAAGTTAGCATTTTTTGAGTTACCTTAGGTAACCTCTTTTTAATATCACTAAATCTCAAGGTACCATAACTTAAATACCATAAAATTAATAATTTCCATTTACCAGATAGAAGATTTTGTACCACCACCATGGGGCACGTAGAGTACTTAGTTCATTGATTCCTCATATGACATTCTTCATGTCTAGGAAATATGCATAGCAAATTCTTATCCATTATATTCACCGTCCTAATAGTATATTTATAATATTATAGTATAAAAAAGTAACTACATATAAAAAAGTCTATAACATACTCTGCATTATACCATGAATTTTATATATGTTAAATTTTAAATCCACTATTTACATTATTATAAGATTTTCTAATATTATTTATTAATATAATAGTATCATTTATGATACTATGTCACAAAAAGTATAGTTAATGAGAATAAAGTGCCTACTTCCTAGAAAGATATTTTGTGATTATAATAAAATTAAATTAAGAGATAGAAAAAATCTAAATCATTATAAGAATGAACAAGGAGGATTTAATATGAATATAAAATTGCAAGAAAAATATCAACTATATATTGATGGTCAATGGAGAGAGGCTTCTGATGGAGGCGTATTGAAAACTTACAATCCTGCTACTGGAGAATTCTTAGCTGAAATAGCAGATGCTACAGAAAAAGATGTAGATGATGCAGTTAAAGCAGCTGAAAGAGCTTTCATAACTTGGGGAAAAACAACAGTTGCTGAAAGAGCAGATGTGTTAAACAAAATTGCAGATACCATTGATGACAATGCAGAGTATTTAGCTACTATTGAAACTATGGATAACGGAAAACCAATTAGAGAAACTACAGGAGCTGATATACCTCTTGCAGCAGATCACTTTAGATATTTTGCTGGAGTTATTCGTTCAGATGAGGGTAGTTCAACAATGCTTGATGAAAATACTTTAAACATAATATTAAGAGAACCAATTGGGATTGTAGGACAAATAGTACCTTGGAACTTCCCATTCTTAATGGCTGCATGGAAGCTTGCTCCAGTATTAGCAGCAGGGGATGTTTCAGTATTTAAACCATCAAGCACAACTTCATTAAGTGTACTTGAGCTTATGAGATTAATAGAGAATATAGTTCCAAAGGGTGTAATTAATATAGTTACAGGCAGAGGATCTAAAAGTGGAGAATACCTACAACATCATAAAGGCCTTAATAAATTAGCCTTCACTGGATCAACAGAAGTAGGTAGGAAAATTGGACTTTCAGCAGCTGAAAATATCATTCCTGCAACTCTAGAACTTGGAGGTAAATCTGCTAATATATTCTTTAAAGATGCAGATTTAGATATAGCTTTAGAAGGACTTCAACTAGGAATTCTGTTTAATCAAGGACAAGTTTGCTCAGCGGGATCTAGAATTTTTGTACAAGAAGATTTTTATGATGAATTTATAGAAAAAGCAGTTAAAGCTTTTGAAAAGGTTAAGGTGGGTAACCCATTAGATAATAATACTCAAATGGGAGCACAAGTAAGTGAGGCTCAACTTAATAAAATTCTTAGCTATGTAGAAATCGGTAAGAAAGAGGGAGCTAAAGTAGCTACAGGTGGAGAAAGATACACTGGAGGCGATGCTGCTAAAGGTTACTTCATGAAACCAACTCTACTTGTTGATGTTACTAATGACATGAGAGTTGCTAGAGAAGAAATCTTTGGACCTGTAGGAGTTGTTATTAAATTCAAGACAATAGATGAAGTAATTGCCATGGCAAATGATAGCGAATACGGTTTAGGTGGAGGAGTATTTACTCGAGACATTAATAAAGCTATACAAGTTGCTAGAGGTATTAGAACAGGACGTGTTTGGGTAAATACTTATAATAGTTTCCCAGCTGGAGCACCATTTGGAGGATATAAGAACTCAGGAATAGGTAGAGAAACTCATAAATCTGTCCTAGATGCTTATACTCAAATGAAGAATATTATGGTTAATTTATCTGAAAAACCAAGTGGAATGTATGTAAAATAGGTTTAATAAATATATTAAGAAGGCTATGGACTTTGATTCATAGCCTTCTTTTACCATTTCTCTTTATCCGATGACTACCAGCTCTAATACTCCTATCTTCTTAAAAATGGGAGTAAAGAGCTGCTACGTCCCTGGATAAGGATTTCTAAGCTTCAGTGGGAGTAATAACTCACCCTGAAGCAAAGAACTCTCTTTAAACTAAGGTAAAGTATGATATAATACAAAAGATAAGATTTAGCTTAATAAGTTAATAATACTTTATATAGATACTGTAGATAAGAGAGGAAGTAAAAGATGGGAAAAATATTAGTACTAGCAGAGAAACCTTCAGTAGGTAGAGACTTAGCTAAGGTTTTAAAATGCAATCAGAGTAAGGGTGCATACATAGAGGGAAGTAAGTATGTGGTAACTTGGGCACTAGGTCACTTAGTGGGACTACAAGATCCTGAGGACTATGATGCCAAATATAAAAAATGGAGCATGGAAACTTTGCCCATGATTCCAAAGCATATGAAACTTACAGTTTTAAAAAAGACACAAAAGCAGTTTTATGAAGTAAAAAAGCAAATGCTAAGAAATGATATAGATGAGATAGTTATTGCAACAGATGCAGGAAGAGAAGGAGAGTTAGTGGCACGTTGGACAATAGAAAAGGCTGGAGTAAAAAAACCACTAAAGAGATTATGGATTTCTTCTCAGACAGATAAGGCAATTTTAGATGGATTTAAAAATTTAAAACCAGGTAAAGATTATAATAATTTATATAAGGCAGCGGTGTGTAGAGCAGAGGCAGATTGGCTTGTAGGACTTAATGTAACTCGTGCCCTTACTTGTAAATACAATGCTCAGCTTTCAGCAGGAAGAGTTCAATCTCCAACCTTAGCCATGATAGTTCAAAGGGAAGAAGATATTAAAAACTTTATTCCTAAGGATTACTATACAATTACTGCCAAGGCTAAAGAATTTTCACTACAATGGGTTGATAAGAATAATTATCAAAGCACTTTTAATGAGGAAGTAGCTAATAAAACCCTAGTTAAGGTTAGAGGTCAAGAAGCAAGTATTATAGATATAACTGAAAGCCTAAAGAAAAAGCCATCACCTGCTCTTTATGACTTAACAGAACTCCAAAGAGATGCCAACAAAATTTGGGGATATTCTGCAAAGCAGACCCTTTCTATAATGCAAAGACTTTATGAAAATCATAAGATATTAACTTATCCAAGAACGGATTCAAGATATATAACTACAGATATAGTAGCTACACTTCTAGAGAGATTAAGAGCTATATCTATAGGAGTATATAGAGCAGCAGCTACAAATATACTAAAGGGTAAGATTACTCCAAGCAAGAGCTTTGTAGATAATAGTAAGGTATCAGATCACCATGCCATAATTCCTACAGAGCAAAGTCCTAATATGTCTAACTTAAGTTCAGAGGAAAGAAATATTTATGATTTAGTAGTTAAGAGATTTTTAAGTGTTATGATGCCACCTTTTGAATATTTACAAACTAATATAGCGACAGAAATAGCTGGAGAGAAGTTTGTAGCTAAAGGAAAAGTTATAAAATCTAAAGGATGGAAAGCACTATATGATAGAGAAGATATGGAGGATTCTAGCGAAGAAGATGGGTTAAAGGATCAAGTACTTCCAAAGCTGAATATTGGAGATAAATTAAAGATAAACTCTGTAGATATAAATAAAGGTAAAACTAAGCCACCGGCAAGATTTAACGAGGGAACATTACTTTCTGCTATGGAAAATCCACATAAATATATTAATGTTTCAAAGGATGCAGCAAAGACCTTAAATGCAACTGGTGGATTAGGCACTGTAGCTACAAGAGCAGATATTATAGAAAAATTATTTAACTCATTTTCTATAGAAAAAAGAGGTAAGGAAATAGTTCCAACATCTAAGGGGAAACAACTTATAGAATTAGTTCCAAGTGATCTTAAGTCACCACTTTTAACAGCTAAGTGGGAAAGTCAGCTAGAGGATATTAGTAAAGGCAAGGAAGATGCCATGGACTTCATTGTAGAGATGAGAAGATATTCAAGAGCTCTAGTTGAAGATGTTAAAGTCAATGGTAATAAGTTTGTTCATGAAAATGTCACAGGTGCAAAATGCCCTAAGTGCGGAAAATACATGTTAGAGGTTAAGACTAAAACTGGAGTTATGAATGTGTGCCAAGATAGAGAATGTGGTCACAGAGAAGGTGTTAGTAGAACTACCAATGCTCGTTGTCCAGAATGTAAGAAAAAACTTACCATTAAAGGACACGGAGAAGGTCAAATCTATGTATGCCCAGGGGCAAACTGTAACTTTAGAGAAAAGGCATCCCAATTTAATAAGAGATTCGAAAAAGGTGGAAAAGTTGATAAGAGGGATGTTAATAACTATATGAAGAAAATGAAAAAAGAAGCAGAACAAGAAGCAGCTAATGATAATCCATTTGCAGCTCTTGGAGATCTATTCAAGAAGTAAGGAGAAATAACTATGAATGGAACTAAAAGATCAGATATAAAAATAGGCTCAAAGGTCTTAGTAGTAAAGAAGGAAGATCAACGCACTGGAAAATTGACAGAGGGAATAGTTACAAGGTTATTAACTAATTCTTCAGTACATCCAAGAGGTATTAAGGTAATGCTTGAGGGGGGAGTAGTTGGTAGAGTTCAAAAAATTAGATAGAAATGCATTAGGATAGTCATCAAATTTTTAATTTTTGAATATAATTATATTTTTAAAAGAAATTAAAACAGGTTTTAGATTTGTATTTACGAATCTAAAACCTGTTTTTTATAGGAGAAAGTGAAATAAAATTTTATTTCATCATTATAATAAATGTTGCTTTAAGATATAATTTTAAAGTACGATAATTATAGTGGTATGTAAATATATTATTATTTGCAATAGGAAAAGAGGATATGATGAGAAAATTTAAATTACTGTGCGTAACACTAATATTTTTGATAATTACAAACATAGCTATGACGATGATAGCGTTTTCAGATACTGATAGCAAGATAATTAAAGTAGGTTATTATGATTATCCTTCTTTCATTGAAAAAGATAAAGATGGACTTTTTTCAGGGTACGGAGTAGAGTATCTTGAGGAAATATCAAAATATACTAATTGGAATTATGAATATGTATATTATACATGGCCAGAACTATTAGACAAGCTATCTAAAGGAGAGATAGATTTGTTATGTGGGGCTCAGTACACCGAGGATAGAAGCAAGATATATGACTATGTAGAATATTCAAATGGAATAGAACTTACAACTATGTATGTTTCAAGTAAAAATAACAGTGTATTTTATGAAGATTTTGAAGCATTCAATGGCTTGAAAATAGGATTTTTAAAGGAAAGTTTTCAAAATACAGTCTTTGAAGGTTATGCAAAACAAAATAATTTCTCTTATGAAAAAGTATATTATGATTTTGAAGAAGAAATGATAGCGGATATGGAATTAGGTAATGTGGATGCTATAGTTTTAGGAAGCATTTCAAATCAGAATAGTGGTAGATTAGTTGCCAAATGCGATATTCACCCTTTTTATTATATAACGCAAAAGGGTAATAATGATATCACTAATGAACTTAATGAAGCATTAAGGAAGATAAAACTAGATGATTTAAATTTTGATATGAAATTACGAGAAAAATATTATGGTAATAGTATTTTAAATCAACAACCATTACTTACTCCAAGAGAGGTTGACTTTATAAAAAGAAAACCGGTGTTAAAAGTGGCTTATAAAGATTATTTAAGTCCTATAGAATATAGGAATAGTAAGGGTGACTTCTCTGGAATAGTAAGAGATATGTTAGAAGAAATCTCTAGAAAAATAGGTATAGAATTTGAATATGTACAGGTAAAAAATACGGAAGAAGCTATAAAATTAATGGCAAATGGAAAAGTAGATTTAATAGCTAGTGAATCTAGTATTGAAAAAAATACACATTCTAGAGACATTATATTAACTAACCCATATATATCCTTACCTTTAGTTATAGTTGGAAAAGGAGAAGAATATATAAAAACAGAGAATGTGGATATAGCTATACCTAATGATATGAAAATCAACAAAGAAGCTTTTAAAAATAAATTTGGACAATACAACATTGAGTATTACAATGATTATATTAGTTGTATTAATGCAGTTAAATCGGGAAAAGTAGATATAACAGTATTAGACAGCTACACAGCCAATATTGCTATTAGCAGTATAAAAGATAATAATTTAAAATCAATGAATATTGGGAATTTAAGTTATAATATATCAATTGGAGTAAATCCTAATATAGATTCATTAGTAATACCTATACTTAATAAGGCTATTAATGTTATAGATGAAAAAACTAGAGTAGATATTATTATGAAAAATGTAGTACAAGAATCTATTCCAATAAATTTAAAGGTAGTACTAGTTAAATATAGATTAGAAATTATTATTTTTATATCTTTATTAGTAATAATATCTCTTTTGATATTTTTTTATGTAAAACAACGAAGAACAAAGTATTATGAAAAAATGGCATTTACAGATCCACTTACAGGTCTATGGAATGCTAATAAGTTTAAAGTTAGAGCTAAAAAGATACTTGAGACTAATAAAGGAAAATCCTATGCGCTTATATACAGTGACATAGATAAATTTAAGTTTATAAATGATAATTTAGGATATGAAGAAGGAGATAAAATTATTTGTGCAATATCCAATAAATTATACAACTCAATGGGGGAAAATGAAATTTTTGCAAGAGTATCTGCAGATAATTTTTTAATACTTGTAGAATACACAAATAAAAAAGAATTAATTGATAGGTTAACAAAATTTGAAAATATTTTTAGACAATTAGAAAAAGTTTTTGCAAAAAATTATAGGTTAATAGTTGTAAGTGGGATCTATATATTTAATTCTAATGATATAGAGGTTGAAGATATTATCAATAAAGCTAATATAGCACGTAAATCAGTTAAAGGTTCTCATACAAATAAAATTGCCTTTTATGATAAGTGTTTTGAAAATAAAATTATTGAGGAATTAGAAATAGAAAATAAAATGTATAAGGCTCTTATAAATAGAGAATATAAGGTTTATTATCAACCTAAATATGATTTAAATACAGAGAAAATTGTAGGTGCTGAGGCCTTAGTTAGGTGGCAGGATCCTGAGAAAGGGTTAATTCCTCCAGTGAAATTTATACCTTTGTTTGAGAAAAATGGGTTTATAGTAAATTTAGATATGTATGTTTATAAAAGTGTATTGCAGTGTTTAAGAGAAAGATTAGATAATGGAGAAAGTGTAGTTCCAATATCATTAAATGTTTCTAGATTTCATGTTAATAATCCCAATATAGTCAAGGATATTAATGAGTTAGTTAAAAGCTATAACATAGATCCTAAATTGGTAGAGTTTGAATTAACGGAAAGTGCTTTTATGAAAAATGCTGATAGGCTTATAGAAAAAATGATAGGTTTAAAAAAGGTAGGATTTAAAATCTCTGTTGATGATTTTGGATCTGGATTCTCATCATTAAATCTTTTAAAAGAGTTTCCAGCTAATACCTTAAAGATAGATAAAGCATTTTTAGATGAAACAACTAATTCACAGAGGAGTAAAGATATTGTTAAAAGTATAGTTGATATGGCGAAAAATATTAATATGGAAGTAATTTGTGAAGGGGTAGAAACGCGAGAACAGGCTGATTTCTTAAAAGAGATAGGATGTGAAATGGCCCAAGGATATTTATTTGCAAAACCTATGCCTAGGGAAGATTTTGAAGAACTATTAAATGTAAATTATATATAGGATGAATATATAATTTATAAGTTGATATATCATAAAGAGTTTTGATATATTGGCTTTTAATTTGCTTTGGTAACCAATGTTACCGAAATTATAAAGATATTAATATAAACTCATAGATGTAGAGATTAATAAAATATAATCTGCTTATAAAGGTTAATATAAATTAAGCAGGTTAAAATATATTTAACTAAAGGATTATGATTTACAATTATATTGAAACTAGCGTTATAAAGTAATTTCAATATAGAAGATAAACATGATTTGAGTTTTAAAATTATTTAAATGTAGGAGGAGAAAATATGAGTTTATATCTTGGAAAAGTACATTATTGGTTATTTAACAAAATATTATGGTTTGAAGGATTAGAGGAAGAAATAATTAATCTAGCTAAGGAAGAGGGACTAGATGTATCTTCATTAGCTAAGGAGATTAATGAAAATCATGGAGAAAAACTGCCAAATCTTCCTTTAGAAGATATGATAGATACAAGTAATATCCATGGGTGGCTACAAGGGAAAATACATTCAGCAGAGGGAAGAATGGCAGCTTGGACAACTAAATTACTAAATAGTAATGAAAAAGTTAAGGCTAAATTAGAAAATATTTATATTCATCAAGGAATGAAAGCTGCTAAGGAAGTTAAAGAAAAATTAGACCCAGCAAGTAATGCTATGGATATATATGATAGAATAAATGACTATATATTAGATGGAATGCCATGTGATAGAGTGAATGAGGTTCTAGTGTCTACAGAATATATGGTACAGTGGAGTAGAAGAATTTGTGTTCATAAGGACATATGGAATAGAGAATCTGGAGATGTTTCTTATTTCTATAGCTTAAGAGGACTATGGATTAAGGCCTTTGTTAATGAAGTTAATGGTAACTATGAATATGAGGAATTAGGAGATGGAACTCAAATCATTAAAAGAAAGTAGGAGGAGAAAAGATGAATGCTATAGATTTAATGATGGAAGAGCATAAGTATATTAAACGTATGCTTACTGTAGTTAGAAAAGCTACTTACAAATCTCTAGAAGAAAAGAATGTAAATTATGAAGATTTCTATAAGATGATAGATTTCATTAGAAATTATGCAGATGCACATCACCATAAAAAAGAAGAAGTAATTCTTTTTAATAAGATGGTGGAGGAGCTTGGACTTATTGCAGAGAAGACTGTGAAATATGGTATGCTTGTAGAACATGATTTAGGAAGACTTTATATTACAGGACTAAGTGAAGCACTTGAAAATTTAAAATCAGGTAATAAAGAAGCTATATTAGATATTATTGCTAATGCCATTTCTTATACTCATCTTTTAGAAAGGCATATAGACAAAGAAGATAATGTAATATATAAATTTGCTACTAGAGAATTAAAGCAAGAAATCATTGAAAAGGTAAATGCAGAGTGTGTTGAATTTGAAGATGCAAATACTGAAGTTATGAAAAAATATACTTCAATATTAGAGGAGTTAGAGAAAAAATATCTTTAATAATCGGAATAATGAACTTTGAGTACATGAGAGTTTGTGCTTAAAGTTCATTTTATTTATTTTTATTAATATCTAAATTTTATTTGCATATTAAAATATATATTCTTTTGAATTTTGGTAACGAATGTTACCGAATATTGTTTTGTACTTTAGTATACTTTAACTTGTGAAAAGCAATAATAACAATTTAATAGGAGATGAGAAATTTATGTCAATGTTTTGTTATCAATGTCAAGAGACAGCAGGATGTAAAGGCTGTACTATAAAGGGTGTTTGTGGTAAAGATGAGCAAGTTGCAAAGGCTCAAGATTTATTAGTATATGTAACTAAAGGATTAGCTATTGTAAGTAATGAAGGAAGAAAAGTAAATGTTACTGATAGTGTAGTAGATAAATATATTACAGAAAATTTATTTATTACTATTACTAATGCTAACTTCCATAGAGATGCTATTTTAAATAGAGTAAAAGAAACTTTAAAATTAAGAGAAACTTTAAAAAGAAAAGTTGTTAGTGCTGGTGGACAAGTTGGAGAAGTAAAAATAACTGGAGGCTTCTTTAAAAATATTTTTGGTCTACAAAAGAAAGAAATAGTAATGGCAGATGCAGTAGCTTGGACAGCAGATAATACTATAGAATTTGATGCTAAAGCTGAAAAAGTTGGAGTGCTTGCTACAGAAAATGAAGATATTAGAAGTCTAAGAGAACTTATAACTTATGGATTAAAAGGATTATCAGCATATATGAAGCATGCTATGAACCTAAAATATAATGAGAAAGAAATTCATGGATTTATGGCTAAGGCATTAGCTGCAACTTTAGATGATAGTTTAACTGTTGATGATTTAGTAGCACTTGCATTAGAAGCAGGAAAATATGGAGTAGATGGTATGGCATTATTAGATAAAGCCAATACTGAAACCTATGGGCATCCAGAAATAACAACTGTAGATATTGGAGTTAGAAAAAATCCAGGAATATTAATTTCAGGACATGACTTAAAGGATTTAGAGATGTTGTTAGAGCAGACAGAAGGAACAGGGGTAGATGTTTATACTCATGGTGAAATGCTTGCTGGACAATACTATCCTAAGTTTAAAAAATATAAACATTTTGCAGGAAACTATGGAAATGCATGGTGGAAGCAAAAGGAAGAGTTTGAAAAGTTCAATGGTCCAATTCTTATGACTACAAACTGTATAGTAATTCCAGATAAGTCTTATAAGAATAGATTATTTACAACTGGTGCAACTGGAATGCCAGGATGTGCACATATAGAAGCTAATAGAGATGGCATAAAAGATTTTTCTAAGATTATAGAAATGGCTAAAAAGTGTAAAGCACCTACAGAGATAGAAAAAGGACAAATAGTTGGAGGATTTGCTCACAATCAAGTATTAGCTTTGGCTGATAAGGTTGTGGAGGCTGTTAAAACTGGAGCTATAAAAAGATTCTTTGTTATGGCTGGTTGTGATGGAAGAGCCAAATCAAGAAATTACTATACTGAATTTGCTGAAAAACTACCAAAGGATACAGTTATCTTAACAGCAGGTTGTGCAAAGTATAAGTATAATAAATTAAACCTAGGAGATATTGGAGGAATCCCAAGAGTTCTAGATGCAGGACAATGTAATGATTCTTATTCATTAGTTGTTATAGCTCTAAAACTTAAAGAAGTCTTTGGGCTTGATGATGTAAACGCCCTACCAATATCATATAATATTGCATGGTATGAGCAAAAAGCAGTAATAGTATTATTATCACTATTATACTTAGGAGTTAAAAATATTCATCTAGGACCAACATTACCAGCATTCTTATCACCAAATGTTGCTAAAGTTCTTGTAGATAACTTTGGTATTGGTGGAATAACTAATGTAGAAGATGATATGAAAATGTTCATGGAAAGCTAGAATTACAAGTAATGAAGTATTCAAAGGTAAATGGAGTTTACCTTTGAATACTTTTTTTATAAAAATTTTCTATTCTGTAACCTATGTTACCGAATATAGCAGAGTGTTTTAGTATACTTTAACTTGTAAGAGATACTAATAATTTTAAATTATTAGTTATATATAAAAATTCAAATTATAGGAGGAAAAGAATATGATAAATAAAGATATGACAATAGGTGAAGTTATAAGAATGAAAGAAGGAGCTCCTGAAATTTTAATGAGTTTTGGTATGGGTTGCGTAGGTTGCCCATCAGCTCAAGCAGAAACTCTTGCAGAAGCTGCTATAGTTCATGGATTAGACATAGAGAAATTATTAGCTGCATTAAATTAATATCTTTCACATAGATTTTACTTATGTATATATAATAGAACCTTAGTATACAAGTATTATAAGAAGCAAAATAAGTTTGAAAAGAGGAAATAAAAATGAGTTTAGATAAAAATATATTAGTACCTATAAGTATGAATGATATAGATATTAGGACTAAAGTTATAGCATCAAATGAAAAGTTTAAGACTATATTCTTCAACTTTGTAGCAGGGAGTGGTAAGCCTTATCATACTCATAATGGTTATGCATCAATTCAAATATATGAAGGTGATATAACTATGGAATTTAAAACAGGAGAAAAGTTTAGATTAAAAAAAGGTGATTTCCTTCCTTTCGATGCAAGAATAGACCATAGTATAATTGCTGAAGTAGATAGTAAGGTACTAGTAACTATTTCTGAAGTTCTAGATTAAAAAATAAAAGTATAATATTAATAGATGAATTTAGTAAGTGAATTAATATTAAAGAGTTATTTAAAAGTAGATATTATATAAAATGCATATAAAAAAGAAGTATTAAAGGGAAATTTCCTTAATACTTCTTTTTTTATTAATGGCAAGAAAAACCACCATTAAAAAATTGGTTATTAGAATCATTAGAAGGATAATAAAATTCACTATCTATATCATTTTGTATAGTAGAATCATTTATAGAATTTAAATCATCTACTACCTTTATTGTTCCTCTAAGCATGCCCATCCAACAGCTGTAGTTTATGTCTCCAGCGTCTGGAGTAAATTCTATTACATTTTCTCCAGAGGATAGAGTCTTTTCAATATTCATAGATGGAATAACAATTTTATTATTACAGAAGTTAATACTTTCACCATCAATTATAAACTCTGTAGGAATTCCCTTTTGAATATAAACTACATTTGGAGTATATCCTTGATTATTAGCTGCAATCTTTATAACTTGCTTTCCGTTAGAAATTGTTGCTTTACTAGCTGAAGATTTATCGGATATAGTTGTATTATTATTTCCACCTAAAGATAAGGAATTAGGCATTAAATTAACTCCTATTAAAGACAAGCCACGATTAGCCATAATAATACCTAAAATTATGATAATACCACCACTGTATTTAATTAATCTTTTGGAATTTTTCTGACTAAGTACATTAGCAATAGCTCCAAAGCCTAACATTAAAGGAATTGTACCTAGGGCAAAGAAAAACATTGAAGTTGCACCAGCTATGACACTTCCAGAAGCTAGAGCATAAAGCTGCATTGTCTGTAGGGGACCACAAGGCATAAACCCATTTAAAAATCCTACTATAAGAGGGTTTCTAAATTTTTTCTGGGAGTTACAGTTACTCCAAGGAAGCTTTATAGAAAATTTTCTAAGGGCTTTAAAACCATATAAGTTTAAACCCATAATTACCATAAATACACCTGCAACTATTGCTATGAAGCCTTGAACTCCAAAGGAAAGAGAAAAAGCTTTACCAATACCACCTACGATACCACCTAAAACCGTATAAGAAATTAAACGGCCTAAATTATACATAAGTCCAGGTTTAAATTTGTTTTTTTCAGGTACAATAGAAGATGTAATACTTTGGGACATCATTATTCCACCACACATACCCACACAGTGTAGAGATGTGAAAACACCAATAGTAAATAGAGCAATGTAACTAACTTTACTACTTAAAGCAGAAGACATATCAAATACGCCAGTACCTTTGCCAAGGCGTATCATAAGTAAGGCTATAAGGACTATTCCCATAATGGGTAAAAGTTCTGAGTTACTCTTTTTTTTATCACTAGTAACTTTGTAGCCGGATTTTTCAATAGTAGCAACTATGGTAGAATAGGATACTTTCTCAGCATCATATTCAACATGGACGGTTCCCTTAGTATAGTTTGCTTTTACAATTGTAACTCCTGAAATCTTTTTTAAATGTCTTATTATAGTATTCTCGCAAGACGTACATACCATATTATCAATATTTAGGGTTATAGATTTATTAGACAAAATTATCACCTCATACTTAATTTTAAGATAGTAGCTAAAGTATATATTTAAGTTGTGTAGATTTTATGGAGGAATTCTACATAGAATCTTCATAATGATTTATTATAATTAGAAAGTATATTATAATAAGTTTTAAATTAATGGAGGAGTATAGATGCAAGTGGATATACTTATTGTAGAAGATGAAGTTAAAATTTTAGAAGTTTTGGAAGCATATCTAAAGAAAGCTGGTTATGGTGTTATAACAGCAATAAATGGAAGTGAAGCTATATATAAATATAAACAATACAATCCTAGATTAATAATACTAGATCTAATGTTACCAGATATATCAGGAGAAAAAATTTGTGAAATCATAAGAAAGGAATCAGAGGTTCCTATAATAATGTTAACAGCCAAGGTAGAGGAAGAAAGTATCTTGAAGTGTTTTTCTCTAGGGACTGATGATTATATAACAAAGCCATTTAGCCCTAAGCAGGTAGTGGCTAGAGTAAATGCAGTGTTAAAAAGAGCATTGAATTATAAACAGGATAATGTTTTATCCTTTAATAAGGGAGACCTAGTTATAAATTTAGATACTTATGAGGTAAGACAAGGTAATAATTTAGTAGAATTAACTCCTTCGGAGTTCAAGATACTTTTAGCTTTATGTGAAAGTCCAAAGAAAGTATTCTCTAGAGGAGAACTTCTTGATCGAGCTCTAGGGGATGATAGTGATGTTTATGATAGAATAATAGATTCTCATATTAAGAATTTAAGAAGTAAGATAGAGGAAAATAGTAAAAATCCTAAATATATATTAACAGTTCACGGCATTGGATATAAGTTTGGTGGTGAATAATTTGATGAAATTGAAACATAGGCTTACTTTGACTTTTTTATTATTTTCTATGACAATTATTCTTTTAATTAGTTTTTCATCTCATATATTTATGAAAAAAAACTTTAATAGATATCTAGAGGATATTATAGAAGGAAGAAAAAAATCACTGATTAAAGATATAAGTAATACTTATAAAAATGGACAATGGGATAATAAAAATATAGAAGACATAGGGATTGAAGCTATAAATAATGGATTTATTATAAGCATAAAAGATATTTCAGATAATGTAATATGGAGTGCTAAAACTCATAATAGTAGTATGTGTGAGGCAATGATGAGTAGAATGGGTTACAATATGAGCATTGTAAATCCAGGATATAAAGGTGATTATACTGAGGAAGTATATAATTTGAAAATAGATGAAAAATATGCGGGGATTCTTGAAATAGGCTATTATGGTCCCCTTTATTATAATGATTCTGATGTGATTTTTTTTAAAACCTTAGATAATATATTAATTTTTGTGGGGATTTTTTCTTTAGGTATCTCCATATTTATAGGAATTTTAATTTCTACTTCAATAAGTAAACCTATAGGAAGCGTAGTTAAAGCCACAAATTCCATAGCTACAGGCAAATATAAAAATAAAATAAAAGAGGAAAGCAATATAAAAGAAATTAATGAAATGATTAGTTCGGTAAATACTTTGGCTTTTAGTTTAGATGAAGAAGAAAAGATAAGAAAAATCATGACTAAGGATATCTCTCATGAACTTAGGACTCCATTAACTACCATGCAAGGACAACTGGAGGCATTAATAGATGGAATTTGGGAGCCTACAGAAGAAAGGCTGCAAAGTATTCATGAGGAAGTACGGAGATTAAGTAGGTTAGTTGGTTCCTTAGAGCATCTTTCTAGATATGAAAGTGAAGATTTGATTTTAAATAAAAATGAAGTTGATATAAAGGAATTAGTAGAAATGATTCTAATTAATTTTGAAAAGGAACTTCATGATAAAAATATCAGTGTGAACAATAAATTAGAAACTTTTATTATAAATGTAGATAGAGATAAAATTACTCAAGGGTTAATAAACATCATTTCAAATGGAATAAAATATACTGAGCAAGGGGGAATAATTGAAATTACCTGTAATGAAGGAAAAAATATAGCAATAATACACATAAGGGATAGTGGCATAGGAATTTCTAAAGAGCACTTACCTTATATTTTTCAGCGATTTTACAGGGCTGATGAATCAAGAACTAGAGCTACAGGAGGAGCTGGTATAGGTCTTACCATATCAAAGGCAATAATAGAAGCTCATGGAGGAAATATAAAAGTTAAAAGTGAAGTTAATGAAGGAACGGAATTTATAATAGAAATACCTAAGGTATAATAAATTTTAAAAATGACTATATTAAATATTAACATTTAGTTAATTTTGATACAGTCATTTTTAATAATATTTGTTGTGAGAATTTAATTCTTGATACCATAGGAATTGGATACGGGACAATAAAATATAGGTAACTTCGGTGGACAATAAGTAAATAGGTAAAATATGAATGTAGCTCCAACTAACATAATAATGGCTATCTTATTCATTATTGGTGGAAATTCAGGTAGTAACATTAAGTTATAACTTACTAATAGTCCTATTAGAATACTAACTTCAAAGATAATTAAATCTTTAAGCAGTGAGTGATGGCCATTCTTTTTAAGCATTTCATAATAAAGAACTAACATTGAAATTGTTGTAATATAAGCGCTTAGAGTCTTTGCAAAGAGAAAATTATTTACATATTTACCCACGAAAAAATATTCTATAATAGCAAAGATTAGAGGAGACCAAAAGGTAAGCTTACAGTGTTCCCATATACTTTCATTAACGGCAAAGATACCAGAAGTAAAAGATAATTTGTTTGTTGCTTCATAGCCAAAATGTATTAATGCACCTATTAGGAAAATCATGATTGCACCAATGCATTCCCACATTAATAGTGTGGATTTCATAAAATATCGCTCCTTAATTATTGATTTTTAAAATAAATTTGAACATATTAATGTATATGAAATATTAATGAATAATATATTAAATAATTTATAATAATAAATTGTAAGTAAAAATTTTTATTAGTGCTTATATGGATGAAAAGTGGTAAAATATAAGCATATGTTATAAATGGAAAGGGTAGGTGGATTAAAATGACATATGATAAAATTAAATTACCTTATGAATACAATGGATTAGAGCCACACATTGATGCTTTAACAGTAGAAACTCACTACGGCAAACATTTACAAACATACGTAAATAATCTTAACAAATTACTTGAAGGACATGAAGCTCTTACTGAAGGTAAAACTTTAGAACAATTGTTAGAGAATTTAGATAGTATTCCAAATGAAATTCGTCAAGGAGTTATTAATCAAGGTGGAGGCGTGGCAAACCACAATTTTTACTTTAGTATTTTAACACCAGGAGGAAAAGGTGAACCAAAGGGAGAATTACTTGAAAAAATCAATAAAGCTTTTGGAAGTGTTGCAAATATGAAAGAAGCTGTTTCTAAAGCTGCTATTGGACAATTTGGTTCAGGCTATGGATGGCTAGTTTTAAATAGTGATGGTGAGCTAGAAGTTATGGCTACTTTAAATCAAGAATCTCCTTTAAGTAAAGGTAAAAAACCACTTGTAACAATCGACGTTTGGGAACATGCTTATTATTTAAAATATAAGAATGTAAGACCAGATTATGTTAATAGTATTTGGAACTTATTTAACTGGGATAAGATTCAAGAAGTATATGAAAGCTATAAATAATTTAGTTTAACATTGGATAACCAAGGCTTAAAGCCTTGGTTATTTTAATATAAAGAACTTGTACACTAATTAGAATATAGGAGTTAAATATATTTATAAAATTTTTAATATGTATCTATTGTGTATAACACGATACTATGATAACATAAGTATGTAAGGGTACTATGTAAAACGTAGTACCAAATTTAAAAGGGACTACTATGTTTTACATAGTGAAGTTGCTAAAGGTTTAGAAGGATTGTGTAATACACAGTAACTTCTATATTTTTTAAGACACTATTGTGTTTTACATAGTATAAGGATAGTTAAAATATATATAAAGAAAAGTATGTTGTTAAAACTTAATAAAGGAGGTTTAGATATGAGTACACAACTCAGAAAGGGTGTAATTGAAATCTGTGTTCTCACACTTATAAATGACAGAGATATGTATGGGTATGAAATTGTAGAAAATATTTCAAGAGTTATGTCAGTAAAGGAAAGCACTATATATCCATTATTACGAAGACTTACTACAGAAGGAAATTTTGAAACCTATATGGTGAAGTCAGAAGGTGGCCCAGATAGAAAATACTATAGGATTACAGACTATGGAAAAGGTAATTTAAGTACTTTAGTTAAAGAATGGGATGAGTTTGTAAGGGATGTAAATTTAATATTAGGATGTTATAGGAAGGAGAATAAGAATAATGACTAAAAATGATTTTTTAGATATACTTAGGGATTACTTAAAGGGAGCTTTTAGTGAACTTGAGATAAATGATATATTAAGAGACTATGAAGAATTTTTCTTAAATGGAGAATTACAGGGAAAGAGTGATGAGGAGATTATAAAAACATTAGGTTCTCCTAAGAGCATTGCAAAAGAATTAACTGAGGAGATGAAGGGACAAGGCAAATCTACAAGTAGTAGCAATAGTGAACTTAAAGATAAAGTTTCTAAGGACGCTAAAAATCTTTGGAAAAATGTAAAGAGACAAGGAAAAAAGGCAGGTAATAAGACTAAGGAATTTTTAGATTCCAATTCAGTAATTAACGGAAAGATATCTTCTGCTGGAGTAAAATTAATAATAGTTGTTATAAGTATTTTATTATTTTTCCCAGCTTTAACAATAGTTATGTCTATGATAGCCAGTGGTTTAGGACTTGTTGGAATGTCAATTGCAAACTTTATAGGTTATCTAGGAGCTGCCTTCCTGTGTGGAATTGATATATCTATGGGAGTGTTTGGATTCTTTGCTTGTATAGCATGGACTGGATTTATTATTTTGTGTTGGATCTTATACTGTTTAGTATATAAAGGATTAAAATACTTAGTAGTGAGCTATATATCTTGGGTTAAAACTAGAAATATGTATGTAAGAGTTAAAAATCAACAAGAAAACACTGAAGGTAATGAGAAGAATACTGAAAGTGCTACTGAGAAAAATGAAGAGATAGAAGAAATTTCTGTAGAAGATAAGGCTTACGAAGAAAAGCCTATTTTTACAGAAGATATAGATGTAGATTATAAAGCAGAAAATATAGATGATAAGGAGGAAAAATTTAATGAATAGATGGAAAAAATCTCTTATTGTGGCTGGAGTGTTTCTTGCAGTAGGAATTACAGGGTCCATTATAAGTGGAGCATATATGATGCCTAAAATTGCAAATGAAGTTTATAGAGTTCAAAGAGAAATAATAAATGCAACTCCTTCGGAAAGAGAAGTATTCGTAACAGATAAACAAGTTGATGTTGTTGATATTTCATCCTTAGAAAATAAAGGGTATAATGTAGAAATTAAATCTTCATCAGATAAAAATACAAGGGTTAAGGTACTAGAATATATAGAAAATGATATGAAGGTACAAACTTCCTATGATGCTAATACAAAGGGTCTTAAAGTTGTAGGAGACAGAACTATGTATAATTTTTTTGAAGCAAAAAATATAAGGGGATTTTTTGAAAAATCTTATGATGCAATTATTTACACACTTATGGAAGAAAAAAATAATAATGCTCAAATTGTTATAGAAGTTCCAGTGGGAGTAGACATTAATTTTAATAGTAATTATTATACAAACCTAACAATAAAGGATAGTAAAGTTTTGAAAGATACATTGATTTTTACAAGTCCTAGAGGGGGATATGTAAATTTACCACATAATAATACTCTTAAAAATATTAATATTAAAACTAGCAATTATTTAGAAATAGACTTAAGGGAATTTATAAATGCTGAAAATGTTAAAATAGATTGTAATAATGCTAGGGTATATTCAGGAGGTACTTATAAGGATTATGGAGAAGGAAAAGTGCTACCTAATAATGTTACCATCAATGCTAATTATATAAATATAGAATCCTACATGCCAATAGGAAAAAATGTTATATTAGTTGGAAGGGATGTAGAGTATACCACTGATTTTGACAATTATGCTATGAAGGTTAATTTAAAAGATAATCTTGGAGGAAGAGTATACTTTGATGGAGCTGATTTAGGTAATGAAGAAAACTTTAATTCAGTAACTTCTAATAGTAGTTATGAAGGGTATATAGGGAGAGGAAAAAAGAAGGATTTTAAATTAAGTGTATCTGGATATGATATATGTGAATTTGAACATTCATCTACTACTGATTTAGAAATGGAGTTATATAATTAACTTTTAGAATTGGAAGAGTGTAGTTAAATTTGTTTAATGACAATTTGCTACACTCTTTCTTATATGACTAAAATGTAAGAAAACTATTAATTATGTAAGGTAAGGTTTATGGTGAAAAAATAGTTAAATATATATAATGATATTTGTAAAGAGAAGTGTAGTGATTAATACAACCTTAATCTAAATACTATTGAGGCTAAGAGTTAAATTATTGTAACTACAAAATTTTAATATAGATTGAAGGAGAATTATGTATGGAGATTTTAAGAGTTGAAAACTTAAAGAAGTATTATGGAGAAGGAAATAGTCAGGTTCGTGCTTTAGATGATATTAGCTTTAGCATTGATAAAGGACAATTTGTAGCTATAGTAGGAGCTTCAGGTTCTGGAAAGTCTACATTACTTCATTTAATTGGAGGATTAGATATACCTACTAGTGGAAAAGTATTTATAAATGATATAGACATATACAAGCAAAATGAAACTGGTCTTAGTATCTTTAGAAGAAGAAATATAGGATTTATATTTCAATTCTTTAATTTAATGCCTATTCTCGATGTAGAAGAAAATATATCTTTACCTGCCCTTCTTGATAGTGAGAAGGTAGATAAAAAATATTTAGATGAAATTATATCTATGATCGGTCTTGAAGATAGAAGAAAACATATTCCATCAGAGCTTTCAGGAGGGCAGCAACAAAGAGTATCAATAGCAAGAGCACTTATAAATAAGCCATCTATAATTCTTGCAGATGAGCCAACGGGTAATTTAGATAGTAAGAATTCTAAGGAAGTTATAGAGCTTTTAAAGGTTACCGCTAGAAAGTATAATCAAACTCTAATACTTATAACTCACGATAGGAATGTGGCTGAACAAGCAGATAGAGTTATAACTTTAAGTGATGGAAAAATTGAAAGTGATAAAACTATGGCATAGGGGGAAGAAACATTGATTAATAGTTATAAAGCTTTAAGTGGAAAATACTTAAAGGATAATAAAAAAAGGACAATATTAACTATAATAGGAATAATATTGTCAGTAGCACTTATAACATCAATATGTACTTTTATATTAACAGTGCAGAATTCTATGATTGAAAATTCAAAGAAAAGTATGGGGGCATTTCATCTTGCTATAACTAATGTATCTGAAGATGAAATAAATAAGATTCAAACTAATATAAATGTTAATAGTTTAGGGGTTATGATTAGTAAAAATGCTGTTCCATTTATAAAGGATAAAAACATTGAACTTAACTATTTAAATGAAGCTGCATTTAAACTTATGAATATAAATTTAGAAGAAGGCCAATTACCTAGGAGTAATAATGAAGTTGTTATTGAAAGGTGGATTCTTAGATATTTTGATGAAGAAGTTAAAGTAGGCGATATAATTAAAATACAAGATGAAGATGGAGATGAAAAAGATTATACCTTATCTGGAATAGCTAAAGATGATTGGCAAAATCAAAGTGAAGGAATATCAAAGGCTTATTTAATAAAGAATGATAGTAATGTGAAAGAAGATTCCACAGTATTAGTTGAAATTAAGGATGAAGCTGATAAACAAGAAGTGATTAAGGAAGTATCTAATCTTGTTAGTAGTAAAAGTAAAGTAGTACAAAATAAAGATTTACTAAGACTTATAGGGGAGTCTAGTAATGCGGATATGAATAAATCTCTATTTATGATAGTTTTCATTGTTATAGGAATTGTTGTTTTGGCTACAGTAGTGGTTATTTATAATGCTTTCCATATTAGCATAGCAGAAAGAATGAAGCAGTTTGGATTGTTAAGAGCTATTGGAACTACTAAAAAACAAATTATGAATTTAGTAATTAGAGAAGCATCTATTATGATATTTATAGGTATTCCTCTTGGAGTATTCTTTGGAATAGTGGCTGTATATTGTATTGCATTTACCTTTAATAAGATGTCAGGATTGGGTGAATTTTCAAACCTTAAAGTAGTAACATCACCATTTGTACTATTATTAAGTAGTGGTATAGGAGCAGCAACTATATATGTTTCAGCTTATCTACCAGCTAGAAGTGCAGGTAAGATTTCACCATTAATAGCTATAAGTAGTCAATCTTTAATTAAGAAAGAAAAGAGAAATAGGAGTGGTAAATTTTTAGGGAAATTCTTTAAAATAGATACAGCCATGGCTCTAAAAAATGTTAAGAGAAATAAAAGAAGATTTTATATCACTGTATTATCTATGGCTATAAGTGTAACTCTATTTGTAACGTTTATGAGCTTTGCTAAGTTCTCAGATAATTTTTCTGAGAAGGTTACTGAAGATAATGACATTGCATTTACCATTCATGATAATGGTAATACTGAAAAACTAGATGCTATAAATAATAAATTAATTGAAGAAGTAAGAAATATTTCAGGGGTAAGTGAAATCTATAAACATTATAATTTCATATTAACTCAAGGATTTGTTGAGAATTCTGCTATACCTAAGGAAGTAAGACAGTGGGCAGCAGAAAATAGGGATGAAGATTTATTCAAGAGTAAAGTTGATGGAAAAGACAAATCGAAAATTAGTGTTGTATTTCAAGCCTATGAAGAAAATAAGTTAAATGTGGCTAAGAAATATATTAAGGAAGGTAGCATTGATAATCTTAAAGATGGAGAAGTAATTATAGTTAGAGAAACAACATTCTTTGGAGATAAGAGAAGTCTTATTGCACCCATGGCTAAACTTAAAGTAGGAGATGAGATACTAATTAGTGATGTGGAATATTCAGATGGACAAGAGAACTTTAATAGTAAGGAGCTTAAGAAGGTTAAGGTAGCAGCAATTATGGATGTTCAGCCTTTTAGTGATTTAGATTATCAAGGAGTATTAAATGTTATAGGAAGTAAGAATACTGTTAAGAATATAATAGAAGGCAATCAGCAGCAGATGAAAAATTTTAGAGTTACAGATATGGGAATAAAAATTAATGATGAGAGCTATTTAGATAAAATAGATAAGTCGCTAAAAAAGATAGAAAATACTAATGCAGGAATTGGCTATTATAATAAAATAGAATCTGCTAAAAGTGAAAAGGCGTATAAATTGCAAATGAGTATATTGCTTATGGGATTTATAATAGTAATAACCTTAATAAGTGCAGTAAACATTGTAAATACGGTAACTACAAATATTCTTCTTAGAAATAAGGAAATAGCAGCTTTAAAAGCTATAGGGATGACAAGGAAACAAGTGAGAAAAATGATAACTTTTGAAGGTGTATTATTTGGACTATATGGAGGAATTATTGGTTCAGTAGCAGGTACTATACTAGCATATATACTATATAATCCTATGTCAAATATTAGGGATTTCAAATTTACATTACCATGGAATAGTATTGTTATTTCTATTGTAGCTGTAATTATTATGGGATATGTTTCGGCATTAATACCTCTTAGAAGATTAAGTAAACAAAATATTATTGATAGTATAAGAGGTGAGTAAATAATATAGACATATTATTAAATAAAACAGTTATTCCAAAATAAGAATAAGAAATAGATAAAACAAAAATCCAAGGAAATATTCTTTGGATTTTTGTTTTAATATAATTATAACCTAAGCTTTTTAAAATCCCTATAATGTTATATGATTTTAATGATAAAATTAAGTTATAAATGCAAGTTTTAAAGTAGTGTTAATAAATAATTTGAAAATTTTTTTATGGAGGAGGTTATGTAATGAATAGAATTTTATTAGTTGAAGATGATGAGGCATTGGCTTTAGGAGTAGAATATACCCTTCAAGAAGAAGGGTATCAGGTTTTTAGAGTGGGTTCTATAGAGAATGGAAAAGAAAAATTTAATAATGAGGAGTTTGATTTAATACTTCTAGATATAAATTTACCTGATGGAAGTGGATATGACTTTTGTAAATACGTGAAGGAAAAGAAGGACACACCTATAATATTTTTAACTGCTTTAGATGAAGAGGTAAATATAATTTTGGGATTAGATATAGGTGGTGATGACTATATAACAAAACCTTTTAGAGTAAAGGAGTTATTATCAAGAATTCGTGTAGTTTTAAGAAGAGTTGGCAAAGGTGATAATAATATAACAACTTTAAGATCCGGAGATATAATTATTAACACATCTAGTGCAGAAGTATCCAAGGGTAATGAAAAGATATCATTAACGGCAAAGGAATATAGGCTTCTTTTAGCATTTCTACAGAGTCCAGAAATATTACTTAGCAAGGATCATATATTAAAGGAATTATTTGGTGAAGAAGGCGCATATGTAGAGGAAAATACTCTTTCAGTTTATATAAAAAGACTTAGAGAAAAAATAGAAGATAATCCTAGTAAGCCAGAATATGTTATAACGAAAAGAGGACTAGGCTATATGTGGATAAAAGAAGTTGTTAATGGAAAGTAGGAGAAATTAATGAAAGAGCTTATAAATCCAGAATTAAAAAAGAGTTCCGTAGTGTTATTATTTATAGTTATAATATTTATATTTATCGTTAATATGTGGATTACTTTTTATTTTAATAACATAAAGAGTCAATATATAGATGGCAAGGCCGCAATGTTATCTACAATGGTAGAAAAATTTCCTAATCTTGAAGCGGATTTAGTAGAGGCAACCTTTAAAGTGCCAACAAAGGAAGGGATAAAATTAGGAGAAAAAATTATAGATAATTATGGTTATAAAGACAATATAAATATAATGTATATAGATGGAATAAATGAAGCTTTTAAAAATAGTAAATTTATATTTATAATTATAGGTAGTACATTTGGAGGTTTATTAATATTATTAAATTATATTCAGTATAGAGGTATATATAGTCGAGTAAGAAATTTGACAAGAGCCTCAAAGGAAATATTAGAGGAAAACTATGATGTAAATCTTTATGAAGAGAAGGAAGGAGATTTTGCAAAACTTTCCTATGGATTTAAAAATATGAGACAAGTTTTACAAAGTCAGATGGTAGATTTAAAAAAAGAAAAGGAGTTTCTAGTAAATATATTATCAGACATATCTCATCAATTAAAAACACCACTATCTGCCCTTATTATTTATAATGATATTTTAAGTAATAAGAAAATTAGTGAAGATAATAGGGAAAAATTCTTACATAATAGCAAGACACAATTAAATCGTATGGATTGGCTTATAAAAAGTATATTGAAGCTAGCCAAGGTAGATGCAAGAGCAATTGAATTTAACATGAAGGAAAATAGCTTAGTTAATACTATTTATGAAGTTATAGACAATGTTGCAATGATGGCAGCAGAAAATAAAGTTAATATAGTATTTGAAAGTAATATGTATGAAGAAACGGTAATAAGTAATATAGAAGAGATTAATAAAAAAAATAAAAATAAGTTTATGTTTAATTATGATGAGAAATGGTTAGGAGAAGCGTTGATTAATATAGTTAAGAATGGTGTAGAACATAGTTATAATGGTGAAATCCATATAGAACTTGAAGAAAATCCCATAAATACAAAAATTGTAATAAGGGATAATGGAGTGGGAATTAGTGAAAAGGATCTTCCTAATATTTTTAAGAGATTTTATAAAGGGGGAAAATCTGAGTCTGTTGGAATTGGATTATCTCTTAGTAAATCAATTATTGAAGCCCAAGGAGGATATATAGAAGTTAAAAGTAAAGTGGACATAGGTACTGAGTTTAAAATTGTACTTATGAAAAGTATCTAATATAAATTAAATAGATAGTAAAAACATTGAAGAGTTTAATAATTTAATCTATTTGTAATTTTATACTGAAAAATGATATAATGACCAAGGGAACATATTTTCATGTTTCTTATTTTACCTTAAATATAAGGCTAAATAGATAAAATTTTCTATTTAGCCTTTAAACGGTATTTGAGAGTAATATTCTTATATAAATTTTAAGATTGGGGATGAGATAATGGAAGTTTTATTGGTTATTGTAATTATATTGTTAATTATAAATATATATTTTACTCTAAAATTAAAGGATTCTAGAAGCAGAATGCAAAAGGGCAGTGCAGCCGATATTGAGAATTCAATCTTACATATAGAACAAAGGGTAGGAGATATAGATAAAAGTGTTGATAAATTAGAAAAAGCCTTTAGAGATGAAATCTCTAGAAATAGGGAAGAATCTCGTAAAGGTGAAAAAGAAGCTAGAATTGAGTTGAACCTTCAAATACAAAGGTTAAGTGATGCTATTTTAGGTAGAATGAGTGAAATAGCAAATTTTCAAAAGAATCAACTAGATACATATTCTAATACTATAGAAAAATCACTTAAATCTTTTGAAAATCAATTTTCTAAAAGTGTTAATGAGTTTAATAATCTTCAAAAAGAAAAATTTAATGATTTATCCCAAAAACAAGGTGAGTTGCTTAAGTCTACTGAGGATAAGTTAGAAAAAATGAGGGAAACTGTGGATGAAAAGTTACAAAGTACATTGGAGAAGAGATTAGGAGAATCCTTTAAGTTGGTAAGTGAAAGATTGGAAGTTGTGCATAAAGGACTAGGTGAGATGCAAACCTTAGCTATGGGAGTAGGAGATTTAAAAAAAGTTCTTTCCAATGTTAAGACTAGAGGAATCTTAGGAGAAATTCAATTGGGAAGAATTTTAGATCAAATTCTTACTAAAGAACAGTACGATATAAATGTAGTAACTAAGAAGGGATCTAGAGATAATGTGGAATTTGCAATAAGACTTCCAGGTAAGGATAAAACCTCTGATGTAGTATACCTTCCTGTAGATTCAAAGTTTCCTTTGGATGTATACCACAATTTGGTGGATTCCTATGATACTGGAGACCAAAGTTTAATAGAAGAAGGTTATAAAAAGTTAGAAACAGCTATAAAGAAATCAGCTAAGGATATTAGAGATAAATATATAGACCCACCTTACACCACTGATTTCGCAATTATGTTTTTACCAATAGAAGGTCTTTATGCAGAGGTAGTTAAAAGAACTAATTTAGTTGAAATTCTTCAAAGAGAATATAAGATAAATATAACAGGCCCAACAACTTTAGCAGCACTTTTAAATAGTTTACAGATGGGATTTAGAACTCTTGCAATTGAAAAAAGATCTAGTGAAGTTTGGAATGTACTTGGAGCAGTTAAAACAGAGTTTGGAAAATTTGAAGAGGTGCTTAAAGCTACACAGAAAAAGTTAAATCAAGCAAGTACAGATTTAGATAAGCTTGTAGGTACAAGGACTAAGCAGATTAATAAAAAACTTATGAGTGTAGAAAGTTTGACAAATGATGTATCAGAGAAATATATAGATGTACTTTCTATAGATGAATAGTTAAATAGAAGTATATTCTAGATCATTTTTTCAAAATATATATAAAAGATATTTTAGAATTACATGTAGAGATGTACTTTATTACAGCTGAAAAATAAAAAATACATAACAAATGAAGCCATATTTTAAACAAGGAGGTTTTTGAAGTATGGATATAATGGATGATGTGAAAGAGCGACTTTCAATCTTTAAAAATATATATGATATGATAAGAATAATTAATCCCAATAATAATAAAATTTTATCAACAGATAACAATACTATAAATACTGATACACATTGCTATGAGTTATGGAATAGGAATGGTATATGTGAAAATTGTATTTCTAAACAAGCATATGAAAGCAATGAAACAGTAGTAAAAATAGAGTATAACAAAAACAGGATTTTTCTAGTTATGGCTTCTCCTATAAATATTGGCAAGGAAACCTATATAGTTGAGTTAGTGAAGGATATATCAAAAGGAGGAGCTATTATAGATAGAGAGAGGGAATATGCAGAATCTATTGAGAAGTTTTTGAAAAATATACAAGAAACTACCCTAATAGATGATCTTACAGGTGTATATAATAGAAGGTACATAAGAGAGCGATTAGAAGTTGATGTTGAGAAATCTATAAGGGAACAAAAATCTATGTCTGTTATAATGGCAGATATAGATTATTTTAAGGAAATTAATGATACCTATGGTCATATAGTTGGAGATAATGTATTAAAAGATTTTACGAGAATTGCTTCAAAATATATTAGAAGCAATGGAAGTGATTGGATTGGACGTTATGGTGGAGAAGAATTTTTAATTGTTTTAAATGATACAGATGAAGATAAAGCAGAAATTATTGCAGAAAGAATTAGGAAGAATTTAGAGGAAACGACCCTTGAACATAAAGGAAATAAGTTTAGTATAACCTGTAGTTTCGGAGTATATGGCTTTAGAGATTTAGATATGAATACCGAAGATATAATATATAGAGCAGATATAAACCTTTATGAGGCTAAGGAAAAGGGGAGGAATACTACCGTTGTTAATAAAAATAGGTTAAGAGATTAATAAAATTATAAAAAGTTTATGATTATTATTTTAAAGTACATAACAAAGAAAATATATGGATTTATTAAATGAAATTTTAATAAATCCATATATTTTTAATTTAAAGCTAAACTACTCAACTAACATATTATAAATAACTAGTTTCTAATCACATTGCGATTAATCCAATCTAGTCTGTCTACTATATTTAACTTTTGTGTACACAGAGTTTCACATTTTTTACACCCAATGCAATCGCTGGGAGCCATATCTTTATCAAAGTCAATATCGCCATATTTAGAGAGTAATTCATACATTTCTTTTATACCATTAATACCTTTTAATACGTAATAATTATATAAATCCATATATTTAGGAATATTAATACCTTTAGGACAATGTTTGCAATATTGACAAGTTGTACATAGTTGATTCATATCTTGCCTAAGAGAAGATTTTAAAGTTTCTATTTGAGAGTTTTTGAGAATAGTAAGGTTTTTAACAGCATCTACATTATGCTTAACTTCTTCCTTACTACCCATACCAGATAGAGTTACTGAAATACATTCATGAGAAGCATTAAAACGCAGCGCTGCTTGTACAACACTTTCATTTTGATTTTGTTTTACAAATGAAAAATATTCTTGATTTTCAGGAATTAATCCACCACCTAAAGGGTTCATGGTTGCTACTCCTAGACCATGCTGATGAGCAGCTAAAATACCTTCTTGTCGATACGGAAAGTTTAAAATGTTGTACCCTAAGGTTACTCCTTCAAAATAACCTTCTTCTACCATAATTCTAATTTCTTCACCAGAAGCATGGGTAGAAAATACTAGGTGGTCTATTAAGCCTTCCTCCTTAGCTTTAAGAGCTCCCCAATAAGGACCACCTTTGGCCATAACTTTTTTATAGTGATTAAGGTCCATAATACACCACATGTGATGAAAGTTAATTTTGTCTATACCAAGTCTTTTGAGTGAGTTTTCTATTCTACGTCTTACTGAATCTGCATCTGGTTCACTACCAAGACTGCTTTTAGTAGATACATAGAATTCACCAGACATATTTTTAAAAGCTTCTCCAAAGATATCTTCACTTCTATCATTGCAATAGTTAGGTGCAGTATCAAAGTAATTTATACCAAGGCTATTTGCATACCTAACTATTTCAGCTCCTTCTTCAATGGAACAATCATCTTTAAATCTCATTCCACCAAAGCCGAGGGCAGAAACCATTTTACCAGTTTTACCATAGGGTTTATAAATCATTTTGGACACTCCTTTAATTCTCTATTTTTAATAAATGTATCAATTATATTAAATCCTTCTTCAGGATTTATTGTGCCAGACAAAGATGCTTCCATAGGACATTGCCCATCTTTTTTACGATTATTTATATAAGGAACTATTTCTTCGTAGTCAAATTTAATATTATGGGAATTTAAAATATCTATAGCGCCTTGACTAATTATTTGTGTGTAGATATATTCCACACCACCATAAATAGCCATCAGAGCAACTGCCTTTCCAACAATTTTATCACCCATTATTAATGGTATAGGAGACACTCCATTTTCTTTGATATATTTATATATAGGGCTTACACCTTTATCAAAGGAAGTCATCACAGTTTTTTCTTTGCTCATAAGGATACAGCTATATTTATATTCTTCAAGTAAAGCTTTTATACGGGTTTTCATTTTAATACGCCTCCAAATTTATTGAGTCATTAAGTTTTTAGTATATGGTAGCTTACATAACCAATAGAGAATTGGTGGGATAATTAGCATTTGAAGTATTATTCCGGGAATACCTTGAGTTATTGCTATAGATATACCCATAGCAGGAGGAAGAAAAATTCCCAAAAACTTTGTAGCAACGACAAAAACTAAACCTCTAGTTATTCTACCTGCAATCATAGATACAATAAGTGATACATATATGTTGAATTTAAATTTCTTAAATATAAGACCTGTAAATAATCCATAAGTACCTAGTTCAACTATCATAAGATATAACATAGGTATTGCAGGCATTATTCCTCCAGTATATAAAAAGCTACAAATAGGACTTAAAATTCCAATTATTAATCCGGTAATAGGACCAAGGATAAATCCAGCAATTAAAACTGGAATATGCATAGGAAGAAGTGTTGTTCCAATACCGGGACCTCCCACTAAATGAAACAATTGGGGAAGTAAAATGCTGCAAGCAATTAAAAGTCCACTGTAAACTATTTGTTTTGTTTTCAATTTTATCACACCTTTTCAATAATTATTTTTGGACTCTAAGTAATTATACCATTATAAGTAAATGTACTTCTATAATTATTTTTAAAATTATGAATATTAAATTAGTAATTTGATATAAAGTATAATAAAAGGTGTTAAAGCAAGTAACTTAACTCCTTTTATCTACTGAACTTAAAATCATACTTAAATAAATTTCTCTATGTTATCGGTAAAGATACCATCACATCCAATTTTATCAAGGTGATTGGCTATAAATGGTTTATTTACGGTGTAGGTGAATACTTTTAAGTTATTATTATGAGCCAATTTGATTAAAGGCTCATTTACTAAATAAACATTAGGATTTAAAGAATAAGCACCTAGATTTTTAGCATAGGCAATTATATTATCAATTTTTCTATCAATTAGCACACCTAATTTTATATTTTTATCTATAGACTTACATATTTCAAGGGAAGTGTGATTAAAACTAGAAAGTAATACATGGTTTTCAATACCATAGTTTTTTATTAAATCAATCACATCTTTTTCTATATTATTATAGTGAATAACATCAGTTTTAAGTTCTATATTTATAAGGACTTTACTAGGTTTAAGTAACTCTAAGACCTGGTATAAAGTTGGAATCTTACATAACTTGCTATTTTCATAATCAATATTTTTAGATTTTAAGGAACTAATTTCTTCGAGGGTTAAGTCTTTTATAAGTCCTTTACCCTGAAAGGTTCTTGCAACATCTTCATCATGAATAACTACTAGCTTATTATCCTTTGTTTTATGAACATCTAGTTCAATTGCTTTTGCACCTGCAATAATAGCCTTATGAAAGGCAAGCAAAGTATTCTCAGGATAATTTTTGCTAGCACCTCTATGAGCAAAATAAATCATAATTTATACACCTCCGTATATAAATATATTACTACAGTTGAACAAAGGTGTTAATATGTGATAAAAGAATAATATATTAAAATATATTAAAAAAGTAATGGGGAATTTCCCCATTACTTAAGGATCGGTTATAATTTTAATTTATATGAGGGCTTTGAAATCCTTCTCTCTTAATAGAATGCTTTTTAGCAGTTCTATTATGATTTTTTCCTGTCTCACTAGTAATTGGTGTTTGATAATTACATTTTTCCATTCTAGCTTGTTTGTTATCTGGTTGACTATCCTTTGTCATAAGAATTCCTCCTAAAAAAATAAATTTGAATATAATTTTAGTGTGGTTTATTTTGTGTATTTTATTATAGGAAATTAAAGGAGTGTAAAATAAATGAAAAGTAATAGAAATATTTTCAAGACAATTAGTAAATTAACAAAGGTTATAATGATCGTCGTAGTTATTTGCACATCAAATATTTTATTCTATGGATGTAGCTTTATAAGTAAAGAATCAAAGTATAATAATAAAATAGATATAGAAGATAAGTCTAATAAGGATTTGAAAAATAATAATATGGTGGAAGAATTCGGTGAAGAGGAGCCTCAAGTTGACCCAATACAAGATGAAATAGATGCTATGTCATTAGAGGAAAAAGTAGGTCAGCTGTTTATTGTTGGATTTGATGGTTATGAAGTGGATGATAATATTATTAGTTTAATAAAAAATAAAAAAGTAGGAGGTATAATATTATTTAGTAAAAATATTAACACTGTAAGTGGAACAAAAAAGTTAATAGAAAGTTTGAATGGGTTAAATAATGAAAACAAGGTTAAACTTTTTATGTCAGTGGATGAAGAAGGTGGAGTTGTAAGTAGAATTCCTAAGGAAATGGGACGTTTTGAATCTGCATGGGATGTAGGAGCTACTGGAGATTTAAATTATGCTTTTGAACATGGAAAAGCTATAGGTGAAACTATAAAGTCTTTAGGTTTTAATCTTGACTTCGCACCTGTGCTAGATGTGAATTCTAATCCTAATAATCCAGTTATAGGTAATAGAGCATTTTCAGATGATCCTGAAATTGTTAAGAAAATGGGAACGGAAGTATATAAAGGTTTGAAGAGTGCAGGTGTTTTAGGAGTAGGAAAGCATTTCCCAGGACATGGGGATACAGATGTTGACTCTCATGTGGGGGTGCCAGTTATAAATAAATCCCTTGATGAATTAAAAAAATTAGAGTTAATTCCATTTAAATATGCAATAGATAATGGTGTTGAAATGATAATGGTAGGTCATTTATACTTACCTCAATTAGATAAGGATTACGTAGCAAGTATATCTGAAAATATTGTCACAAAGCTTTTAAGGGAAGAGTTAGGATTTAATGGAGTAGTTGTCACAGATGATATGATTATGGAGGGAGTTAAAGGCAAGTATCCAACTAATGAATCAGCGGTTAAAGCTATAGAAGCAGGGAATGACATAATAATAGTATCATCAGGTATACATGATCAAAATAGTGCCATAGATGGAGTAGTAGAAGCTGTTAGAAATGGTATCATTACTGAAAAAAGAATTAATGAGAGTGTTTATAGAATTTTAAAACTAAAAAATACAATTTCTAGACATTGAATTACTTATATAATTGTGATATAAGTAATTATGGGCAGTATAGGAATAACTGCACCTATAATTTGATTATATCTTTAAATTAGAATATATAGATTGAAAAATAATATTCTAATTTGTATATAGCTATTATTCTCTAGGGAAAGCAGCTATAAAGGAAAAGTTTTACGGACAGCTCATATCTTTTAGAATGAGACTTAGATAACAAATTACTTCACATGATTTTTAGTTTTAAATTTCAGTTAATATTTATGTATTGTTTTAATATTAACTTAGAAAACAGATAAAGTGAGGAGTGATTGTTATAAAATTTGGATTCATTGGAGCCGGGAAGGTTGGTTTTTCGCTAGGGAAATACTTTAAAGAGAATGGTATCTTACTTATTGGATATTATAGTAGGAATCATAGCTCAGCTAAGGAAGCCGCAGAATTTACTGGCACAAAATCTTTCATAAACTTAAAGGAGTTAATGAAAGAAAGTGATGTGATTTTTATTACTACCCCAGATGGAGAAATTCATGGGGTTTGGAATGAGCTTAAAGAGTTGTCTATAAAAAATAAATTAATATGCCACTGTAGTGGTTTGTTATCTTCGGAAATCTTTTCAGATATAAGCAGGTTTGGTGCTTACCCATATTCTATACATCCTATGTTTGCCATATCAGACAAATATAATTCCTATAAAAATTTTAAAAAAGCCTTTATAACTATTGAAGGACATGAAAAATATATTGATAAATTAGCTGAAATTTTTCGTTCTCTGGGTAATTCGGTAAAAATTATTGAAAAAGAAAGTAAGAGTTTATATCACTTAGCATCGGTTATTAGCAGTAACTTGGTTCTAGGGCTTATTAATAATGGTGTAAATTATCTTAAACAGTGTGGTTTTAGTGAAGATTTAGCCATTGAAGCCTTATATCCTCTTATAAACAATAATATAGAGAATATAAAATCTTCAGGAATGGTAAAAAGCCTTACAGGACCATTGGAAAGAGGTGATTTATCTACTATGAAGGCTCATATAGCTTGTTTAAGTGAGGAAGATAAAGTTTTATATAGGATGTTAAATAATAATTTGTTAAAGGTGGCAAAGAAAAAAAATAAAAATAGAGATTATAGTGAGATTGAACAATTTCTAGGAGAGGAAAAATAAAATGAAAAATACGACTATAACATTTAGAGAAGCAAAGGCAAAGGGTGAAAAAATAACTATGCTTACTGCCTATGACTATTCCATGGCTAAGATTATTGATAGTTCAGGGATTAATGGTATTTTAGTTGGAGATTCAGTAGGGATGGTGTGTCTTGGTTATGAGGATACAATTTCAGTAACTATGGAGGATATGATTCATCATACAAGGGCCGTAGCAAGAGGAACAGAAAATGCTTTAGTAGTTGCAGATATGCCATTTATGTCTTATCAAACTTCTGTTTATGACGCTGTTTTTAATGCGGGACGCCTTATGAAAGAGGGACGTGCTCAATGCGTAAAAATAGAAGGTGGAGTAGATATGTGCGATAGAATTGAAGCTATAACTAAAGCGTCTATTCCTGTAATGGCACATATAGGATTAACCCCTCAATCAGTAAATTCCTTAGGGGGATTTAAGGTGCAGGGAAAAAGTGAAGAAGCGGCTAAAGAACTTATTGAAGCAGCAAAAGCGGTAGAAAAAGCTGGCGCATTTTCAGTGGTCTTAGAGTGTGTTCCAGCTAAGTTATCAGAGATAATTAGCAAAGAAATATCAATTCCAACAATAGGTATTGGAGCAGGAGCTAGTTGCGATGGGCAAATTCTTGTATATCAAGATATGTTAGGAATGTTTAATGATTTTACACCTAAGTTTGTTAAGAAATATGCGGATTTAGGAGCTACAATGACAGAAGCTTTTAAAGCCTATATTGAAGATGTAAGTAAGGGAATTTTTCCAGCACTAGAGCATGGATTTAAAATAAGTGAAGAAGTTATATCTAAACTATATTAAAAGTAAACTCAGTGCTGAGTAAATTAATAAAATTAAACTAAAAAGAAGGTAAAATTATGGAAATATTAAATGATGTAATAAAAGTAAGAGAAGTAGTTAAAGGGTGGAAGGCTCAAGGTTTAAAAGTAGGATTAGTTCCAACTATGGGTTATTTACATGAAGGTCATGAAAGTTTGATTAAAAAGGCTGTATCAGAAAATGATAGAGTAGTAGTTAGTGTTTTTGTAAACCCAACTCAATTTGGGCCTAATGAAGATTTAGATAAATATCCTAGAGATTTAGAAAGGGATTCAAAACTTTGTGAAAATGCTGGAGCAAGTTTAATATTTCATCCAGAAAGTGAAGATATGTATTATAAAGATGCTTCAACTTTTGTAGAGGTAGGTGGTTTGACCACTGGACTTTGTGGAAGTAGCAGACCAACGCACTTTAGAGGAGTTTGCACTGTAGTTTCTAAGTTATTTAATATTATACCTGCCCATAGAGCATATTTTGGAGAAAAGGATGCTCAGCAATTAGCGGTTATAAAAAGAATGGTAAGAGATCTGAATTTTGATATTGAAGTAGTAGGATGTCCAATTATTAGAGAAACTGATGGACTTGCGAAGAGTTCAAGAAATATATATTTATCTCCAGAAGAAAGAAAGGCTGCATTAGTGCTTAATAAATCTCTTTCTATGGCTAAAAAACTATTAGAGGATGGAGAAAGAAATCCAGATAATATTAAAAAGCTAATTAGGGAAAATATAGAGAAAGAAGATTTAGCCAAAATAGATTATATAGAAGTGGTAAGCAGTGAAAGTTTAGAGATGGTAAAAGAGATTAAGGAGGATGTCCTAGTAGCATTGGCAGTGTACTTTAAAAAAGCAAGATTAATTGATAACTTTACTTATCACATATAATTAGGAGGAAAAACAATGACAATAACGATGTTAAAGGGAAAAATACACAGAGCTACTGTAGTCCAAGCTGAGCTTGATTATGTAGGGAGTATTACAGTAGATGAAGATTTACTTGATGCAGCAGGAATTCTAGAATATGAAAAGGTTCAAATTGTAGATATTAACAATGGAAGTAGATTTGAAACTTATACTATAGCAGGAAAAAGAGGTAGTGGTCTTATATGCCTTAATGGAGCAGCAGCTAGATGTGTTCAAGTAGGAGATAAGGTTATAATTATGAGTTATTGTGAAATGAATGGAGAAGAAGCCAAAGAACATAAACCAACAGTGGTTTTTGTAGATCATAGCAATAAAATAAAAGAAATTGCACATTATGAAAAACATGGTGAGCTTAAGTAAGTATAAACATATATAATTTCATATTTATTAGGAATGTAGAAAGTTCATAAATCGAAATTAACTATTTATGAGCTTTTTCCATTCCTTTTTTTATAAATTTTAAAAATTAAAAATAAGTAATTAAATATATTGTAATTATAACTATATTAAGGAATAATATAATTATATGGATATAAAAGGAGATGGTATTATATGAATATTTATGAACCACATAAGTCTTCTATAGGAAATATAGATGCTAATGTTATGGCTCTGATTGCTTACGGTGCAGCAATAGTAGTAATTTTTATTCCAGGAATAAAGATTATAGCATGGCTTGCTCCTATTGTAATTTATATTTTAGAAAAGGATAGCAGTTTTGTGAAGTTTCATGCTATGCAAGCTTTTTTAATAAATATTGTAGGTATTATATTTAGTTCTATTATATTTATGATTATAGGTGGTAGTATAGGATTAATGTTTTTTAGACCTCTAGCATATGGGGCCCTAGGTACTATATTACTATCAGCAATAATAACAGGTATAGTTGCTATAGTTATAACTATATTTGAAATTATTTCAATGGTGAAGTGTTATGAATATAAAGAATATGAAATTCCTATTATAGGGTTAATGGCTAGAAAAATAGCATATAAAAAATATTGATATGGTATAATCTTTGAAATTCGTAGATTGATGATGATATTAAAAGGATTTTTAAGGATTATACTTAGATGTACGAAATAAAATGGGATAATGATGAAAAGAAGGCTTTTTTAATTTATGTATTTATAGTAAAATAAAGGTATTAACCTTTAAAAGAATAGGAGGATGATTATTATGAAAGTTATAGATGAAAATAATTTTGAAAATGAAGCAGGCAAAGGTTTAGTTTTAGTGGATTTCTTTGCTACTTGGTGTGGACCATGCCAAAGATTAACTCCAGTGTTAGAAGATATTCAAGGAGATTTTGATGGTAAAGTTAAATTTTTAAAGTCAGATATTGATGAAAGTAGATCTCTTGCTAAAAAATTCTCTGTTATGAGTGTACCCACTATGGTAGTACTTAAAGATGGAATTCCTGTAGATAGAATGGTAGGCTATATGTCTCCAGAAGACATTAAAGCTAAACTTCAAACTCATATTTAAAAATAACAAATAAAAATCTCACCAACTTGGTGGGATTTTTATTTATATTATAAAAGTAAAAGTGTAGCATATATATCAGATTTAAATGATTAGTTTTTAATGAAATTTAATAATCAACCTAGTAAATTAAATATTTTTTACATAAATATAAATATGAAAATGGTAGTAAATAAAAGAAAATGAAAGTAAATACTATATTTCAACGGGAAATTAAGAAAAAATATGATATACTATATTTGACACATATTCTAATGTGATATACTATATTGATATAAAGAGTATAACAATGAATTGCGGGGGTTCAATTATGATAAACGTTGGAATAAATGGATTCGGAAGAATCGGAAGAACTTTTTTAAGGATAGCATGTGAAAGTCCTGAGACGGATTTTAATATTGTAGCTATAAATGCTAGAGCAGATATAAAAACACTTGCACATTTATTTGTTTATGATTCATGCTTTGGTACCTTCAAAGGAGACGTTAAGACAACAGAGGATTCAATAATAATTAATAATAAAGAAATAAAGATAACAAGATGTGGATCACCAAAAGAAATTCCTTGGAAGGACTTAGAGGTTGATTTAGTTATAGAGTCTACTGGAAAATTTAAAACAAAAGAAGAACTTATGGATCATGTAAAAGCAGGAGCTAAAAAAGTTATATTAACAGCACCAGGTAAAGATGAAGATATAACAGTAGTAATGGGTGTAAATGATTCTGATTTAGATTTATCACAACATACAATCATATCAAATGCATCATGTACTACTAATTGTCTAGCACCTGTAGCTAAAGTAATAGATGATAAATTTGGGATTAAAAAAGGATTTATAACTACAGTTCACTCTTATACAAATGACCAACAAATCCTTGATAAGAGTCATAAAGATTTAAGAAGAGCAAGAGCGGCAGGGGAATCTATAGTGCCAACTACAACTGGAGCTGCAAAAGCGGTTGCAAAGGTATTACCTCAATTAAAGGGTAGATTAGATGGATTTGCATTAAGAGTTCCAACAGCTGCTGTATCTATAACAGATTTAGTATGCGAAGTTGAAAAAGAAACTACCGTAGAAGAAATAAATAGAGTAATTAAAGAAGCATCTGAAAATGAACTTAAGGGAATATTAGGTTTATGTGAATTACCATTAGTATCTGTAGACTTTAAAGGAGATAGTAGATCTTCTATAGTAGATGGATTATCAACTATGGTAAATGGAAACATGATTAAAGTAGCATCTTGGTATGATAATGAGTGGGGATATTCAGCAAGAGTTGTTGATTTAGCTAACTACGTTGCACAGATGTTAAAGGAAGAAAAAGTTACTAAAATAGCTTAAGGTGTTAAGGGTTTTAAGTAACAATATAAATTAATTTAGCCAACTATTATAAAATACCAATATATTTAATTTAGAGTCAAGAGATTATTTTGTAAAAGAAATAGTCTCTTGATTCTTTTTATAGTATAATTAGACCTTGAGTTGAATTATAAATTTGAACTATATTTGAGTAGGTGATTAAATGTTAGAAAATAGATTTTTACCAATTTGTAAAGATGATATGTTAGAAAGACAATGGGAACAGTTAGATTTTATAATAGTAACAGGAGATGCATACATAGACCATCATAGCTTTGGTACTGCTATAATTTCTAGAGTTCTTGAAGATGCAGGATTTAAAGTAGGAATAATTCCTCAACCTGATTGGCATAACACTGAAGATTTTATGAAATTAGGAAGACCTAGATTAGGATTTTTAGTTAATGGTGGTAACATGGATTCCATGGTAAATCATTACACTGTAGCTAAAAGAGTTAGAGAAAAGGATCTTTATTCTCCAGGTGGGAAAATAGGTTTAAGACCAGATCGAGCTACTATTGTATACTGTAATAAAATTAGAGAAGCATATAAGAATATTCCGGTTATAATTGGTGGAGTAGAGGCTAGTCTTAGGAGATTTGCCCATTATGATTACTGGAGTGATAAGGTAAGAAAATCAATGTTAGTAGATAGTGGAGCTGATTTACTTATATATGGAATGAGTGAAAAGCAAATAGTAGAAGTGGCAAATTGTTTAAATGATGGATTAGAAGTTCAGTATATAAGACATGTGCCTGGAACATGCTATATGATAGATGACTTAGAATATGTAAGCGGGTATATTGAGATACCGTCCTATAAAGCTGTATCTATAGATAAGATGGAGTATGCCAAAGCATTTAAGGTTCAATATGAAGAACAAGATCCAGTAAGAGGAAAGGCTCTAGTACAAAAGCATGCCAATAGATATGTGGTACAAAATAGACCAGAGATGCCACTAACTAGGGAAGAGTTAGACCATGTTTATGGATTATCTTACACAAAAAATTATCATCCTTGTTATGAAGAAGCAGGTGGAATAGCTGCTATAGAAGAGGTTAAATTTAGTATAGTTAGTTCTAGAGGTTGCTTTGGAAATTGTTCTTTTTGTGCTATAACTTTCCATCAAGGAAGAATAGTTCAGAGTAGAAGCGAAGATTCTATTTTACAAGAAGTTGTAGAAATAACAAATTTACCTGATTTTAAAGGATATATTCATGATGTGGGAGGTCCTACTGCAAACTTTAGACGCCCTGCATGCAAAACTCAGCTTAAGCATGGTGCATGTAAGCATAAGCAATGTTTATATCCAAAACCATGTAAAAATATAGATGCAGATCATACTGAGTATTTAGAACTACTAAGAAAGGTAAGAGCTACTCCTAAGGTGAAGAAGGCATTTGTACGCTCAGGGTTACGTTATGATTATATAATGGCAGATAAAAATGATACCTTCTTTAAAGAACTTGTAGAACATCATGTAAGTGGACAATTAAAGGTAGCTCCAGAGCATGTTTGTGCTGATGTTTTAAAGTATATGGGAAAACCATCTGGGAAGACCTATGATAGATTTGTAGATAAGTTTTATAATCTTACTGAGCAAGTTGGAAAGAAACAATATATTATACCTTACTTAATGTCTAGTCATCCAGGGAGTACATTAGCATCAGCTATAGAGTTAGCAGAATATCTAAGAGATATTAATTATCAGCCAGAGCAAGTTCAGGATTTTTATCCAACACCTGGAACTTTATCTACAGCTATGTTTTATACAGGGGTAGATCCATTAACTATGAAAGAGATATATGTACCTAAGAGCAAGAGGGAAAAAGCAATGCAAAGAGCTCTTCTTCAATATAGAAACCCTAAAAAGTATGATATAGTATATGAAGCTTTAGTGGAAGCTGGAAGAGAAGATTTAATAGGAAATGGACCGAAGTGTTTAATAAGGCCTAAAACACAAGGAAAAAATCTTAACCATGGTGGAAATTACAGTAGGCATAAAAAGGTTGGTAAAGAACATAGTAATAGTAAAACAGTTTTACCTAGAGGTAGTCATGGAAGAACTTCTTTAGAAAGAAAAAAGGGTAAAAACACTTCTACTAATAAGAGAAAATCTATGAAGAAAACTCGTCAGTAGTTAGGGAAAAGAAATAAGAAATAAGAAATAAGAAATAAGAAATAATTAAATCAAAATTTATTGTAAATATAAAATAAAAGTAATAATGATAGTAGATTTTCATTATTACTTTTATTTTTGATTAAAAAAATTTCATTATTGACAAAATAGTACGATGGTAGTACTATTTATTTAAAGATATAGTACGAAATTCGTACTAATTAAATTTTACGTTTAGCAAACAATAATATAGGTTGTAATCTATTGATTTAATAATTGAATTATGATGATTGTAGGATATAAGAAGATTTTAAAGGAGTAGGTGTAATGGAGGATAATGACAAGTTAATTGAAGAATTTTCGAATTTATGGAAAATGTTTTTGTCTTTTTCAAATCAACATAGGACTATGGAGGAATTTCCTAGGATAGAAAGACTTAATACTATGGAAATTAGTATTATAAGAATTGTCTATGATAGGGATGATATAATTTTAAAGGAAATTTGTAATATGTTAGACATACCTAAAAGTACTTTAACCAGTGCTATAGATAGGCTAGAAAGACTTAATTATGTGAATAGAACTATTAGTAAGAGAGACAGAAGATCCTATGGATTACAACTTACAGATGAAGGCAAGGAAGTGAAGAATGAACATATAGCTTTTGAAAGAAAATTGTATGGATATGTTTTAAATGCCTTAGACACAAATGGTGAAAGAGAAGAATTTTTAAAGCTATTTAGAAAGATAGTTAATAATATTTAAGTTTTATGAAGGGAGAAATGCTACTTAATTAGATATAAAATTGGAGTAGCAGGTGATGTTATGGAGACAGAAAAATTAACAATAAGAGTTCAACAAAGTTTAAATGATGCCTATGAGGAAGCAGTAAGAAATAATCATCAACAAGTAGATATTATTCATTTATTCTCTGCACTTCTAAATCAAAGAGATGGATTAATACCTAATGTCCTTGAAAAAATGGGTGTGGATGTTGAAGGAATTAAAAGAAAAGTAAATTTAGAGCTAGAGAAAATGCCTAAAGTATTAGGAGAAGGAGCTCGTTCATCTGGAGTTACTGCCACTAGAAGAATCAATGAAGTTTTAGTTAAGGCTCAAGATATATCAGAGAAATTTCATGATTCCTATATAAGTGTAGAACACATAATGATGGCTATCATGGAGGTTGATGCAAAAGGTATATCAGGGAAAATACTTAAGGAATATGGCATAGATAAAGAAAAATTTATGGAAGTGTTATCTCAGGTTAGGGGAAATCAAAGGGTAGATACTAATGATCCAGAGGGAACTTATGATGCTCTTGCTAAGTATGGAACGAATTTAATTGACCTTGCTAAGGAACATAAATTAGATCCTGTAATAGGAAGAGATGAAGAGATAAGACGTGTAATTAGAATTTTATCAAGAAGAACTAAAAACAATCCAGTGCTTATTGGTGAGCCTGGAGTAGGTAAGACTGCCATAGTTGAAGGTTTGGCAGAAAGAATTGTACGTGGAGATGTACCAGAAGGATTAAAAGACAGGATGATTTTTTCTTTAGATATGGGAGCTTTAATTGCAGGAGCTAAGTATAGAGGTGAATTTGAAGAAAGACTTAAAGCTGTACTAAAGGAAGTTAAGAGTTCTGATGGGAAGATAATATTATTTATAGATGAAATTCATACTATTGTAGGTGCTGGAAAAGCTGATGGAGCTATGGATGCAGGAAATCTTATAAAGCCTATGCTAGCAAGAGGAGAATTACATTGTATTGGAGCTACTACTTTTGATGAATATAGACAATATATAGAAAAAGATAAAGCATTAGAGAGAAGATTTCAACCAGTTATTGCAGAAGAGCCTACAGTACAAGATACAATTTCAATATTAAGAGGACTTAAGGAAAGATTTGAAATACACCATGGAGTTAGAATTCATGATTCAGCTATAGTAACAGCAGCCAAATTATCTAATAGGTATATTCAAGATAGGTTTTTACCAGACAAAGCCATAGATTTAATTGATGAAGCTGGGGCTATGATAAGAAGTGAAATAGATTCTCTTCCTACAGAACTTGATATGGTTAGAAGAAAGCTATTTACATTAGAAACTGAAAGAGAAGCTCTGATTAAAGAAAGTGATGAAGCATCTCAAAAGAGACTTGAACAACTTCAAAAGGAGTTAGCAGAATTAAAAGAAAAAAATGATGAAATGACTGCTAAATATGAACAAGAAAAAAGCAAGATTCTTGAAGTTAGAACTTTGAAAGAGCAATTGGATGAAGCTAGAGGTAAGGTTGAAAGGTATGAGAGAGAATATGATTTAAATAGTGCTGCAGAACTAAAATATGGGGTTATACCACGTCTTGAAGAAGAAATAAAGGAAAAAGAAGAAAGCATGCACAATAATTATGAAACAGCCCTTCTCAAAGAAGAGGTTACAGAAGAAGAAATTTCTCAAATTGTATCTAAGTGGACTGGAATTCCAGTAACACGATTAGTAGAAGGGGAAAGAGAAAAACTATTAAGATTAGAGGAGGAACTTAGCAATAGGGTAATAGGTCAAGATGAAGCAGTAACAGCTGTTGCTAATGCCGTAATTAGGGCTAGAGCAGGGATGAAAGATGAAAATAAGCCTATTGGTTCATTCATTTTCCTAGGGCCTACAGGGGTAGGTAAAACAGAACTGGCTAAAACTTTAGCGAGAAATTTATTTGATAGTGAAGAAAATATTATAAGAATTGATATGTCAGAGTACATGGAAAAATATTCAGTATCAAGACTTATAGGAGCGCCTCCAGGATATGTAGGTTATGAAGAAGGGGGACAATTAACTGAAGCGGTAAGAAGAAATCCATATTCAGTAGTTTTATTTGATGAGATAGAAAAGGCTCATGAAGATGTATTTAACGTATTTCTACAAATATTAGATGATGGAAGACTCACTGATAATAAGGGCAAAACTATAGACTTTAAAAATACTATAATAATTATGACTTCTAATATAGGTAGTAGTCATCTACTAGAGGATAGTGGTGTGATTACTGAAAAAACTAAAGCTTTAGTAATGAGTGAAATGAAGAGTAGGTTCAAGCCAGAATTTTTAAACCGTGTAGATGACATTATAATGTTTAAACCACTAAATATTGAAGGTATAAAGAAAATTATAGATATATTTATTGACCATGTTAGAAGAAGATTATATGATAAAAATATAGGTTTAGAAATTACTGACGTAGCTAAGGAGATTTTAGCAACAGAAGGCTATGATCCAGTTTATGGGGCAAGACCACTAAAAAGATATATTGGAAATGTTTTAGAAACCATGATTGCAAAAAAAATTATAGCTGGGGAAGTTTACGATGGATGTAATATTTTAGTAGATGGTAAGGGTGAACAAATAGTATTTGAAATAAGTAATAAAGGGATTACTACTGTATAAATAAAGATAAAATAAAATATTTATATAATTACTTGCATTATACGTAAAGTGTATGTTATACTGAGTAAGTGGTTAAACACAAATAAAATTGAAATAAAGATTTAACATATATAATAATTTTCTTCAATTCGAGGATTTGTTAATAATAGGTGGATCTTTAAAATGGAGGAATTGTAAATGGCAGATAGAACATTAACATGCAGAGATTGCGGAAACGAATTCGTATTCACAGAGGGAGAGCAAGCTTTCTACGCTGAAAAAGGATTCGAAAATGAGCCAACTAGATGTGCTGATTGCAGAAGAGCAAGAAAAGCAGAAAGAAATAGAAGATAATTAATATTTAATATTTCAATGAAAGCTATAAGAAGTGATTCTTATAGCTTTTATTTTTGAGCTATATAGAATTAACTATTTATATAAAAAGTATTAATGTATAAAATTTTAAAAATAAGTAGAAATATATATATAAATCTAATATGATGTAAAATAGGAATAATGATTAGATATTAATTAGATACAAGGAGATAGTTATGGAAAGTGGATTTAAAAAATATAATTTAAGTGAAAACATATTACAGGCTCTAAACAATCTAGGGTTTGAAAATCCTTCTGAAGTTCAAGATAAAACAATTCCAAGTCTTTTGGATGGAGAAGATATTATAGTAAAATCACAAACTGGAAGTGGGAAAACAGCGAGCTTTGGAGTTCCTATTTGTAATGAAGTTAGGGTAGAAGAGGGAAAAATAACAGCATTAGTTCTAGTTCCCACAAGAGAACTTGCATTACAGGTTAAAGATGATATATCCAATATAGGGAGAATAAAAAAAGTTAGATGTGCTGCTGTTTTTGGAAAGCAGCCTTTTAATGAGCAGGTTAGAGAACTTAAGCAGAGGGTACATATAGTAATAGGAACACCTGGGAGGATAAGTGACCATATGAATAGAGGAAACTTAAACTTTAAGGATTTAACATATGTAATCATTGATGAAGCAGATAAAATGCTAAATATGGGTTTTATAGATCAGATAAGTGATATACTAGATAGACTACCGAAAAAAAGGACAACAGCTCTATTTTCTGCAACAATACCAGAAAGTATCGAGGAGCTATGCACTAATTATATGATAAACCCTAGATTTTTAGAAATAGAATCCAAGATATTTAATCGCGATAAAATAAAAGAATCATATTTAAATGTTGAACATAAAGATAAGTTTAAAGCCTTATGGAAGAACTTATATGCATGCACACCGGATGCAGCTATAATATTTTGTAATACCAAAGATAAAGTTAAAAAAGTGTATGAAGAATTAAAGTCAGAGGGAATTTCAGTAGAACAACTACATGGAGATATGGAACAAAAAATAAGGATTGAAACTATGGAAAGGTTCAAGAATGAGGAATTTAAAGTACTGGTTGCTACGGATATTGCAGCAAGAGGGATTCATGTAGATAATATAACTCATGTATTTAATTATGAAGTTCCAATGGAAAGGGAAAGTTATGTTCATAGAATAGGTAGAACGGGAAGAGCAGGACGGGAAGGAACAGCTATAACTTTAGTTTCTGAATATGAAAAGAAGTATTTGACTTCTATAGAAGAATACTTAGGGTATAGTATTAAAAAGGGGAATTTCCCAAGTGATTTAGAGATTAAAGAAGGTAAGAGTGTATTTAAGGAGAGTCAGAAAGAACTTAAAGTAGGACAGAGAAATAAAAAGAAAGTAATTCATAAAGATATCTTAAAAGTATACATTGGAGCTGGTAAAAAAAAGAAAATAAGGAATATAGATATAGTGGGAGCTCTTAGTAATCTTCCAGATTTGAATGGAGACGATATTGGTATAATAGATATACAAGATAATATTTCTTATGTAGATATACTGAATAATAAAGGTGAGAACTTCTTAAAAAAATATGGAGAGATAATTATTAAAGGTAAAAAAGTTAAAGTGCAAAAATCTAGGAAATAAAATTAAAATATATATTGAATTATTATTATCGCCATGATATACTAAAAGAGTAGTAAATACAAAAATATATTATAAAGATTTAAGATTAATAACACTTTTCTCCAGTTTTAGAGAATCAGTTAGTTAAAAGTAAATCTTTAAAAATGGAGGAATGAAAAATGGCAGATAGAACATTAACATGTAAAGATTGCGGAAATGAATTCATATTCACAGAAGGAGAGCAAGCTTTCTACGCTGAAAAAGGATTCGAAAATGACCCAGTAAGATGTGCTGATTGCAGAAGAGCAAGAAAATCAGAAAGAAATAGAAGATAGTAATATTTAATATTTCAATAGAAGCTATAAGAATTAATCTTATAGCTTTATTTTTATATAAAATTATAATAATTTATTAAAATATAAGGATTGATTTTATATATAGTATATGAGTTATTTAAAAATAAAATAATCCTATAATTGGTATAAAAATGGATATAAGTATTCAAAAAATACTTGAAATTTAACTAGCAAAGTGATAAACTGAAACCATAAAATAAAAAGATTCACATCTATTATAACTTTCTCCGTTTTTAGGGAATTGGTTAATTGAATGTAAATCTTTAAAAATGGAGGAATTAAAATGGCAGATAAAACAATATTATGCAAAGACTGTGGTAAAGAATTTATATTTACAGAGGGAGAGCAAGCTTTCTACGCTGAAAAAGGATTCGAAAATGAGCCAGTAAGATGCCCAGATTGCAGAAGAGCAAGAAAAGCAGAAAGAAATAGAAGATAATAATCTATTTTCTATAGAACTACAGACTAAGGTCTTGTAGTTCTTTTTTTAGTTAAAGGACTATTCTAAGGCAA
>NZ_DFCF01000009.1:0-50635 GCF_002367465.1 Clostridium sp. UBA3061 | reverse complement strand
ATCTACTTTTTGACGCTTACTATGGTGTTACTTATAGATAAAATATCAAAAAAAATAGTAGCCCCACGCGCAATTTGGAAGCTACTATTTTTATTACCATAAAAATATGTGATACCAGTTGCCTAAGCAACTAGAATTGTATATAGTAGAGTGTTAGCGCACTCTACTTTTTTATTATCTGCATTTCTTATTTAGCTTTGCATAAGTTCGATTAACTAAATCATAGATTTAGAATCTTACTTATATTATATCAAATTTTTATCAAAAATAAACCTAAATAATTTTTTCTATTTAAAAATCTTTAACTAACACATAAATTAGAATTCAAAAATTACTTTTTTACTTTTGGAGCAGGAAGTTCTTCATACATTTTTGTAATCAGTTGATATAGAAACTCTTTATTATCAACATCGTCAACCAAAAACATTGGTTTTGCCCCATCATAAGGCAACTCTTCAATTGCTCCTAGCATCAAGTGTCTACTTGTCTTGGTTATCTTAACCAAAAACCGGTCATCGTATATTCCACCAAAAATTTTTCCTTGAAAATATAAAATATATTCTCCCATCATTTTTCTGAAGGAAATATCGTCCAGCGTATCTAATTGCCCAATAATAAAATCTAAATACTCTTGACTAGAAGCCATATCTTATCTCCTCCACAAATTACTGTTTATCTTTTACTTACTATTATTCACTTTTCATTATAACATATTTTGTAAATATACTATTGCTTATGATACGTTGTTTTTACTTGTAAAAAAGCCTTATTCAAGTTATATCAACACCTAAGGCTATAAATCTCACTTGGTCTTAAAGGAAACTCGACTCACTTCGTTCGCTGAGTAAGTTCGTCTAACTAAATCAAAGATTTAGAGGCTTACTTATGGTACGGTTCGGCGTATCAGTAGTAAGTGATAGCACTTTTATTATCTTTAATAAAACTTCTAACCAACTCTACAAATTTGAATTTATCTGGTATTTAAGTAATCATTAGAACCCATATTCCTCATTAACAATTAGTAGCAGTAACATCATCAATAAGACTACTATCTGTGATAACAATTAATGCAGCAGGATTATAATCATGTGTAATGGTTTCATTGAAATATTCATTATTAGAATCAATATAATTTAACAATTCATCTATTATAGAAGAATCATGAGCACTACTTCTCATAGAGTTCAATAAACTTACTATATATGGAGCTATAGAAGATGTTATTGGAGTACCTATTTTACACTTTAAAACTTGTTTCTCAAATGTATCCACTGAACATGTAGAAATTGCCTCACTTGGTAGAATACCACCGGTACAAGAACTATTAGGATTTGTACACGGTTGATTAAATCTATAAGCTCTTATACATCTCGCAGTTGGTATTGTGATTCTTGTACTTGAATTAATATACCTTGGAATTGTATATAAAAAATCTATACTACCTGTATTATCATGATAGAATATCCCATATGCAGTTATGCTAGTGTAATTATTTCTAAAATTCAACATATTATTTGGAAATCGTGTACTAGTAATATTAGGCCTATCCAAAAGCAATTACCATTGAAATATATTTGCATTAAAATTAAAGAATTTCTTTATCATCCCATGTCTATATTTTGCTTGCAGAAGCAAACCCTCAATTCTTTCGTATATCTATCAAAAGTAAGTAATAGTAAATCTGAAATTTTAACTTTTTTGTTAGACAGTAAGTAATTTGAACTAAATTCTATCATTCCCCTTTTACCATGAACTTCATCTACATATGTACATTTACTTATATTTGTATTAAACAAATTTGCCATTTCTCTAAACAAAATAATTTCATCTATTGTTTTTCATGCAATTACTCTGTTAAATTCTAATTTCATTTGATCACCTTTCATTCATAAAATTTTGATAAGGTATTAATATCTATTATTGATTATAATTATAGATTCTAAAGATTTGGCATCACATTGTAATTTATATAATCAGATACTATATCACCTATCTTAGTAGCATAGTTATTACAATACTTAATAAAATCTGCTGAAGTATATTTTTCCCTTAATAGCTTTTCATCCTCTATATAAAAACATGGAATATCGATAACATTAAAATTACTATTTACACTATTTTCTGTGACTGTATTACCCAAATAAATATTTGATGATACAGGAAAACATTCACATTTTCTTGCTATATTAAGCAAAGCTTCCTTTGTAACATCCTCATACCCATTTCTTTGAATATATTGAAACGATGTAAAATCTATAATTATACCTTTACTATTTGATATATAACTATGTGGATAAGGTACATTAGCGATATATTTTTGTACAAAAGTTGCATCATAAAACAACTGAATAAAACCACATAAAACATTCGATGCTTCAATACAGCACCCCGGGAAAATATTATTAAATTCCTTATACAATAAATATAAGTAATCACTTTCTATTGATTCTAGAAATTCTTGTAAATTCATAATAGCACCAATTTTATCCTTTCAAATGTAGCGATGAGTTCTAAATGTTTCTTATTTATCTATGATTGCTTTGGTTGAATTCCTTAAAATAATTCTATTAAACTTTTTGATTGTGTCATTATTTTATCTATTTTAATACCAATTTTACGGTCTAACATTATGATACTTAGTGCATTTTCTCTGCTTATATAATTATTCCATTGACTTTATACTATTACATACTAAACGCATACATATCTTCCTTTACAAATTCTAATTTATCAGCTTCATGTTATTCTCGCAATCTCGACGATAAAGGTAATTTTGACAACAATGGGGATTATGATGATAGTATGTATACTTATCATTTGTTACGCATATCGCCGGTTTACTTTTTCTTGCTCTCAAAGCGAGTAAATTCGTAATTTATACCAAGTTTATCATTTCGTGCATACATAGTATCGCTGTCGCCATCGATAAAGGAATTGATAAGTTCTTTGCCAATAATTTCTTCGTCCTCGCCATCCAATTCAATATAACCGTCTTCAGTAAGAATACCTGTTGACCTATCATATTCTAAGAATACAGTATCATCTCCGTCGTTAATTAGTTCTTTGAATTCAGATTCAGTAACTTTATATGTATCATGTTTTTTTTGCATATGCTTCTACCTCCTTCAAATATAAATAATCTTCATGACAAATTACAATTTATAGTTCCTAATGAGTTAATTATAACATATCTCAAACATTATTTTACAATTTTTCTTCATTATTATATACAAATCCTTATATTTACAGGATTTATCATCAACTTTCTTCTAGAAACAAAATAAGAAGGAGAACCTCCTCCATTACTTAGGTAACTTATTAAGTTATCATTTATATTAAGCTCTATTAATTCTATATCTCTAGTTTGTTTATGGTTATTTTTGAAATCAGCATGTGCAATAGTCTCTTTTGTTGTTCCCTTGATGGCAACTCCGATAACATCTTACTGAAACTTGACAGTATCTCTCTTACAAACTCATATGAAACCTCCTGCACCCCATCATCTAGGATGTTGCTCTTTAGGTTGTTTACTTCCTGTTGGAGCATTTCCTCTCTTGATGTTATCTCTGCCATTCTATCTGAGAAATCTTTTTTAGTTATTATGTCATCCTCATAGGCTTAAATACCTTTTTCTTCTTAACTTCTACCTTTTCCAGCTCCTTCGAAATCTTTTCTAGTTCATCTTTTGAAGGATCTACCATTGCTTTTCTAGTTGAATTTATGTTTACTACTATATCTTTCATTAACTTGTCATTACTTAGTAGTTCTGATAGCTTACCACACACATAGTCATTAGCTTTATTGACATTGATTGAATTACTATTGCAAACTGCTGTACCTTTATTCTTCCAAGCACCGCAACAATAGTATTCTATCCTATGTCTTGTTCCATCTTTTCTTGCTTTCGAACTTCTCATGATGACCATCACAGAATTACATACAGGACATTTTAAGATTCCAGTGAGTGGAAATTCACCATCATATATCCTAGAAGGTTTTCCCTTACTATCTTCCATCATTTTTTGTACCTTATCCCAAAGCTCTTGTTCTATTATTGCTTCATGAATACCATCTACTAACAATGGATTAGGATTTTTATGCCTTCTTCTTTTCTCACTCCAATTTTGTAATCCATTGTATCTTATCTTTCCTATATACACTGGATTTTTTAGTATGTCCTTTATGACATTGACCGAGAACGGATTACCTCTTTTAGTTGTGTATCCAAATTTATTTAGGTCATTTGCTATTGCCTTATAGCCATTACCTTCTGAGTACATAGAGAAAATAGTTCTAACTATTTCTGCTTCTGATTCATTTATAACAAGCTCTGTATCTTTTCTCTTTTTATTAGTCGAACCATATTTTCCCTTCAAATTGCATCACAGTAAAATATTACCACTCCAGCAACCTTCTCTAGCTCTGCCTAACATTCCCATCTTTACATTCTGAGCTATTGTTCCACGCTCTAGCTCTCCAACTACTCCCATCATTTGTAATGAGAACTTTCCCATTGGTGTTTCTGTTTCAAAGTTCTCAAAATATGATTTAAATGCTATGCCATTTTTCTCTAACAAGTCCACTATTTGAAGTAACTCTAAAGTGTTTCTTGCTATTCTATTAATTTTCCATGTAATAACTATATCAAACTTCTTTTCTTCTGAATCTTTTAGCATTTCCTTCAATGCAGGTCTTCCCTTTATTGATTTACCACTAATACCTCTGTCTGAGTATACTTTGAATATAGTATAGTTATTATCCTCACAAAACTTTCGTAATAAACGTTCTTGTTCCTCAATACTATAACCTTCTGCTGCTTGTTCTGTTGTACTAACTCTACTATATCATAAGTTCTTTTCGCTAATAGAACTTAATGAAGCAATTTCAGTAAAACTACATGAATTTAATAGTAAGCCATTTCAAAAGAAACCTGGTAGTAGATTGAGTGTATTTATTCAAGAAGAAAAGTCAGCATTGCTTCCATTACCTAAACGACAATATGAGATGTCAACGTGGAAGGTTGCAACAGTTCAATTTAATTATCATATATCGGTAGACACTATGTTTTACAGTGTTCCTTATGAATATATAAAGCATAAAGTAGATGTTAGAGTAACTAAAAATATAATAGAGGTATTTTTTAATGATCAAAGAGTTTGCTCACATATGAGGTTATATGGACATTCAGGACAATATAGCACTAACATTGAACATATGCCTGAAAATCACAGAAACTATACTACTTTGAATTCAGATAGATTTATTTCATGGGCTGAAAGGGTAGGTCCTAATACAACAATTGTAGTTGAATCCATAGAGTTGAGCAACAAGGATATAGAAGTTGCATGGCTCTACTAAAGTTAGGAGATAAGTACTCCCTAAGTAGATTAGAGGTAGCATGTAAAAAAGCTCTGTCATATACAGCTACACCAAACTTTAAAAGTGTTCAAACCATCTTAAAAACTGGTCAAGATAAGCTTAATATAGATGACACTCCTAAAACTTCGACACCATTACCGGAAGGCTTTATAAGAGGTGCTGAATATTATGGGAGGTTTTAAAAATGATTAATGAGAGTACTATAAATAAACTAAATGAAATGAGACTAAACTCAATGGAAGAATCATATAGAAACCAACTTGAAGATTCCTCATTTAAAGGATTATCATTTGAAGATAGATTTGGATTATTAGTTGATAATGAGTGGGATAGAAGAAAGAATAATAAACTTGAGAGACTCATAAAAAAATCAGAAATTCACTTTACGAGTGCATGTGTTGAAGATATAGAGTACCATGCCGATAAGCAATTAGATAAAGCTGAAATAATTAGATTATCAACTTGTAATTATGTTCAGGAAAAGCATAATATAATAATTCTCGGAGCATCTGGAGCTGGCAAGACTTATATTGCTTCTGCCTTCGGCATAGCAGCTTGTATAAACTTCTATACTGTTAAGTATATACGTCTTCCTGATTTATTAAACGAACTTGCGGTTGCAAGGGGAGAAGGAATTTATCAAAAAGTAGTAAAACAATATAAAATGGTTAGTCTACTAATTCTTGATGAATGGTGTTTAGTTCCACTTACTGATAGCGAAGCTAGGGATCTTTTAGATATAGTTGAATCTAGACATAAGGTAGCATCCACAGTGTTTTGCTCACAATTTTCAGCTGCCGCATGGCATGTTAAAATTGGGGAAGGAACACTGGCAGATGCTATACTAGATAGAATCTTATATGACTCTTATACAATAACAATTAAAGGTGAAGATTCTATGCGTAAACGCAAAGGTATTAAAAAGTAAAAAAATCATCCTCACGTTAGTCCAAGTGGCTCTTTTAGCGTGAGGGTGGCTCAATAAATGCGTGAACATGGCTCAACGTACTCCGTACAGGCTCGCTCTGAACGACTGAAATATTCACCCTCCAAGTTCTTTGTCCACATCCCTATTAGCTCCATAGTTCTCATCCAATACTCTTATTATTTCATCAGCCCCTTTTAACACTTTCTTTGAGTATTTTGCTTTTAATTTCTCTAGTTCATCTTTTTTGTACAGTTTTATCATCTTTATTATTACCTCCTTGAAATGAAAAAAGGAATACTTAAAGCTCTTATTGCTCTAAATATTCCTTAATATTCTACTATTATAATATATATTTATATTTTATGTTATTACATATTACATATTTGAAAGTATCACTATTAATAATAAATATTAATTATATTACCAATTTCCCTTTGCAAAGTTTCTACTAACTCTCTAATCCTGCAATTTCTGGCCCTTTATTATTATAACCTATAAATTCAAATGACTTATTTTCAACAAATCTAAATTTCTTTTCCATTATTTTATAGAAGTCTTGGTCATGAGTTGAAATGATTATCTGCTTAGTATTAATTTCAGTTTTATTTATTGATAGGCAATTTCTTAAAATATCTATAAATGAGATAACATTTAAGTCATCCATATTCTGTATCGGGTCATCCAACATAATAGTTTTAAGATTTGAACATTGCTGTCTTAGAGCCATCCCGAGAAATATGCTTACGGCTACTATATTAACTTGGGCTGAACTGAAAGTAAATGCAGGATTAACTTTATTATTAAAATTCTTATTCACGCAACTAACACTTAAGGTATCTGTTCCTTTGTTATTTTTATCAAAGTTAAATTCTATTTCTGTAAATAATGGATGTGGATTAATTCTTTTATAGATAGTATTGATAAATTCTTGATGCTGAATAAGTATGTCTTGGCTTATTTCCTGTATAGCTTCTGTAGAAGATTCTACAAGTTTTTCTAAAGCTTCAAAACATTTTACGTTATATTCTTCTTCAGATTTTAACTCTATATATTGTTCTTCTAATACTTTTAACTTTTTTACCCTCTCTGAGTTTGATAACTCTTTGTGAGCTTCATTAAAATTTTCCTCTAAATATTTCAGATCATTTTCATAATTTTCTAAAGAAATAATTTTACAATTTATTTCTGTAACTTTACTTTCTATATCCTCCTCAATATTAACTACATTAATTTCAAGTTGCTTAAGTGTTTCCTCGAAACTAATAACTTTTTGATTATAATTCTTAATAATTTTTTGTAAATCATCAACCTGTAAAGAGGCAAGATTAAACCCTCTTTGATTTAAGCTATTATTTACATCTTCCAATTTTTCTCCTAATTCCCTTTCTAGTACATTAGCATTATCACGATTTAAATTTAATGAATTTATTAATGCCATAACACTAGATTGTTTTTCTTGAACTTTTATGCCTTCTTCATTCAAATTCTTAATTTTATCAGTGAAATCTTTTTCTTTTTTTCTAAGAACTTGTCCTAATAAGATTATTGCATTTTTAATTCCATTAATTTTGTCTATAAATTCCATATTATGTTGTTTATATTCTTCCTTTGACTTAGCAATTTTATCTTTATAATTTTTTAATTGTACTTCTAATTCTGACTTATTCTTCATTTTTAGTGAAAGCTCTTGATTATCATTTATCAATTTCTTCTCTATATTTTCAACAAATGCATCTTTATTAAAATTACTATTACATACAGGACAGTTCACTTTACCATCATTGTTAGGAGTATCATTTTTAATATATACTAATGAATCTGTCAATATGTTCTTGATATCACTTTCAAGTTTGCTCAAATTTTTAATATCATTATCTAAATTTGAAATTTTCTTTTTTATTTCTAATGCATTTTCTTCAAAGCCTAAACAGTTACTTAAGATTTGATTTATGTTATCTTTATAAAAATCAATACTATTCTTAACAAAATCATTTAAATTCATTTTTTCTTGTATATCTATACTCGCAGGTTGTTTATATCCATGAAAAGAAATTGATTTGCTATCTATAGTAACTTCATTTATATCATCAAACTGAGGTATATTGTTTTGTAATAAGTTTATCTCATTACTTAATAGTTTTTCTAAATTATTTTCATGACGCTTTTCTATATTAACTTCATTTAAAATAAAGTCAATTTGATTATACATTGTTGTAAATTTAAGTAAATATATTTGTATTTGTTTTAATTCATTAGTAATTTTTAACGTACTCACATCATTTTTTTGCTTAATTTCATTATATTCCTTATATAGAGGTAATTGCTTTTGCAAATGCAGTAACTTATGACCCATATCCACAAAAGGCAAAATGCTATTATACAGTTCAAATTTAGATTTGTAATCCTTGTATTCTTTTGAATTATATTTTATCTCCAATAATTTTTCCTTGAAATTAACATTCTTATGTTTTGTGCTTTTGAATTTTTCTTGATTTTGCATAATATCTGCCTTTAAATCAGCTATTATTTCTAGAAGATTTAAGTCTTTGTTAGTATTATAATTTTCTATATTTAATTGTCCTATAATTTCATTATATCTTTTTACTAAATAATCTATCCACTCCTCAATTGTTTTGTAATTTCCAATATTAATTTTTATATCATTATGAATTAGCTCTTTTATACTATTTATTTCAATTTGCTTTTTATTTTTCTTATCATTTATTACTTTTGAATTATCTTTATAAGTTTTTGCAAATTTCTCAAAAAAATTTTTATATGAGTAGAATCTTTGTGTTCCAACCATCATTGAAATTTGTTTATATCTATCTGGCCCTTTTAATCCTTGTATAAACTTCTTAATTTTGTCTTGAGTTAGTACATGATATCTACTAAAAATTTCTGTAAAGTCTACCTTCCCTATCCATTCTTCTTTAATAAATAATGTATTTAAAAATTCCACTGCCTTATCATTATACACAGTACCAATCTTATCACCTGTTACGCATAGATTAGACTTTTTGGAACTATAATCTGTGGAATCTGATTGTACATATGTTGATTCCCTTTTAAGATAGTACCTGGAATCGCTATTCCCAAATTCGATACATACTTCTCCAGTACGTTCAAACGGTTGAAAATTAATAAAACAACTATTATTCCTTTCTTCATTTGGTTCTTCAAATCTAGATAGCTTTCCAGTAAATCCCCATTCAATAGCATCAAAAACTGAAGTCTTTCCAAAACCATTAGGACCTGCTAAAATAATAACTTCTGCTCCATTTTCAAGATTAAAAGTTTTTTCCTCCCTATATCCTCTAAAATGATTTACAGTAACTTTAAAAATTTCAATAAGTGACATCTTATCATCACCCTTTCAAATGTTTCTTTTATAATTATCTATTTTCTAAATTATTTATTATACTTTAATACTTCTAAAACTTTTCTTGCATCTAAATTAGATTTTTGTGTTATGCTTTCCAAAAAGTAATCATCATTAGCTACATCTACCTTTTCATTAAATATTGAATATATATTGGTTAATGGAAACTTACATTTTAAATCTCTTTTAAATAAGATCTCTGCTTGCGCATTTATAATTATCTTTTTACAACAGAATCTATCTCTTTCAATCTCATAACTTTTTAATTCATCAATATGCTTATCACCTTTATATATTAATAAATAATACATGTCCCAACGAATATCATCATTCTTAAATGTATTATTTTGTAGTATTAATGCAATTTCCTCATCTTGGTAATATTCCCACTTATTAATTAATTCTTGTTCACTTTCAAATACCTTACAAATAAAAATGAACTTTTTTCTTTCTTTGTCAATATAATATTTATCAATAAACTTTAATTCACTTGGAATTTCTTCTATGAAGTTATCACCAATCTCTTCTTTTAGAATCTTATATATTTCTTCATTCTCCACAATAATCCCCCCCTATAGTTCTTGTTAATGTACTTGTAACTTCATCTATAGAATTTTTCCATTCAAATTCTAGACAATTCCTACAATGAAAACTAAACTCATATTTATTTCTTAACTTTGTAAATTCTTCTTTATCTCCATCTTCATCAGCTTTAGTAAATTGCTTTAGTATTCCGTTGATATCAAAGATTGCTCCTGGATTACTTGCTTGACCACATTTAGCACATGAACTACCCACTACTATATCTTTTATTCCTTTAAGTTGATATTTATGATTTCCTTCAATATATTTTATAAGATTTAAAATAATAGTCTTATAACTTTCATTTTTTTCTGAATATAAATATGTAATATATCTATCATCAGAAATCTTTATTGCTTTTCCAACCTCACCTTGTAATTCAATTTGAGGAAATGCTCTATACATTAATGCTACATGAATAATTATATTAGCTAAATTATATATATTTTCTTTATATTTAATTTTATTATTTACTCCAAACCTCAATTTTGGAAAAGGCATTTTTATCGAATTAATAAATTTAGTAAACTCTTTTTCGCCTCTTTCATCATAAAGTTCCACGATTTCTTTTGTTACTTGTGATATTTCAGTTTTTAGTACTAGTGACATTTCTCGTGAATTTATATCTTCATATATACGATTTAAAGCCTCATTAAATTCTATGTCTTCAACAAAAATTTCCTTTAATTTAAAGAATAATTTAGCTATATGTTGATATTTAGTCCACAATAATCTATGTAAATCAACTTCTGTAATCATATTAACATTAATTTTCTTTAAAATTTTTTCTAAATCTTCTTTGATATTTTCATACTTACAATTTATAGTCTTGTACTTATCAATTACTTGATTCACCCATGCCTTTAATTCATTTTCTTCCAGTATATTTTTATTAAATCCATTAATTAAGGTTGCAGCTTCTTTATTAAAGTCTTTTGCTGCTACAAAGTAATAAGTGAAGTTATTAATATCACTTATTAACTCCTTATTACCATTTAAATAAAAAAGAATAAGCTTTATTATTTCTCTAGCAACCTGAGGCTTAGTAATGTCAGTACCATAACATTTACATTGAATAACACCAACTGCATCCCCTTTTAAATGTAATGTACAATCTCTTCCTTCATCTGATCCTTCTTTCATTAACCTTATATCATCAAAAACTTGGTATTCATCTTTCCAGCTAAATTCACCTTTATTTATTATATCTTCTTTAAAAATATAATAAAGCAAGATTTCAAATATATGATCATCCATCTGTGAATAAGGAAAATTGAATTCATCCAAGTATGGTGGTTTGTTCTTACACTCATTTAATTCATTTTTCATAGCTTCTTCTTTAATTTGTTCTACATACATTCTATCCACCTTTTATACACCTCAAATCAAAATTTACATTATTCATTCTTACATTTTTATTCTAAATATGTATACATTCTATATTATATTACAATATGGTACACATTTTCTATACTTTAGTAAATAAATGCAAATTAATCAATAAAAAAATGATATCTATCCATACCGCCAATTAATTTAGAACCACATTATTTACTCTTAATTTCTATCTTGATTTAATAATATTATTATTTCTTCTGATTCCTGTACAACTTCCTTCTAGTAATCTTTCTTCTTCTAAATATTCTTTATATTTTGCTTCTTTTAGATATTCCAAAAAAATATAAAAAAGAATACTTAAAAATTTACTTTAAGTATTCCTCTAACTTTTATTCTGTAATATGATGTTAACATAATATTTTAATTCCACTATCCAATTTTAGTAAATTCCTCATTTACTTATGGTACGGTTCACCCTTTATTATCCTATATCCCCTATATATCTGTTCTAGAAGCATTACTCTGAACAATTGATGGGGAAAGGTCATTTTAGAAAAACATATTTTGTAATTAGCTCTTTTAATAACTTGTTCTGATAGACCTAAGCTTCCTCCTATGATAAAAACTAAATTAGAGTTTCCTTCTAATCCACAGTTATCTATGAAATTTGCAAATTCTTCAGATGAAATTTGTTTTCCTTTTAAATCCATAGCTACAACATAAGCATTATCTTTAATTTTTGATAATATATTTTGCCCTTCTTTATCCTTTATTTGAAGTTCTTCCTTTTCTGATGCATTATCTGGTGTTTTCTCATCTTGAAGTTCTATTATTTCAAGCTTACAGTATCTTGATAATCTTTTAGAATATTCATCTATGGCATCTCTTAAATATTTTTCTTTTATTTTTCCTACAGTTATCAATGTTATATTCATTAAATTTCCTCCTATTTTTTTAATTTAACTAATAAGTTCATAATACTATTTGAGCAGTAAAATCTCTGAAACCCGCATGAACAGAACAAATAGTTAACTAGTTATATAGTTATATAGTTTCATAGTTAACTATTTTTCTAGTTTTATAGTTCCATATTTAAATAGTTTCATATTTAAATAGTTTTATATTAATCTATTTGTATAGTTTTACATTAAAATATACTATCACTACACCAATAATACCTATATTTTACTATGAATAATTTAGAATGTCATAGGTAAAATTATAATAGATACTAATTAAATATTATATAGGTGGTGTCTAAATATGAAAAAATTTTTAAAGATTAATTTATTTGCTTTTTTAACTATAATTCTATCCTTTAATTATGTTGTATGTTATGCTACTCCTATTCCAGATGTAAAGTTAACAGTTGATTCTCCAACTGCTTTTGAATTACCAAAATATTTTAGAAAGAGCACAGATAAAATTACTCCTTCAGAAAATATAAATTTGTCTGGTCTAGATAAGCTTAATATTTCTGGTAGTGGCCAATTTTCTAAAACTGGAGTTCCTTTAATGAAGGATTCTATAGGTAATGATTTGCCTATAACCATTATTGACTTAAGAGAAGAATCCCATGGATTTATTGACGGTATTCCTGTAAGTTGGCAAAATGCTAACAACGATGCAAATAGAAGCTTAACAGTAAATGAAATCATTGCTGATGAAAACTCTAGATTAAAATCTATTCCACTTAATAAAGCTATTGCTTTAGAGGGTTTTAAAGATGTAATTATACCTTCAAAGGTTCAAAATGAAGCTGAGCAGTCTGAATCTTATTCATTATCTTATATTCGTATTCCTGTAACATATAAAAATTTACCTACAGAGGCTATGGTAAATTATTTTATGGAAGTTGTAAAAAATCAACCTGAGGGCAGTTGGCTTCATTTCCATGGTAATGAAGGACTTGAAAGAACTACGACTTTTATGATAATGTACGATATTATGAAAAATTGCAAAGAAGTTAATCTAAATGATATTATTACTCGCCAAGTCTTATTGTCCAAGATGGATAAAAATACTAGTGATAAATTTTATTCAGGAGAAGTTTATAATTTTTTAAATAATTTTTATAATAATTGTAGGTCCAGCGAATCTAACTCTAATAAACAGACTTCATAGAAACTTTAACTGTTATCTCATTACTTTTATTTAATTTATCAAAGTAATCTATTTTACTATGAAAATAACTCACCATATTAATTATGATGAGTTATTTTTAAATTATATATAATATAACTTATATATTACTTTAGTGCTTTAAGAGCTACAGTATTTAATAAGCTCCATGGTTTATTAAAGTGTGGTTGGAAAAAGAAATCTGTCATTGCCAGTTCTTCTATGGTCATGTTATTTTGAATTACTACAGATAGGGTATTCATGTGTTGAGTTAAATCTTCATCAGAAATAATCTGTCCTCCAAGAATTCTTCTTGTAGCTTTGTCATAAACAAGCTTTATGGTTGCTTCCTTATAGGTTGGCATAAATTCTGGTCTATGATTTTCACTAACCATTACTGAGTCAATCTCCATAGATGTGGTTTTCTTAGCAACCTCTTCTGTTAAACCTGTTGAAGCTATACATTTATCATATATCTTTATTCCTGAAGTACCTTGAGTTCCCATATACTTAAGAGTTGGGTTTACTAGATTTTTAGCAACTAAGGTTCCCATTCTTACAGCATTAGTTGCAAGAGGAATATATCTCTTATCCCTTGCTGGATTATATTCTACAACACAGCAATCTCCAGCTGCAAATACATCTTTAACACTAGTTCTCATATATTCATCTATTATTATTGCTCCATTTGGAAGAGTGTCTAATTTTCCTTTTACTAAACTTGTACTTGGTATAAATCCTATGCAAAGTACTACTAAATCTGCTTCATGACTTCCTTTATCAGTTACTACCTTAGATACTATACCATTTTCTCCTTCAAACCTTTGAACTTTTTCACCTAAAGCTAGTTTTACTCCACGGTTTTTAAATTCATTCTCTGCTATTTCTGTAAACTCTTTATCAAGATACTTACTCATTATTCTGTCTTCAGCATCAACTAGGGTTACATTTTTACCTTTCATTTCAAAGGCTTCAGCAAGTTCTACCCCTATATATCCAGCTCCTACAACTGTTACATTCTTAGAGTCAGCTGATTTCTCTATAATTGTTTTTGCATGACTATAATTTTTACATAGTAATATATTTTTTAGGTTTCTTCCTTCAAAATTAGGAACTATTGGCCACGATCCCAAGGTTAAAATTAATTTATCATATTTTTCTTTTACTATATCACCAGTCTTTAAATTTGTAGCTGTGATTATTTTTTCATCCATATCAATATCAGTTACATCATAATTCATTCTCATGTTTATACCAAGGTTATTTAAATTTTCTGGGGAATTATAAAATAATTTTTCTGGTTCATTTACTACATTAGATACACTTAAAGCAATTCCACAAGAAAGGAAAGATATATTATCATTTCTCTCATAAACTGTAATCTCACTATCTGGATAAAGTTGTTTTGCATTTACTACCGCTGCTGTTCCTGCGTGCGTACATCCTATTACTGCAATTTTCATAATACATGACCTCCTATAATTTACACCTAAATAAAATTTATTCTTATATTATATTTTAAAAGTTATTTAATTATAATCTCGTAACAACGTTTGTTATTTAACAATCATTATCTAATAATATTTTACCTCAAATATCAATTTATTCAACCGTGCTATTAGTATATATAGATAGATAAGCTTTCATTCTCTTAATCTTTCTTTAATTTTCATTATCTTTCATATAGTTATAAAAAGTGCTTTAGCAAAATATTTTAGACTAACTTATTTTGCCAAAGCACTTACTCTAATATTCGTATTTTAATTAATATCCTAATTCCTCATTCAAGAAAATTACATGTATTCTATCCTTATTTCCCTGTCTTCTTATTATAGTATATTCATTGCAAATTCTCTCTTCACTTGAACAATCCATACAATGGCCTACCTTTACACAAGGAGTAGCTCTATTTAATCTTTTGCAATTTGCAGGTGCTGATACTCTTTCATTTCTCTTAATGGCTTCTTCAATATTCTCTACAATTTTATTTATTCCTGCTATGATTATTACTTTATCTGGACCATATAACATAGCTGCTACCCTATTTCCATTGCCATCTACATTGTATAACTCTCCTTTTTCTGTAATTGCATTAGTACTAGTAAAATATACGTCAGCAGAGAAAGTGTTTCTATATAATTTTTTCAAATCATCCTTACTTAACCCATCCTCATATCTGTCTAGGAAATTATATTTTCCACTTCTTAAATAATCAATAACTCCAGTTTCAAATAGGCTCATTGAACCACCACAACTTACTGTATCACCATCATTGGTAAGTTCATTAATTTTCTCAATGAGTTCTTCATGACTATTTACTAAATAGCCATTCATACCATTCTTTTTAAGTGAATTAATTGTACTATTAACCCTACTTTCCTTTAGCCATTTCATATTTTTATCCATAAACAATCCCCCTGTAAATTTATCATATAATTAATTATATCATAGCCATATATAGAATATCTTACAATAATACATATATAAAAAACCCTAATGAATAAAAAATTCACTAGGGCTAATGTTTATATTATTTTCCGCAACATTTCTTGTACTTTTTACCACTTCCACAAGGACATGCATCATTTCTACCTACTTTAACTTCATTTATTACTGTTTTTGATTCTCTCCAAGTTTTTTGTATCTCTTTTCTTTTTTCTGGTGAGAATATTCTATCCCATTGTGATAATGTATAAAGATAGTCTGCTTTAGAATCAAGCATATTGAAGTATAGTTTTTCATAATCTATTTTGAAGCTAACTTCTGAATCACTTTCTATAGCTTCAAGATCTAATTCTTTATCTATACTTTCATTTATTCCATCTAAGAATCCCATAAAGTAAATTTCATTAACGTCAAATTCTTTAACTAATTCAGAGAACTTTCCACTAATAACACCGCCATCAATTGCTAAGGCTTTTGTATATATTGATTTTTCAACCTTTGCATACTCTTTCCAAAATGCAGGTTCTCCATTTTCTTTTACATACTCTACAACATAATTTGTCCAATTGCTATATATGCTCATGTTATTTTCTCCTTCTTTATAACAAAATTTGTTTATCTATTTTATTAATTATAATAAATTTTTATTTATCTTTCAATAATATATTATTTCTGTATTTTTAAAGTAACTATTTCATCCTTGGTAAATGGTTTTGATATATTATAGTTTCCACCTAAACTTTCAACACCTTGATTATTTACTGTAATCATTATTTTACTCACAGATTTCAACTGACTCAAAGAGTTTGATATAGACTTAAGTATTGTTACTTCTTGAACTTCAGACATTTGAAACATAGCTTCTGGGCTTAAATTAATATTTGCTATGCCATCCTTAATAGAAAAACTTAAAAGTCTTGTTTCCTTTGGTAAAATAGGCTTGCTTTTTTCACTAACTTTAGCTGGCCCTTTGATGAGTTCTTGCATGATCATCTCACCTATTAAATCCTCACTATTAATTAGTCTCTCTTCCTTTATGAGCTCGGACTTTTCAGCATCTCCTCCAAAATATAAAGTTATATCAATATAGCCATCATCCTCTGTAGCTCCTTTAGTATTTTCAAGTTTCTCTTTACTTATTATACTTGCCTTATCTTTCTTTATACTCATAGTTTTTGTAAGGTAAATTCCGCCTACAACTAGTGCTATTACAACTACTGTTATTGTTAATACTAAACTAAAGGTCTTCTTTTTCATTCTACACCTCCTATTACTAACCAAACTTTTTATCCGATGGCTACCCACTCTAATACTACCATATTCTTCAAAGTTGGAGTAAAGAGTGGCTACGTCCCTGGATAACGATTTCTAGAGCTTCAAAGAAGCTAAGAACTCTGTTTATATTTCTGATAATATACTATGCCTATCTCTATTGCACATTTTTAATTCTATATCTTTTTCTACGCTAATATTGTTTTCCCTTAATACACTTGCTACAGTTTCATAAGCAAGCTCCGGATAATTATTTGTTTTACTTAGATGCCCTAAGTATATAGTTTTGTGATTTCCTTTTAAAATATCTACTATAGCTTTACCACAATCTTCATTGGATAAATGTCCTTTTGCACTTAGTATTCTTTGCTTTAATGGATATGGATATGGTCCAAATTTAACCATTTCTATATCATGATTACTCTCTATTAAAATCATATCACTATCTTCTAGTGCCATTTTTACTTCTATAGAAAAGTGACCTAAATCAGTAGCTATACAACATGATTTTTTAGAGCCATGTACTCTATAACCTCTAGGGCATACTGCATCGTGAGGTATAGGAAAATTCTCTATGGTCAAATCATTAATTTCAGTAAACTTACCATCAATTATTTTTATATTTTTCTCCTTAATACTTCCGATTTTCCCATCCATGGCTTCCCAGGTGAGACTTGGTGCATATATAGGAATATCGTATTTCCTTGAAAATACTCCGGCCCCTTTAATGTGATCTGAATGTTCATGAGTAATAAATATACCATGTATAGAATTAGGATTTATACCTATGTCCCCTAATTCTTTATCGATAGCCTTACCTGGCATTCCCACATCCACTAGAATGTTACTATTGTTTTCTGATACAAATATACTATTCCCACTGCTACCACTAAATAATGGGCAAAATTTCATAATTATCTCCTCAATCTAGTATCTAAAATACATATAAAACTTATATATTTACTCTTCTAATATCTGCACCTAAAGCTTTAAATTTTTCTTCTATATACAAATATCCTCTATCTATATGCTCAATGCCTTCAACTTCAGTTTTTCCTTGGGCTGAAAGACCTGCAATAACTAAAGCTGCACCTGCTCTTAAATCTGTAGCTTTAACATTAGCTCCAGATAAATTTTTAACTCCATCTATTATAGCTATTCTACCTTCTATTTTAACATTTGCACCCATCTTCTTTAACTCATCTATATGCTTAAATCTTGATTCATATATACTTTCATTTACAATGCTTCTTCCTTGCGCCATAGTTAAAAGAGTACTCATTGGCTGTTGTACATCTGTTGGAAATCCTGGATATGGTAAAGTCTTTATATTTACACCTTTAAGGTTATTTCCACTTCTAACTATAACTTTATCCTCATCTTCTATAACTTCTACACCCATTTCCAAAAGCTTTGCTGAAATAGATTCTAAGTGTTTTGGTATTACATTATTTAATGTAACATCTCCACCACAAGCTGCTGTTGCTATCATAAAGGTTCCAGCTTCAATTTGATCTGGTATAACTGAATAATTACATCCTGAAAGTTCCTCTACTCCAGTAATCTTTATTACATCCGTTCCAGCACCTTTTACATTTGCCCCCATAGTATTTAAGAAGTTGGCCACGTCTACTACATGTGGTTCTTTTGCTGCATTCTCTAAAACTGTAGTTCCTTCCGCAAGAACTGCTGCAAGCATGATATTTATAGTAGCTCCTACGCTAACTACATCAAAATATATAGTTGTTCCAACTAATTTTTCTGCAACCAGATTTACTGCACCATGTTCTATGGTAACTGTAGCTCCTAAGGCTTCAAATCCTTTGATATGCTGATCTATTGGTCTATCTCCAATAGGGCAGCCCCCTGGAAGTTCTACTCTAGCTTTTTTAAATCTAGATAATAATGATCCTAATAAGTAATAGGATGCTCTCATATTCCTTACTTCTGGGATTGTAGCATTGGTTGTTACTATATTTGTGCTATCAATTTTTATTGAATTACAACTTGATTCTACCTTACATCCTAAATATTCTAAAATAATTTCTAAACAATTTATATCTTCTATATTAGGAACATTCTCTATTGTACAAACTCCCTTAGATGCTAAAATTGCTGCTGGTAAAATTGCTACAGCTGCATTTTTTGCGCCATTAATATTTACATTTCCAAATAATGGATTGCCTCCATTTATAACTAATTTTTCCATACAGGTATCATCCTCACTATTTATATAATGTCCATACTTTACATATGTTAACTTAATTCCATGTCTATCTATATCTATGTCAATTAAACCTAATTCTTAAATGTTAAAATCTCATAATTATAATTATATCACAATGTTCGTATATTTTAATAAAAATTTTAAATTTATAAGTGTAATTTTTAATTTTTATTTTTATATACATATAAAAGTAAAAATATAATTAACTATATATGTCTATTATAACCTATTATTATATGTTATAATACTGTTAATTGTAGCGTTAAAGTATTTTATAATGATATAATACTTTATAATAAAAATCTACATTCGGGAGGAAAAAATGAAATATTATTTAGTTGCATTGGTGGATGATAAATCTGTTGATGACATTATATCTATCCAAAAATTTTTAAATAAGAAATATAAGTTGTATAAAAACATATCTAATTTGTACATTCCTCTAGGTTCTGTCTCTAATACAGAGCTTGATAAATTAGATGAGATAATCTCAAAAATTTTATCTCCTTATAAAAAATTTAAAGTTGGAATTGATAATGACATTTTCATTAACGATACATCTAATACCGTAAACTTAAAAGTTAAAGATAAAGGATACATAAACAAGATATCTAGAAGCATGTTTGACATGTTTAATACTCATGGTATAAGTGTTAAAGATTTCTCAACACTATCCTATTTTAACATGCCTATTTCTAATGCTAACAACGCAATTAGAAAGGCTTATTCAAATGACTTATTTACCTTAGATGAAAATAAAGATAAAACTGATTTGTTTAATTTTACTAAGATAAATAAAATCGAGATTTGGAAACAACTCAACAATAGAAGGGATACCTTAGTTAAAAGTTATGATTTAAAAGAGTTTTAATATTAAAAACAATTTCTTTTCTATGATTTTAACTTTATAATTAATAAAATTAAGCGAAGATATACCCCTTAAATTTTAAATAATTATATCCATATTAGGGTAAGCTATCTTTAAAAGGATGGTGAAAGTTTTTATGTTGGGTATAATTTTCTCAATAATTGCAGGGGTAACTATGAGTGTTCAAGGTGTATTTAATACAGAACTCTCAAAAAAAATTGGACTATGGGAGACCACAGTATTAACCCAAGCTATTGCACTTATAACTGCCCTAATAGTGTTATTCTTTGCAGGTGACGGTACCTTTAGAAATTTAAAAGATGCTAACAAACTTTACCTTTTGGCCGGAGTATTGGGTGCTGTTATTACGTTTACAGTAATTAAGGGTATGTCTAGTCTTGGTCCGGCTATAGCTGTAGCAACTATTCTTATTGCCCAACTTATTGCAGCTGCACTTATCAATCATTTTGGTTGGTTTGGCTCTACTGAAGCTGGATATGGAATACGAGAATGCATCGGTGTTGTCATAATGATAGTTGGAATTATAGTTTTTAAATGGAAAGGATAGCTTCTATCTTTTCTATTTTTTCGTAAGGAGTTTTAACTGTTCTCAAATAGAAATCTTTTTTCATATAAATCGAATTATTAAATCTTAAATTATTATTAATAGGAGGTAGACTATGGATTTTAAACAATTAGAAGCATTTATTACAGTGTCTAAACTTAGAAGTTTTTCTAAGGCTGCAAATGCTATTTACCTATCTCAACCTACTATAAGTTCTCATATTTCTAGTTTAGAAAAAGAACTTAATATTCAATTATTTGATAGAACATCTAAGGAAGTTAATCTTACACCTGTAGGAGAATCTTTTCTACAATATGCTAATGATATTATAAATTTAAGGAATAATGCTATCACCGATCTATCTAACTTCAATAATAATATTACTGGTGTCTTAAACATTGCTGCTAGCACTACTCCATGCAATTCCTTACTACCTACTCTTGTTTCAACCTTTAGTGAACTCTACTCAAACGTTAAATTTAACATTAAAGAACAAGGTTCTGTATCTATAATTAAAGATATTATAGATCTTAAATGTGAAATTGGTTTAGTTGGTACAATCATAGATAATTCAAAAATAAATAGTTATAAGATAATGGAAGATGAACTTGTTATTGTTTCTAATCCTAAATTAAATTTACCTGAAACTATTTCTATTGATGATTTAATAAAATATCCTTTTATAATAAGAGAAAAAGAATCTGCCACTCGACATACTTTAGAATCTCAGCTTCATGCTAACAAAATAGATCCTAAGAAATTAAAAGTTCTTTGTGAGGTAAATAGTGTACATGCTCAACTTAAACTTATTAATCTAGGATTAGGAATTTCTATAATTAGTAAAAGCCTATGTGATGATGGCTTTATTAGTGGTAACATGTGTATAAGTCGAGTAGAAAATGTAGACTTAAGAAGAGATCTTTTCTTAATAGTAAGTTCTAAAAGAACTCTTACTCCTATTGCAAGAGCATTTTTCTCTATGTGTAAGAACATATATAATTTATAATAAAATTTACAAAGCTTTAAAAGCTAAGATTAGAATATAAAAATTCTTAATCTTAGCTTTTATTTTTATAATAAATAAAAGCTTTAACAAATACTCCTAGTTTACATATACTAATAAGTGTAATAAGTATATAAGGAGTATTTTATGCTTTTTAATAAAAAACTTGATCCAACTCTCAAAAATGTGATGGATAATGATATTTATAATAGATATAGAATAATAATTAAATATGGTAGCATTAAAAATTCAATAGAGAAAAACATTAAATCCTCAAAAGGTGAAGTCTTGTATAATATTAAATCCTTGCATTGTTTATGTGTACTTGCTACCAAAAGAGCTATTAAAAGAATTATAGAGCTTCCGGAAGTCAAATATATATGCATTGACGACATAGCATTTTTATGCAACAAAAATATCCTTCATGCCAATGGAATTTTTTTAGACAATAAAAGATTTGAAGTGTTAAAAAATAAAGAGGTTTCCGGTAAAGGCATAGGTATTGGTATTATTGATAGCGGCGTGTATCCACATATAGATTTATCTACCCCATCAAATAAAGTAAAAAAATTTATTGATATAATTAATGGTTCAACATACCCTTATGATGACAATGGTCATGGGACTTTTATTTCTGGATTAATATGTGGAGAAGGTACAAATAAAAAAGTAAAACAGCATGGCATTGCTGTTAATAGCCATTTAGTTATGGTAAAAGCCTTTAATAAGCTTGGTAAAGGGTATATTTCAGCTACTTTATTTGCTTTGGAATGTTTATATAATAGTATTGATGAATTTAATATAAAAATAGTATGTGCACCTTTTGAAATAACTACTTTAAATAAGTTTATTTTATCTCTATATGATAAAATTTTTACTATACTTAGAAATAAAAACATAATAATAGTTGTACCTGCTGGTAATAATGAAGATAAAGAAGATACTATAAAAGGTATTGCTCTATCTGATAAAGTGCTTACAATAGGTGGAATAGATACAAATTCTACTTATAAAATAAGTGATTATTCCTGTTGCGGCTCTAATAAAATATTAAAAAAACCTGATTTTGTTGCTGCCAGTGATGATATTATATCTTTAAACACTGACTGTAATTATATATCTGAGAAAGATGGTGAAAAAATATATCCCCCACCTCTTACATCACCTTATACTATTCGTAGTGGAACCTCTATATCCTGTGCTTTTATAGCAGGTATCTGTGCACTATTATTTGAAATAAACAACGAGTTTACCTTTGATGATATATATACTTTATTGAGAATAAATTCAACCTTGATAAATGATAAAAAATATAAACAAGGTAATGGATATATAAATATTAACAACTTAATTGGTACTGATTTGTCTTCTATTTTAATTAATAAGGATAATAAAAATAAGCATAAACATAAAAAGTAAAGCACCCTCATTTACATGGGTGCTTTACTTTTTTATATTAATTTATCATTTAATAATTCATTTCTTAACATATCTAAAATATTTATAGTAGATTTTTCTCTTATTTCTTGCCTATCTCCAGAAAGGTTTAATTCTTTTGTTGTAACCTTGCCTTTATAATATAATCCTATATATACTCTTCCTACTGGTTTCTCAGCAGTTCCTCCACCTGGACCTGCTACTCCTGTAGTTGATATTCCTATATCAGCTCCTGAAGTCTTCGCTATTCCTTCAGCCATTTGAGCTGCTACCTGATGGCTAACAGCTCCAAATTTCTCAAGAGTTTCTCTTTTTACGTTAATTCTATTGATTTTGGCTTCATTACTATAGGTTACTACTCCTTCAAGTAAACTTTTTGATATACCAGGATAGTTAATTAATCTTGCTACAACCATTCCTCCTGTACATGATTCTGCAGTAGAAATAGTTAAACCCTTATTAACTAGCATTTCTCCTATTGCATCTTCTAGAGCGATCTCTCCTTCTCCATATATACTATCATTTATCATAATTAATATTAATCAGAATTCATAAGTAAATTATAACTTCTGATTAAATTTCTCCCCCCTTAGTTAAACACATTTTCTAAGTTTTTAAATACATCTTTATTTTCTTTAATCTTACCATCATTACCAAGAACCACTATATAATTCATCTTCATAACATCTGCTACTAATTTTGAGAAGTTATTAATATCCTTAACTGTAGTAGATAACACTTCTTTTCTTTCCTGCTGTCTATCCGCCTTAGATATTCTTCTTATATAATAGCTAACTGCTGCATCTCCTGCCATGGATGGAGTTAATTGCATATCTAGTTCACTTATAGTTCCTATAATGTATTTTAGCATCTCTCTATCTGTAGTTGTAAATTTATCCAAGTATTTAGCTGCATTATCATAAGTCTTTAAGGTCTCTTTTATATTAGGGTCTCTATAACTAGCAAACATAAAATTACCACTTCTCACTACATTAGCAAAAGCTCCATAAGCTCCACCCTGTACTCTAACTTTATTCCATAGATAATCCATGCCAATTATAGTTTTTAGCACTAATAACTTTCCTGTGTATTCATATCCTAATTTTTTATAGTTATATCCCTTTGCCACATATTGAACATTAGATGGAGTAAGCATTCCTTCATTTTTGTTTTCTTCATGGAAACTATACTTATTAATTTGTACTTCTTCATCAGATAATACTTCTAATATCTCTGAAACATTCTTCTTTACAGCACTAACTTCTTCATCTTTACCAGTTACTGCCACTATTAAACTATTTTTATTAAATACCTTATTCATTATAGCTTGAAATTTCAAAATAACACTATCTATTCTATCATCAAAGTTATTTTCTATCTCCTTTAAGAATTTATAATACTCATATCCTGAAGTTTTTTCTATATATTCATAAGCAGGAGAGAAATAAGCTCCTAATCTTGTAGTTGCAACTTGATGTCCTCTATCCATAAGCTTCATTTCTATTCTTGATATTAAAACTCTTATAAGTTCTCTTATTCTCTTTTTATCTTCAAAGGATGTATTCTTAATTATATCTGCCAATATTTCTAAAGCTCTTGGAACTCTATCTACTACTACACTACAATGTCCTTCAAGGTAAGTACTATATCTAAGGACATCTTTACTATCGCCATATACTTCATTTTTAAAATATATTCCACCTGTATTAATTAGTATTTCATTAGATAAATCTACATAACTATAGGTTTTAGTATTAATTTTGCCTAGTAGTGTGGTTAATAGACTTAGATAGGAAATATCTTCTTGTGCTATGGTTCTGTTATCAAACATAAAATCTAAGTAAGCAATTTTACTTGTAAATGCATCATGATGAAGTAGCTTCACTCCGGAAGCATCCTCCTCTATAACACTCAATTCTTCAACTTTCTGGTCTATATCATCTATAGATAATACTGGTATTGTTTCTAATATTTCCTCTGGATCAGGAGTATTTTGTCTATTTATTAAAGACTTTGTTTCATTAATTATGTCTTGTATTTCCTCAACAGACAGATTTTCTTTATATTCCTTTAATCCACTTCTTAATTTTTTATCCTTTTCATCTGCTAAACCCCTTTTAGGCGCTAATACTATTAATGAGCTATGATTATTGTTTAATATATATTTTTCAATTAGTTGTTCAAAATAATTTGAAGTTAGTGCTTTCTTTATTTTTTCCATATTTTTTTCATATTTTAAGTGAATTAAAGGATCTCCATCATGTAGCCAGCTATCCATAACTGTCATATAATAGAATAACCCTTTAGGCATGCCCTGAAAATCTGCTTCTCTTAACTTAAATTCTGTAATGTTTATGCATGCCTCTATTAGTTTTTTATCAATTCCATTTTTAACTAAAGATTTTAATGTATCAAACACTACATTCTTAAATTCTTCTTTTTTATTTGCATCACTATTTTTAAGTACTATACTAAATACCGGTTGTAAAATCCCATTATCAAAACTTCCATATACATCCTTTCCTAGATTAGCATCAAGGATTGCTTGTTTTAATGGAGCTCCTTGAGTTTCTAATAAAAGATATTCTAAAACACTTAGACTAATATATAATTCATCATTAGTACATTCTCCAGTAACAAAGTTTAATGCCATGAAAGTTTTTTCATCTTCATTATCTTCATTAGAAATAGAGTATTCTGTTACAACCTCTTTCATTTCTTTAAAAGGCTTCTCTGGTAATATTTCAGCATCAATATCCTTTTTTTCAAAATTGCTTAAGTAATTGTCATTAATAAATGCTAATCTTTCATCTAAGTTTCCATCTCCATATAAGAATATATAGCTGTTAGATGGATGGTAGTATTTACTATGAAATCCTAAAAACTCCTCTTCAGTTAAATCTGGTATGAATTCTGGATCTCCACCTGATTCAAATCCATAGGTATTATGTTCAAATAAAGATTTTTGAATTCCTCTCATTAACACTCCATCTGGTGATGAAAAGGCTCCTTTCATTTCATTATAAACTACACCCTTATAAGTTAGCTCATCTTCAGCATTTTCTAATTCATAATGCCAACCTTCTTGCATTAAAATTTCCTTTGTATTATATATATTAGGATAAAACACTGCATCTAAATATACATCCATTAAATTAAAAAAGTCCTTTTCATTTTTACTTGCTAGTGGATATATAGTTTTATCACTAAAGGTCATAGCATTTAGAAATGTATTTAATGATCCTTTTATAAGTTCTACAAAGGGCTCTTTTGTAGGAAATTTGCGTGAACCACATAATACACTATGCTCTAATATATGAGCAACTCCAGTATCATCGCTTGGTGGTGTTTTAAACCCTATTGCAAATACTTTGTTAGAATCATCATTTTCCAGATGTAATAATTTTGCCCCCGTTTTTTCATGTGTAAAAACTCTAGCTATAGAATTTATTTCTTCAACCTTTTCTTCTCTATGCAACTTAAATCCATGATATATTTTTCCTAAATTATAATTCATCTTTCTCCTCCTGCTATTTTATTGTTTTATCTTTTAATAGTACTACTATTATTTATCTCCCAAACTTTAATATTCATTATTATATTTTAATATAAATTTTAAATAACTTATAAGTACCTTTCCCTATGGAAAAGCGCTATAACTCCTACTTAAAGTATATCTTATATATACTATATATAAAAATATATACTTTTAAGTTTTTATTAATTATCTATTTATGATAAAAGGTATGAAACTAGCTCTCTAATTTCATACCTATAAATTTAATATTATTGATATTCTTTTAGGATTGGAACAATTATTTTACCTAAAGTATTAATAAAATTTAATTCATCATAAGTAAACTCCTTATGATTAATTGATGCTGTTAAGTATATTACTCCAATTATATTTATTTTGTCTTTTAATAAAACTATAATATTAGATTTTAAATCAGGAATGTTTTTAATTTCATCATATTCATCTATGCAATCCCAGTCTACTCCACAAATATTTTCTCCTGAATTTATTGTAGCCTTAATCTTATTGTATTTACGTATTTCATCAAATTCATCCAGTGTTTCATCTATAGTTTTAGAGTATCTATTGACTAATTCCCCTTGTTTTATGGTAAACAATGTACATGAATCTGCTTCAACAATTTCTGTAATTCTATTAATTGTAATGGCAATTTTTTCATCTACATTTCCCTCTGAATTAATTAAATCTATGAATTCAATTAAAGTTGATACATTCTTATAGTCTTGATTTTCACTACCTACAAATATACCACTTAATTTATTTGTAGTGCTTATTTTAGAACCATAGGATTCTTCCCATACTCTAGTAGCATTACGACCACTATTTTTAGCTGCATATAAAGCTTGGTCTGTTTTTTCAATAAGCTCTTCATAGGTAGTCGTATGATTAGGATAATTAGCTACGCCTAAACTTACCGTTACTACTCTTTTATCTCCCATAACTTTTGCCTGATAAATTTTCACTCTAATTCTTTCAGCTATACTCTTAGCTTCCTCTATGCCTGTATTAGGTAATACTATAATAAATTCTTCTCCACCATATCTTCCTACTGCATCATCTTGTCTTATATTTTTTATAATTACTTCACATATCTTACTTAATACTTGGTCACCCATTCTATGTCCAAAGGTATCATTAATGGTTTTAAATTTATCTATATCTACCATTATAGTTGAAAATTCAGAGTTAAAATTAAAAGATCTGTCTATCTGTTCATGAATAAATGATTCTAAATACCTTCTTGTTAATGTCTTAGTCAACTTGTCTATAGTAGAATTTCTTTTTATATTAAGTTTATCAATTATCATATACAAGATTTTACCTATAGTTACACACTGGTGCATTGTCTCCTCATTTATGTTATTTAATTTCCTTTTACTTTCCACATATACATATCCTAACACATCATGATTATAATCATATTTACTCATACCTCTACTGTTTTTAGAAATTTGAGTTATTGGTATACACATAGCTGCTTTTATATCATTTTCGATATCATAACTTAGTATATTCCCATTGGCATCACAAATAACTTTTCTACTTAACCTAATAGGTATTCCCTTATTTCTAGCTATGTTAACTATAGACATATCATTTGGGAGTTCTACATCATTTCCATCACTTGACACTATAGAAAATCTATTATTATTCTCGATTATTATATTAGTTTTCGTTGCTAAACTAATATAACTTATATATTTGCATATGATGTCCATACTTTCTTGACTATTTCCACATAAGTTATTTAGTAAGTCCTCAATACTATCAATATCTGTAAGATAATCCTTAGATGAATCCTTTAAGGATTTTGTAAATTCTTCATTTACAAAATCACTCTCTAATATAATTTGAAATAAATCTTCAATATTTTCTGTTGTATTAATATTTATTTGGTCTAACTTTATTCCTTTTCTTTGATTATAGTAACTTTTTATTTGTAATAGTATTCGAAAGCAATCCACCATGTTTCCTTGATTCTGTAAAAAAGATTTTCTATAGTTCTTAGGAATTTGCAATAATATATCCTGTATTATATCACAGGCCTCTGAAATATATAACGCTGCTTTAGCCCTATCTCCATTCTCATAATAGGTATATCCTATTTTATAATATATTTTCCAGGATAAATTAGAATTTTTAATATCCTTATATTGAGCTAATGCCTCTTCTAAGGCATCTATAGGCATACATTTATCTATAACAGCTTCAATATATATTAAAGTCAATTTATTAAGATCAGACTTTATTTCATGTTCAAACTTTTTAATGTAATAAAATATTTCTGTAGCTACACTATTTAAATCTTGATTTAAAAGTTGTAAAACTCCATCGGATAACATTGACACCCTTAAATCTACATATAATATCTTTTCACTAGCCTCAATTACATCTTCTATACTTTTCATTTTTCTCTCTAAGAGTATCTTGTTTATAATACAAAGTAGCTCCATTTTATATTTCATTAAAGAATTCGTATTATCAAAAGCCTTTTTACCTTCTAATAAATAATCCATAGCTTTTTGTCTATTACCAATTAAGGAATTTATATAATATTCCAATATATAGTATGGAACTAATTCTTGCTCAAAAATTGAATTTCTTTCTATATATTTGTTGCATATATCTATATATCTAAAACATTCAGAATACTTTCCTTGTTTATATAATGTAGATGCCATATATACATAATTATAAAAATTCATATATATTAATTCATTTTGAGTAGCTATATTAGAGGCCTTATTTAAACACCTATATGCTTCATCATAATTTACTAAAACATAACTAAAAAATCCCATATTAGATAAAGCTATTACTTCATAAAACTTGTTTTGTTCAATCTTACTTATTTCATAAAGCCTATCAAACCAACTCAGTGCTTCATCACCATATTGATAATAATCACCATATATAACTCCAATGCTATTATATATTCTAGGTAGTGCCTTAGTATAGTTCTTTTCATAACATTCAGTAACTGTTCCTTTTAATATCTTTAAAGCTTCTTCTTCCTTACATTGGGCAATCAGTGCATTACAATAGCTATTATAGAAACCAACTTTATAATCCATATGCTCTTCTTTACAAAGGCTTATTCCTTCCTTACATACATCTTTAATCTTCTCATACTTTCCAGTATTATATGAATTTCTTACTATTATTCTTAAGTATTCTATAGTACCTTTTAAATAATCTACATTTTCTAGTGCTTTTGATATTTTCTTAGTATAGTGCTCAATCTCTTCTTCCATACACAAATCTATGTATATCCAGATCATTTCTACCATAATATCTATATTAGTAATTATCTTATCCTGAAACTTACATAGTTCTTGAGCTTTAATATAATATTCTAATGCTACACTTTTTTCAGATATACTATTGTATAACTTACCTAAATTCATATTAGTTTCTATTTCATCATTAATAAATTCATCTCGATTTTGAAACTTATCAATGATTTGAAGAATCTTAAAACTATATCTTATAGCTTCATTCACACTGTTTATATTCTCTAATCTCTGCTCGTTCTTCTTATAGTAGTATATAAGTTTTCTACTAAGCCCTAAAATCTCAAGATGATAGATAAGTTCTTCTATATAGATATTTAATTCATCATAGCAATATCGTTCAAGTACTACTACAATTTTCCTATGAATATCTTCTTTTATAGATCGCTCTAAATCCTTATATAGATAACTTCTTAAAAATTTATTATAAAAGGTATACACAAATCCATTATCGCCTATGGAACTATATAATATACCCTTGGCAACCAACTGGGCAACTACATTATCTACATCACTTTCATTTGTTGTAAGTACATCTTTTAATACTCTTACTGGCATTGGTGTATAAAAAAATGAAATTATATATAAAATTTCATAGGATAGTTTGTCTACATCTTTTAATTGGGCTTCACAGACCTTTTCCATATTCACTGGCATATACATATCATGGTTATCAGGCTTATACCATCTACCATTTTCTTCGTTTAAATATATGATTTCTCTATTACATAAATCCTTTAAGGACTCTTCAATGAATAATGGATTTCCCATTGAATATTTATAAAATCTACTTATAAATTCATCGGATATCTTCTCAACATTTAATATATTTCTTAGCATCTTTGCAGAATTGCTCTCTGTTAATGATCTAAGGTGAACATTTAACGCAACTTTATCTGCAATGTATTCAATAAACTGTGTAAAATTATTATTATTAAGGCAATCACCATCCCTATATCCAATAATAATAAGCACATTAGTCCTAAAATAGGTTTTGTTCAACATATATTGAATTAAATTTAGTGTTAATGTATCATACATATTCATATCATCTATGATAATTACCCCTGGGTTATCATAGTAATACTCTTGTAAAAATGATGATATCTTAGCTATAAGTATAAGTCTTTCTTTATTTTCTAGTTTAAAATATCCTAAATTTTCATTATTATTATCTCCATAAATGTCTGGAGCTAGCAGCATTATTTCTTTCTTATATTTATTAATTAAATTTTTATCTGCAATACTCACTATTTTTCTTAATAACTGTGCAATAGTAACCTTCGTAGATTCTTCTTTATTACTTTTCATATAAAAACATCTAAGTCTTTTATTTTCTTTAACATTCATAATGTATTTTATGTGTTTTAATAACCGAGTCTTACCTATTCCTATTTCACCATGAATTAATATAATATTTTTAGTTTCATGATATTTAACTATATGATTTATGGACTCCATAATCATTTTTAGCTCTTCATCTCTACCTATTAATGGGATATTAAAATTTAATTCTCTTTTTTCACTATTAATTTGATATTTAAAGTTCATGTTATATATGGAATTAACTTGTTTAATAATATCAAAAATACTATTTATTGAGTTATCTCTACTACTACATAGTTTATCTATTAAATTATATAGTTTTACTCCAAATAACTCTTTATATTCTTGCCCTTCATTACTTTCCATGTGTTTTATAATTATTTTACAAGTTTTAGAATCCCTATATCTTCCTTTATTTTTTAATGAAATATTAATTAATATTTCACATAATCTATTTATATAGTATCTTTCTTCTTTAAATTTATTAGAAGTAACCTCTTCTATGTCTTCTGAATAACTAGCTATGCCTGTTTCTCTTGATTGTAAAAGTGCGGTTAATTTATCTTTTAATTTAACTTTAAAATCTAAACTTACATATATATTGTCATCACTAAATGGAACTACTTTCATATAATTGTAACTTTGATTATGTGCTACTACACATATTTCTAAAAATACTTTAATTAATATTTCTTCAGAAATGCCTTCTACAGCATCTAGCAATAACTTGTAATCACTATATACTTCTGTAGTGTAATAATAATTATCCATCTTATCCTTGTTATCTACACTGTTTACTACACCAAAATCTAAAATTCTTATAACATCATTTTTTATAGTGGGTATTTTTTCATATTCAGATATACAATAATTAATTATTTTATTTTCTATATTAGAATTATTTACAACATAAATGTTTACCATAGACATGTTATTATATATGTCTATGGCTTCATATACAGAATAAATTCTATTTTGGTTTAATAATTCCACTATTTTATATCTTTCATTAATTATCTTCATATTTAGTACCTACCTAATTAAAATAATATTAAGTTTAATGTAGATTATTGTTAAATAACTCATAACTATCTATCTTTATTACATATTATACCATACGACACCATAATAATGTACTTATACATTTTCTTAATGACAAAATAATTTCTTGTATTTTTAGACAAAAATCTTCAATTTAATATTAAAATTTAACCCTCTTGTGTACAAATATATATTAAGTTAATATTTCATAACCATCTTCAGTAACCAGTATGGTGTGTTCCCACTGAGCAGATAACTTGTTATCTTCTGTGACGGCAGTCCAGTTATCATCTAACACAACAGTTTCTGGTACCCCTTCATTTATCATTGGTTCTACTGTAAATGTCATTCCTGGTAGAAGAATCATCCCTTCGCCTTTTTGTCCTATATGAGGAACAAAAGGTTCTTCATGAAATTCATTACCTACACCATGACCACCATAATCATAAACTACAGAATATCCTTTGCTAGTTGCAAGCTGATTTATAGCAAATCCTATGTCTCCTAAAGTATTAAAAGGTTTTATTTGCTCTATTCCTACCTTTAAGCACTCTTTAGCAGTTTGTACCAAATCTTTTGCTTTATCACTAACATTTCCCATGAGAAATGTTCTATTTGAATCACCATAATAACCATCTAGAATACAAGTTACATCAACATTAACTATATCACCATCTTTTATTATAGTTTCTTCGTCTGGTATACCATGACAAACCACACTATTTATAGATACACAGGTGCTCTTAGGAAAACCATGATATCCCAAAGGTGCTGGATATGCTCCATGGGATACTGTATATTCATGGACCCATCTATTTACTTCTTCTGTAGATATTCCTACTGTTATTTTTTCTTCTACCATATCTAGTATATCTTTAGTTAGAGCACAACTTTTTCTTATTCCATCTATATCCTTTTGAGATTTTATAATTTCTCTTGGTATTTTATATCCATACTGTTCACTTAGCTTTTCTAAATACTTATCTTGCTCCATATGACACTTTTTGTATTTTAATCCACTTCCACACCAACAACTATCATTTCTATTTAATTTATCCATATTAACCTCCATCATAATTAACCTCTTACATTCATATATAAATCTATTACAAAATTACTCTATTTTATATACTATATGTTTTACTTCTATTATACCACTTATTCCTTCTTACCATATTTTAATAGTAAATAATAATAAAAAAGTTTTGTAGAAATACATCTACAAAACTTTAAACAATTAAAAATGATAAATATAAATATATCTTCCCTTTTTGTTCTTTAATAATTTTAAGTATTCGTATAAAGATACATGCTTTCTATTCAATGAATGCTGAGCTATGAATAAGTCATTTCTGTTTAATGCTACATTAAACTCTTTAGCATGTACTACTTGAGAATGATATATTTTTTTGTTACTGTCTGCATATTGTATAACATCACCTATCATAATATAAGTATATAGTTCATCAAACTTAGCTATTGCTTCTTCTACTGTTAACTCCTTAAATTCATCTGCCATATTATTTCCTTGGCCATCTTTGTTTCCCCAATATTTTCTAAAGTATTCCGCACTTCTCCATGTCAGGGAAACTTTCTTTAAAGCCATTGGATCTTTAGTATAACAAAACCAATCTGTAAACTTTCTATAATCTGACCCCTTCATTTTCATTCCGCCTGCTACTAAAACTTGACTTATAAAATTAGCACAGTCATTATCCTTAAATACAGGGTATTCTTTTACATTGGGAGTCTCTGCATAAGCTTCAGCATAAGCCTTTGCTCTCGCTCTATTATATACATAGTTTTTTCTATTGATTATCTCATCTTTAAGTTGGGATTTCCTTTTGATCCTTTTGATTATTTTAAGTAATCTTATACTCTTCATAATCAACCTCCCATCTTAAATATTAAAGCTAATTAGGTTGTAATTTAACCTCTATAATACTTATATACTCACAATCTACTAATTTGTTTACTCTTCTCTTCCATTACCAACAAAAAATAGTGCTAATAATCCTGCTCCAGTATGACTACCTATAGTCGGTCCTAAATTATTAATTATACACTCCTTAACTCTTCCGCTTTTTCTACAGAACTCTTCTAACAACTTTGCATCTTCTACACAATCTCCATGAGAAATAGTTATTAGTTGTTCTTCTCCTATGCTTCTTTCCTCAAATTTTTTTACAAGCTCTAGCATAGCCTTTTTTCTACCTCTAACCTTACTAAGAGGTATTAGTTTCCCCTCATTATTCATATGAAGTACCGGTTTTACACTAAGTAAAGTTCCCACCGTTGCAGCAGAACTTGATACTCTTCCACCTCTTTTTAAATGCTTTAAATCATCTACTGTAAAGTAATGATTTATTTTTAGTTTTATTCCTTCCGCAAACTCAACTATTTCTTCTTTTGATTTATTTTCTTTCATCATATCATAAACCTTATATACTAGTAATCCTATTCCCATACTAGCAGATAATGTATCTATTATAGTTATATCACAATCTGGATATTCTTCTTTCACACTTAAAGACGCATTTATTGCATTATTTACAGTTCCTGATAACCCTGAAGATAGTCCTATATAAATAATTGCTTTTCCTTCTTTTACTATATTTTTAAAAGCTTCTTCAAATTTATATACATTAATCTGGGATGTAGTATACATATCTCCAGTTCTTAAACCATCATAAAACTCTTTAATATCCAAAGTCTGACCAAAATAATCCTCTATATCTCGGCCTTTGAAATTACAACCAATAGGTAGACCTACTATGTTGGGTTGATTTATAAATTCAATAGGTAAATCGCTACCAGAATCAACTACTAAAACTACTTTGTTATTCATATATCATATTCCTCTCATTTATAAATTTATATAGCTTTTACTACATTCATTTTATATACTTAATTTTAATTATGGTCTCTTCTATATTATAATAGCTAGTTCAATTATTCATTTAATTATATATTAACAAAATAAAATAAGACCAATTATTATTAGTATTATAATCATTTTACTATAAGTTAAAACAATTTACATCAATACTATATTATAATTAGTCATATATTACCATATTTTATTAGTTTATTCTATATATTTACCTAATTTTCTAAACTTATAATATCTCTTAGTCAATAAAGAGTCTACAGGTTCTTTACTTAATCTTTCTAATACTTCTTTTAAATTTGCTTTTATACTTAAAATCATTTTATTTGAATCTTCCTGTGCTCCTCCTTTAGGTTCTTTGATAACCCTATCAATAACTCCTAAACCTAATAAATCTGAAGATGTTATTTTCATTATCTCAGCTGCCTCTTTAGCTTTAGTAACATCTTTATATAAAATAGATGCAAATCCTTCTGGAGATAAAATTGAGTATATAGAATTCTCAAGCATCCATACCTCATCAGCAACAGCAAGAGCCAATGCTCCTCCACTTCCACCTTCTCCTATAATCATAGAAACTATAGGAACCTTTAAATTACTCATAGTCATAAGGTTTTTAGCAATTGCCTCTCCTATACCACGCTCTTCTGATTCTATTCCACAAAAGGCACCTGGAGTGTCTACAAAAATAATTACAGGTCTTTTAAATTTTTCTGCTTGGAGCATAAGTCTTAATGCTTTTCTATACCCCTCTGGCTTTGGCATTCCAAAATTTCTTTCTATATTTTCTTTAGTACTATTGCCCTTTTGTATTCCAATAACTGTAACACTTTTATTTTCAAATTTAGCTATACCACCTACTATGGCACTATCATCGCCATAGCCTCTATCGCCTTTTAACTCTATAAAATCCTCAAATATACTATTAATATAGTTAAGTGCTGTAGGTCTCTTAATACTACGTGCTATACTTACCTTTTCCCACGAGCTAAACTTGTTATCCATCTACTTCCAACACCTCTATTCCTTGTATCTTCAATTCACATGTATTTTTATAATAGTACTAAGAGTACTCTTCATATCCTTCCTGTGTACAACCTTATCTACATAGCCCTTTTCCAAAAGAAATTCCGCTGTCTGAAAATTATCTGGTAGCTTTTGCTTTATTGTTTGCTCAATAACTCTTCGTCCTGCAAATCCAATAAGTGCATTAGGTTCAGCAAGTATTATATCTCCTATCATTGCAAAACTTGCTGTTACACCTCCAGTGGTTGGATCTGTTAGTACAGATATATATAGTAACCCCCTAGCATTATGATAGGATAATGCTGCTGACGTTTTGGCCATTTGCATAAGAGAAAATATTCCTTCTTGCATTCTTGCTCCTCCAGAGCAAGTAAATATTACTATTGGAAGTTCCTCCTTTGTTGCTAATTCTATGGCTCGTGTAATCTTCTCTCCAACTACACTTCCCATACTTCCCATGAGAAAATTACTGTCCATAGCACATATAACTACAGTATTACCATCTATCTTCCCTATACCTGCTATAACAGCCTCATTCATATTAGTAACTCTTTGTATCTTACTTACCTTCTCCGTATATTCTGGAAAGTCTAAAGGATTGTCTGAAATCATATCTGCAAATAATTCTTTAAATGTTCCTTCATCGATTGTTTGCTTAATTCTTTCTCTTGCTGTAAGTCTAAAATGTCCTCCACAAGAATAACACACTTTTAAATTATTTATTAAATCTCCTCTATATATGGTATTACCGCATTTAGGACATCTAATCCACATTCCATCAGGTACTTGTGGTCTCCTTTTTATCTCGCCCTCTTTATTGCTCGGTTTTACTTCGATATAAACATTTTTTTTAAATAATGACCTTAAATCTTTCATATAATTACCTCATTTAGATTTAAACTATTTAACTTTATTAAGATATGCTTCTAAGAACCCTGTATCAAAAGTTCCTTCTACAAAACTCTCATTAGTTAAAATATCAAGCTGAAGGTCTATGTTAGTACTAACTCCTTCTATTATGAATTCACTTAATGCTCTTTTCATTTTGCTTATAGCTTCTTCTCTATCTTTACCGTGAACTACAAGTTTACCAATCATTGAATCATAGCAGTGTGGAATTTTATATCCTTGATATACGGCAGAATCTAACCTAATCCCATTTCCACCAGGTACATATAAATTAGTTATTTCACCTGGACAAGGTCTAAAATTTTTATAAGGATCCTCCGCATTTATTCTACACTCAATAGAGTGACCTGTAATTTTTATATCTTCTTGTGAAAAACTTAACTTTTCTCCATATGCTATCCTAATTTGTTCTTTTATTAAGTCAACTCCTGTTACCATTTCTGTTACAGGATGCTCTACCTGTATTCTAGTGTTCATCTCCATGAAATAGAACTTCTTATGCTTATCTACTAGAAATTCTATAGTTCCAGCATTTACATACCCTATAGATTTAGCTGCTTTAACTGCAGTCTCTCCCATTTTTTTTCTCATACTATCATCTATAAATACTGATGGTGCTTCTTCTAACACCTTTTGATTTTTTCTTTGTATAGAACATTCACGCTCTCCTAGATATACTGTATTTCCATAATTATCTGCTATGAGTTGTATTTCTATATGCCTTGGTTTTTCTATAAACTTTTCTATATACATCGAATCATCGTTAAATGAAACTTTCGCTTCTCTCTTTGCTGCATTAAAATCACTTATAAGCTGATTCTCATTATTTACAATCCTAATTCCTTTTCCTCCGCCTCCGCTAGAGGCCTTTATCATTACTGGATATCCTATTTCTTTAGCTATTACTATAGCTTCCTCTTCATTATTTATAATTCCCTTTGATCCTGGTACTACTGGTATATTAGCCTTTTCCATAAGTTCTCTGGCTTTTGATTTATTTCCCATATTGTTTATATTTTCTGCTGTGGGTCCTATAAATTTAATATTACACTCTTCACACATCTTGGCAAATCTACTATTTTCAGATAAAAATCCAAACCCTGGATGAATAGCCTCTGCACCTTTTAAAATAGTAGCATTTAATATATTATTTTCATTTAGATAACTATCCTTTGAGGCTGATGGTCCAATACAAACACACTCATCTGCCATTTGTGCATGCAAAGCTTCTCTATCACCTTCAGAATATACAGCTACAGTTTGTATTCCCATTTCTCTACAAGCCCTAATTATTCTAACTGCAATTTCTCCTCTATTAGCAATTAATATCTTTTTAAACATACGGCTACCTCTCTTACTTTTATACTCCTACTGCGAAGGTTAATTCACATTCACAAGCTACTACTCCATCAACTGTGGCAATTCCTTTACCAATACCCATTGGTCCTTTTATCTTTATAATTTCAACTTCTAGTTTTAATCTATCACCAGGTATAACTTTTCTCTTAAACCTAGCATTTTTTATCCCACCGAAGTAGGCTATCTTGCCTCTAAACTTTTCATCATAAAGTAATGCAATGGCACCAACTTGTGCAAGAGCTTCTACTATTATCACTCCAGGTAATACAGGTTCTTGCGGAAAATGACCTTGAAAAAAATATTCATTCATAGTTATATTTTTATATCCCACCGCTTTTTTCATTGGTTCTAAACCTTCTATTTGATCTACAAATAAAAATGGATATCTATGAGGTATTATTTCTTGTATCTCTTTTATATTGAGTTTTATTACATCACTTTCTATTGCATCCAACATTATTTATATTACCTCCTTTATATAATCTATATTTCTAAAGTTTTATCGCCATTATAGGCTGACCAAATTCTACTACATCTCCATTATTAACAAATATTTTAGCCACCGTTCCTTCAACTTCACATTCAATTTCATTCATCAATTTCATAGCTTCAATTATGCACAGAATTGACTCCTTTGATACTGAATCTCCTATTTTTGTATAAGGTTCTCCATTTTCTGTAGGTGAAGAATAATATGTTCCTACCATAGGTGACTTAACTATAAAGCATTCTTCTAAATTACTCTCTTCAGTAGCTATTTCTTCAGTAATTATTTCTTCATGCTTTGTTGATATTACTGAAGTATTATCACTTACATTATTAGTATAACTAACAAACTCTGTATCACATTTATCTGTGATTTTAGATTGATTTAATGCTCTAGCATCTTCATTATAAATAATTTTGCTAGAATCATTTTTGCTCATCCTTATTCTAAGTCCTGCTTCTTCTAGTTCTAATTCCTTAAGATCGGAATCATTTATTAATTTAATTAGCCTTTCAATTGCTTCATAATTCATAATTTATTCCTCCCATTTCTTAAATAAAAGTGTAGCATTATGACCACCAAATCCTAAAGAATTAGACAAAGCATATTTTAGTTCTGCTCTTCTTCCAATATTAGGAACATAATCTAAATCACAATCTTCATCCTTCTCTTCAAGACCAATAGTAGCTGGAATAAACCCTTTCTCTAAAGCTTTTATACATACAATTGATTCTATAGCACCTGATGCTCCCAATAAATGTCCTGTCATTGATTTTGTAGAACTAACTGGGATCTTATAGGCTTGCTCTTTAAATAAATTTTTAATAGCTATAGTTTCAAATTTATCATTATATGGAGTACTAGTTCCATGAGCATTAATATATGATATATCTTCTAAACTTACATTTCCTTCTTCTATAGCAAGTTGCATAGCTCTTGCTGCCCCTTCTCCATCAGCACTAGGTTGAGTGATATGATAGGCATCACAAGTAGCTCCATATCCAATAACTTCACCATATATTTTTGCACCTCTTGCCTTTGCATGCTGGAGCTCTTCTAAAATTAAAACTCCTGCTCCTTCACCCATTACAAATCCACTTCTATTTTTATCAAAAGGAATAGATGCTTTTTTAGGATCCTCACTCTTACTTAAAGCCGTTAATGCAGTAAATCCAGCAAGACCTATTGATGTTATAGATGCCTCTGTCCCACCTGTAATCATTACTTCTGCTCTATTTGCCTTTATCATCTCAAAAGCTTCACCTATACTATTAGTTCCTGTAGCACAAGCTGTCACTACAGATAGGCATGGCCCTTTAGCACCATATTTAATAGCAACATTTCCTCCTGCCATATTCTCTATCATCATAGGAATTAAAAATGGTGATACCTTAGTTGTATCTCTTTCTAACATTCTTTTATATTCATTTTCTAATGTATCGAGTCCGCCAATTCCTGAACTAATTAAAACACCTAATCTATATTTATCAATACTATCTAAATCTAAATTTGAAGATTTTACTGCCTCCTCTGCTGCTGCCATAGCAAGTTGACAATATCTATCCATCCTCTTAGCTTCTTTTCTATCAATAACCTCTGTAGGGTCAAAATCTTTAACCTCTGCTGCTATTTTAACTTTAAACTTTTCTACATCCATAGATTTTATAAAATCTATGCCACATTTACCATTCTTAACTCCATCCCAAAAGCTGTTAATATCATTACCAATAGGAGTTAATGCTCCCATACCTGTGATTACCACTCTTCTATTCACTTTATATGTCCTCCTTAAATAACTACATTACCATTCCGCCATCTACATTTATAACTTGACCTGTTATATAGTCTCCACCCTCTGATGCAAGAAAAACTACAGTCCTTGCTACATCTTCTACATTTCCAAATCTATTTAAAGGAATTAGTCCTAACATACCATCCTTTACTTTTTCACTTAATACATCTGTCATATCACTTTTTATAAATCCTGGTGCTACAGCATTTACAGTTATACCTCTAGCTCCTACTTCCTTAGCTATTGACTTAGTAAGTCCTATAACACCTGCTTTAGATGCTGCATAGTTTGCCTGCCCTGCATTCCCTACAACTCCTACTACAGAAGAAATATTTATAATCTTTCCACTTCTCTGTTTAAGCATGTGAGCCACTGCACTCTTACAAGTATTAAATACACCCTTAAGATTTATATCTATAACCTTATCAAAGTGCTCTTCTTTCATTCTCATAATTAATCCATCTTTTGTTATTCCTGCATTATTAATTAATATGTCTATAGTTCCAAAAACTTTTACCGTTTCATCTATTAATTTTTTTCCTTCTTCGAAACTACTTACATCTCCTTTTACTAAAATAGCATTTCCTCCAAGACTTTTTATTTCCTCGGCAACTTTTTCTGCCTCTGCATCACTACTAACATAATTTATAACCACATTAGCTCCTTTTTTACCAAACTCTATAGCTATAGCTCTTCCTATACCTCTACTTCCTCCAGTAACTACCACATTCTTTCCTTTAAACATATATATATCCTCTCCTATACATGAGCTTCTTGTAAATATTTCAATGTACTATAAATTGATTCTTTATCCTCAACATTTAATATTTTTACATCTTTACTTATCTTCTTTACAAAACCACTAAGGGCTTTTCCTGGTCCAACTTCTATAAAAGTATTAATTCCCATATCAATCATATTTTCTATGGTCTTTTGCCATTTCACAGAAGATTTAACTTGAGCTTCTAACAACTGTCTAAGTTCCATTACGTTTTGTAAAACCTCTCCTGTAACATTAGGTATTACTTCTATATTGCTTTCATTAAAAGTTACCTCACTTAATACATCTCCTAATTTTTTAGATGCATTTTTCATTAATTCTGTATGAAATCCTCCACTTACTGGTAACTTAACAATTTTCTTAGCACCTTTAATTTTTAAACTTCTCATAGCTTCTTCTACTAAGAAATCCTCTCCTGAAATTACAATTTGAGAACTACAATTATAATTTGCTATACCTATTATTCCTTTATCACTAAGTTCATTACAGACTTCTTCTATAATTTCTATTTTCCCACCAATGATAGCCGCCATGGAGCCGTTAGTTTTATCACTATCTTCCTTCATGAATATTCCTCTTTCTCTTACTACTCTTAATCCTTCTTCAAAATTCATAATTCCACTTGAGATTAAAGCAGAATATTCTCCAAGGCTCAATCCTGCAACAACTTTAGGATTTATTCCATGAGATTTTAAAATCTCAAATAATGCTATTGAAAGAGTTACTATAGCTACTTGATTATTTTCAGTAGAGGTTAGTTCTTCTATGGGACCATTGAAGCATAACTCACTTATATCTTTATTTAAAATTTTGTTAGCTTTTTCAAATACTTTCTTAGCTTCTAAGAATTCTTCATGTATTTCCTTTCCCATACCTACGTACTGACTTCCTTGGCCTGGGAAAATAAATGCGATATTTTTCATAGTTACCTCTCAATTTTAAAATTTATTTATCATGGATTTTAGTAAAGTTTCAGTACCTTCTACAAAATCTTTAATTATTTCTTCACAACTTTCTTCCTTTTTTATTAAAGCTGCAATTTGACCTGCCATAATAGAACCATTATCTACATCACCGTCTATAACAGCCTTTTTAAGTCCACCAACCCCTAATTGTTCTAGCTCCTCAGCTGATGTACCTAACTTTTCAAGTCTTAAATATTCTCTAGATAATCTATTTCTAAGAACTCTTACAGGATGCCCAGTACTTCTACCTGTAACTACTGAATCTATATCCTTTGATTCTATTACCTTCTTTTTATAATTTTCATGAATAGTGCACTCATTAGCTGCTAGAAATCTAGTTCCTACTTGAAACCCATTAGCACCTAATGCTAATGCAGCCAACATTCCTCTAGAATCTCCTATACCACCAGCTGCTATAACAGGTATATTTACAGCATCTACAACCTGAGGAAGAAGTGCCATAGTTGTAAGTTCTCCTATGTGTCCACCAGCTTCACAACCTTCAGCAATTACCATATCTGCTCCACTTCGCTCCATTCTTTTTGCAAGCCCTGTTGAAGCTACTACTGGAATAACCTTAATATTATGATTTTTCCACATATTCATGTATTTACCTGGGTTTCCTGCACCTGTTGTAACAACCTTTACTCCTTCTTCACAAACAATCTTAGCAACCTCATCTGCATTATCACTAAGAAGCATTATGTTTACTCCAAAGGGTTTATCTGTAAGTTCTTTAGCTTTTCTTATTTCTAATCTAACATTTTCTGGAGAGTTATTTCCTGCCGCTATAATTCCAAGTCCTCCTGCATTTGATACGCTACTTGCTAATATACTATCTGCAATCCAAGCCATAGCTCCTTGAATTATTGGGTATTGTATTCCTAAAGCTTCACATATATCTGATTTGAACATATATACCTCCTATGGTTAAGGTCAGATAGATAGCTATCTGACCTTTGTTTTAATTAACTTTGCTTTCTATATAGCTTGAAATATCTTGAACATTTTTTATGTTTTCTATATCCTCATTTGGAATTTCAATATCAAACTCTTCTTCTAAACTCATAACAATTTCAAATATTTCTAGAGAATCTATTCCTAAATCATCTGTAAAACTTGCTTGTATATTTAGTTCCTCTACCTCTAAACCTAGTTCTTTTGCTATAACTTTTTTTACTCTTTCTAATACCATTTTTTATTCCTCCTATATACTTTTATTTATTTATTCCATTTTAACAGTGCACTACCATAGGTTAGTCCACCACCAAATCCTATAATTACTATGTTACTTCCTTGTTTAATTTGACCATTTTTATTTGCTTCATCTAAAGCTATTGGAATACTTGCACTAGATGTATTCCCCTTTTTGTCTAAATTTATAATGAATCTAGACAAAGGTATATCAATTTTCTTACTAACACTTTCTATCATTCTTATATTAGCTTGATGTGGAAGTATAAAATCTATATCATCCTTTTTTATATTGCTTTTTTCAATAATTCTATTAAATTCCTCTTCCATAACCTTAACAGCAAACTTATAAATATCTTTTCCATTCATCTGAATCTTATTATTATTTATAACTTCCTTGGTACATATATTCTCCATAGGAAGTATGTCACAAGTAAGGGATTCACCTTTAGATCCTACACTTTTACAGTTGATATAACTTATATACTCTTCAGAATCTTTTCCTATAACTACAGCTCCTGCTCCATCTCCAAATAATACACAAGTATTTCTATCTTCCCAATTTACGATTTTAGATAATACCTCTGCTCCAATTATTAAAGCTTTTGTAGCCCTACCTGTTTCTATATATCCCTTAGCTATATCTAACGCAAATATAAACCCACTACATGCAGCATTTATATCAAAAGCCATAGCATTTACAGCACCTATTTCCTTTTGTACATTACATGCAACTGATGGAATTAAACTATCTGGTGAAACTGTAGCCACTAAAATTAAATCAATTTCTTTACCATCTACATTACTATCCTCTAAAGCCTTTAAAGCTGACTTTATTGCTAATTCTGAAGTATCTTCTCCAGTAGAAATTCTTCTTTCCGCAATTCCAGTTCTCTCTCTAATCCAGCTATCTGAAGTATCTACAATATTCTCTATATCTTTATTGTAAACTATATTAGATGGTGTATAAGAACCTGTTCCTAGTATTCTTGAACCAATCACATTTATTCTCCTTTACTTATTTTTTAAGATTGTATTTTGACTTAAAGAAGCTATTTACTTTCTCTAGAGATCTTATTAGCACTTCTTCCTCTTCATCTGTTAAACCTTTTATAGTTTCACTAATCATGTCCTGATGAAATTTTTCATGAACTCTATATGCTAACTTTCCTTTTCTAGTAAGAGCTATCATTACAGATCTTCTATCTTCTTCTCCTCTTGTACGTTCTACATATCCTTTTTTTACAAGTTTTGTTATGGCTGTAGTTAAAGTACCTACTGTAATATTTAAATCATTTGCTACTTCCGTCATAGTTCTTGGATGATACATTCCTATAGCTTCAATAGTATGTATCTCTGTAACCGATAAATCTTTAAGTACTCCTTCTTGTAGAGCAGTTTGTTCAATCTCTAGAATATCATTAAATATAGTTACTAATAATTCATTTAATACGTATTTATTTGAATTTAAGGATTTCATTCTACTTTATTCCCCTTTTGTTTGACTTTCAAATAGTTTGATAATCAAAGTATATTACTAAAGAAAAACAAAGTCAATATTTTTTTTTTACTTTTATTTTTACAAATAGTTTAACTTGTCACAATTTATTCATTTTTATCAAAAATAAAGTCTAGATAAATCTAGACTTTATTAAAAGTTTAATATCCAATTATCCCTGTATATCCTAAAGGATCTATTGGAACTCCATCTACTCTTATCTCAAAATGTAGATGTGGACCTGTACTATCTCCAGTATTACCAACTTCTGCTACAACTTGCCCTCTTAGAACCTGTTCGCCTTCAGACACATTTAATTTGCTACAATGTGCATATACAGTCTGCAAGTTATCACTATGGTCGATTATTACTACTTTACCATACCCATCTGCTATCCCTGAAAAGCTCACTGTTCCATCTAATGCAGCTTGAATTTCAGTACCTGTATTAGCAGCCAAATCAATTCCCTTATGATAATATCCTTCTCTCTTCTCACCAAAAGTGGAAGTTAGTATACCTTTTATAGGTGTTGTTATTGAATTGTGTAAAAAAACCTCTCTATTTATTTGGGTATTCCCCCTACTAAGAGGCGTAAAAGCAACTTGCGAATTATTAGTCTTTTGTATATATTTAACCTGATTTTCTTTTGTAACTGTAAAGTTAATTAAACTGTTATCATTTGTATTATTGTATCCTATTATTTTATTAGAAATTTCACTTTCACTTAAAACATCTTCTTTATTACAAGTTATTTTTTCATATACTATCTTATTATTTACAGCAATATCTTTAACATTATCTATATTACATGTATCTATATAGATATCTCTTACTTTATTAAGAACATTGTTACCTGTAGCTTCATCAGCAACTATGCCAATTTCTACACCATCTGATTTCATAACTACTGCCTTTATTTTTTCATTCGCTTTTACATTTTCTTTTGCTTCTACCGGATTCATGGTAATCATAGTTAAAATACATAAGAGTGATACACATACTATGACTAATTCTCGTAGTATATTTTTCATCATTGTATTACCTCCCTACTACAATGATAATATACCCCATTGAAATTATTTTAAACATAATGTACAAAACAATAGTTAATTTTATTATTAATAAAATATTAATTTTATATACTAATATCTATACATTTATTAATTATTAAATTTTACTTTTAATAGGTTTACTATATGATATACTAAGGTTATAATATAATTCTTAATTGAAACTTATTCTAAAAGGTTATAAAAATAGAGCAATAAGATATAACTTATATAACAAATAAATAATTTATTTACTTATATATAATTATAACCTTAGTTTTCAACAAGAGTTTAATGTAATGCTATTACATTACGATAACATGGAAAGGTTGAGATTCTATGAGTACTTTTATGTTTAAAACCAAAAATTTAGATTATACTCCCGTAAGCAATGTGTTTATAGATAACTTCATGGCAAAGGCTAGAGGCGAGTATATAAAAGTTTATTTACTTGGTCTTAAATATTGTGTTAGTGGAGAAATAGGTGTAAACTCAACTCTTATAGCTTCAGCTCTATCCTTATTAGAAACTGACGTAATAAATGCTTGGAATTATTGGAATGACGAAGGTGTTATAAGATTAGTTCCCATAGATAACATGGGAAATTATAATATAGAATTCTTAGAACTAACTAAGGCTCCCGATAACGGAAAATCTGTGAATTTATTAAAAGAACTAGATAATTCTATGGTTAAAGATATGTTGCAAGATATAGAAAGATTATTAGCACGTCCACTTTCGCCCAAAGAAATGACTACTTATCTCGGATGGCAAAACGACTTTAATTTTTCTCCTGAAATTATACTTTTACTTATAGAATATTGTGTTTCTAAAGGAAAATCTGACTATAGATATATTGAGAAAATAGCTGTATCTTGGAGTGATAACAATATAACTAGTATAGACGAAGCACAAGACTTTATAAAAAAGCATGAGGATAAATGGATTAATATAAGAAAAATCTTAACTTATTTAGGTCTGAAAAATGGTGATGTTATGAAACCTCAAGAAGAGCTTTTGGAAAAATGGTTAAATGTATATAATTTTTCTTTAGAAATTATATATAAAGCTTGTGACATATGCTTTGAAAGACTAAATAGAGCCGACTTTAAATATATTGATGGTATACTTAATAGTTGGTTTAAAGACAAAATTAAAACTCTTCAAGATATTGAGTTAAAAGACAAGAAAAAAATTAATTTTAAACCTATTGTTAATGAAGTTTCAAATACCAATACAAAAAAAGGCAAAGGTAAATTTCATAGTTACGATCAAAGGACCTATGATTTTGAAGATTTAGAAAGAAAACTTTTAGGATGGGATAATAATGACTAATAAATATCATTTAGAAATTATGAAACTTTATGATAAAATAAAGGAAAATCAAAAAAATGCTTTAGAATTAAGAAAATCAGAAGTAAAAAAACGTGTTCCTGAAATAGATGATATTGAAAATCATATAGGGAAGCTATGTATTAAGGTTTCCCTAGCCGCCTTTCAGGATGCGCCTAATAGAGAACAACATTTAAAAGAACTAAAGGAAAATATAACTAATTTAAGAGTTAAAAAGACTGAGTTACTGGTATCAAACGGTTATCCTTTAGATTATCTAGATATTCATTATAATTGTAATAAATGTAATGATACTGGATTTATAGGATTACAAAAATGTAGTTGCTATAAACAAAAACTTAATAGTTTTTATTATAGAAATAGTGATTTATTCATAGTTTCTGATGATCATAATTTTGCTAATTTTAATATGGACTTCTATAGTGATAAAAGAATTGGCCGTGAAAAATATAGTCCAAAGGAAAATATGAAAAGCATTGTAAATCAATGTTTTAGATATATAGCAAACTTTGAGTCAACATTAGAAAATCTTCTTTTTTATGGTAATCCAGGCACTGGAAAAACCTTTTTATCTCACTGTATCGCAAAAGAATTAATAGATAATGGATATTTTATAGTGTATAAGACTTCTGAAGAATTGATTAAAAACTTAAAAGATATAAGATTTAATAACAATTTAACTCTAGAAGATCACCTAATTAATTGTGATTTGCTTATAATAGATGACTTAGGTACAGAAGTATCCTCAGAATTTGCTATATCTGAGTTATTTAACCTACTGAATACAAAGCTTCTAAGAAATAAAAAAATGTTAATATCTAGTAACTTTTCTTTAGATGAATTATTATCTATCTATTCAGAACGTATTACATCTAGACTTTTTGGTAATTTTTCTTTGTTTAAGTTTTATGGTGATGATATAAGACTTCAAAAAAATTTAAATAGTAAAGCATCCTCTAAATAATTTCATTTGATCAAAGGCATCCTAACTTATACTTATATTAAGTTAGGATGTTTTTTTATTTAGAAGAATCATAAAGGCCTCCCATCATTAAAAAATCTTCTGCTTTTTCATCTTCTAAGTCCCTTTTATTATTTGAGCTTATAAAGGTAGATCTTATTATGGATGAATCTCCATACTTTTCTCTTATCTTATCTATAGTACTATCTAAGTTTCTTTGTTTATCTATTTTTTCATCATCAAATAAAGATTTTTGATATATACTATTATCACTCAACTTAGTTACTCTGACTCCTAATAATCTTATGGGTTCTCTACGCCACATCTCCTTAAATATTACTTTCACTAATTTAAAAATTTCTTCAGTCGAATCTGTTGGGGTTAAAAACTTTTTCTGATGAGAATAAGTTGTAAATATATTCGACTTTATTGATACAACTACAATACCACATAAAGACTTATTAGCTCTAAGTCTCTTAGCTACGCTTTCAGTAAGTGACAATAATACTTTTAAAGCTTCATCTGTACTTAATATATCCTTGCTTGTAGTAGTTGAATTTCCTATGCCTTTTACATCCACATAATTATCACAGTTTATGGGTGAATTATCTATTCCATTGGCATATTCATAAATTATATTTGCATAGCTCTTAAATATATTTCTTAAAATGCTCAAATTATAATTTGCTAAATCTCCAATTGTAAATATATTTAAATCTATAAGCTTTTTTTCTGCTGCTTTTCCAACCATAAATAAATCGCCTACTTTAAGTGGCCACATCTTTATTTTTATTTCTTCTTTAAATAATGTATGGATAGAATTCTTCTTAGAAAAATCACTAGCCATCTTAGCTAATAACTTATTATTTCCTATTCCTATATTTACTGTAAAACCTAAGTCTTCTTCTATTTTTCTTTTAATCTCCTTAGCCTTTTCCATGTAGTCATATTTAAAATGACTTGCTTCCATAAAAACTTCATCTATAGAATATCTTTCAATAAAATCAGAATATGGCTCTAACAATTTATACATATCATTACTAAACCTTGTATATAGTTTATGTTCTGGTGGATAAACTTTTAATTGAGGGCACTTTTTCAACGCGGCTACTATAGGTTCTCCGGTTATTATATTAAATTTCTTAGCTGGAATTGATTTTGCTAAAACTACTCCTCTTCTAGCTTCTATACTTCCACCTATTATAGAAGGAATTTTTCTTATATCTATTTCACTTTCTCCACATCTTAATAAATTTATAGCTGTCCATGATAGAAATGCAGAGTTAACATCTATGTGAAATATTATTCTCTCGGACTTATTCTCCACAAATATCACATCCTCAAAATTAACTTATATTCTTATTTTAACGAACAAATATTCGTTTGTAAAGATATAATTATATCCCTTTATAACAATAATTTATTTTAAATTAAAATATGCCCTTAATTTTTATGTATTTAATTATTTTTTACTTATGTATTAATTCAAAAAATAAAAAAAGACTCTGAATTAATTCAGAATCTTTGGAGCTGGCAATAGGAATCGAACCTACAACCTGCTGATTACAAATCAGCTGCTCTACCGTTGAGCCATGCCAGCATAAGTGGCGACCCAGAAGGGACTCG
>NZ_DFCF01000005.1:300090-300400 GCF_002367465.1 Clostridium sp. UBA3061 | reverse complement strand
TTATTAATTGGGAAACTAAATCAATTGAAGATAAATTTAATACCAAAAGATGAAGATATAAATTTTATATATTTTAAGATTTTACGAGGAGTTATATTTCATAATTTCTAACTTCTAAATAGTTAGAATAACTTAATCACGGGGCACTATCTGTATACTTTTACTCTTATTCTTTTATTGCTATTCAATTTATTTGTATTGTGATACCTTTGTATATTAAAGGAAATCATAGCAAAAAATATATAGTACAATAGGAAAATTATCATTATATTAACAATACTTTGTAATTGTCAAAGTTACTATATGTATT
>NZ_DFCF01000005.1:298508-299969 GCF_002367465.1 Clostridium sp. UBA3061 | reverse complement strand
GCTTCAATGAATGTAGAAAAATATGATGAAGATGTAGAAGATCAATACGCTTATATGGATATAGAAGATATTAAAAACCTAGAGGATAAGAAAGAGAAGGTTAAAGATATGTATATGGACATTAAGAAAAAGCCTTCTTTGGATGATTCATATGGAGTAACAAACCATAGCAGAGCATCTAGTAAGATAAATAAGATTAAAAAGAAAATGGGTAAACAGGAGCTACATCTTAATTCAAGTGGAAAAGAATCTTTAAGACGTACTTATTTAATCGAAGTTGATAATATAAAGAAGCTTGAGGAAATAAAGGTGTTTTTATATTCAGATGAAGTTATTCAGTACAGTGAAATTATTAATGAAGATATAAAACACTATTATCAGTGCATGAAAATTGAAAAAGGAAAAAATAAATAAAAATTTTTCAAATTAGTTTACAAATCAATATTAAATCACTCTTTATATAAGTGTAATTACTTAATCGATTAAAGTAAAATAAAAAATTAAATTCTAGGAGGAATATTATTATGGATATTGGTTTTGATATTGGGTTTGGTGGATCAATGCTAATTATGAGTGGATATAAAATAACTTATGGTATATCACCTAAAGTTATACATGTTGTAAATGACTCTGAACTTAAAAAATTCTATGCATTAAAAGGTATTAAGGGTATTACAGAGTTAGCAGCAACACTGCGAGCAACATACAAATATCAAACTGGAAAGGCTATAGAGATAACTCTACTTTCCTTAACGGCCGAAATAGTGGGACATATTGATGTCGGATATATTGGAGGCATTTTAAAAGCTGTAACTGGTAAAGATATTAAAAATATAGTGAGAAGCACTAATATTATTGATTGTGGAGAAAAAAGTGTGGATACTAATAGAGCGGTTTGGGATGCAATAACTCTTCATCTTTAATCATGTAAGTAATAGGAACTAATTAAACATGTTAATTGTAATTTACAATTAACATGTTTTTTAAATTATTAAAAAAAGAATACAATAATACACCCAGCAATAAAAGAAATAGGAAAAGCCAAAAGTGATAAAATGCAAAGAACTAAAAATAATTTATCTAAAACCATAAATATTTTTTCATGTTTGAAATCTTCAGTTTTACTCTTTTTAAATTTAATCCATCTACTATTTATTGAACGTAAAATTGCAAAAAATATAGATATAATTATGTATCCGGCCATAATTATTTAACCCCCTTATAAATAAACGTATATTTTATTATTGATCAAACTTATATACATTCATAAATTATACCATAACATATAAATAAAACATCGTCTCAATAACCATTTATCACTTAATACTTCTACTAATAATTCTAATGCTTTAATATAAATTACACCTTAAATAATGTGATTAGAAGATTGAAAAAGGAAAAAATTAATGAAAACACATATATATATTTAAGAAATTAAGGAAGGAGTGAGTTTTGTGGCAA
>NZ_DFCF01000005.1:0-298429 GCF_002367465.1 Clostridium sp. UBA3061 | reverse complement strand
GTAATGGAAGAATTAATAAATATAGTATCAAATGTGGGATTTCATATAGCAATTACTGCTTATCTTATGATGAGATTTGAAAATAAATTAGAGAAGTTAGATGATAGCATCAATACAGCTAATTCAATGAAGGTGGAGCTGTATTTTTCTATACATATAATTTCACTTCAAAGAAAGGCTATAAAGGAGCCATTGGATCAGAGTGCTGGATATATCCAAACAATGAGAATAAATTTGAAGAGTTAGAACAAAACGTAGTGAATTACAAATAGATTCTAGTTTAGAACTTAAGGACTCTGAATAATTTCGATATTTAAGAGTTGAGCAAGAAAATAAGTAGTTTTAACTACAAGATATTTGTATTAGGGAAATAGTAATTACAAAAAATAAACAAGTGAATTAAGGTTTATTAAGTTAATAAGATTTAGCACTTATTTCTTTGTAACACAAGTTTTTTCAATCCATAATATAATAACAACACAGTATGTTATTATATGGAGGAATAATAGTGAAAGAATTTTTAAGTATTGAAGGAGTAGTTAAAAGTATAGAAGTGATGAAAACATCAGTAAATGACACATCGGCATGTACAATGATAATGTCAGTAAGAGGAAGAAGAGATGATGATTTTAACTTAGTAGTTAGCCGAGATACTTACTTTGTAGACCATGTTAATATAAGACCTGGTGATTATATAATTGGATTTTATGATGCATTGGCACCTGTTCCATTAATATTTCCACCACAGTATAGAGCTATTGTTATAGCCAGAAAATCAAAAAAAGAAAATGTCAAAGTGTCTCATTTCAATAGAAGATTAGTCAGTAGAGATGATTCACTTAGACTTAATATTAGTAATAGAACACAAATATTACTTGAAAATGGCCAGAGCTTTTTGGGCAATATAGAAAATAGAAATCTTGTGGTTGTATATGGAATGAGTACCAAGAGTATACCTGCAATTACAACACCATCACAAATTATAGTTTTATGTGATAATTAGATATTTTATAAATAAGTTTGCCTAGTATGAATAATTATAATACTAGGCAATTTTATTATATTAAATAGAAGCATAATAATTTTATAAATTAAGCGATAATTCTTAAATTTATCTGAAAGCTTCTTCAACTATTTTAACAATGTTTGGAATAACGTCATCTACAATTATTTTTCCTCTTGCAGCTGAAGAGGATTTAGCTGATGCAAGTATTCCAGTTTCGGGAACGATATCTTTTTCTATAGGATATCTAAAATAAGTTGTTGGACTAGCATTTTCAGTATCTAATATTTTATCTTCTCTAACAAGCTCTGGTGCAAAGTACATCATTAATGAGGTCTCTGTAACGGCAGCATGTTCTAAAGCCCATCCTGGGAATGGTACTTCATCAAAAACTTTATCAATTACATCAGGTGACATTGGATCCCACCAGTTAGTAAGAAGAAGCTTTACCTTGTCTCCATATTTTGTAGAACATAGATCCATAGCTTCTACAATAAATGCTTCATTTTCAAAGTGAGCACTCAAAATAAATATTTTTGTAAAGCCATCACGAACAAATTCATCTATTATATCCATTACTAAGGCTTGTAATGTAGCACCATTTAAGTCAATAGTTCCAGGAAATAATGGGCCACCACCACTTAATGGTTTTGATTTATATCCATAAGAAATTGTTGGAGCAACTACTCCATTTATTTTTTCAGCTATGCGGTAAGCAAACTCTCTTGCTAATACAGAATCTACACAGGTAGGTAAGTGAGGGCCATGTTGTTCTGTAGCACCTATTGGTAATATAATTACATCATCTTTTTTCTTTGCAAACTCTTGCCATGTCATATTTTCCATTTTAACATTTTCGTACATAATTAATGTCTCCTATTCTTAAGTGTAATAAAGTTTTTTGCTAAGTATTTATATAATAAAAATAAAGTTTACATAATATTATTGTAACATAAGTATGCTTTTACATAATATCCATATTATAAACAAAAATATAAATAGAACTATTGAAATACTAGCATAAGTATTATTTTATATAGAATAGCATAGTAGTGATTTTTAAATTGATTATGATATAATAATTATACTATTAAAGGAAAATAGAGTAATTCATCCTATGAAAATAATTAGGTTTAATTAGGGTGAAAGTTAGTAAAAGTTGCAGTAATTGATATTGTATTGATTAAACAAGTTTGTGTAAGTTATTGATAAGTATATGAATAAAATATAGGAATTAGGGGGAAAAGATATGGAACAGGTTTTTATTGCCTTTGCATTAACGTTATTTGCAGGGCTATGTACAGGAATTGGAAGTGCTCTTGCGTTTTTTGCTAAAAAGACCAATACAAAATTTTTATCAATTAGTTTAGGATTTTCTGCAGGAGTTATGATATATGTTTCTATGATAGAAATTTTTGTTGAAGCTAGGAACTTATTATCCGTTGAACTTGGATTTAAATTGGGTTCTTGGGTTACAGTAGGAGCTTTCTTTTTTGGTATGTTAATTATAGCGATTATTGACAAACTTATACCAAGTGGTGAAAATCCTCATGATATTTATAAAATTGAAGAATTAGAGGGAACGGAAAATGAAAATTTAAAAGATACATCAAAAGATAATACAAAATTGCTTAGAATGGGATTACTTACAGCATTAGCAGTGGCTATTCATAACTTTCCAGAAGGATTGGCTACTTTTATTTCTGCATTACAAGAACCATCAATAGCCATACCTATAACAATTGCTATTGCTATTCATAATATTCCTGAGGGTATCGCAGTATCAGTTCCAGTATTTTATGCTACGGGTAGTAGAAAAAAAGCTTTTCTATATTCTTTTCTATCTGGACTGTCAGAGCCCTTAGGTGCTATTATTGGTTATTTGGTATTGATGCCATTTATTAATAATATTACCCTTGGAATTATTTTTGCTATAGTTGCTGGTATTATGATATTTATTTCTCTTGATGAATTACTTCCATCGGCAAGAGAATATGGTGAACATCATTTATCTATCTACGGACTAGTAGCGGGAATGGCTGTAATGGCAATTAGCTTATTACTTTTCATTTAAGTAAAAGGATGGTGTTGTAAGTTGCTTGAAAAAAATAGAATTGGATATGCATGTACACCTGCATCTATTCCATATAAAACTTCAAGAAGCTTTTTATTAAAAAATTTTAGTGATAATGTTTTTAATCAGTGTGTTAGAAGTAACATTGATGATTTAATGAATATATTAAAGTGGAATATAGAAAATGCAATATATTTATTTAGGATAAGTTCAGATATAATTCCCTTTGGTAGTCACCCAATTAATAACCTAAAGTGGTGGGAGACCTATAATAAAGAACTTACAGAGTGTGGAGAATTTATAAAAAATAATAATATTAGGGTTTCTATGCATCCTGGTCAATATACAGTTCTAAATTCTCCTAATGAGGAAGTTGTTGAGAAAAGTATTATGGATCTAGAGTATCATTGCAAATTTTTAGATAGTTTAGGTGTGGACTATTCTAACAAAATTATACTTCATGTTGGAGGGGTATATGGAGATAAAATTTCTGCCATGGAACGATTTAAGCATAATTTTAATAGACTATCAAACTCTTTGAAAAAAAGATTGGTAATTGAGAATGATGATAAAAGTTATACCATAGAAGATGTATTAAATATTTGTAATGATATTAAAATACCAGCAGTGTTTGATAATCTTCATCATCAGCTCAATCCTTGTTTTTTAGAGTGGAAGGATATTTTATACTCTGTTAAAAATACATGGAAGGTTGAAGATGGTCCAGTAAAATTCCATTATTCTGATAGAGATATAAGTAAAAAAGGAGGAGCTCATTCTAAGTTTGTTGTTACTAGTAATTTTTTAGATTATATGAAAAGTATTTCAGAAATTAATTCAGATGTCATGCTTGAAGTTAAGGATAAGGAAATATCAGCAATGAAGTGTATTTACACTCTTAATGAAGACTTGCCAATTTCAATAAGGACAGAGCAATGGGCGAAGTATAAGTATTCTTTAATGGAAAAGGACTATTCTTATTATAAAAAATGTAGTAGCTTAGTAAATTCTCCTATACCAATGAGAGAAGTGTATATGTATATAGATCAGTGTTTAGAAAAGCCTTTTAGTAGAGGAAATTTTATTAACACAGCACAACATGTTTATGGATATATAAAAGATAAAGTAACATTAAAAGAAAAGAATAGGTTTAATGAACTTTTAAAAAATCCAGACGAAAATAATATTAAGGTAAAAACCTTATTAAGAAAATTATGTGAAAAGTACGAAGTAGATTATATTAATAACTCTTATTATTTTATATATTAGATTTAGTTCTAGGTATACATTTTATCCATGGTGATATAAAACAAATACTAAAATAATAAATTTATTGTTTTGAGTATATATTTCTTAAGGGGTGGGAGTGTAAGAATGGATAATTATACGGAATTAATTACAAAAGCATGGAATGAATTTGTGAAATACGGTATAGATAATAAAAAAGTTAAAAAAGATATAAGAGATTCATGGATAAGATGTAAAGAGTATAATGTAGACTATATGGATGGAAGAGGTGTTGAGAAATATAAAGCTCCTGTAGGAATTAAAGTTAAAGAGAATATAGATTTAGTTTCAGTAGCACATTCTATAATGGAGAATTTGTATAACACCATATCAGGTTCAGGCTTTGCTTTATTCCTTGCAGATAAAGATGGATATATAATAGATGTTATTGGTGACGATAGTATTTTAGAAAAAGCCAGGGATTTAAGATTTACAAAGGGAGCCTTATGGTCAGAAAAAGCAGTAGGAACTAATGCTATAGGAACCTGCTTATATCTAAATAAACCAATACAAACTATTGGGGCTGAGCATTATGGTATACAACAACATTCTTGGACGTGTTCATCAGCACCTATACATGATAGTGATGGGAAAATAATAGGGTGTATAAATATGTCTGGCATATGCAAGGATGCACATCTGCATACTTTAGGAATAGTTATTGCAGCAGCTGAATCCATAAAGAAACAGTTAGAACTTATATTATCCTATAATTTATTAAATATAACTTTTGATTCCATTGTAGAGGGAATGATAGTAATAGATGAAAAATTTAATATTAAGAGAGTGAATCATAGAGCAGAAAATATTTTAGATATGAATCAAGATGAAATATTTGAAATAAATATAAAAGAAGCTCTAGGTAATTTAAATTTTGATTACATTATAGAAAATTATGAGGAAACGTATAATAACATAGAATGTGACTTTAATATTAATAATAAAAGAATAAAATGTATATTAAATGTTGTACCTATGAATGTTAATAATAGGTCCATGGGAGTAGTTATAACTTTTAGAGAAAGTAAATCTGTACATAGGTTTGTAAATAAAGTGGTAGGATATAAGGCTAACTATAAGTTTAAAGACATTGTAACTAGTAACGATAAAATGATAAAAATGATAAATTTTGCAAAAAAGGCTTCAAGAAGTGATTGCAATATATTAATAGAAGGACCTAGCGGTACGGGAAAAGAACTGGTAGCTCAAGCTATACATAATTATAGTCAAAGAAGTGATGGACCTTTTGTAGCTGTAAACTGTGCTTCAATTCCTAGAGATCTAATGGAAAGTGAATTTTTTGGTTATGATAAGGGCGCTTTTACTGGAGCTGCTAAAGAGGGACATCCAGGGAAATTTGAATTAGCAGATGGTGGAACAATTTTCTTAGATGAATTAGGAGAACTTCCTTTAGATATGCAATCGAAATTATTAAGAGTTTTAGATAACAATACCATAGTTAGAGTAGGCGGAAATTACGAAAAGAAATTAGATGTAAGAATAATAGGAGCAACTAATAAAGAGTTAAAAGAAGAGATAAGTAAAAAAGCTTTTAGAGAAGATTTGTATTACAGGTTAAATGTAATGAATATAAAAACCATCCCTTTGAAGGAAAGAAAGGAAGATATAGAGACACTAGCAAGACACTTTGTTAATAGTCTTAATTTTAAAAATAAAGCTAAATATAAACTAATAACAACAGATTATATAAATGAACTAAAAAAACATGATTGGCCTGGAAATGTAAGAGAACTTAGAAATGCTATAGAAAGGGATTATTATTCTAGTGAAAAGGATATAATTTGTGTACAATCTTTGGAAAAGTCACAAATAATAGAAGCTAATTTTAATAATGAGAAAGCAAGTGATGTAGATGAAATAGTACCTATAGATATTTTAGAAAGAGAAAGTATAATAAAAGCTATTAACTTTTGCGGAGGTAACATATTAAAGTCTGCGGAAATGCTAGGAATAAGTAGAGCTACTATTTATAGAAAGATAAAAAAATATAACATAAATGACCTATAAATTACTTTGTTTTTTTATTATCAATGATTAGAATTATATATGTATCAAAATGAGAATTTAAAATAGTAAATCTCAAGATGAGACACTGAGTTGTGTATCATTTTGAGATTTTTTAGTTTACTATATAAATTAAATTTTTGAATAAGATTTAAAGTAAATTTAATTAGAAATGTAGAATGGGACTCAATGTAGTCATTTTCATAGCTGCAGGCAAAATAGGATGAATAATGTTTTAAAAAGTATTTTAAACAATGATTTTGGCATAAGTCTTGCATAATAAATATGTGAGAATATTAACAATATATTAGATTATATTTTTTAGGAGGTACTTTTATTATGAAAGCAGCATTATGGTATGCTAAGAAAGATATTAGGGTTGAAGAGGTAGATGAACCAAAGGTTACTAAAGGAAATATAAAAATTAAAGTTAAATGGTGTGGAATATGTGGTTCAGATTTGCATGAATATTTAGGAGGACCTATTTTTATACCTGTTGGACAACCTCATCCTTTAAGTGGGAATATAGCACCAGTAGTTCTAGGGCACGAATTTTCAGGGGAAGTTGTAGAAGTAGGAGAAGGAGTAACAAAGTTTGAAATAGGTGATAGAGTTATTGTAGAACCTATAGTGGCTTGTGGAGAATGTCCAGCATGTAGAGAAGGTAAATACAATCTGTGCTCTTCCTTAGGATTTCACGGACTTTGTGGTAGTGGTGGAGGACTTGCAGAATATACTGTATTTCCAGAAGAATATGTGCATAAAATGCCAGAGGGGATGACTTATGAACAAGGAGCTTTAGTAGAACCAATGGCGGTAGCACTTCATTCTATTAGAATTGCTAATTTTAAAACAGGAGATACTGCCATAGTACTTGGTTCAGGACCAATAGGTCTTGCAACTATTGAATGCTTAAAAGCAGCAGGAGCAAAATTAGTAGTAGTGTTACAAAGAAAATCAATAAGACAGGAATATGCAAAGAGGGCAGGAGCAGATGTTGTTCTTGATCCAAATGAAGTTGATATAGCTATGGAGGTTAAAAAACTCACTGGTGGAACAGGTGTAGATGTTGCCTTTGAAACTACAGGAGCAAAGATAGGCTTTGATATAGGCATAGATAGTCTAAAATATGAAGGAGTTATGGTAATAACAAGTATTTGGGAAGATGAAATAAACTTTAACCCTAATGTCTTAGTATTTTCTGAAAAGAAAATAGTAGGAACTTTAGCCTATAGACATGAGTTTCCAGCAACAATTGCGCAAATGAGCGATGGAAGAATTAAGGCAGAAGGATATATAACTAAGAAAATAGCACTTGAAGATATAGTTGAAGAAGGATTTGGAGCTTTGACCGGTCCTGAAAAGAAAAAACATGTGAAAATTCTTGTAACTCCAGATAAAGCTCTTTTAAATAAATAAGAAATCAGAGAAAATGTAAAGATATAAAACAAGTATGGAATAAAATGATAAAAAGCCTAAGGAAATAAATTATCCTTAGGCTTGTAAATTTTTTTATTTTAAGAAAGTTACTTATTGATGTTTGTTAATATCCAAGTTCATTCTCTTAAATAGAATATTGTTTTCAAGGTGAATATGCTGGAATAAATCACTCTCTAGTTCTTCAATAATTTTAAAGGTTATAACATAGGTATTACAACCGTCATTAGGAACTTTGAAATCATTGGTAATTTTTCTAAGTTCCTTTAAAATATCTCCAGCACCTTCATGCTCCTCTTCGATTTCATTAATTACTTCATTAATTTTTTGAAGTTGATTAACACTTGGATTTTTATCATATTCTTTAATTAATGGGAAAAGAATTTGTTCTTCTTTAAGCAAATGTTGCTCTAACTCAGTTTTAAGCATTGAAAAGAGCTTATGGACTCTGAATAGTACATTATGGTTTATACCATGAACTCTCATTATTTTTGTTGTTAACTCTCCTAATTCAGGAAGTACTCTCTTAGTATAGGCATGATGAGTATTTTCAATATGGTCAATTAATTCACTTGATGTCAATGCCCTAAAATCTATGAATACTTCTTTTGTATTATTACTTTCTTCAAAAATCTCATTTATTTTATTTAATATTAGATTTTCATCAAGATGTAATTCATAGAGTACCTCTTCAAGGGGTCTATTACCTCCACAGCAAAAATCAATTTTATATTGTTTGAAAATTTCACTAGCCTTAGGCACAATTGAAACAATTTCTCCTACGGTTTGAGAACTATTAAATTTATTCATATATATTCCTCCAATACAGTGTTATTTAAAGATTTCTTGTTTATAACTCTATAATATATTAGTTATATAAAATATTCTGTGACTGGAGTCATAGTTTTAAAACAAACTATCTAATTATTTTTATTTTTTAATTCATTAAAGCATCTATATCTCGTATCAAAATCTGTTTATTTCCTATCATATCAATGACACCTTCATCTTGTAGTACGCTTAATTTCCTACTAACCGTTTCTCTAGCAGTACCTATATAATTAGCTATTCCTTCACGGCTTAATGGGAGCTCTACAATAACACCATTAGGATGTTTTTTACCATACCTTTCTGCAAAGTCAAGAAGTAGTGAATTTATACGCCACTCTATGTTTTTAGTACCCATATTTTGCACTGAGCTCTCTATTTTATCCATTCGACTACATAATTCTTCTATGATTTTAATCCCTATTTTAGGATAATTAATTAAAAGTTTTTGAAAGTCATTTTTATTTATCATGCAAATATAAGTAGTTTCTAATGCTTCAACATTATAGGTAGATTGTTGATTATTTAAGAGATTTTTTTCACCAAAGAAGTCACCGTGATCAAATATATATAGAATCTGCTCTTTGCCTTCAATAGTATAACGAAATACTTTTACCTTACCATTATCTATAATGATTAGATTTTCTAAATAACTTTCTTCCATTATAATTAGCTCACCTTTTTCATATTGCTTTTTTACAATTAAGGTAGCTACTTTACTTAATTCTTCAGAATTTAAACCAGAGAAAATTGGAACTCTTTCTACACATAATTTATGAAGACAATTATCGCAGTTACATTTTTTATATTCGCTCATGAATAATCACATCCTTATTTTTAGTATTTAACAATACCTCCATAATATCTTCTATCATCTGGATTGTGATCTTTGTAAATTGAAAGATAATAGAAAAACCACTCAAGAGGGACAAAAAGTACAAAAGGTGATAGCATAGGATGAAGGTCTTTAGCTATTTCTTTATAATCAAAGACAATATAATCCTTATCTAATTTCTTAACAAAATTTATAGTTCTTTCAGTAGTATGTCTAGATTCATCTGTACCTAATAGAAAAATAAAAGGTACTCCTTCTTCAACAATTTCTAAAGGTCCATGGCGGAATTCACTACTATTTATATTTGCTCCATGAGTCCAAGCAAATTCCATCATTGTAATAACTCCTTCTTTATAGGCTAAAGGAGTTAGTGGACCTGCAGCCACAGTATATATTATATCCCAATTAGAAGCTTTTTCACCGAGGGTTCGTCCTTTAGATTCCCAACTTGTTACTAACTTTCCTAAAATTTTAGGAAGCTTTAATATATCTTCTAGAATTTTAGTTATTTCAAGGCTTGGTGTAACTTTATTGATAAGTTCTAATGCAAAGGTATAAGTAATTAATAATTGAATTTCCCAGATGCATTCAGCTTCATAGGCTACTAAATAGTCACCTACAGGAGCTAATAAGTTTCCAGAAGGATCACGAGTAACGCTGACAGTAAGTGCACCAGTAGCTTTAGCCTTTTTTAAAGCTTCTACTACTTCTTCAGTGTTTCCAGATTGAGATAGAGCGATCACTGCTGTTTTTTCATCTAAATTATAAGGTGTAGAATCTAAAAAGTCATAGCCACTATAAGCTTTAGAATTAATATTTGAGTATTTTTCAAATAATATAGTAGCAGTTTCACAAGCACAAAGAGGTGAACCACAAGCTACAAAATAAACTTTGTTAATTCCCCTTTTAGCCATTTCATTAACTATGTTTCTAATTTTAGGAACGTCCTTTTCTAATACTTTTTCAACTTCTGTAACCATATTTTCTGTAACAAGAAAATCTACAGTGGACTTATCAATATTCAACATATAAATACCTTCTTTCTATATCATTTATTAAAATGTACATTATAGTTACATTTATCTCCTCTTGTATAGGTCTTTGTAAATTCTATAACTCTTCCAGTATCATCATAGCTAGTACATTGAAATAACATTACCCAGGAAGGTGTATCTAGAGATAAAAGTTTACTATGCTTATCATCTAGTCGAATGATTTCCAAGGTTTCATCTGCAGTAACAAGATTTATATTATAAACCTCAAAGAGTTCATATATTGAAAAAAAGGATAGATTAATTTTATCTAAATTAGGTAGTATATATTTTGGAATATGAATGAATTCTAGGGATATAGGTTCTTTGTTGGCATAACACAGTCTCTTTATAACATAGATATCATCATCTTCATTTATATTAAACTTTTTACTCAAAAGTTTTCCAGCAGGTTTGGTAGTTTTATTTAGTATAGTGGTTTTTGAAGGTGTATTCTTATCTTTCATAGTTTTAGTAAAACCTCTTAAGGTATATAAGTCTCTTTCAATTTTAGAATTAAGAACAAATACACCCTTACCTTTAATACTCTTTAACAATCCTTCACGGATAAGAATGGATATAGCATTACGTACTGTTAGACGATTTATTCCATAGGTATTAGATAATTCATTTTCAGAGGGAATTGCTGTACCAACCTTGAATTCACCACTAATAATTTTATCCCTTAAGATATCCCTTAGTTGAGTATATAAAGGAGAGGAACCACTTAGTTGTTTTTTTGAATTATTCTCAGTCATTACCAAGCACCAAAATATTTTAATGTTTTAGATGCAGTTTTAGCACCAAGAAGCATGGATTCTTTTATGGAGCTTTTATTAAGAATACCCTTTAAAAAACCTGCTATGAAGGAGTCTCCAGCACCTAAAGTGTCAACTACCTTTGTTTCTATGATGTCTTGAAAAATAAATTCTTTACCATCATAGGCAACACTGCCCTTATTGCCAAGAGTTACAACTACTATTTTAGGTCCTTTACTATGAATATCCTTCATAAAGTTTTTTATATAGTCATCTATTTTAGAATAAGAAAAAAATGCATAGTCTACATAATGGATAGTTTTATTAATAAGAGAGTCTTCTAATTTAGTAGCATAATCAAAAGAAATAGGAATATTTTTTTCTTTGATGTGGCAAAGGTAGTTTTCAGTTTTACCCCAATAGGCTGTATGAAAAAGATCATGGTTACAAATGAAATCTAAATCGTCATTAGTAAGTGTAAATTTACTTAATACACCTTCATAATAATTTCCCATGACTCTATCTCCATTTATTAATGCAACCTCTGTTATAGCTGTAGCCCCTTCTAATACCCGAACATGAGAAGTATCTACCCCTTTAGAATTAATGGAATTAATCATTAATTCTCCATATTTATCATTACCAACCACTCCAACATAGGAAGAGATTTCATTTAATTCTTTCATATATACTGCTACATTTACGGGATTTCCACCAGGATAACTTTTACCTAAGTTTAAATATACATCCATACAATTATCACCTACAGTAGCTATTTTCAATATAATCAACTCCTATCTTGTTAATACACTTTTTAGTTTCACTCTATCTGCACGTATTACAGAGTAGAAAAATTCTACGGGAAAACCTTTTTCTTCTAGAACAGTACCCTTGAGGTAGAAAAGGGGAAAACCTTCTTCAACTTTTAAAAGTTCTGATTCTAAGGCTGTAGCATAGGTCATGGATATTTCTTCCCAACCACTCTTTAAATTTAGATTAAAATCCTTTTTTAAAACCTCATATAAAGAAGTTTTTTCAAAATCTTTTCTAATTAGCTCATCATAATATTTGGAAGATAGATAACTATTTTCTATAGCAAAGGGCACGGAGTCTACTGATCTTAATCTAATTAGTTCACATAAATTGTTATTAGAACTTTCCTTTAGGTTTTCATAGGCTAAAGTATTATCATTTAATAGCTTTAATGAAAGTAATTTGGTAGATAAATTTAAAGAATTTTCATCTATAAATTCATGGAAAGAGTTTAGACTTTGTAAATTTTTTTCAAGTTTAGGCTCTGATAAAAAAGTTCCTGAGCCTTTCTTTTTATATAATTTACCATGATTAATTAATTGGTCTATAGCTTTTTTTAAGGTAGTTCTATTACAATCCCACATACTACAAAATTCTCTTTCGGAAGGAAGTTTGGTATTAGGTAATAAATTATTTTCAATAATATAACATTGAATTTTTTCCATAAGTTTTTCTCTATTGAGAAGGAGTGAATTATCCATAACATTATCCTTTCTACAAGTTTCTATTTTCATATAAACAAGTTCACATAAAAACTATACCACTTACAATATAATATACTATTAAAATATTAAAAAGTAAATATTTACTTTTAAATACATAAAATAAAAAATAAAAGGCTATATGAAAATGATATAGTAATATTACTATTTCACTTTTATATAGTCTTTTAATTATATTTGAAGATATGTTGAATAGATAAATTTAATATAACTATTAAATCTTAATAATTATATTACTCAATACTATATTTCTTTTAAAAGCACTTCATTATAATCTAATCTTGGTCTTTGCTTAGGAGTTTGGTCAGGATATCCTATAGGTAATAAGGCCAAAACATCATATCTGTCTTCAAGATTTAGAAGTGCTTTAACTTTTTCTTTATCAAACATCATAACCCAACAGCTTCCGAGTCCTAAATCTGTAGCTCTAAGAGTGATATGATCAATAGCTATAGCTACATTTAAGTTTAGATAAGCTTTTAAGGAAGCAGTATCAATGCTTTGTTTCCCTTTATTATAATTTTCATCTGCATTATTTAGAGGGGTATCAACAAATGCTTGAGCTTCTTTAAGTTCCTTCATTCTTTCTCCAGTCGATGTGATAGAATTAGTATCAACACAACAAGCAATTATAGCTGGAGCAGCAGAAACAAAAGGTAAAGGAGTACAATCTTTTAGCTTAGTTCTTGCCTCCTCACTTTTTATTACTATATATCGTGCAGGTTGAAGATTTGTACCAGAAGGCGCCAATCTTCCAGCTTCAATTAATTGGTGAATGTACTCTTCAGGTACTTCATCAGGCTTAAATTTTCTTATACTTCTTCTGTTTTGTATTACTTCTAATAGTTCCATAGAAACACTCCTTATATTTTAAGTAGATTGTAATAAACTTATTTATTTTATATACTAATTATATATTTGCGTAATTAGTTTTAATAGTATGCACTTTTGTGTAAGATACTATATAAAAGGAGAGTAATGTTGAAATGTCTGGTACAAATAAAAATAAATATAAGTGTCCATTAGAATATACTCAAAAGTTAATTGGAGGAAAGTGGAAGCCTATTATTCTTTGGTATTTATCTACAAAAGGTATAATGAGGTATGGGGAGTTAAAAAGAGCTCTAACAAATATATCACATAAAATGTTATCTCAACAGCTTAAGGAGTTGGAAGGCGATAAATTAATTCATAGAGAGGAATACCATCAGATTCCACCCAAAGTAGAATATTCTATTACTGATAAGGGAAGGACATTACTTCCCTTATTGGAGCTTATGCATAAGTGGGCTGTAGAAAATATTGAAGAATGAAATCATATAGACAAATATAAATATTAATATTAGTATGTATAGAAAGTATGCTTTTAAATGAGCATACTTTTTTTATATAGATTAAGATTTTAGCAAATTAGGAACAGCTTAAATTTTAAAGTCTTGATATAATAAAGATACCCTAGGGAAAAGGTCGTGATAAAAGTGAATTACAGTAAGGATATTGATAGGTGTATTGAATTTATAGAAAATAATATTAAGGAAGTTATTACTGTGAGTGAAGTTGCTGAATATGTGGGATATTCTGTAAACCACTTTTGTAGAGTTTTTACTTTATGTAAAGGTATATCTATAATGGAGTACCTTAGAAAACGTAAGCTATCATTAGCAGCATTAGAACTATTTAAAGGAAGAAAAATTATTGATATTGCCCTTGAATATGGATTTGAAACACCTAGTGGATTTTCAAAGTCCTTTCGGAAAGCTTTTGGATATAGTCCAACACAATATATAGCTAGAATGGATGGATACTTTAATAATGGAATAACATTTAAAATTGGAGGTTATATTATGAAGCCTATTATTGTTAAAAAGCCAGCTTTTAAGGTAGCTGGATATGGAATAAATACTAATATTGGAGGAACAAGTTATACAAAGGATATTGCATCCTTTTGGAGCAATTATGATGGAGAAAATTTAGAAACAAAGATGTATGAAATCTTAAATCCTCCTAATCATGGGGAAGTTGGTCTATGCGTTCCAACTGATAAAGGGGGAAATGTATGCTATCTTTTAGGAGTCATTGTTGAGGATTTCTCTAAAGTTACAGAGGATATGATTACAGTGGAAGTACCAGAGGCGGAGTATGCAGTATTTACAACTCCTCCAGTGGATGTTACTGTAGACCCTAACCAAGATAAGTTTTCAGAAGTGATTAAAGAAACTTGGAAATATATATTTGAAGAATGGTTTAAAGATAGTGGATATATCTATGACGAAGATAAATTAGATTTTGAATTTTATGATGAGCGTTGTCATTATCGAACAGATACGATTATGGAAATTTATGTTCCAGTAAAAAGGCTACTTGAAAATTAGTTAAATATTAAAGTACAGGCTAAACTTTTGGTGAAAATCAGAAAAGAATTTTGAATTAGAGCATATGAAAAATAATAAATATAATACTTGATAAATGAGAGAGCATTGCTATATAAAGAGCATGCTCTCTAATTTTTATGTGCTTGTTAATAATACCTAATGTATTTTTAGCCTAGACTAAGGTGAAATATTTATATTAATATTGTAAACTATAAATTAATACGTTGGTTGACAATAAAGAGATTCTTAATTATAATCACAGTATAAAGTAAATATTTTAAGGAGAGAATTATGAAAACTACCAAGAATACGAGAAATTTGATTTTAGTAGCTATGTTTGCAGCCTTAACTGCTATTGGTGCATTTATTAAAATACCAATACCTTATGTGCCTTTTACTCTTCAATACTTATTTTGTGCTTTAGCAGGAGTTATCTTAGGCTCTAAACTCGGTGCACTATCCCAAATAATTTATGTTATGGTTGGACTTGCAGGTGTACCAGTATTTACTGAAGGGGGAGGGCTTAGCTATGTATTTAAACCTACCTTTGGATATCTTATAGGATTTATAGTGGCAGCTTATGTCATAGGAAAGATAAGAGAAAAGATTAAGGAATTAAGTTTTATTAAAGCTATAGGGATGCTTTTAGCTGGACTATTTTTTATTTATTTATTTGGAGTTATATATCTTTATGCTAGCTATAACTTATATCTAGGAAAACCAATGTCACTATATTTTGCATTTTTTAATGGCTTTGTACTATGCATATCTGGAGATTTGATTTTAACAGCCTTTGCAGCGTATGTAGCAATAAAAATAGTACCTATATTCAAAAGGTTTGGATACATTTAATAAAAGTGAAAGAAGGCTTGAGGTATGAAAAGTTTTATTAAGGATTTAGAGATAAGAATTTTATCAGGTGAATACATAAATTTTCAAGAAGCAATGGCATTAACAGAACTTAGAAAGAATGATGAGATTGAACAATTATGTCTTAGTGCTAATAATATAAGAAAAACCTTTTGCGGTAATAAGGTAGATCTTTGCTCTATCATGAATGCAAAATCAGGTAGATGTTCTGAAGATTGTAAATTTTGTGCGCAATCTGTTCATTATAATACTAATGCAGAAGTCTATGATTTAGCTTCAAAGGAAGTAGCATTAAAGTTAGCAAAGGAAGATGAATCAGAGGGAGTAAATAGATTCTCTTTAGTTACTAGTGGTAGAGGGATTACAAGTAACGATTTTGAGAAAGTTTTAGATATATATGAAAACCTTAATAGGGAATTAAAGATTGAGTTATGTGCCTCTTTAGGAATACTTGATTACCATAAGCTACTTAAGTTAAAGGCAAGAGGAATAACTATGTACCATCACAACTTAGAAACAAGTAGGGAATTTTATAAGGAAATATGTACAACTCATAGTTATGAAGAAAGAATAGACACCATAAAGGCTGCACAGAAGGCAGGTATACCTGTATGTTCAGGAGGAATTATTGGACTTGGTGAAAGTTGGGTTGATAGAATCAATCTTGCTTTTCAATTAAAAGAACTAAAGGTTATGTCTATTCCAGTGAATGTACTTAATCCTGTAAAAGGTACTCCCCTAGAAGATTCTAAAAATTTAAGTCAAGAGGATATTTTAAAGACCATTGCTATTTTTAGGTTTATAAACCCTAAAGCTTTAATCAGATTAGCTGGTGGTAGAAATCTCATTAGGGATTTGGGGAAAGAATGCTTTAACTCAGGTGCAAATGCTACTATTACTGGAAATTATTTAACCACTTCTGGTAATAAAATATGTGATGATAAGAAAATGATAAGTGAACTAAAGTTGGAGGTTAGAAGTAATGGCTAAGGGGATATTTGTAGTTGGAACGGATACAGATGTAGGAAAAACTGTTGTAACCGCAGGACTGCTTCATGTTCTTAGAAGTAAAGGGCACAGAGCAACATATTTTAAGGGAGCTTTAAGTGGGGCTATAGAAAAAGGTGATAAACTAATTCCTGGAGATACTGACTTAGTAAGCCAGGTTAGTGGATTAAAGGAACCCTATGAAAATATAACTCCATATATATTTAAGACAGCAATATCTCCACATTTAGCTGCCCAAATAGAAGATAATCCTATTGAGCTAAATATTATAAAGGCTAAATTTGAGAAGCTAAAAGAAAAATATGATTTTATAATTGCAGAAGGTAGTGGTGGTATAATATGTCCTCTAATAAATAGGGATGAAGAAATATATACACTAGGTGACCTTATTAAGGATTTAAATATGAGTACCGTGGTTGTAGCTAGAGGTGGAGTGGGAACAATAAACCACACAGTACTTACTGTGAAATATATAGAGTCCATGGGAATCAAAGTAAAAGGAATTATTATAAATAATTATGAAGACAATTATATAACTCAAGACAATATTAAGGTTATAGAAAAACTTACTGGAATTTCTATTGTAGGTAAATTTAAAACTATAGATAACTTGGATAAAGGTAATATAGATAATATAAGAACTGTTGCATCAAGGATTTTTAATGATAAAAGTATTATAGAATGGATGGAAGAATTGTAGTAAAGGGTAGGTGTTTATATGAAGGATTATGTAAAAAGAGATTTAGAATATATATGGCATCCTTGTGCACAGATGAAGGATTACGAAGAGCTTAATCCTATAGTTATTGAAAGAGGAGAAGGGGTTTGGCTTTATGATATTCATGGAAACAAGTATTTAGATTGTATATCATCTTGGTGGACAAATACCCTAGGTCATAGCAATAAAAGAATAAATAAAGCCATAAAGAATCAAATTGATGAAATAGAACATGTTATCTTTGCTAATTTTTCAAATAAACCGGCTATTGACTTAGCAGAAAAGTTAGTAAGCATAACACCAGAAGGATTAAATAAAGTATTTTATTCAGATAATGGATCTTCTGCAGTGGAAATAGCTTTAAAGATGAGCTTTCACTATAATATGCAAAGAAATAAAACTAAAAAGAAGAAATTTGTAGCTTTAAGTGATGCCTATCATGGAGAAACTTTAGGTGCTCTATCTGTGTGTGATATTGATGCCTTTAATATGATATATAAACCCTTACTTTTAGATACTCTTAGGATTGATGGACCAGATTGTTATAGGTGTAAATATGGTTGTACTAGAGATAAATGTAGTGCTAGATGCTTTGAAGCTATGGAAAAATGTTTAGTTGAAAATCATGAAGAGATAAGTGCTGTAATAGTTGAGCCAATGGTTCAAGGTGCAGCAGGAATGAAAATTTATTCACCTATTTATCTTAAAAAGCTTCGTAAGCTTTGTGATAAGTATGATGTACATTTGATAGTAGACGAAATTGCCATGGGATTTGGAAGAACAGGAGAGATGTTTGCATGTAATCATGCAGATATAAGCCCAGATTTTATGTGCCTTTCAAAGGGTATTTCTGCAGGATATATGCCAATGTCTGTAGTTATGACTACTAATGAAATATATAATTGTTTTTATGGTGATTACTCAGAAAGAAAATCTTTTTTACATAGTCATACCTATGCAGGAAATGCTATGGCTTGTGCTATTGCTTTAGAAAATCTAAAAATATTTGAAGAAGAAAATATAATAGAAAATAATAAAGTTAAGGGAAGATTAATAGAAAAACTTACAATAGAAAGAGCAAAGAATTGTAGTCATATAGGAGAAGTAAGAAGTATAGGCATGATAACTGCTATTGAAATAGTAAAGGATAGAGATACCAAGGAGAGATATTGTTGGCAAAGTAGAGTAGGTTATGAGATTTATAAAATAGCATTGAAGAAAGGGTTACTATTAAGAGCTATAGGTGATGTACTTTATTTCATACCTCCTTATGTAATAAGTAAAGATGAAATAGAATTTATGATAGATATTTGCTTTGAAAGTATAGAAGAATATTTTAAGTATAATTTTAAAATAGAATAACAGTAAAATAAATATGTAAATATTAAACTAGTATTATATATAGATATTTAACTATTAAACTAGTTAAATAATTAAATAGTTAAATAGTTGTTCTGTTTATGCGGGTTTCAGGGATGTTTATAGGCATATAAAAAATACAAAGAGTATGGGGGCATTAGGGGCATACTCTTTGTATTTTTCTGTACTTTACGATGTTTTTATCTTTAGTTTATTTAAATTATGTTTTTATCTTTAGTTATATAAGTAATATATATAAAAACTATTATTAGTTTTTATTTGATTTTTAATTACCCTTTTTTCCTGGATTTTCAGGTTTGTTAGGTGTTTTTTCTTTAGGTTTTTCAGTATTGTTGTTATTTTTTTTCTCAGTTACTTCAGATTTTTTATTAGCTTTATTCTCAGTCTTTTCAAGCTTGTTAGTAGCTTTTTCTATTTTATTCTGAGATTTTTGGCTAGATCTTTCCTGAGTAGCTTTAGTATCATTGGTATTTTCAGCTTCTTTAGTTAGGGCTTTATCAGTTTTTATTTCATCTGCCACTTCTGTACTATCTGTAGTTGATTCTTCAGTAGATTTATCTTCATCAGAAGTTTCAGTTTGTTCTATTTTAGCTTTCTTATTTTCCTTGATAGCACTCATAATTTCTTTAACAGGTTTATTTAACCACTCTTCAAGAATAATGCTTTCTGGATTTGAGGAACTATTTTGTAGTTTTTCAACTAAATTTAGTTTACCAGGTGTTACACCCAGTTCTTTGGCTTTTTGTACTCGTTCAAATCCAACACTTATAGTTTCAAGGGTAATATCTTCACCTATTTCTTCAATTTCAGTTTCTAAACTTTCTTGTAGTTTTTCAGCAAGTTCATCTGATTTTTCTTGATCTTCACCAGAAGTTGCAATAATAATTCCACCATCAATGTCATTATCAATGCTATTATCAAAATAACCATCTTCACTAATTTGATTAACTGTTTCAGCAACTGCATCTTCAATTTTTTGATTTTCAAGCTTGTCCAATTCAAGTTCATTAAGAATTTCCTGACCATCATCATTAACTGCAGTTATACTAATTACCTTGTCAAAACGATTTAAAGAATATTCAATAGAAGGATTTACATCTAAACTCACATAGGAGTAAGGTGTTTTATAGGCCCATAGTGTTATGCCTCCTACAATTGCAATCATAGCTGTTAAAGCAGAACACATTACCAATTTATTTATATTTTTTAAATTGCTACTTTTCATTTCAATCACCTGCCCAATGATATAATTTTTATCTTTTACTTTTGATATGCAGCCATCTTCAGAAAGAACTGCAGCATAGCCAGCCTTGATTTCTACAACAACAGATTTCATTTATTAATCTCCTCTCTGATGTACCTGAAATAGTAAGCTAGATTTGGATACTCTCCGGATAGTATCTCTACTGCTGCTATTATATATTTTCGGTGACGTTCTAATATTTTTCGGGGTACATTTAAATTTTTTTCAATTATTTTTAATGGTAGCTGTTTTGAACTTTGTAATTCATTAATTAATATTGGGTTATTGAGTAAATATACTACAACTTTTGCACAGGACGATTTTGTCTTTTTAGCTTTAGGTGAACATGTAGATAAATCTAAAAAAGAAAAGCCATAATAGAAAAATACTTCATTTGCAGCTTCAATCTCAAATTTTAGTGTATAATTTTCTTGGTGAATTATCTTTTCTGCGACTGCAAGTCCAAGTGCAATATCTTTATCATTTTCATTTTCGTCTAACTGACAATTAAATATGGCAGGATTTACGGACAATTCTAAGTTATATTTCTTCTGAAGCCTAAGATAATCAATAAGACGCCTACGAATTATAAGCTCGGCAAAACTGAGAAAATTTCCTTTAATTAATTCGTAGCCTTTAATTGCTTGTACAAATGCCTGAAGTGAAACAGACCATTCATCATCACTTTTAGTTATGTATTTTCGGGTTATTCTTGATGTACATTTCAAAATAAACAATTCATTTTGCTCAATGAAACTATTTAATAGATCCTGATTAGTAGCAGCATCTATAGCCATATAATCTATTTCTCTCAACATGGCACCTCCTTATTCTTATTATTCTATCATCTAAAAATTATTAGGTAAACCTTTAGAACTATAAATTACTAAAGCAAATTTCCGAATTTTAAAATAGATTTTTTAAAAACTTTAAGATATAATATATTTAGGAAAACGAAATATATTATATCTTAAAGGTGGAATATTATGAAGCAAATATTTAAGTATTTAAAACCTTATAGAGTAAACATGCTTATAGGATTTTCAATAAAGTTTACTGGAACTATTGTAGAACTAGCAATTCCATGGATTTTGTCTTATATGATTGATGAAATTATTCCATTAAAGCAGGTATCTCTAATTTTAATTTGGGGTGGAATTATGCTTTTATGTGCCATTTGTGCAGTAACTTTTAATATATTAGCTAACAGAATGGCTTCAAAGGTGGCAAGAGATACCACAGAGCGAGTTAGAAATGATTTATTCTCTAAAATGATATGTCTTTCTGATAGACAAGTGGATGCTTTTACACTACCTTCTTTAATTTCTAGAGCTACCACGGATACTTATAACATCCATCAGATGGTGGGAATGATGCAAAGACTAGGTATTAGAGCTCCAATAATGCTTATTGGTGGAATAATTATAACATTGACATTAGATCCATTACTAACTTTAGTAATGATTTCAGTAATGCCTATTATTTTTATCACTATTATGTACATATCAAAAGTAGGTATCCCTATGTATTCAATTGTTCAGAAAAAAGTAGATGATTTTGTACGTGTAGTTCGTGAAGATGTTACAGGAATTCGTGTAATTAAGGCTTTATCAAAGGAAGAACATGAGAAGGAAAGATTTAATGCTCGCAATGATGCTACAGTAATTCAAGAAAAGAAGAGTGGTATGGTTATGGCTATACTAAATCCAGTAATGAACCTTTGTTTAAATGTGGGGACAGTATTTGTTATTTTGGCTGGAGCTTACAGAGTAAATAGTGGAGCTATTAAACCAGGAGCAATAATTGCATTTTTAACATATGTAACGTTAATATTAAATTCACTTTTATTTATTTCTAGAGTGTTTACTAATTATTCCAAAGCAAGTGCTTCCGCTAAGCGTATCACTGAAATACTAAATGAGAAAGAAGAATTACCAATTAGGAATATACCAATTATAGATACAGATTATGCTATTGAATTTAGAAATGTCTCTTTTTCTTATAATCATAAAGAAGAAAATGTGAGTAATATAACCTTTGGAGTTAAAAAAGGTGAAACTCTAGGTATTATAGGAGCTACAGGCTCAGGAAAATCTACTTTAATTAAATTATTAATGAGATTTTATGATGTAGATCAGGGTTCTATTTATATAAATGGACAAGATATTAGATCTATTAATATGAAAAAATTAAGAGAAAAGTTTGGAGTGGTATTTCAAAACGATTTTATAAGCACGGATACAATTTATGAAAACATTAGGTTTGGAAGAACTCTAGAGAATAGTGATATAAGATCAGCAGCAGATTATGCTAAGGCAACTGAGTTTATTGAAGGCAAGGCAGAAGGCTTTAATACTAAAGTTGCAGTAAGAGGTGCAGATTTAAGTGGTGGACAAAAACAAAGAATGCTTATAGCCAGAGCCATAGCAGCACACCCAGAAATATTAATTTTAGATGATTCTTCTAGTGCTTTAGATTATAAGACAGACGCTGTACTAAGAAAAAATCTTACAGAACATTTTAAAGATACTACAACTATAATGATTGCTCAAAGAATTAGTTCAATTTTTAATGCAGACCACATCTGTGTATTAGAAGATGGTTATGTTGTAGGGTATGGAACTCATGAAGAACTTATTGAAAGTTGTGATGTATATAAAGAAATTAATAAGTCTCAGATGGGAGAATAAGTTATGGAAATCAAAGTAAAAAGGAGGACATTTTTAATTTATGAAGGATAGAAAAAAGAATACATTAAAAAGAGTAATGTCCTATTTATTTGAATACAAGATATTAATTATCATAGCAATTATATTATCCATAGGTTCTAACGTATTTGCCTTAATCGGTCCAATGTTATCAGGTTATGCTATAGATAATATTAATGTTGGAAGAGGGGCAGTAAATTTTTCTAAGATATATTATTACTGTGGACTTATGATTGGATTCTACATTTTATCTTCTATTTTAGCTTATATTTTATCAGTACTTATGCTAGAAATTAGCAAGAGAATATCCTATAGACTAAGAAAAGATTTATTTGATAGATTATTATCTCTTCCAGTGGGATATTTTGATACCCATGCAACAGGAGATATCATAAGCAAAATTTCCTATGATGTAGATACTTTAAATTCTACCTTAACATCTGATTTAGTGAGCATTTGCTCAAGTATAATTACTGTGATTATATCCTTTGGGTCTATGGTTATGATATCTGAAAAGTTAGTTTTAGTATTTGTATTTACAGTTCCTATGTCTATTATACTTACTAAAAGAATAACTAGGGTAACAAGACCAATGTTTCGTAATCGTTCAAGAAAATTAGGGGAACTTAATGGAATGGTAGAGGAGTTTGTATCAGGTCAAAAGACTTTAAAGGCTTATCATCAAGAAGAAAACACAAAGAAAAAATTTGCAAGTAAAAATGAAGAAGCAGTAAATGCTTATTATCGCGCTGATTATTATGGTTCTATGGTTGGTCCTTCAGTTAACTTTATGAATAATTTATCACTAACTCTTATCAGTATTTTTGGTGCTATTATGTATCTTTTTGGACAAATGACTTTAGGAAACATATCTTCCTTTGTACTGTATTCTAGAAAATTTTCAGGACCTATTAATGAAGCGGCTAATATCATGGGAGAATTTCAATCGTCCCTTTCTGCTGCTGAAAGAATTTTTCAGTTAATGGATGAGCTATCGGAGGTAGCAGATAAGGAAGGAGCTAAAGAGCTTGTGGATATGGAAGGAAATGTGAAGGTAGAGAATATTTCCTTTGGATATAATAAGAATAAGATTATTCTTAAGAATCTTAGTATGAATGTACCTGCTGGAAGTATGATTGCTATAGTAGGCCCTACAGGAGCAGGAAAAACTACTTTAATTAATCTTCTCATGCGATTCTATGATGTTAATGAAGGGGATATTAAGGTAGATGAAAATTCAATATCACAGGTTACACGTAAGAGTTTAAGAAAAGCTTATGCTATGGTACTTCAAGATACATGGCTATTTGAAGGAAGTATATTTGAAAATATTGCTTATGGCAATGAAAATGCAACTATGGAAGATGTGGTAGAAGCAGCTAAGGCAGCTAAAATTCATTCATATATAAAAAGACTTCCTAAGGGCTATGATACAGTAATTACTGATGATGGAGCTAATGTATCTAAAGGACAAAAACAATTACTAACCATAGCAAGGGCTATGCTTTTGGATGCAAAGATGCTTATTTTAGATGAAGCAACTTCTAATGTTGATACTAGAACAGAAATTCAAATTCAGCAAGCCATGAGAAATTTAATGAAGGATAAAACCTGCTTTGTAATTGCACATAGGCTTTCTACCATAAGGAATGCAGATCATATTCTAGTGGTTAATAATGGGAATATAGTTGAACAAGGAAATCATGTGGAGTTATTAAAACAAAAGGGTTTTTATAGTCAATTATATAATTCTCAGTTTGAATAATTAATAAAAAAGGCTATCTTCAAATAATTAACTAATACTATAAAAATAAATTTGCACTTAACAATATAAGTGTAAATTTATTTAATGGTATTAGTTTTTTTAGATAGCCAAATTTATATTCAATTTAAGTAATTACTTTAAATTAAAATTTAATGTTGTTGCTTTTATTTATTATAAGATGAATCTTATCTATTCTTCTATCATCTAAGGCTAAAAGTTTTAGGGTTACATTATCTATTTGAACTTGATGGTTATTTGTGTCCTTAGGGAAAGTTCCAAAGGTTTCAAGGAATAAACCACCTATGGTATCTGCAACCTCTGAATCTAAAGAGAGATTTAAAAAATCATTCAAATCAGATAGAGTAAGTAATCCACTAACTATATAGTTTTCCTCATCTACTTTTTCTATTTCAGGTTGTTCATCATCATATTCATCACAAATTTCTCCCATTACTTCTTCAATAATGTCTTCTATGGTAACAATACCTGAAAATCCACCATATTCATCTATTAATATAGCCATATGATTCCTGTTTGTCTGAAGTTCTCTGAATAAATTATCAATAGAATTTGTCTCAGGAACAAAATAAGGTTTTTTCATTATATCTTTAATAGAAATATTATCTATGCCCTTTTCTACTATGCTTGCAAATATATCTTTCATATAAAGCACGCCTACAATATTATCAAAGTCCTTATCATAGACAGGTATTCTAGAAAAACTTTCACTCAGGATATAACTTATGTTATCTTTAATGGAATCATTTACTTCTAGTAGATAAGCCTCTGTTCTTGGTGTCATAATTTCTTTAGCCATGGTGTCATCAAACTCAATTATACCATCAATCATCTCACGTTCTATCTTATTAATAGCGCCCTGTTCTTGGCCAATTTCAATAAGACTTCTGATTTCTTCTCTTGAAACCTGATCTTCCATACCATCTGTCTTAATTCCAAAGAGTTTCATTATAAGATTAGTGGAGCAAGATAAAAACCATACGAAAGGTTTAGTAAATTTAGCTATAAGAACTATAGCTTTTATAGAAAACATAGCTACCTTCTCTGAATTTTGAAGAGCTATTCTCTTTGGAACTAGTTCTCCTAGAACTAACGTTAGATAAGATATAAGCAAGGTTATAACAACTAGAGCTATTTTATCACTGTATGGTATACCAAATCCAGATAGTGTATCTGAAAAGCCTACAGAAATAGATGTAGCTGCTGAAGCAGATGCAAAGAAACCTGCAAAGGTAATTCCTACTTGGATAGTAGATAAGAAATTATTAGGATCCTTTAAAATTTTTTGAAGAAGTAAGGCCTTCTTATTACCTTCATCCGCTAAAAGATTTAGTTTAGTTTTGTTTAAAGATACAATTGCCATCTCTGCAGATGCAAAGAAAGCATTTATTAAGATTAGTAAAAAGATTAGAATAAAACTGCCACTGGGGCTCCCGTCCATTCTTATATTCCCCCTTATTTTAAATGTAGTGAGCTTATTATAGCATACTAATTTATAGGTAATCAAATAACAGACTTAATTATTTAAGGTTAAATATGGCAAAAGAATCAAGTCTCCTTATTAAATCTATGGATATATAGTATTTACTTTAATACTCTATGGTTTAATTAGCTATTAAATAAAAAAGCTATTGACATAGATATTCATAGTCATTATAATGATATGTAATAAAATATTTAATATAATACTTATCAAGAGAGGTGGAGGGATAGGCCCTATGAAACCCAGCAACCAATGTGTTCATCTACATATATGGTGCTAAATCCTACAGTATGAGCTGAAAGATAAGAAGACGATTGTTACAACCTCTTTCAGTGAAAGAGGTTTTTTGTTTTCAAATTGTTTTTAGAAATTATACTATTTAAAATTTAATAATGAAACTCTTATCAAGAGAGGTGGAGGGATAGGCCCTATGAAACCTCGGCAACCTTCAGACCCATTTGTCTGAAAAGGTGCCAATTCCTACTCTAATTTTACAAATTTAGAGAAAGATGAGAGGGAGCTATAACATGGGTACCCTTGTATGTAAATCCCCTTTCATCTAGATTATTTAGATTTAGATGAAAGGGGATTTTATGTTATCTAATAAAATATTTTAAGGAGAGATTAAAATGGGAGAAAGAAAATTTAAATTTGATACGTTACAAGTTCATGGAGGTCAGGAAGTAGATAGCGCAACAGGCTCTAGAGCAGTTCCCATATACCAGACTACATCCTATGTTTTTAATAGCGTTGAGCATGGAGCTAATCTATTTGCTTTAAATGAAGAAGGAAATATTTACACTAGAATAATGAATCCAACAACGGATGTTTTTGAAAAAAGAGTGGCAGCTTTAGAAGGGGGTGTGGGTGCTCTTGCAGTTGCATCTGGTTCTGCTGCAATCACATACGCAATAATTAATATAGCAGGAGCAGGAGATGAAATAGTTGCAGCTAGCACTTTATATGGAGGCACATACAATCTTTTATCTACTACTCTTACTAAGTTAGGTATTAAAACCGTATTTGTAAATCCAGATATCATAGAAAATTTTAGAAAGTCTATAAATAACAAAACTAAGGCTATTTATTTGGAAACTATAGGAAATCCAGGGATGAATCTTATTGATATTGAAGAGGTAGCCAACATTGCTCATGAGCACAATATACCACTAATTATAGATAATACATTCGGGACACCATACCTTATACGTCCAATAGAACATGGAGCTGATATTGTAGTTCATTCTGCAACAAAGTTTATAGGGGGACATGGAACTTCAATAGGTGGAATAATTGTAGATTCTGGAAAATTCCAATGGTTGAATAACCCGAGATTCCCTGAGTTTAACAAACCAGATTCTAGTTATAACGGTATAGTATATGCAAAAGATATAGGAGCAGCAGCTTATATTGTAAAAGCTAGAGTGCAACTTTTAAGAGATACAGGAGCATCCTTAAGTCCTTTCAACTCATTTTTATTTTTACAAGGACTGGAGACTCTTTCATTGAGAGTAGAAAGACATGTGTCAAATGCTAAAAAGATTACGGAGTTTTTACAACAACATCCACTTGTATCATGGGTAAATTATCCTAGTTTAGAAGGTAATAAATATTATGCTCTTTCACAAAAGTATTTTCCAAAGGGTGTTGGTTCCATATTTACATTTGGGATAAAAGGTGGAGTAAAGGAAGGAGTAAGATTTATTGAATCACTTAGCATATTTTCTCATCTTGCTAATGTTGCAGATGCAAAATCTCTTGTAATACACCCAGCAAGTACTACTCATGCTCAATTAAATGAAAAAGAACAATTAAATGCCGGAGTTACATCAGATATGATAAGACTTTCTATTGGAATAGAAGATGTGGATGACCTTATAGAAGATATAGATCAAGCTCTTAAAAAAGCAGTTTTAAAGGAATGGTGATGGAATGTCCTTAATAATAGATAAAAATCTTTTATCAGTAAATAAGTTAATTGAACATGGAATCCAAATAGAAGATGCTTCTCACAGTTACCATTCAGATGTGATACGTATTTTAATTGTAAATTTAATGCCTAAAAAGTGTGAAACAGAATTTCAGTTTTTAAGTATATTTGGCAATATGAATACAAGTATAAAGGTAGATTTCTTGTATATGAAAACCCACACACCACGAAATACAGATAAAACCTATTTAGAGAAACATTATAAATCCATAAGTCAGGTAGCAAATAGTAATTATGACGGGGCTATTATTACGGGAGCTCCCTTAGAATTTTTAGATTTTAATGATATCGAATACTGGAAGGAACTACAGAGAGTAATTGATTATTCTAATAAAAAGGTTAAGTCTACATTATATATATGTTGGGCAACAATAGCAGGATTATATCACAATTTTGGAATAAATAAATGTGTAACAACAGAAAAGATCTTCGGAGTTTTTCCTCATGTAATTGTAAATAAAAAGGAGCCTCTATTAAAAGAGCTTAGTGATGGATTTATAGTTCCTCATTCAAGATATGGGAGAGTTAGAAAACAGGATATAGAAAAAATAAAAGAATTAGAAGTCCTATGCGAATCAGAAGAATCAGGTATCTATATAGTAAGCACTAGAGATAAAAAACAAATTTATATTACAGGACATCCTGAGTATGAGAGCTGTACTTTAAAAAAGGAATATGAAAGAGATATAAAAAGTGGATTTAATATAAGCGTACCTAAAAATTATTTTCCAAGTGATGATTCTAGCCAAGAAATTAACTTAGATTGGAGTAGTAATTCACAGCGTTTATTCTCAAATTGGGTAAGAGAATGTTTAGTAAAAAGTTAAAATATGCAACTAATTATATTAAAAGAGGAGTGATATTTTTATGAATATAGGATTATTAGGATTTGGAACTGTAGGCACAGGAGTTTATGAAATTATATATAAAAGAAAAAGGATTTTTAGAACATTAGTGGGTGATGAACTATCTATAAGTAAAATTCTTATTAAAGATATAAATAAGGATAGGAGTATAAAGGAGTGTAAAAATAAACTAACAGATAATCCTTATTTTATTTTAGATGATCCAGATATAGATATAGTCATAGAAGCAATAGGTGGAATAAAAGAAGCTTATGAATATATAAAATATGCTTTAACAAAAGGGAAACATGTTATAACTGCAAATAAGGCGGTGGTTGCAAGGCATATGAAGGAACTTATAGATTTAGCAAATAAAAATAAAAGAGCATTTTTATATGAAGCTAGTGTGGCAGGTGGGGTTCCTATTGTTAAACCTTTAAAACAACAAGTAACCTTAAATGATATTAAAGAGATAAATAGTATATTAAACGGTACTTCTAACTTTATATTAAGTAAGATGATTAAAGAAAACCTAGACTTTTCACAGGCACTAGATATTGCTCAAAAGTTAGGTTATGCGGAAGCAGATCCAACGGATGATATTGACGGATATGATGTTAGAAGAAAATTAGCAATTTTATCTACCATAGCTTTTAAAAGAGAGATAAAAGAAGAAGATATTTACTGTAGAGGCATTAGAACTATTAAGTCAGTAGACATAAAGGCAATAAAGGAATTAGGATATACGGTAAAACTATTAGCAAAGGCTTCATTTAAAGAAAATAATTATTATTTATCTGTAGAGCCCAATATTTTGTCTAAGGATTCATTTTATGCAAAGATAGAAGATGCTAATAATTTAGTGTCTATTATTGGGAATGATATAGGAGAGCTGAAATTTTATGGTGCAGGTGCGGGTAAACTACCTACAGCAAATGCTGTGGTAAGTGATGTTCTTGATATTATATATAATAATTATGGAAGTTGTGGAATAAATCGGGAAGAAGATAAATTATGCAATAATACAGATTTAGTTAAAGATATATATTATATAAGAATAAGTCCTAAATATGGATTAAATGAGAAGGTATTAAACCTTATTAAAGAAGAAAAAATAGTTGATAAAATGATAAAAACTGGTGAAAATATTATATTTACCTCTAAAGATATAGATTATGTGAAAATAAGTAAATTTATTAGTAACATTAAAAACTTCATTAATGATGAGTTTTATGCTGTTATTAGATAACAAATATTATATTATTCTAAGAGGGGGTATAGTAAATGCATATAAAAGAGTTATTTAAGGAAAAAGAAGTAGTTTTTTCTTTTGAAATATTTCCACCTAAACTTACATCGCCAATAGAGACTGTATACAATACTTTAGAGGGATTACAAGGTTTGAATCCTGACTATATTAGCATTACCTATGGAGCAGGTGGAAGTGTTAATAATAATAGAACATGTGAGTTATCATCTTTAGTTAAAAATAAATATGGTATAGAGGCATTAGCACATTTAACGTGTATAGGTTCTACTAAAAGTGAAATAAATGAAATTTTAGAAAATTTGAATGAAAATGGAATCGAAAATATATTAGCTTTGAGGGGAGATGTTCCTGAAGGAAATCCCTCAATAGGGGAGTTTAATAATTCTCAAGAACTAATAAACCACATAAAGGAAACCAAGGAATTTGGAATAGCAGCAGCTTGCTATCCTGAAGGACATATTGAAAGTAGAGATATAGAGAGGGAAATTGAAATATTAAAGTTAAAGGAGAATGCAGGAGCAGAGTATTTAATTTCCCAGTTATTCTTTGATAATAAGTATTTCTATAAATTTTTAAATTCTGTAGAGAAGAGTAATATAGAGATACCTATTCAAGCAGGTATTATGCCAGTAACCAATAAAAAACAAGTTGAAAGGATAGTTTCTCTTTGTGGAGCTAATCTACCCTCCAAGTTCATAAAAATAATAAATAGATATGAGCATGATAAGGATGCACTGAGGGATGCAGGAATAGCCTATGCATTAGAACAAATAGTAGATTTAGTTTCTACTGGTGTAAGGGGAATACATCTTTATACAATGAACAATCCATATATAGCTAAAAGAATCACTAATAGCATTGGCTCAATACTAAATTCTATAAATAAAAGACAAGTAATTTAATATATAATTAATGAATAAGGGAGGTGGAGCTTGCCCATGAATAAATTTCTACAAAATAAAGATGAGGTTTTAAGATATTTAGGCTATAAAAATCAAGTTTTAGATAAAGTTACTAATGATTTAATTGATGAATTAATGGATGAAATGAGAAGTTTAATTAAAGCTAGATATGTATATAAATTCTTTAACATTAAGAAAGAGAAGGATAGAATATGTATTTTAAATAGCAATTTTAGTATAGCAGGAGAAGATATTAGAAAGCACTTGGATAAATCAGAAGTCTTTATCTTAATGGCTGCAACTCTAGGAAATAGTGTAGATGAAAAAATAAGATATTATGAAAAGATAAGCATGACTAAGGCATTAATACTAGATGCCTGTGCTACAACAGCTATAGAAGAACTATGTGATAGAATATGTGAAGAGTTGGAGGAAGTTGTACAAAATGAAAACAATACACTAACATCTAGGTATAGTCCTGGATATGGGGATTTATCCATAGATATACAAAAGAGATTTCTCGCTATGCTCAGTGCAGAAAAATCTATAGGGCTTACTGCATCCTCTAATAGTATTTTAATACCAAGAAAATCCGTTACAGCCATAGTAGGGGTTGTTAAAAGAGAGAATAATAGCATAAAAAAGATAAGCTGTTTACAGTGTAATAAATATTCTAATTGTATGTTTAGAAAAGGGGATGATAGATGTGGGAATTAAAGAAAAATTGAAAGAAGGAATTTTAATTTTTGATGGTGCTATGGGTACTATGTTGCAAAGTAGTGGATTACAGTTAGGTGAATTACCAGAAATATTAAATATTACTGATTCAAAAATAATAATTGAAATACACAAAGCTTATATTGAAGCTGGTGCAAATTTTATTACTACCAACACCTTTGGAGCTAACGAAATTAAGCTTAAAAATAGTAATTTTAGTGTAGAGAAAATAATTCATTCAGCAGTAGAAAATGCAAAAATAGCTACTAAGAATAAACAAGTATATATAGCTTTAGATATAGGTGCCATTGGTGAATTATTAGAGCCTATGGGGACTTTAACCTTTGATGAAGCTTATAATATTTTTAAAAGGCAGATTATTCAAGGGGTAAAAAGTGGTGTTGATTTAATTTTAATAGAAACAATGACAGACTTATACGAAGCAAAGGCCGCAGTATTAGCAGCTAAGGAAAATTCAGATTTGCCAGTATTTTGTACAATGAGCTTTGAGGCAGACAAGAGAACTTTCACAGGGTGCAATGCCACATCTATGGTAATGGTACTAGAAGGGTTAGGCGTAGATGCTCTTGGAGTTAACTGTTCTTTAGGACCTAAAGAAATAGAACCTATAATAGATGAAATATTAAACATATCTAAAGTGCCTGTAATGGTACAACCTAATGCAGGATTACCTAATATTATAAAGGGTGATACGATATTTAATATTTTACCAGAAGAATTTGCAGTTTACGGAGCAAAGTTTAAAGAAAAAGGTGTAAAAGTAATAGGAGGATGCTGTGGTACAACAGATAGACATATAGAAAGTTTAGTAAAAGCTTTAAAGAAAGTAAAAATAAAAGACAAGAAATATAGTCCTTTAAGTGGTGTATGCACTCCTACTAAAGCAGTAATTATTGATCAGGTCAAAGTAATAGGAGAAAGGATAAATCCTACAGGTAAAAAATTATTTAAGGAAGCATTAAGAAACGGAGATATAGATTATATTCTAAGGGAGGCTATAGCTCAAGTTGATGCAGGAGCCCATATTCTAGATGTTAATGTAGGTCTTCCGGAAATAAATGAAGAAGAAATAATGGTTAAGGTTATTAAAGAAATACAATCCATATTAGACGTACCTCTTCAGATAGATTCTACAAATGCTAAAGCTATAGAAATGGGATTAAGATATTATAATGGTAAGGCTATAGTTAATTCAGTAAATGGAGAAAATAAAGTGTTAGAAAATATATTACCTATAGTAAAAAAATATGGAGCTGCTGTAGTGGGGCTTACTTTAGATGAAAGAGGAATACCTTCAAGTGGGGAAGAAAGATTTAGAATAGCTGAAAAAATAGTAAAAACAGCAGAAAGTTATGGTATAGATAAAAAAGACATATATATAGATTGCTTAACATTAACAGCTGCTGCCCAACAGAAAGATGTTAAGGAAACTTTAAAAGCACTTTCTTTAGTAAAAGAGAAGTTAAATGTAAAGACTGTACTTGGAGTATCCAATGTATCTTTTGGATTACCTAATAGGGAAATTCTAAATAAAACATTTTTAGCAGCAAGTTTATTTGCGGGTTTAGATTTACCTATAATAAATCCCTTAAATAAAGATATCATGGACACAATAGTAGCCTCTAAAGTTTTATGGAATGAAGATAAGGGAGCAAAGGAATATTTAAAATATAATAAAAATACATCTAAAGAGCAAACACCTATAAAAAAAGATGTAAACAATATTCAAGATGATTTATTTAAAATAATATTAAAAGGTATTAAAGAAGAAGCCCAAATAGCTACAGTGAAGTTATTAGAAAATAAACAGCCACTAGAAATTGTAAATGAATATATAATTCCTACCTTAGATATTGTAGGAGAAAAATATGAAAATGGACATATATTTCTTCCACAACTAATCCAATCTGCAGAAACAGTAAAAGAATCCTTCAAGGTCATAAAAGATAAGTTAAGCAAAGGAACTGATGCTGAGATTTCAAAAGGAAAGATAGTATTAGCTACTGTAAAAGGTGATATACATGATATAGGAAAAAATATAGTAAAGGTACTTCTGGAGAATTATAACTATGAGATTATCGATTTAGGAAAAGATGTTTCTAAGGAGAAAATAGTAGAAGCTGTTATTAAAAATAATGTTAAGCTAATAGGACTTAGTGCACTAATGACTACTACTGTTAAAAATATGGAAGAAACCATATTCGAACTAAAAAGGACTAAGTCAGATTGTGTAGTTATGGTGGGTGGAGCGATACTTAATGAGGAATATGCAAATATGATTAAAGCAGATTTTTATGCTAAAGATGCAAAGGAATCTGTAACCATAGCTAGGAAAGTATTGGGATAAAGCAAGTTACATCTTATTAAAAATTAATAATAATAAAATATATGTACATAAATAAAATAAGTTGACATTTTTTATTTATGTGCATATAATAAAATATAATAATTTAAATATACAAATACATTGAAGAAGGAAAGTAGTATTTAATGAAGATTCAGAGAGAATATCCATTAGCTGAAAGGATATTTATTAGAATTATATATGAAGTGCCCTTTGGAGTACGATACCGAATTAAGTAGGCTATCGCGGTTTTAACCGTTATATTAATAGAGTATGATAGTACTTGAAGAGTGGGGTTATTTTTTTACCAAATAGAGTGGAACCGCGGATATTATCCGTCTCTAAGTTTATCTTAGAGGCGTTTTTTTTAACTCCAAAATCGCTTAAAGATAGTATGAAGTTAATTATTTAGATTAAAAATAAGTATATTGTTGATTTATAGTTTTACAATTGAAAATTTTATGGAGGAAATATATTATGAACTTTTTAAAATCGCTTAAATATGATATAGACTCAGTTTTTCCAAGAGATCCTGCAGCTAGAAGTAGGATTGAGATATTTTTATTATATCCTCACATAAAGTCTCTTATATTTTATAGAATATCTAATTTTTTATATAGAAAAAAATTATTCTTTTTAGCAAGATTTATTTCAAATGTCAGTAGATTTATTACAGGCATAGAAATACATCCAGGAGCTAAAATAGGAAGAGGTTTATTTATTGATCATGGAATGGGGGTGGTAATTGGTGAAACAGCAGAAATTAAAGATAATGTAACTATGTATCATGGAGTTACACTTGGTGGAACGGGTAATGAAAAGGGAAAACGGCATCCAACTATAGGAGAGGATGTAATTATTGGAGCTGGTGCTAAGGTTCTAGGAAATATATATATTGGTAAAGGAACCAAAATAGGAGCTAACTCAGTAGTACTGCAATCTACAGAAGAAAATTCAACTGTAGTAGGAATAGCTGCAAAACCTTTAAATAAAAAATAGTATTAAATTTTAGTAAAATATAGGGAGGAATTACTCATGAAAAAGATTTATAGGAGTTTAACAGAATTAATAGGAAATACACCATTGCTAGAGCTTTCGAATTATAATAAAAAGCATAATTTAAAAGCAACTATAGTTGCAAAATTAGAATACTTTAACCCAGCGGGAAGTGTAAAGGATAGAATTGCAAAGGCAATGATTGATGATGCAGAGGCTAGGGGAATTTTAAATGAAGATTCCGTTATTATAGAACCAACTAGTGGAAATACTGGTATAGGGCTTGCTTCAGTGGCATCAGCAAGAGGATATAAAATTAAATTAGTGATGCCAGAAACTATGAGTATTGAAAGAAGAAACTTGATGAAGGCTTACGGAGCCGAGATTGTGTTAACTGAAGGTGCTAAAGGAATGAAGGGAGCCATAGCTAAGGCTGAAGAGTTAGCTAGTGAAATTCCAAATTCATTTATTCCCGGACAATTCGTAAATCAAGCTAATCCAGCAATTCATAAAGCAACTACAGGACCAGAAATTTGGGAAGATACTGATGGTGAAGTAGATATTTTTGTAGCTGGAGTTGGAACAGGTGGGACTATAACTGGAACGGGTGAATTCCTAAAGTCAAAAAATTCAAATGTGTCAGTTGTAGCAGTAGAACCAGAAGATTCACCTGTGTTATCAGAGGGTAAAGCAGGACCTCATAAAATTCAAGGAATAGGTGCTGGATTTATTCCAGAAACTTTAAATAAAGAAGTTTATGATGAAATCGTAAAAGTATCTAATGATGATGCTTTTGATACAATTAAGGAACTAACAAAGACTGAAGGATTGTTAGTTGGAATATCTTCAGGAGCTGCATTAAAAGCAGCTACAGAATTAGCTCTTAAGCGAGAAAATGAAGGGAAAATTATAGTTGTTTTACTACCGGATACTGGAGAAAGGTATTTATCAATTCCAAACTTTATATAGAGTATAACTAGTTAAGGAGAAGGGATAAATTTATGCCCTTCTTTTTGTTAATTGAAATTTAAATAATTCATATTGTATTGAAATAATATTTAATATAACATTATATATAGAAATAAATGATAATAGTTAAATTAAGTGTTAGGGGCGAGGTCTAGTGGCAGATAAAAATGGAGATGAATATGTAGTTTTATCCTTAAACCAATTAATAATAGATAATGAGGGGAAAACGGGGATACCCTTCGAGGTACTGAGAAAGGTCTTTGGGTTTTCCATAAATGTAAAGGGACCTCATATTTATATAAAAAGTGCCTCAGATAAATTTGAAATTGCTAAAGATAAATATAATAGTAAAGAGGGCTCTACAGATAATTTTTTAGAAGACTTTAAATTTTTAAAGGAGAAATTTTCTTTTAAAGAATATTACCAGGGCTCTCTAATATATAGCTCAGATTTAAGGGGACTTAAGCACTATGATGTATTAATTACGGAAAATTCAACTTGGTGTAATATAACCCTAAGAGGAGACTATGTGAATTATTGTGATTTCTCAAGTAATAAAAACATAATAGCTCCACTTATGAAATTTTATTTTCCTAAGGGTTATGATAAAATTCTTAAGGATATTTTAGAAAAGGAAAATGCAAGATACATATGTGATGAAAGAGATGTGCTTATAAGAAAGGATTTTGATGGTAATACCAAAGAAATCGTATTTTCTCAGTTAGGTGGAAGTTTGTAAAATAAAAAGAGATTTTTTAGTAGAATTTCAATAAGAAATACATAGGATTTATTTTTAATTTAAAACTTATGGAAAATACAAAATAAGGAATACTCTTATATGGCATTCCTTGTTTTGTGAGAAAATATTTATATTTAATCTTATTTGTTCTTGCATAATAAGTTCCAAAGTGATGTAATGTAAAATAATATAGTAGTAGCAAGTAGCAAGTAGCAAGTAGTAATTAAAATTTGAATATATTTAAATGTTTAAAAGAATTATATTATAATTTAAGTACGCAGCAAATATTAGCCATAAAAGATATGGTATCTGTAAATATGCAGCACATTTATTTATCTTATAAAAATTAAATATCATAAAGGAAACTAATACTATTAATACTAAAATCCAAATGAAAGCAAAGGTAAATTGATTTAAGTTGAAAAATATTATAGACCAAAAGAAGTTGACTATCAGTTGAACTGTATAAAGTTTAAGACTATATTCTTTATATGGAGAATTTGATTCATAAACTATATAGGCAGAAATACCCATAAGTATAAAAAGAATAGTCCACACAATTGGAAAGACAATAGCTGGAGGAGCTAAATCAGGCTTTATAAGATTAGCATAAACTTCTCTACTATTTCTTGTAAGTAGTGAAGAGAGAAATCCGGTTCCTAAACTGAGTATTAAACTAATTATTAATGGTTTTAATTTAATGGTATATATATTTGACATATTTTCACCTCCTTAATGCTATAGAATTTAAATTTAGAGTTCATATAAAGTATATTAAAACTATTATAAATTAGTACTTATATAATAATCATATTATTATGAATATATTTTAGATATAATTACATAATACTTATTTGTGAGTGAAACTCATATTATAGAAGGGGATTAAGATGAATAATTTATTACATCCAGTAAATGAGAATAAGTTTAAAGAAATAGTTAATATAAGATTTAACAACATTAATGAAGGATTTAATAATTATAAGAGTGCAATGTTAAAAAGCAAAACTTTAGAGGAAGCTGAAGAAAATATAATTAAATTTATGGAGGAAGTTATAATATTAAATGGTGATGATAACTCTTTTGTAGATTTATATTTTTCTACTTTAGAAAAAGAAGATAAGGAAAGACTAATAGGGTTATTGGAAGAAAAAGATAAAGAAATAATGGAAAGTATTAAGGATACTTTACAGGGAGACACAATTTATTTTAGGTTAACAAAAGACATCATACCATTTATAACTAGATTAAGTACTAGAGAAGTTCTATTCTGTACTGTATATTTCACAAAATACCCATTTACTATATGGGGTAACTATAATAAAAAACTTCCATGTTTTTATAAGGTAGATAAAGTATTGGATTTATATACTGATATTGCAAAGGAATGCGATGTTGAAGTTATTGTTTAATAATAGCTATTATTGACTAATTTATGAGTTAGTAATACTATAAGTATATAGCTATAAGGAAAATTACAGTTATAATATAGGGTATATATGGAGGAATTCAACATGAAAAAATTTATTTGCAAAGTATGTGGATACATATATGAAGGTGAAAAATTACCAAGTGATTTTGTTTGTCCAGTCTGTGGCGTGGGATCAGAGATGTTTGAAGAATTGAAGGAAAGTAATTTATTTAGTAAATTTAAAGTACTTAATAAGGTGAAAGAAAATGATGTAGTTACATCTTTTTATTTAACTTCTATAGATAAAAAAGTTTTAAAAACACATAAGGCTGGACAATTTATTTCTATAAAACCAATAACTGAAGGGGATAAATCTAGTGAGGTTAGACAATATTCCTTGTCTATGAAGCCAGGAGAAGATTTTTATAGAATAAGTGTTAAGAGAGAAGATAAAGGATTAATTTCCAGATATCTTCATGACAATATAAATGTAAATGATGAAGTAGAAATAACAGAACCATTAGGTGAATTTATATTAAAGGATAACAGTAAACCCTTAGTGCTTATAAGTGGTGGAATTGGAATAACGCCTATGATGTCTATGCTTTATAAGGCTATAGAAGAAGGACGAAAGGTAAAATTTATTCAAGCAGTTATAAATTCAAATGTTCATACTTTTAAAAATGAGCTAAGGGATTTAGCTAAAAAATATGATAATGTAGACGTAGAATTTTTCTATAGTAAGCCATTAGACAATGATAAACTTGGAGAAGATTATCAATTTGAAGGATATTTAACTAAGGAATGGATTGAAAAAAATCTATCAAAGGATGAAGAATTTTATTTCTGTGGACCTTTAGGATTTATGAAAATGATATATGATGCCTTAAAGGCAATGGGAGTGTCAGAGGATTATATAAATTATGAAATGTTTGGTCCATCTGCTGACTTATCAAAAATGTAGTTTACAGGGATATTTCAAAGTATATTTGAAGTATCCTTGTATTTTTTTATATTCTCCTAAATAGTTATGAATATTTTAAGCTTTAAAGCAAAGAATAGCATTATTAATAATTATAGAGGTGAAATTTATGAAAAAGTTATTGTATATAACTGTAAACTCTAAACCGGAAGAGTTATCTGCTAGTAAAACAGTAGGTAGAGCATTTGTAAATAAATTTTTAGAAAAGCATAAGGAGTTTATTCTAGAAGAATTAGACCTTTATCAGTGTCACATACCTAGACTTGAGTATGAATACTTTGAAAAAAGAAATTGTATGATTAAGGAAGAAGATTTTAGTAAGTTGAATGAAAAACAACAAGAAGAAGTTCATAAAATTGTAAAACTTGTGGATCAATTCAAAGAAGCTGACTTATATGTAATAGCAGCACCAATGTGGAGTCTTTCCTTTCCAGCTCCATTAAAGGAATATATTGATTGTATAGTTATGGATGGAAAAACTATAAAAATATCAGAAAACAAAATGGAAGGACTATTAAATGACAAACCAAGGGCTATGGTATATATCCAATCATCAGGGGCACCTATTCCATGGATGTTAAGGTCTATTTTTAATAAAGGACTTGATTATGTAAGAGATATAATGAAGTATATAGGAATTAAGAAATTTGAGGAACTATTGGTGGATGGAACAGGTTTTACTGAAGAAGAAAGAAGAGAAGCTATAGAAGAGGCTAACAAAGAAGTAAATAAACTTATAGAAGAAATTTGGGAAAAATAATTAATATATCACAAAAACTGTTAATATTCTACATATTAATAGTTTTTTTGCGTATACATAGGATGTTTTTTTTACTAAAGTGTTTATTATAATTCTGTTGATACGATTATAATTGTGTAACCTTTAATAAACAAATAAATTATATATTTTTATTAATAAGATTACTATTTAATTTTAATATAGTTATATATTATAGAATATTGAAGAAGTTTAAAATTAGACCAAGAAAGGAGATGGATATGAAATATATGCTTGTAGAAAAAATAATATATAAAAAGTAAAATTGCATGTGTTGAGTAAGCAATGACTTATATGTAAGACTGGAATTAATTATAGGGGGAGAATTATGTTTAAGTTTAAGCGTTTAGGAACTAAAATGACTGTGTTTATAGTAGGCATAGTGTTAGTTGGAATGTTAACAACTCAATTAACAACTACTATAATAATGAAACAAAATCTTAAAGAAGATACAAGTGAAAGAGGAACTACAGTAGTAGCGGAATTAGGAAAGTCCTTTGAAAAGGAGCTATTACAGTATGAAAAAGATTTAAAATTAATTGGAGAAGAAAGTGCTTTTAATAAGGAAGTGCTTAAGGATTCTGTAGCTTTAGAAGAGGTATCATCATTATTTAAGAATTATACTGAATCTAACTCACAGATATTAAGCATATATGTAGGATTTCAAGATAAAAGTATGCTTGCAGAACCTACATGGGAAGTGCCAGCAGACTATGATGTAACCCAAAGAGAATGGTATATAGAGGCATCAGGAAGCCCAGAAGATGTAATATGGACAGAACCATATATTGATGCCGACAATAATGTTCCAGTAATTACAGCAGCAAAAGCTATAGTTGAAAATGGAAAAGTAAAGGGAGTATTAGCTGTTGACTTATCTCTAGAAAACTCTTTAAACAATGTTAAAGAGCATAATGTAGGATACAAAGGTTATGCATTTTTAGTTAGCAATGAAGGAGTTGCACTATACCATCCAAAATTAATTAATGAAAACCTAAAAGAGCAACCTATGTTTGGTGAGATTTTCAAATCAGAATCAGGTTCTTATAAATTTAATGAAGGTAAGGAAGATTTAGAAGTATATTACTATACTATACCAAACTTCAATTGGAAAGTAGGAGCTGTATATAGTGAGAAAGATATGCAAGCTAGTATAATTGAAATTAATAATTTTACTATGGCTATAACTTTTGTAGTGATGCTAGTATTAGCTATAATATTGTTTATACTTATAAAAAGAATATCTAATCCTTTAGTTAAGTTATCCAAGGAAGCAAAGTTAGTAGCAGAAGGTGATTTAACAGTAGATATAAAATCTAAATTGAAGGATGAAATTGGACAAGTAACTAATAACTTTAATAGCATGGTTAAGGATATTAATAATATAGTATCTAATGTACAAAAATCTATATATCAAATCAATAGTGCTAGTGAAAATCTAAGTGCTATATCAGAAGAAACTACAGCTTCAACAGAAGAGATAAATGCTGCAGTTGCAGAAATAGCTAGAGATACCTCAAATCAAGCAGAGACTATTGTAGGCATAGTAGACAAGGTAGAAAAACTTAATGAATCCATTGAAGATATTAATAATATTATCAATAAAATGAATGAACTATCCAATTCTTCTACAGCAGCATCGGAATTAGGCTTAGAAAATGTAAGTAATTTAAATATAAAAATTAATGAAAACACTACTGAACTTAATAAGGTAAATGACATATTCCAGGGATTAGTTTACAAGCTACAAGAAATAGATAAGGTTATCGATATGATAACTAATATATCTGATCAAACTAACTTACTAGCCCTTAATGCAAGTATAGAAGCAGCCAGAGCTGGAGATGCTGGAAAAGGATTTGCTGTGGTAGCAGAAGAAGTTAGAAAATTAGCAGAGCAATCTAGTGATGCAACAAATAAGATTAAGGAATCTTTAACTAATATAAATAAAGAAACTAATAATGTGAAAAGTGCAATACTTTATGCTAATGATATAAACAAAGAAACTGCAAGTGCTGTATTAAGTACAGAACAATCTTTTAATTCTATTAATGATGAGTTACAAGAAATAGTTGAATTAATAAGAGAAACAAGTCATAGAACAGAAGATATTAATAACTATAGTGGAAATATCTTAGGTGGAGTAGAAGACATTTCAAATAATGCACAACAGAATGCATCTACCGTTGAAGAAGTTAGTGCTTCTATAGATGAACAAAGCGTTGTATTTGGAAGTATAGCACAACACTCTGAAGAATTATCACAATCTTGTCATGATTTATCACAATTAATTAATCACTTCAAAGTAAGTAAATAGAAATATTTATTAAACCATGATAATGAAATAAATTATGGATAAAATAAAGGGTATCTCAAGTTTTGGAGATACCCTTTATTGTTACATAGGGTTATAACAAATATTTAATAAAGTAGTTGTAGGATTTTCTATAATCACTGAATCAACTCCATAAACATCTTTAATTAACTTAGAAGTAAGAATTTCTTTAGGTGTACCATAAGCAACGATTATACCTTCTTTTAAAACGTAAAGTTTGTCACAATACATTGCTGCAATATTTAAATCATGAATTGCAGCCACTACTTCTATGTTAAGATTTTTTACAATACTCATAAGCTGAATTTGATATTTTATATCTAAATGATTAGTTGGCTCATCCAAGATCAAACATTCAGTTTGTTGTGCTAATGCTCTAGCAAGAATAATACGTTGTTGTTCACCACCGGAAAGAGTTAAAAAGCTTCTATTTATAAAATTTACCATTCCTACTTTATCTAAGGCATCATAAATTATATCGTAGTCCTCTTTTGTATCTCTATCTAAAAATTTTTTATGTGGAGACCTACCCATGAGTAATATATCTTTTACAGAAAAATCAAAATTATAATTATTATGTTGAGAAAGAACAGCTAATTTTTTAGAGCTTTCTCTTACTGTAATTTTACTTAAGTCAATATCATCTAATTTTATTATGCCACTATTGGGTTTTAAGTTTCTATAGATACACTTTAATAAGGTAGACTTACCACTACCATTTGGTCCAATAATTCCTATGAATTCTTTATTATTAGCATTAATATTAATACCCTTTAGAATATCAGTATCGCCAATTTTAACTTTTATATTCTCTGTTGAAATATGCATTAATTGCTACCTCCAAATCCATAGGATTTTTTTATCATAAGCCATACAAAGCAAGGTGCACCTATCATAGAAATTAATATACCAATTGGAACCTCGGTGCCTTTTATTATAATTCTAGATAGTACATCTGCCCAAATTAGAAATATTGCACCTAGTATAGCGCCTATAGGAATTATTTTTTTATGATCTGTACCAAATAGTATTCTAACTATATGGGGGATTATAAGTCCAATAAATCCAATCATACCTGAGGAATATACTATTACACCAATCATTAAAGAAGTAATAATTAAATAAATGATTCTAAATTTATGTAAATCAGTACCTAAAGTAACAGATACTTCATCACCTAAAAGCATTAGGTTTAGAGTTCTATATTGGGTCATAAAGAATAATGTTCCTATAAAAATAATAGGAAGTATAAAAGAAATTTCATTCCAATTAGCACCAGCCAAACTACCCATAAGCCAAAAGCTAATATTTTTCATTCCTTGAGAATCATTGGTAATATAAACTATAAAGCTTGAAAATGCACTACATACAGAGCTGAGAGCCATTCCGGAAAGAAGTAATTTTACAGAATTCGTTCTTCCACCTATATTAGAAAGCATTAAAACTAGCATTGAGATAGAAAAAGCGCCTATAAATCCCATTATTCCAATATAACTGCTACCTAAACTTGCGCCAATGCCGAGTAGAATTGCTAAAGTAGCCCCAAGGGATGCTCCAGAAGATATTCCTAAAATATAGGGGTCGGCTAACGGGTTTTTAACAATGGCTTGCATTACAATTCCAATTACGGATAATCCCATTCCAACGGCTATAGCTAAAACTGTTCTAGGCATTCTAATCAACCATATAACATCTATTTTAGCAGCACTTGTAGAGAGCTCACCTATATTAAAAAGTTTATAAAGAATAATCCCATATACTTCTTTCATGGATATATTTACTGAGCCAATAGCAACAGCTAGTCCTATTGAAAGAATAAGTATTATTAAAAGAACAAGAGAAGTACCTATATAAATAGGCATTCTCTTAAAAATATTAGAATATCTAGTTCCGTATAAATTTTTATTTTTAATCATCATAATTACTACTTACCTAAAGTTCCATATAAACCTTCAGAGAAAGTATTTATTCCATCTATAGTTCTGATGCCACTAGAATACATTTCTCCTAAAGATATAGGATATACTTTTTTATTTTTAATAGCTGAAAGTGTTTGAAGAGATTCATCTTTTAAAATTTTATCTACTTCTTGTTGAGGAATGTTTTCATCGCCTCTATCCATATAAACTACAAATATACAATCAGGGTTAAGAGTTATTAAATCTTCTTTGCCAATACTGTTTCCTTCGGGATTTAATAAATTAGCTCCAAGTTTTGTTATCATATCACCAGCTAAAGTATTAGCTCCATAAGTACTTATTTTATCATCAAAGAATTCTACAACTAAAGTATTTTGTTTATCTTTATTTTTAACTGAATTAGCAGTATTTTCAACGGACTCAGTAATTTTATTCACTAGAGCTTGTGCTTTATCTTCAACATTGAAAATTTTTCCTAAGTTTAAAATGTCAGTAATTTCATTATCAATAGTTTTTTCTATAGCGATACCACTATTTAAAGATATATATGTATTAGTGCCATTATCATTCCAATAAGATACATCACCAAGATTTTTATCCTTAAAAAGTGAATACCAACCAACAATGAAGTCTGGTTCAGACATAACCACAGTTTCTTTTGAAGGAGTAAATTCCTTTAAATAATTAATTTTTTCAAAAGCAGCTTTATATTCTTCCTTTACAGGATGGTCGAGACCAGCAGCAGCCACTATTTTATCTTCAAGACCTAAAGCAAGAAGGGTTTCTATAGAGTTTTGATATACAGCAAAAACTTTTTCTGGCGCTTTATCAAAAGTTAGTTTTATAGGTTCTTTTATGAAGTTATAAGTTTCAATTGTTACTGGATAATGAGAATCTTTAATTTCATTTTGAGGTGGATTAGATTTCTCAGTAGAAGTGTTTTTATCAGATTTGCTATTACTACAACCTACTAGACTAAGGATAAGTAATACGCTCAATAGAAGTGAAGTAATTTTTTTAAAATGTTTCATTGTAATTCTCCTTTAACATTATAATTATAATCAGTTAAATATTATAATTTGTATGAATATAAGGATACTCTTGATAAAACCATAGACAAAAGCATAGTTGTCATGGCGAATATCACTCTTTACTCGAAGAGTATCGATATTTTTAATATTGGTAAGTATCCTGACTTATAGATCATTATATTAATTAACCTTCCCAAACAAAAGTTCAGTGGTATAAATAATTAATACTCCCTAATTACAGTAGCGGTACTGTGTGGAAATTTCATCCATCTTCCTTTGAAACCAATATCATTCATATACTATTATATTTCAACAATCCATACTTTATCATAGTTGAGAAAGGTTGTCAATGAATAGAAAGGAAAAACTCTTTAAATTTCCGGCAGACGCAAATATATTCTATACTGAATATATTATTTAAAATAACAAAGAATAGAAGTGTGGGTATATCAACCATGGAACACGAATAGTAAATATGTAATAATAAATATTGATTAATAAAAACTATTAGGTTATAATGGAAATATATAAATAAGAGATTTAAGGAGGAATATGAAATGTCACTAGAACAAATCGTATGTTTATGTAATGGGGTTACTTATGCTCAAGTAAGAGAGGCTATGGCTCAAGGGGCTAGATCAGTAGAAGATATTCAAGCTGCTACAGGAGCAGGAGATGTTTGTGGAGGATGTATTGAAAGAATTGAAAAAATATTAGGCGATGTATGCACATGTAGAAATGTTTCTACTGAAGAGGTGGTAAAAGCAATACAAAATGGAGATACTACCGTAGAAAAAGTAGGTGTAACTACAGGGGCAGGAACAGCATGTGGAAAATGTAAATGTGTTATTGAGAGTTTAATTGAATCAAATAAATAATATGTTTTAATGTTACAAACAATTTCATTAGCTGTAAATCTAAAATCTAAAAATATAGTGTATTGAAATGTGATTTATAGTAATACTATTATAGAATAATTACATTATATATGATTAATTATGTTAATCATATATGTCTATATTAAGGAGGAAGAATAAATGTCAGAAAATAGAATTATATGTACTTGTCAAGATGTAGACTATAATACTATAAAGAAAGCCATTGAAGATGGTGCTAAGACTGTAGATGATATAATGGAAGCTACAGGAGCAGGAACTGTTTGTGGAGGATGTATTAGTGAAATAGAAGAAATTCTTCAAGAAGTAAAAAAATAATTAATAGAAATTTTTAGGTCTATATTGATATATAAAGTAGTTATATCAACATAGACCTAAATTAATTTTCATATTTATTAGTTTTTCATTTGATTTTTCACATCATTTTTTAATTCTTTAGCTATTGTTTTTCCTCCAACCATAGCTTTATTGTACAGGTTTTTAGCTAATTGACCTTCTTCTCTAACTTCATCTTTCATTTGGTTTTTAAGGTCGTGAACAAATTTCTTATTTGAAATAAATTCTTTAATATCTTCCTTTTTTTCACCATACTGAATTTTAACTTCAGTATACATATCCTTAACTTCACTAGTAACTTTATTCATACCTTCTTTAACTTCATCACATATTTTATTCATAAAAATCTCCTCCCATAAAATTATTTCAAATGAACTTTAGTGTAATATATTAGAACTCATTATAAAAAATAAAAGTAAAATTTAATTCTATTTTCTATATAGTTTACTCAAATTACAAAATAATATTTAATGAATTTAATGGATATTTAATTTTTCGATTTACTAATAAATTTAAGTGATTCTATTGAAAAATATAGTAATAGAATGTACTCACTCCATGTACTAATAAAATAAAGAACCATAGATTAAAATGTATGAAAAAAGTATTATATATGTATTATTAAGTAATAAAATCTAAAAAAAGTAATATATATATTTAAAAAATATTGAAAATATGGTATACTAAACATGAATTGAGTATACATGTGTTGAAGTAGAATAATCTTCATGTATAAAAATATGGTACAACCAATATAGTTAAAAATTTAACTATTCAAATGAAAGCAATATAATTGATAGCAACAAATAGCTACATAAAAAATATAACTATTTGCTGATATAAAGAAATCCATATATTTATTAAGGGGGAAAGAAAATGTTTAAAAAATTTACAAATGGTTGTGTTAAATTAGTTCAAAATTACCTACCAGATCCATTTTTATTTTGTATCATTTTAACTTTCATAATCTTTATTTCAGGTGTTTTATTCACAGGACAATCTCCATTATCTATGATTATTCATTGGACAAATGGATTTTGGAGTTTATTAGCATTTGCAATGCAAATGGCATTGGTTCTTGTTTTTGGTCATACCTTAGCTAGTGCACCAGCATTTAAAAAAATTACAAAGAAACTAGCTAGAATCCCCAAAACACCAACCCAAGCAATCTTATTAGTTACTTTTGTATCTTCTATAGCATGTATATTAAACTGGGGATTTGGATTAGTTATAGGAGCAATATTTGCAAAAGAACTTGCAAAGGAAGTAGATGGTGTTGACTATAGGCTTTTAATAGCTTCAGCTTATTCAGGTTTCTTATTATGGCATGCTGGACTATCGGCATCAATTCCATTAACTCTTGCCACTGGTGGAGAATCTTTAGTTAAAGCTACAGCAGGAGCAGTAAGTGCTGCGGGAGTACCAACTAGTGAGACTATATTTTCACTATTTAATCTAGTTATAGTAGGCGTTTTAGTAGTAACTCTACCACTTATAAATAGAGCTATGCACCCAGATAAGGGCAGTGTTGTAGTTATAGATAAAGGGTTATTAGAGGATGAAGAAGTATTTGTAGATATGCCAAAGGAAAATATGACTCCAGCTGATAAGTTAGAAAATAGTAAGATAGTTACTTGGTTAATTTCAATAATGGGATTTACCTATATAATATATTATTTTATTACTTCAGGATTTAATTTAAACCTTAACATAGTAAACTTTATATTTTTATTTTTAGGCATTTTGTTACATGGAACTCCTAAGCGATTTATAAATGCTCTAATGGAGGGCGCTAAAGGAGCGGGTCCTATATTACTTCAGTTTCCATTTTACGCAGGTATAATGGGAATGATGACAGGAGCAAATGCAGAGGGAATATCTTTAGCTGTATTAATGTCAAATGTGTTTGTAACTATTTCAAATAAAGTTACATTCCCAATGTTCTCATTTTTAAGTGCAGGATTAGTTAATTTCTTTGTACCATCTGGGGGTGGACAATGGGCTGTACAAGCGCCTATTATGATGCCAGCTGGAGCAAAACTTGGAGTAAGCACGGCTAAAACAGCAATGTCAATTGCTTGGGGAGATGCATGGACAAATATGATTCAACCATTCTGGGCTTTGCCAGCACTTGGAATAGCAGGTCTAGGAGCAAAGGATATTATGGGATTCTGTATAATAGATTTATTATACTCAGGAGTGATAATTGCAGTAGGCCTCACTGTTATAGGGATGTAGAATTATTTTATAAATCTATATACTTAGAATAAATGCTGTCTACAATATAATACAAAGGACTTTTATAAAAATATATAAATAATCTTATATACAATATTGAGCATGTACTTTAATATTACGAAGCGCTTTAGCCTTAATAATATAAGTACTTGCTCAATATTTTTTCACACTAAGTTATTTTATGATAAATTAGTTAGTTTACAATCAGATTACCTACTCCTACATTTAGATCAAAGGTGTATATATCTTCACCAGAAGTTTTGGCATTTATATCTATGCTACCTATACCAGTAGAAGTATCTAGCTTTACAGGAGAGTTATTTGGAATAGATATAACAGTTTTACCTACACCACCATCATAAGTTAAGTCTCCTCCAACTTCAGCAAAGATAATTGAAAGATTACCTACACCACCATCAATATCTATATCACCACATTTGCTAGAAAGATCTATGGTTGTATTTCCAACTCCTTGTTCAAGCTTTAGATCTTGAAAAACTATATCTTTCAAGGTAAGATTTCCAGCACCACCTTCAACCTTTAATTCATTAATATTTATTCCATTAATAGAAATGTTACCAGCACCACCATGTAATTCTAAATCCTTATTAAAATCTTTAGGAATATTAATAGTAATTTCTCTAGATGTAGATTTATTAAAAAATCCTAAGTTTATAGAAGAATTTAAACCATGTTCTTTAATGTTGAGGGTATTTCCTATAACATCAATTGTGGTTTTATCTACAAAGGAACTAGATCCCCTGCAAGTTATAGTGAAATCTGAACTGTCAACAGAGTTAATATTTACATTAGAAGCATGGATTTCAATATCTATATCTTCTATATTTTTCATAGGAATGGTTTTGGATATGTCTTCATCATAGGTGGTTAAATTTCCATTATTATCAAACTCATCAAAGTTATTACTAATATCATCTAAATTATCTAGAAAGTCTGTACCGAGATTCCCAAATAATTTATCATTATTAAAATTCACTGAATTACTATTCTTAGGTCGAGATTTCACACCAAACTCTACATTACAACCTACAAGAAGAGTAGTCGTAAGTATTAGAGTAGGAATTATAATAAAAAGTTTCTTCTTCATAAAAAACACCTCTATTTTAATAAATTAATTAAATTATATCTAGTTTTTTGTCTATTCTATTGGCAGCAACTATTTGAAGTATAATTAGGGCTAATATATCTATAATTATTGCAAATATATCTAATTCAATAGCTCCATATTTACCTATGGTCATATACATATAAGGTAAAAAGTATAATATTAAATTAGCTAAAAAGGAGTAAATAATATTTCCAACAATACTAGCACCTATTACAGCCAATACGCATAAAGCAGTGCTTCTAATATAGGAACCTAGTATTGCGATTAATGCAGTTATAATTAAATAACTTATAATAGTACCTAAGGACATAGATAATGAAATATTAAGAACTATGGATGGAAAATTGCCAGAGTTAACCATAGCACTTAAAGCTACAATTATAGTAATAAAAAGATTTATAAAAATTAATTCTAAAAGATTACCTAGAATAAAATCTATACCAGATATAGGAGCTAAAAATAAAAGTCGCCCATATTCCTTTGATAATTGCATAGAAAATATTATTATATGAGCTATAAAATTCGTAGCGATAAGAATTGAAACAGCTGGTATTAGATCTAACCCTTGAGTGAACTTAGACAAAAATGAACTTGACCCAAGAGCTAAAACTAGAATAATAGCTTCTATTAAATACATAATTCTCAAGGTTCTAAAAGAATATTTAGCTATACTAAAAATATTTTTCATTTTAATTGATTTATTTTTAATTATTTTATTTTCCATAATATTCACCTATTCTGCAAATACCTTTCTATATATTTTGTCTATAGACGTACCATACTTTATACGTAACTCTTCTGCATCACCTTTTTCAATTATTGAGCCATCACCTAAAAATATTACTTCATCAAAAATCTGCTCAAGTTCTCCTACATAATGAGTTGTAATTATCATTGAAGCATTACTATCTAAATTATCTATAATTGCATTAATTATCTTATCTCTACTTATAATATCAACTCCAGAAATAGGTTCATCAAGGATATATAAGTTACAATTTCTACTTAAGGTTAGGCTAAGAGCAACCTTTTCTAACATTCCTTTAGATAATGATTTAAGTTTTGCATCTGTTTGGATATTCATAAATTTTAATAAGCTTAGAGCTTTAGATTCATTAAAATCATAAAAGAAATCTTTATAAAACTTAAGAGCATCATTTACCTTCATCCACTTAAATAGATAATCTTTTTCCTGTAGGTATGAAACAAACTGTTTAGTTTCCCTTCCAACTGACATGCCGTTAATAGTTACAGTTCCTAGAGTGGGTTTAAAGAGTCCAGATATAACATTTAACAAGGTTGTTTTTCCTTGACCGTTTGGTCCAAGGATTCCAAGAACTTTTCCTTTTTTCAAGTTAAAACTTATCTCATTTAAAATATGCTTGGCTCCAAAATTTTTGGATAGAGTAGTTATTTCTAGTACATTATCACTGAATGTGTTTAAATCAACATTATTTAAAAGTTCATCTTTAGTTACTATGGTAGTTGCGTCATTCTTCAAGATTATTCCTCCTCATACATATTCATAATTAGTTCTAAAATTTCTTCTTTAGAAAACCCTAAGGTTTTACTTTTGTGGATAAAATCCCTTAGTAATTCTTTAGAATATTCTTTTCTTAGATTATCTATTATAGTTTCATCCTCTGTTAAAAATTTTCCGATACCCCTTTGAGTATTTATTAATCCTTCATTTTCAAGCTCAGAATAAACTCTTAATATAGTGTTTGGGTTAACTTTGAGTTCACTGGCATAATCCCTAACAGACAATAATCTCTCCCCCTTTTTAAGTTCTCCAGAAACAATTTTCATTTTCATGTAATTTTTTATCTGAATATATATAGGTTCCTTTGAGTTTAATTCTAACTCCATTTCATCACCTCATCTTATCAGTTATAGTGTCTTAATTACATGATACACTAGTACTGACTTAAATGGTATTGTTTAAAAGTGCCATATAATCTGATTAGAGTAAAATAGATATAAATTACTCTTGTTTTCTCTAATTTATAAGGAAATAAGCAATTTAAAAGATAAAATACTACAAAATAATCCAATATATAATAATTCATGTCATTAATTTGTTACTATATATTGTAATATATTACTTTAAAATGTATAATTGGTAGTGTGAATATACACTTGTAGAGAAATATGGAGATATAATATAAATAAATATACATATATGAAAAAGCTATAAAAATTAACTTTTATAATAATTTCAGTGCAGTGAAGAAAGATATAATAAGGGAGATGGAAGTTTATGGAACAGGTTTTTAATAGTCTGGATGATATGATATTAGTAGTTGATAGTAAAGAAAAAGTTCTATTTGCAAACTCTAAGTTAATAGAACGGTTTGAATTAAATGAAAAAGACTTACAAAAATCTTATAGAGACATAGCTTTACAACAAGATAGGGATATACTAAGGGAACTTATATGTAATTTTGAAATGTATACTAATAGAGTTATAGAGTATACGCTTTCTTTACAAGGGTTAGGCAAAATTCACTGTGATGTAAATGTTAACAAAGGGATGTGGTGCGGAGAGTCAGCTTTTTTTGTTACGTTAAAAGAAAAAGGAATATATAGTAAAAAAGATTTAGAAATACTTGTAGACAATCTACCCTATAGCATGTGGATGAAGGATGTTGAGGGCAAATATATATATGCAAATACTCAATATGTAAAAAACTTGGATGTTGATAAGGAGAGGGTTATAGGAGCTTATGACTGGAACTTTTGTGATGAAGACCAATGTGATTATTCAAGTGAAACAGATCATGAAGTAATTGTTGACAAAAGACCAATACTATATGAAAGAGTGATTCATAACTCAGAAGGTGATATTTGGCTTGAAACTTATAAGGCTCCAATATTAGACCAATATGGAGACGTAAAGTATATAATTGGTGTTTCAAGGGATATAACTTTTAACAAGAAGATAGAATCAGAATTGTTGGATAGCCATAAGCAATTTTATGCTTTAAATGAAGTAGTAAGCAATGGTTATAATGAAAGTAGTGGAAGATTTGATAATTTTAAAGAAGATATTATCCAAAAATTGGGTGTGGATGATATAAATATATGGACTTATGACGATAAGGAAGATAAACTTAATTGTAAATGTTATCTAGGAAAGTATAATGAAAGAGATATTGATAATATAGAACTTCCAATAACTTATGAAGAGTTGGAGGGATTTTTTAAAGAAGAAGGAGCAGAGGGAATAAAACTCTTATGTGATAGAAAAAACTATCCTAATAAAGATATATTAGAAAAAAAGGGTGTAAAATTTGTTGGAGTTTATAAGCTAGAATACAACAATAAGATTATAGGAGCTGTAAATTTTTTATATAGTAAAATGGATGATGCAAAATCAAGTAATGAAAAGTTCATAAGAATCTTATGTAATCAAATTGCGGTAATAATAAAAAATCATAGTTTATCTAAAGAGATTAAATTAGAACTTAAAAAACGTATGGAAACAGAAAGTGAATTACAATTATTTTTAGATACAGCCATTGATTTAATGGTTATAATTGGTGATAATGATAAACATAGAAAGTTAAATTCAGGGTGGGAAAAGACTTTAGGATGGAGCAAAGAGGAACTTTTAAAGATGAAGTGGACAGATATAATTCACCCAGAGGATTTAGAATTAAAGAATGAATTTATAAAAAAATTAAAAACAGAAGAAAAGATAATGAGTTTTAAGATTAGACTTATGTGCAAAAGTGGAGATTCAAAGTGGATTCAATGGAATAGTAGATATTTAAAAAGTAGAGGAATATCTATATGTACAGGTAAGGATGTAACAGAGCAGCATCAGTTAGAAGAGCAAAGAAAAAATTATGAGGAAGCAATAAAATTAGAGAAAATTAAAGGTGAGTTTTTCTCAAATATATCTCATGAATTTAAAACTCCTTTAAATATTATTCTTACAACTATGCAACTTATAAATAGTAATATAGAAAAAGAGCGTATTAGTGCTGACAAAGGCGTGGCTTTAAAAAGATACATGAATTCTATTAAACAAAATTCTTATAGATTATTAAGGCTTGTTAATAATCTAATAGATATAACTAAGATAGATGCAGGATATTATAAATTACAACTTGAAAATCATAATATTGTTAATGTGGTAGAGGATATTACTATTTCTGTAGCTCAGTATGTGGAAAATAAAGGAATTGAGTTAATATTTGATACAGAAATTGAAGAAGAAATAATTGCTTGTGATCCAGACAAAATTGAGAGAATAATGCTTAATTTATTATCCAATGCAATTAAGTATACAAAGGTAAATGGAAGAATTGAAGTATATTTAGGTATCGAAGACGGAAAAGTCTTTATATCAGTTATGGATAATGGAGAAGGAATAGAAAATGAAAAGGTAGATTTAGTATTTAATAGATTTATTCAAGTGGATGATATCTCAGAAAGAAGATATGAAGGTAGTGGAATTGGATTATCACTGGTTAAATCCTTAATCGAAATGCATGGTGGTAACATTAATGTGACAAGTAAGGTTGGGGAAGGTACTAAATTTACATTTTATCTTCCAATAAGGATTGTAGAAATGGAGGAGGGTGAAAAAGACCATGTGCCTCATAAAAGTGAAATGATAAGTTCAAAGGTAGAAAAATGTAATATAGAATTTTCGGACATATACAATTAATGTGACTCCTAAAATCATTATTAGAAATTTTATTTTAGTTTATTATTTAGTAGTATATAAATATTATGATATAATAATGTTTATATCACTAAAAGATAAAATATAAATTATAAGGAGTTGTGTTGCTTCATATCATGATGAATAGAAGCGTATATTATGAATAAGACTAGAAAAATTATTTTTGAGGCCGCGATAAAAGTATTTTCAAGCAATGGTTACGAGAGTGCCACTATGGATGAAGTAGCAAGCGAAGCTGGAGTTGCAAAGGGAACTTTATATTATCACTTTAAAAGTAAAGAGGAATTATTTTATTTTGTCGTACAGACAGGAATTGATTTAATAAACAGTGAAGTTGAAGAATCCATAAAAGAAATAAGTGACCCTATAGAAAGATTGAAGGAATCTGCTAGGGTTCAGTTAAAATATGTGTATATTAATAAGGATTTATTTAGAGTAATAATGAGTCAGGTATGGGGACAAAAGGAACGTCATGAAGAAATAAGAGAGCAGGTAATGAACTTAATTAATATGAATTCTAAATTTTTAGAAGGAATTACAAAGAGTAGAAATATTTCTGGCGAAGATTCAGATATATTAAGTTACTGCTTTATAGGGGTATTATTTTCATCTGCACTCTATGAAATTATAAATAATGATAATTATAATCATGATGAAGTAGTAGAAAAATTTATGGATTACATTAACTATGACATAAGGTTATCTTGAGATATGAGATATGAAATATGAAATATAAATAAAAAATAATATACAATTTTAATAGAAGAGTTTTCTAACTAGAAGAATAGCAAGTTAGAAAGCTCTTTTTTAATGTTTTTGAAAAGGATAACAGTAAAAATATTCTTTAATAATATTGACTAGTCAGTGCAAAAATAGTATATATATAATATTGACTGTAAAGTATAAAAAATTAAAGAAGGTGATAGTGTGAACTTTTTAAAAATTGCCGGTAAGGATATAAAAAGCATTTTTAAGAACAGATTCATAAGAGTATCGGTTATTGCAATTATTATAGTACCATTACTATACTCATTGTTGTACTTAGATGCATTTTGGGATCCTTATGCGCGAATTCAGGATATGACCATAGCCGTAGTTAATGAGGATGGTGGTGCCTTACTTGATGGAGAACAGGTGAACTACGGTGAAGACATTGTAGAAAACCTAAAGGGAAATGAAGAGGTTGGCTGGGATTTCACTAGCAATGAAAAAGCCAATGAAGGTTTAGAAAAACAAGGGTATTATGCTAAATTTGTAATTCCAGAAGATTTTTCAGAAAGTGTTGTGGCTGCAAAAGAAGGTAAGCCTCAGGTAGCAGATTTACAATTTGTTTGTAACGAAAAGAAAAACTTTTTAGCAGCTCAAATCAATTCACAGGTTGAAAAATTACTAAAAGAAGAAATTGTAGGAACAATTTCAAACAACTATGTCACTGTTGCTTTTGATAAGTTATATGAAGCAAAAGATGGATTTATAAAGGTAGCTGATGGAAGTGAAAAACTTTATAATGGAATTGGTGAACTAAATGAAAAGGTACCTATGCTAGCGGAAGGTGCTAATAAACTTGGAGATGGTTCAGCACAATTAAAAGATGGACAAGGTGCTCTTAACTCTGGAATAAAGTCAATAAATAATGGCTTATCAGAAGTGAATAGTAAGGTGCCAACTTTAGGTTTAGGTGTAGATAAGTTATATTCTGGTTCACAACAAGTGACAAATGGACTATCAGAAGTGAATAGTAAGGTTCCAGCCTTAGGTTCTGGAGTAGATAAGTTATATGATGGTTCACAGCAAGTGACAAATGGACTATCAGAAGCAAATAGTAAGGTTTCAAATTTAAGTCCTGGAGTAAATAAGCTATATGATGGTTCAGGTGCATTAACAGGAGGAAGTAAAAGCCTTTATAGTGCATTTAATACAAGAATTTATCCAAATGTAAATTTACTTAAAGATGGAGCTAATAAGTTAAATGGTAAATTAAAAGATGGAGAAAGTAGAGTAAAAAAATTAAAAGAAGGTGGAGAAAAATTAAAAACTGCTAGTGATGATGTAGCAGCATCATCAACAGCCATAAATAAGGGATATCAAGAATCAGTTAAAGGTGGAGTTGATAAGCTTATAAGTGGCGTTAATAAATCTTCAGAAAAAATGAAGGATATATCTGAAGATATTATAACAGCAGTTAATTCAAATCCTGAAGTAGCAAAAGATCCCAATATTCAAGCTGCACTTGTAAATATACAAGCTTTAAACAAAGAAACTAGTGAAACACCAAAGCAGATACAAGAATTACAAGCAGGAACTAAGAAATTTGGGGATAACTTAGGAGAGTTTAATGGTTCTGTAAATGAGTACACTGGTAAGGTTAATGGATTTGCAACAGGTACAGTAGCTTTAACAGATAGTGTGAATGACATGGGTGTAGCAGTAAACAAAATAAGTGGAGGATTAAATTCCTTAGAAGCTGGACTTAATGAAAATACTAAAGATTCTTTTGGGTATGGATTAAAATCAGTATCAGACAATATGGCTGCTTTAAATTCAGGTCTTGGAGAATTAAAAAGCAATATTCCAGCCTTAAGTGGAGGAATACAAGCTTTATATAATGGATCTAGTGAAATCTATGGTGGTCTTGGACAGCTAAGAAGCGAAGTTCCAACTTTAAGTGGAGGAATACAAGCTTTATATAATGGATCTAGTGAAATCTATGGCGGTCTTGGACAGTTAAGAAGCAATATTCCAGCTTTAAGTGGAGGAATACAAGCTTTATATAATGGTTCAAATCAACTAGTAGATGGTTCTAATGCACTGGTTGATGGACAAAACCAACTAAATAATGGAGTGTCAGAGTTAACAGGAAAAGTACCACAATTAGAAGATGGGGTAGATAAGTTATATAAAGGGTCAAATGAGCTTGCAACTGCTTTAAAAGATGGTGCAGGAGAGATGAAATCCGGACTTAAAAATTCCTCTGAGGAAATGGGTGACTTTGTATCAGCTCCAATAAATATGAAAAATGAACCAATAAATAAAGTGCCTAACTATGGAACAGGTTTTGCACCATACTTTATATCACTATCTTTATGGATAGGTGCAATAATGATGTTCTTCGTTATCTCAGCTAAAACTGATGATGATGCTAATTTATCCAAGTTTGATAAAGTTATAGGTAAATACTTATCCTTTGGATTTATAGGTTTATTACAAGCATTACTTGTAAGTGCAGTTGTAATGGGACTAGGATTAACCCCAACAAGTACAGGTATGTATTTTGCATCCATAGTATTCTTATCATTGGTATTTATAGCAATAATTCAATGTTTAATATCCCTATTTGGAGATGCAGGAAGACTTTTAGGAATAGTATTATTAATACTTCAACTAACAGCTTGTGCAGGTACATTCCCGTTAGAGATAGTACCTAAATTCTTTAAAGTGATTAATCCATATATGCCATTTACTTATAGTGTAGAATTATTAAGAGAAGTTATTTCAGCCAATACAATTAATTATGGAATAGTCGGAAAAGATTTCTTAATCCTTGGAATTGTTCTTCTTGTATTTTTAACAATATCAATAGTATTTAAAAATGCAGGGGAAAATCTCCAAAATATAATTGAAGGAAGAAAAGGAAAATCAGTGGAAAATATAAAAGAACAATCAATGTAACAGTAAACTTATTATTACAAAAAATCCTAACAATAGCTGGTTGTAAAATATAAATGTTCGTGTTATAATGACAATACAATTGGTAAGACTCGTATATAATCGGTAATATGGTCCGAAAGTTTCTACCTGCAAACCATAAATTTGCAGACTACGGGGAGTTGTATTTTATTATAACTATAATCATTATAGTGATGAATCACAGCACCTCAATTTTTATTGAGGTGCTTTTATTTTTTGATTTTAATAAATCTAAGGAAGTAGCTAACCCTTAGATAAAATTAAAAGAATATCTAAAAGGAGATGAACTTATGAATAATGAAGAACTATTAACTAATGATATTGAATTAACTTATGGTGTTGATGATAACCCAACTTTAGTTAAAAAGATATTATTTGGTTTACAGCATATATTTGCAGCTTTTGGAGGGATAGTAGTAGTGCCTCTAGTAATAGCAAGTGCATTAGGATTTGATGCAAAAATAACTACAACATTAATAAGTGCAACAATTTTAGCTTCTGGTATTGCAACCATAATTCAAGCTAGAGGTTTCGGAGTTATAGGTTCAAGGGTTGCTTGTATCATGGGTACAGACTTTACCTTCGTTTCACCAGCTATTTCAGTGGGAACAGTACTTGGACTTCCAGGAATAATTGGAGCTACTATTTTAGGAGCATTCTTTGAAATTATTTTAAGTTACTTTATTAAACCACTTATGAAATTATTTCCGCCAATAGTTACGGGAACAGTGGTATGTTTGATTGGACTTACATTATTACCAGTATCTATTGATTGGGCTGCAGGTGGAGTTGGAGCTGCAGATTATGGTAGTATTAAGAATTTATCAATAGCCATGTTTGTTTTAATTTTTACCTTGATTTTAAATAGATATGGAAAAGGTATGGTTAGTAGTGCATCTATTTTAATTGGGATGGTTGCGGGATATATAATTTGTATTCCTTTAGACTTAGTGAGTTTTACAGCTATTAAAGAAGCTAGTTGGATTTCCTTCCCTAAAATATTTGAATATGGAGTAACCTTTGATATAAAAGCTGTAATTGCATTTATTCCAGCATATTTTGTAACTACTATAGAAACTGTTGGATGTCTTAAGGCTATTGGAGAAACTTCTCAGATACACATGGATGAAAAACGTGTGGGTGCTGGTGTATTGGCAGATGGTATAGGAAGTATGTTAGGTGGAGTAGTAGGTTCTTTCCCAAATACTACCTTTAGCCAAAATGTAGGATTAATAGCATTAACAAAGGTAGCAAGCAAACACGTTGCAGTTATGGCAGGAATAATTATGGTGATTTTAGGTTTCTTACCTAAACTAGCAGGTCTAATAAGTGGAATACCACAACCAGTTCTTGGTGGAGTTGGAATAGTAATGTTTGGAACTGTTGCAGCAGCAGGAATAAAGACTTTAAGTAGAGTAAGACTTACTGAAAGAAATCTACTTATAATAGCTACATCTATAGCTTTAGGTCTTGGAGTTACCTTTAGGCCAGATGTTATAGCACAATTACCAGAAGGATTAAAGATGATTTTCTCATCAGGAATATCTACAGGAACTATAACTGCTTTAATATTAAATTTAGTATTAAAAGAAGATAAAGTAGAGAAAATAAAAGTAGAAAAAAGTGAGGTGGCATAATGGAAACTTTAAAAAATCGCATATTAAAAGATGGACATGCGTTAAATGAATCTGTATTAAAGGTAGATTCTTTCTTAAACCATGGAGTAGATGCTAAATTAATGCAGGAAATAGGAACGACCTTTAAAGAACATTTTGAAAACCATGGAATAACTAAAATCTTTACCATTGAAAGTTCAGGGATAGCTCCTACAGTTATGACCGCACTTCAAATGGAATTACCAATGGTAACACTAAAGAAACAAACATCTAAGATTTTAAGTGGAGATGTATATCAAACTACAGTACATTCTTTTACTAAAGCTGTAGATTATGAGTTAACTTTATCAAAGAAATTTATATCACCAGAGGATAATATACTTATAATAGATGATTTCTTAGCCTATGGAGAAGCAGCACAAGGTGCTATAAGATTGGTAGAAGAAGCTGGAGCAAAGGTTGCAGGAATTGGAATAGTCATAGAAAAATCCTTCCAACCAGGTCGTAAAAATCTTGAAGATAAAGGTTATGAAGTATATTCACTAGCAAGAGTTAGTAAGCTTGGTAAAGATATTATAGAATTTGTAGAAGAAAAATAAAAAAAGGTGCATGGGCACCTTTTTTTATTTTGTAATACGCTAATATCCATATTGCATATTCATGAATCTCGCAAACCCGCACTATGACAACAAATAGTTAACTATATAACTAGTTTTATATATGAATAGTATCCTATATAAATATTTATATAGGGTTATATTTTCATATATATCTATTTACATAGTTTAAATTTTATCTAATAATTCTAGATAAATGATTTTGTTAATAAAATTGTAATAATATTCAATGTGGACTAATAAAATGAATGGAGTGATAAAATTTACAAGGAGGATTTTGTATGGGTGTTGCTTCATTAGTAATGGGAATTTGTAGTATTGTATTTGCTGTAATTTCATGGGGGTGCCTATGGTGGTTATCTCTAATTTTAGGCGTTGTAGGTGTAGTATTAGGAATTATAGACATGAAGAAAAAGAAAGAATCAGGTGAAGCTTTTGCAATGGCTAAAGGTGGATTTATATGTTCCATAATAGGAATATGTATGGCTATTATATTTTTAATATTTATTGTGGGATTAGCTTCATTAGGAGCAGCAGTATAAAATTATATCATTAAAAGATGTCTGTATAGGCATCTTATTTTAGTTACAAGGAGGTTAAAAGTTGAAAAGTGAAGGAATAATAAAAGAATATAATATTTTTAATGTGATATTAATTACTTTAGTAATAGCTATGATATTTTTACCCTTTATATCTAGAGCTGTGAATAAATTATTTCCTATTACCTATGGATGCCTTTCTTATAGAATTTTAGGAGAGCCTTGTCCTCTTTGTGGATTTACTAGAGATATGAGAAATATTATATCTAGTGATATTTTTGCTCCTAAGCTAAACTTATTATCAGTACCAGCAGTTTTATTAGGGATATTTGAAATTTTTTTTAGAATGAAAATATTATTATCAAAGAAAAAATTAATGGATAATAAATTTAGAATTAAGATAATAAAATTTGATGCTATATATCATATATTTATGTGCTTTTCTTTTATCATCTATGGAATTCTATTTTATATATTAGATTTATCAAGGATTTAGAAGATGTAATAATTATTTCATTTTTGCTCAGTATAATAATTCTATCCTTTGGAAAACTTAATATATAGTATAGTTAAAACCCACTGAAAAGGAGAATGCATTTAGTTATGAATACACGTGTACCTTATCATAATTATATAGTTGTAATACCAAATGGAGACGTATTAGGCTTTGGAGAAGAGGATGATGCAAGAAAATATGTGGCAGGATATTATGTAGGAAAAATAGAAGAATTATCAGATGATATAAGTAAAGTCTATGTTGATTATGGAACAGATCCCCTTCAAGCTTCAGTAGATATATGTACTGAATTAGGAGCCTATGAAGGAGATTGTATTATTTATGATTTAGATAGTTTCATAGAAAATATTCAAAACTCTGGTATATTTGAAGATGAAAAGGAAGAACTTATACTAAAGCTTATGCAAGAAAAAATAAATTTGAATATTAATGATTATCAAGTAGATGACCTTTTATATGATACAAAAGTAGTTCCTAATCGAGATTAAAATACAAAACTTTCCTAAGATAAAATAATTTAAATAAAATTTGAGCATGTCTCTATATTGGAGTACATGCTCAAATTTTATGAAAAATAAATATATATTTGTAAAAATGTTACTTAATTAAGCATTAAATATGATTGTTCATAAGTCTGTTACGTGCCATAAGCATTTCCTCATCAAGGTGTGTTGTAGTACCAGCACAGTTTAACAGCATTGTGCTAATATCATCAGGCATTTCGCCCTCATATTTATATCTAAGCTTATGTTCTAGGCTTGCCCACGTATCCATTGAAATTGTTCTAAATTGAATCTCTACAGGAACATTTTCAACTTTCTTTGAAAAGAATACAGGAACACTAACAACTAAATGAAGGCTACGATAACCATTATCTTTTGGATTTTTTATGTAATCACGTTCCTTAATAATAGTTAAATCAGTTTGTGCCTTAATTGAAGCTGCAATTTCATAAACATCACTGAGAAAAGAGCAAATAACTCTAATTCCAGCAATATCAGTTAAAGTTTCTGCAGACTCAATAGAGAGTTCTAATCCTCTTCTTTGAAGTTTTTCAAGTATACTCTCAGGAGCTTTAAGTCTAGATTTCATATGTTCAATAGGATTATAAGAGTGAATACTTTTATATTCATCATTAAGTACTGCAAATTTTGTTTCGATTTCACGAAGGGCACAACGATATTTTAAAGAAAGAGATTTAAAATCTTCAATTTGGGTACTAAATTGTGAAATATCTATGTTTTTAAGATCCTTAAAAGGCAATTGTGGCATAATAAATTCTCCTTTGTATATGTATTAGGTCTTATAATAGTATAATATAAATTGCTTTTTTATTAAAGTGGGCATAAAATTAATATAGAAATATTAATGAGAAAATAACATAAGACTTTGGTTAATAAAAGGTAGTCAATGACTACCTTTATTTTATAAAAAATTAACTGACTCACTTAATACTTTCCCAATAGAATCGTGAATAACTAAGTCTGCTCTAGAATCAGCAGAAGTACTACTTTTATTTATAAGCACTAGATTTTTGCCTTTAAAATAGTTTATAAGATTAGCTGCAGGATAAACCACTAGAGAAGTTCCACCTATAATTAATGTGTCTGCTTTTGAGATAGCATCGATAGCTCCTTTAAGTACACTTTCATCTAAACCTTCTTCATATAAAACTACATCAGGTCTAACAGTTCCACTGCATTTAGGACAAGTAGGTATTCCCTTAGAATTTAAAATAAAATTCATATCATAGCTATCATTACACTTAATGCAATAGTTTCTATGAATTGAGCCATGAAGTTCAAATACATTTTTAGAACCAGCTGCTTGATGAAGTCCATCAATGTTTTGAGTAATGATTGCTTTAAGTTTGCCCATTTCTTCAAGGTTAGCAAGGGCTATATGTGCTCCATTAGGTTTTGCTTCAGGATATATAAGCTTTGCCTTATAAAAATTAAAAAATTCCTCAGGAAATCTTATAAAATAAGTATGAGAAACTAGTTGTTCAGGAGAAAGAGTCATGTTAAGTCTTGCGTTAAAAAGACCATTGGCACTTCTGAAATCGGGTATGTTAGATTCGGTAGATACTCCTGCTCCACCAAAGAATACTATGTTATTACTATTTCTTAAAATTTGTGTTAGTTTTTCTATTTCAGTATTCATATAATCATCTCCATAAATTATTTATTAATCCTATTATGACACGAAGTTATAGAAAATAAAATATACTTATAGAACATGTTGGATAATACTGTATTTGGTGTTATTATTAATAGTGGTATTAAAATGATAGTAAGGATATAAATGGATATTTAAATTGAGGCAAAAGATATCATATTAAGAAAAACAAAGTTAAAATATAAAGAAACACCATTTTACTATTACAGGTATAATAAAAAAATAATTAAATCGTTATACAAGGAGGTACTAAAGTTGGAAAATATAGTAGTACTATATCAATCAAAGTATGGAGCTACAAAAAAATATGCGGAATGGTTAGCAGAAGAGCTATCAAGTGACATAATTGAAACAAAACAAGCTGATATAGAACAAGTTGCAAAATACGATACAATTATTTTAGGTGGAGGTATTTATGCAACAGGTATAGCAGGAGTATCTTTTCTAAGAAAGCATTATGAAAAACTAAAGGGTAAAAGAATAGTAGTTTTTGCAGTGGGAGCATCTCCATATGATGAAAAAGCTATGACTGCTATAAAAGAGCGTAATTTTAAGGAGAAACTTAATGAAATCCCATGTTTTTATTGTCGTGGTGCTTGGAATGAGAAAAGTATGTCTTGGAAAGACAAAACCCTTTGTAATATTCTTAAAAAAGCTGTTGCAAAAAAAGACTCTAACAAATACGAACCTTGGGAAGCTGCATTAATGCAAGCAATTGGCTCTAACTTCGATTGGACAAATAAAGAAAATCTTAAGCCGCTTATTGAGTTTATACAAAAAAATTATAATGATATTTGAGATATGAGACATAGAGTAGGCTAATAACTATGACTTATAACCATAAAGTTGAATATCACTCAAGTTTTTTCAACTTAAGTATGAACTACTCTCCATTGTTGACAGTTGTAATTAAGCTTATAATAAAAGTACTAAAAAGGCTCAAAGGCGGAGGTAGTGAATATGAATAGATTAAATATTGGAGAGACTATTTTACATTTAAGGAAAGAAAAAAAGGTTACTCAAGAGCAGTTGGCAAGTATGATTGGAATTTCAGCAGGAGCAGTAAGTAAATGGGAGACTGGAAATTCAACACCAGATATTTCTTTATTAGCGCCATTGGCAAGAGCATTGGATACCTCTTTAGATGTTTTACTTTCCTTTCAACAAGAACTTTCTGAAGTAGAAGTAATTAATATAAAAAAAGAATTAGTTGAAGTATTTTTACATCAGAGTTATATGGATGGTGAATTAAGATGTAAAGAATATGAGAAAGAATACCCTAATAGTGTATATTTAAAATTGATAATTGCACAATTGATTCAAATGTATTCTATGATGTCAGGTAATGTTTCAGAGGAATGTATAAAATCAAGAATGGAGTATTGCTTAACTTTGCTTTATCAAGTTACTGAAAGTAAGGTTTCAAAGTATATATCAGTAGCTTTATTTTCTATTGCTAATATACAAATGACCTTAGAAAACTATGAAGAAAGTGAAAAGGCCCTTAAGGAATTATCAAATTCATTTATAGATCCCATGGTACTATATTCGTCATTGTTACAGAAGCAAGGAAAGAACAAAGAAGCGGAAAATATGTGCAAAGGAATGCTTATACAGTATTTAAATCAAAGCAATGCAATGATAGCAATATTAGCAAGGCTCTCAAAAGGTGAACATAATTATGAAAAGGCAGTTTTCTATTTAGATGCTCTAAATCAAGTAGAGAGTATATTTAAAATAGGGATGGGTTCAGGAGCATATAATTACTGTAGGCTATATATTGAAATAGGGGACAAGGAGCTTGCTGCAAAATGGTTTAACAATTATGTAAAAGAGCTACTTTCTACAGAATATGATTATAGCAATAACCCTTATTTTGAAAATCTTAAACTAGAGGTAAATGTGGAAGGGCAGAAGATAATAAGAAAAAAACTATTTCAATCACTTATGGATGAAGAAGATTTGAAAGTATTATGTGGAAGCCTAGAGTATGAAGAGGCAATTAAGGCACTAAAAAATACTGTTTCTGAAATGTAAAAGTGGATTTTGTATGTTCATCAGAAAAGTAAAATAAATAATATGTGAGTTTTGACTTTGAGATATTCATTGAACTCTATTTTGAAAAAAGAGGGTAATGGAACATTTATTTACATTTTTTTAATGCATGGGAAACATGTTGAGAAAAAGGGATGATACTTGTTAAGGTAATCAATACTATCCAAGGAAATAAAAAGGGGCAAATTATGGTTTATTATAATGAAATATATTATGATTCTGCCTATGGAGTTATGGAATATTATCCATGTAAGAAGGAGATTATCTATTTAGAGATTAATGTTGAATAAGTAAAAGATTACAGTATAATTTTCATGTAAATAAAGTTTAATATAATATAAAGGCTATTATATTAGGTATATAAATAAAGGGGATAGTAAAAATATATCGTAGCAGATGTAAAATTAATAAAGTGAGGTAGTATTTATGAATTTAGAAATGGTCACAATAGCAGTAGCAGAGTTAGAAGAATCAGAAAGATTTTATAAAGAAATTTTAGAATTAAAAGAAGTACAAAGAATAGATACTCCGGAAGGAATACACATTATTTTCTTAAAGGATGAAGAGTCTGGAACTATTGAATTAATAGAATATCCAAATAGCTTTAAAGAATTAAAAAAAGCTAATGGTTCAAATATCTCTATTGTATTTAATGTAAATAATTTCAATGAAGCGGTAAGAAAATTAGAAGAACAAAATGTAAAGGTGATTAATGGACCTATGGAAAATTATATATTTATAAATGATCCAAATGGCGTGAAAATTGGAATTAGACAAAGGCATTAAAAGATACATTAGCATGAAAAGATTAATTTGTCATGGTGATAAATGTAAATTTCATACTATGAAATTATAAATAATAGTAATGCAAATAACCAGTTAATTTATTTNNAAATAAATTAACTGGTTATTTTATTTTTAGATATAGATAAATTATAAATGTAAATATAATAAACTCTTCAAAAAAATTATTGATAAATTTATTTTTTATAAAACCTTAGATAAGAAATCTATAGTTCTAGAGTTTTTAGGATTTCCAAAAAGTTCATCTGGAGTGCCTTCTTCTAGAATTTTTCCTTCATCCATAAATAAAATTCTATCTCCAACTTCTCTTGCAAAGCCCATTTCATGGGTTACTACCACCATGGTCATACCTTCTTTGGCCAGTTCTTTCATAACATTTAAAACTTCACCAACCATTTCAGGGTCTAAAGCAGAAGTAGGTTCGTCAAATAGCATTACATCTGGACTCATGGCTAAAGCTCTGGCTATTGCTATCCTTTGCTTTTGTCCACCAGATAAGGAGCTTGGATAAGCACTAGCTTTATCTGTTAGACCTACCATTTTTAAAAGAGATAGAGCTTTTTCATTAGCTGATTGAACCTTTTCACCTTTTACCTTAATAGGTGATATAGTTATGTTTTCTAATACTGATTTATGAGGAAAGAGATTAAATTGCTGGAATACCATTCCCATTTTTTCTCTTAGTTTATTTATATTAGACTTTTTATCAGTGATATTATTTCCTTCAAATATAATTTCTCCTGAAGTCGGCTCTTCTAGTAGATTAAGACAACGTAAGAAGGTAGACTTACCAGAACCAGAAGGGCCAATAATTACAACAACTTCTCCTTTAGTTATATGTTCATCAATTCCCTTTAAAACTTCTAGTTCTCCAAAGTTTTTCTTTAAATTTTTAACGTGAATCATTTCCTTTAAGTCTCCTTTCTGCATAAGCCATTAATCTTCCTAGAGTAAATGTTAGGATAAAGTAGCAGATTGCTGCTACAATTAAAGGCTCAAAGTTTCTATAGGTGGCACCTGTAACTAGCTTAGCACCATAAGTAATTTCTGCTACACCTATAGCTGATGCCATAGATGATTCCTTTATTATAGCCACAAACTCATTACCAATAGCAGGTAAAATATTTCTTATGGCTTGTGGTAATATAATATGTTGCATGGCCATTCTTTGATTCATACCTAGACTTCTTGCAGCCTCTAATTGTCCTTTATCTACTGCATCAATTCCACTTCTTATTATTTCTGCCACATAAGCTCCTGAGTTAAGTGAAAGTGCTATTACACAAGCTACTAAAGGAGTAAGCTTAACTCCAAAGGAGGTTGTACCAAAATATACTATAAAAATTTGTAGTAATAAAGGTGTTCCTCTTATGAATTCTATATAAATAGAAGCTATAACCTTAGGAATAGGTACTTTTAATACAGATAACTTTGACCTTTTCATGAAGCAAAGAAGGGTTCCTAGGATTGCTCCAAATAGAACTGATAGCATTGCTACTAATAAAGTCCATTGAATACCTTCTATAAACACTGGATAATATTTTTCTAAAAACTTAAAACTTAAATTAGACATAGCTTCCTCCTTTGTAGCTAGTAAAAATTATTGAGCTGTAACCTCATCTTTACTTAATTTTATAGCTTCTTTATAAAACTCTTGTATTTTACCTTCAGATTCTAATCTTTCTAATGTTTTATTAACTGCTTCTAGTAAAGTAGCTTGTCCCTTTGGAAGAGCTATAGCAGAACCACCACCGGAAGTATCATTAATTTTTTCTTTTGCAACAGCTAATTCTTCATGAACTATAGCTTGTATATCAGCTACTGGAAGTTCAACAATTACTGCATCTAAGTTTCCAGCTATTAAATCTTGAATTAAAGTTGGAACTTGTGCTAATAGCTTAACATCAGCATTTTCAATTCCCTGAGCTAAAGTGGCTTGTGTAGAACCATTTTGAGCTCCTACTTTTTTACCTTTTAAATCATCAATACTTTTAATAGTTTCAGAATTGTTTTTATTTATCAATATTCCTTGTTCTGCTTGAAAATATATATTTGAGAAATCTATAACTTCTTTTCTTTCTTCATTAACTGATAATCCAGACACTCCTAAATCAATGATTCCATTTCTTGTAGCATCACAAATAGTGCTAAATTCCATCTCTTGAATTTCGTATTCTACACCCAAATCTTTAGCAATTTCACTTACTAGAGATATGTCTAGACCAACGGTTTTCTTTTCACCATTTTCCATTATAAAGAATTCATAAGGTGCGTAATCAACACTCATACCTACTTTTAATTTTCCTTCTTTTTTTATTTTAGATAGCAAGTCCACCTCTTCTTTATTACCGCATGCCATTAAAGATAGTGACATGGTACCTACCATAGCTAGTGCAAAAATTTTTTTTAGTATACCTTTTTTCATTGTTGTATCCCCCTTGTATAATAATTTATTACCGTTGCATAATTATACAACTATAACTTATAAATATGCAATAGTTTTTTAATATTTTTTTTAAAAAGATTTATATTAATTAAAAAAATTTATATTTATTTAAGTTAAAATACTATATTAGGGGAAAATAAATTATGAAAACCATTGTGAACTCAATGGTGACGTGATAATATTACTATGTTGTTAAAATGAGAGCTTATTACTAAATAGTACAGCTCTAGAAAACTTATTTATGTTAAAATCAAGAGGAGTAAGATTATGAAATTATCAGAAAAAGCTAAGAATCGACAAATGAATAAAGAAGCTATCATTTCTATTATTTTGTATATACTTTATTTTATGTGGTGGTATGTTACTGGCTTTGGGCTAGGAAGTGGAGATCCATCTACTTATAAATATGTAATGGGACTACCATTGTGGTTTGTATTAAGTAGTTTTGCAGGACCAATAATACTTATTGTAGCAGTAACATTTACTGTAAAGTATTTATTTGTGGATATGGATTTGGAAAATGATGAAGAACAAAAGAATAATCATAAGGAAAAATAAAGTGGGGAATGTAGTATGGAAAAAATGTTAATTGTAATACCAATTATTCTTTATTTAGCATTAAACTTATTTGTAGGAGTTTGGATTAGTAAAAATTCAGCAAAAGAAAATGCTAAAAATGGATTTATAAATAATTACTTCATAGGTGGAAGATCTATGGGAGGGTTTGTTCTTGCCATGACATTAATTGCAACTTATACTAGTGCTAGCAGTTTTATTGGTGGACCTGGAATTGCTTATTCTGTAGGATTAAGTTGGGTATTTGTAGCAGTAACTCAAGTTCCAACAGCATTTTTAACACTAGGAATCTTAGGAAAAAAGCTAGCTATAATATCAAGAAAAATTAATGCTGTAACAGTTACAGATTATTTATACAAAAGATATAAATCACCCACAGTAGTTATAATGGCATCTATTGCTTTAGTAATATTTTTTATTGTAACTATGGTGGCACAGTTTATTGGAGGAGCTGTACTATTCCAGTCTATTACAGGATTTTCTTATTTGGTAGGACTAATTTTATTTGGTACAATAGTAATTATATATACTACCATAGGAGGCTTTAAAGCAGTAGTTGTTACTGACACCATTCAAGGAATTATAATGATAATAGGTACAGGACTGATTATTTACTCTATTATAAAGGTTGGCGGGGGAATGGATACTATTTCAGCTACTTTAAATGAAGTTAATCCAGTATGGAATACCCCTTTATCTGGAGAACATTTTAGTAAAGGATACATCATGTCCTTTTGGGTATTAGTAGGAGTAGGAACCCTTGGACTTCCTCAAAACACAGTTAGAGCTATGGGGTTTAAGAATAGTAAATCCATGCATGATGCTATGATTTATGGAACAGTAGTATTTTTTATTTTAATGTTTGGAATGCTTTTAGCGGGAGTACTTTCTGCAGCAATTCTTCCAAAGGGAATTACAAATTCAGATACTGTTATTCCAACTTTAGTTATTAATATTATGCATCCTGTAGCTGCTGGAATATTTCTTGCAGCACCACTAGCAGCAGTTATGTCAACGGTATCTTCTATGTTAATCTTATCGTCTGCTGCAATTATAAAAGATATATATATGAACTATATTATGAAAAATGATGATGTAAAAGAAGGTAAAGATTTTGAAAAGAAGATATCAAAAATGAGTTTATGGTCCACAGCAATTATAGGGCTTATAGTGTTTATTCTTGCAATACAACCTCCAGCATTACTTACTTTTATTAATCTATTTGCTTTTGGTGGATTAGAGGCTGCTTTCTTTTGTCCAGTGGTCTTTGGTTTATATTGGAAAAGGGCTAATGCTATGGGTGCTATAATATCTATGATTTGCGGTGTTGGTTCCTTTATAATATTTTACGTCACAAAGTTTGCACCAATGGGAGTTCAACCTATTGTTCCAGCTCTTGTGGTAGCTATAATTACATTCTTAATGGGAAGTTATATTGGGAAAAAACCAGATAGAGATGTAATAGAATTATTCTATGGTATAGAAGAATAAAGTGTTTAAATGAGTTTAGAGTTATATCAAAACAAAATTAATGTTAAATTAATATTGAACTTATATTTATTTTAAATGAATGTACAATATTTAATTAAGATTAGAAAATTGTTTTGATATAACTCTTTTTTAGTTTCCTATCTTCAATAGTATTCAAAAAATACTAGTAAGTTTTTAATTAAAGATGATACTACAAAATAACTTAAGGTATAATAGAATAATATAGAATTAGAGTTTATTTATAGGGGGTAGGGAAAAATGACCAATATATATTTTGTTAGACATTGTGAGCCTGACTTTTCAATTCATGAAGATTTAATTAGACCATTAACGGATAAAGGATTAAAAGATAGTAAAAGGGTAGCGGAAGTATTAAAAAGTAAAAAAATACATGGAATTTATTCAAGTCCATATAAACGTGCAATAGATACGGTTAAAGAGCTAGCTGATGTGTTAAATTTAAAGGTAGTAGCTAAAGAGGATTTAAGGGAGCGGACTATTAAAGATCAATGGATAGATGATTTTAATGAATTTGTAAAATGTCAATGGGAGGATTTTGAGTACAAGCTTTCTAAGGGTGAATGTCTTAGACAGGTGCAAGAGAGAAATATAACAGCATTAAAAGAAATATTAAATGAGAATAAAGGCAAAAATGTAGTAATAGGAACTCATGGCACAGCTTTAAGTACAATATTGAATTATTATAATAAAACCTTTGGTTATGAGGAGTTTAATAGAATAAAAAGTATTATGCCTTGGATTATTGTTATGGAATTTAAGGGTGAGGAATTTATAGGATTTAAAGAAATAGATATAGATTAATGGAGGAGGAACAAAATTGAGAATACTTCATACTGGAGATTGGCATCTAGGAAAAAATCTAGAGGGTCAGAGTAGGATGGATGAGCAAGAAGAGTTTTTAAAGGACTTTGTAAATATTGTAGAAGAAAATAATATAGATTTGGTTATTATTGCAGGAGATGTCTATGATACAAGTAATCCACCAGCTAGAGCTGAAAAAATGTTTTATGATACTTTAAAGAGAATTTCTAGAAATGGTGAAAGGCTAACCCTTGTAATATCGGGAAATCATGATAATCCAGAGAGATTAGTGGCAGCAGGTCCTTTAGCTATGGACCATGGAATAATTATGGTGGGAACTCCAAAAACTGTAGTTCAACCAGGGAGCTATGGAAAACACAGACTTATTGAATCTGAAGAAGGGTTTATTGAAATTGAAGTTAATGAAGAAAGAGCAGTTATATTAACAGTACCCTATCCCAGTGAAAAAAGATTAAATGAAATATTGTATAGTGGCATGGAAAGCGAAGAAGAAAAATTAATGTCTTATAGTGATAGAATACATGAATTATTTCACACTTTAGAAGGTCATTATAGAGAAGACACTATAAATTTAGTAGTATCACATCTATTTGCCATGGGAAGTGAAGAAAGTGGTTCAGAGAGAAGCATACAACTAGGAGGAAGCTACATAGTAAATGGCAGTTGTTTTCCAGAGTCAGCTCAATATATAGCTCTTGGTCATGTGCATAAGCCTCAAATAGTTCCTGGAACTAATAAAAGAGCACGATACTCAGGTTCACCTCTTCATTATAATAAAAAGGAAATTAGCTTTAAAAATAAATGTTTTATAGTAGATGTGAAGGCTGGAGAAGATAGCCTTATAGAAGAGGTGGAAATAAAGGTTTATAAGCCCATTGAGGTGTGGAAATGTAATGGAGTAGAGGAAGCTATCTTAAAGTGTGAGGAAAATAAGGATAGAAATTGTTGGGTTTATCTTGAAATTTCTACAGATAGATATATAAATGAAGATGAAATAAAGAAAATGAAGATATTAAAAAGAGATATCCTAGAAATTATGCCTAAGATTATAGGGGTAGAGGAAGAGGATGAAAATGCTAGGAGTCTTTCTGAAAAATCCTTTGAAGAGATATTTAAGGATTTTTATAAAAGAGAAAGAGGAGTAGATGCAGAGGATGAAGTGGTTGATTTACTTATGTCTATAATCTCAGAAGAAGGAGGCGAAGATAATGAAACCAATTAGTCTTAAAATTAAGGGATTAAATAGCTTTAATGAAGAGCAATTTATAGATTTTGAAAAACTTACGGAGCAAGGCTTTTTTGGTATATTTGGACCTACTGGCAGTGGGAAATCTACAGTATTAGATGGAATAACTTTAGCTTTATATGGAGAGGTTTCAAGAAAAAGTTCAAACTTTATAAATACTAATTGTGATAGCCTAGCTTTAAGTTATACCTTTCAAATTTCAGGAGCAAAGCCTAAGAGATATGTTGTAGATAGAGAATTTAAAAGGGATAAGAAAACGGGTAATCCTATATCAGGAAAATGTAAGATAATAGATATGACTTTTGAGGAGCACATAATTTTAGCAGATAAGGTGAAGGAAGTTACTGCAGCTTGTAGAGAGATTATAGGATTAAGTTTAGAGGATTTTACTAGAACTGTAGTGTTACCTCAAGGGAAATTTAGTGAGTTTTTAAGGTTAGAGGGTAGAACGAGAAGAGATATGCTTGAGAGGTTATTTAACTTACAAAAGTATGGTGATAATCTTTCAAGTAAGCTTAAGGCTGAAGTAATCAAGGAAGAAAGTAAATACAAGGAGCTATCTGGTGAGCTTAAGGGCTATGAAAATATAAATGAGGATACATTAAAAGAAAAAGAGGATGAACTAAAAGCTTCAACAGATATACTAAAAAAAGGTAATGAGGAACTTAAGAAGTTAGCAGAAGATTTTAAGGAAAAAGAAGAAGTTTGGAAGTTAAGCTTAGATATTAAAGACTATGAGGAAAAGAAAAAAGCTCTAATGGGAAAAGCTGAAGAAATAGAAGAGTATAAGGAAAAACTAAAAATTGGTGAAGGTGCAGCTAGGGTTTTACCTTATATAGAAAGCTATGAAAATACTCTAAGAGATTTAAAAGCCTCGAAGGAAAAGGAAAATGCCTTAAATCTCCAATATGAAAAATTAAAAGTAGAAAAAGATGAACTAGAAAGTAAGTGGAATTTTTGGAGAAAGAAAAAGGATAAGGAATTACCTGACTTAAAAGTAAAAGAAGAAAAGGTTAAGGATGCTTTAATAGAAAAGAAAAATTTAGATGCTTTAAAAGTTAATATTAGTGAGTTAAGAGAAAGTGTTAAAAGTTTAAATGAGCAGGGACAGAAAGCTCAGGGAGAAATAGATATTTTAGATAAAAGAATTCTTAAAGGTGGAAATGTTATAAAAGAAACTGAGATGAAGTTTGAAGCCCTTAAGATAGATAGTGACTTAAAGGAAAAGGTTCAAAGGGGTATTAGACTTAATGAAAGATTTTTAGACTTAAAAGCTTTAGTAGATAAAGATAGATTAACCTTAACAAAACTTAAAAAGTTTATGGAAGAAGAACACGTAAAAGAGGATTTATGCAGAGATGAACTTAGTAAAAAGGAAGCATTGCTTATAGAAAAGGAAGAGGAGTTAGAGAAACTAATTAATACTTGTCCAGGAGAATCTACTGATCTTTTGAATCTTCAAAGAAGGATATCTGAGGAAACAGAAAAGACTAAAAGATATAGCCTTGCAACTGAAGTTATTATAAGCTCAGAAGAAATTATTAAAAATTTAAGGGAAGCAGTAAATAAATATGAGAAAAATAAGTCTAGGATAGATGAGGCCATTAAAGGTTTAAAAGCAGAAATATTAGAGCTACAGGTTGAGACTTTAGCAAGTGAGCTTAGAGAAAATTTAAATAAGGGTGAACCTTGTCCTGTTTGTGGTTCTTTAGAGCATCATGTTGAGAATATAAGGCATATAGAAAACCTAGACTTAACTGGAAAAAATGAAAAACTGCATGACTTTGAAAATCAACTTAAGGAAATAGAAATGAATATTACTAGGGACAACACTAAAATCTTAAATTTAGAAGAAAACATTAAGGCTAAAGAACTAGAAATAAAAGCTTTAGGGGATGATTTTAAAGTTGGGAATCTAGGAGTATTAGAAGAAAAATTTAAAGCACTAGATAAAGAACTTTCACAGTATAATAAAGATAAAGAAGTTTTAGAGACTGTTATAAAAACCTTAAAAGAAGAAAAACTATCCTTAGAAGGGAAAAGAAATACTATTAAATCAGTAGTAGAAGAAAAGGAAAAGCAATATAATGATGTAGAGCTAGAATTTAATAAAAATACTCTATCTTGTAGTGATTTAGAAAATGATATTAGTAGCATAAAAAATTCTATCAATGTAGAAAATTTTCAAGAAAAAAATGAAGAAATATTAAGGATAGAAAAAGAAAGAGAAGAGTTAGAAAAGAACATAAGAAAGTATAGAAAGGGATTAGATGATCTAATAGATAGCAAGGAATCCCTACAAATAAGCATAAATTCTCTTAGAGAAAACTTAGCTAAAGAAAAATCTGCTCTTATAGAAAAAGAAAAAAGTGCAGAGGAGAAGGAACTTCAAATAAAAGCTAAGGTAGGAGAACTCGATAATCTCAAGGACTTATTAGTGCAGCTTCAGGAAGAAATAAAGACTATAGAAGACTCCTTTAATGATTATGATAAGAAAAAGGAATCCATGGAAAAAGACTTTAAAAGCTGTAATGAAGCTTTAATAGAAATCATAAGTAAGGTTAGACAGTTAGATAAACGAGAGTCAGAAGAAAGAACTTACTTGAAGGATTGCTTAAGGAAGGAAAGTTTTGAAGATATAGAGCAGGTTAAATATAATGTAATTTCTAAAGTGGAAATAGAGAGATTAAAGACATTTATTGAAGAGTATAATAATAGCATATCCAAGGTTAATGGGGCTATTGAAAGTTTACTTATAAAGATAAATGGAAGAGAAGTAAGTGAAGAAGCTTGGCAGCAGGTTCAAGAAGAAAAGGCTATAAAAGAAGAGGAAATAAAAGCTTTTACGGAAGTAAATATAAGATGCTCAGAAGAAGTTAATTATATACAGAAAAAACTATTGGAGTTAAAGGAATTGTTAGATAAAAAAGAAAAATTAGATCATAAATTAGCTCTTCTAGATGATTTAGAAAAGCTATTTAAGGGTAAAAAGTTTGTTGAGTTTGTAGCTGCTACTAGACTTAAATATGTATCCATGGAAGCCTCTAAGAGACTTAAGGAAATTACTAGTGGAACTTATGGTTTAGAAGTAGATGAACAGGGTAAATTCATAATAAGAGACTATAAAAATGGAGGAGCCTCAAGAGATGCATCCACACTTTCAGGAGGAGAGACATTCCTAACATCCTTAGCTTTAGCCTTAGCACTATCCTCAGAGATTCAACTTAAGGGAACAGCGCCCTTAGAGCTATTCTTCTTAGATGAAGGATTTGGAACACTAGATGATGACTTACTAGAAGTAGTTATGAGCTCCTTAGAGAGGATTCATAATGATAAACTTAAGGTCGGAATAATAAGTCACGTAGAATCTATAAAAAATAGGGTACCAGTAAAATTAGTAATTACTCCAGCAGAATCAGGTAGAGGTGGAAGTAAAGTTAAGATTGAAAGAAGTTAATTGCAACAATGATTTTTAATGTTATAATAGATTATTGGCATTAAGAGAAATGTAAATGAGGATGTAACTTAAGATAAGAAGTTTTATTGGTTAAATACAAACTCTATGTATGGCAAAATAAATATGTAAAGTGAGAAAAAGATATGAGATATGAAAGATTAGAAAAGCAAATAAATAGACTAGACAATGATATTGATTCTATGGGAGTAGCAAAGAAGTATTTATCAAATATTGATGAAATTAATGAGGTAATTAAAGAATTAAATGAAAAAAGAATAGGCCTTGCTAATGAGCTGTATTTTGAAGATCATTCATCCTATGCACAATGCTGTATAGAGATAAGCAATGTAATTGATAGACCTCTTGGTCAAGAATCACAGGCTGAATTACTTGAGACTATAAAAGAAATTTTTGGAAGAAAGTCTCCAAATGTAAGCAAAAAAAGTTATGGACTTAATGCTTGGCTTAAAGAACTGGATATAGAATATAAGTGGATTGAAAAAGAAAATGAAGATTGGGCTACCTTAATAATAAGTGGATTTGGATTACACGAATAAAATAAAAAAATATTCTTAATTTTATATTGACGAAATAAATATATTTGTATATTATAGATAATAATATCAATAATAGCTATGATGAGAAAAGTAGATATTTAATTTCTTTTACAGAGAGCTCCAGGTGCTGAAAAGGAGTAAAGAAGTATTTATCGAAACAAGGCTCTGAGCTTCATACGGATTCTTTAAAGATGATGCTATGACGTAGGTCTACGTTACAGGACTAGAGTATAAGTATTTTAAATACCGTACTTGATAAGATTGATATGGTGACATATCTATGAATTTAGGTGGCAACGCGAAGATATAACTCTCGCCCTAAGGACTATAACAGTCCTAGGGTGGGAGTTTTTTTACGAGCAAAGCGAAAAGTTGCTTTAGCAACGTCACTCTAAATTTTATATTTGGTTAAGTGAAAAACTATAAAATCTTAAAATTAAAATTTATATATAAATGGGAGGTGAATTTAGTAAAGCTTGAAAAAAGCTTTACTAAGAGGATATGTGTAATGAAAATGATTCTTTAAACTTTGTAGATAGACTAGTGAAGGAAGATATTAATGAGGGAAAATGTGATGAAATTCATACTCGGTTTCCTCCTGAACCTAATGGATATCTCCATATAGGAAGTGCTTATGCAATAAATATAAGCTATGGAATTGCTAAAAAGTATAACGGAAAATTCAACTTAAGATTTGATGACACTAACCCAGGTAAAGAAGACCATGAGTATGTAGATGCTATTATGGAAGATATGAAGTGGATGGGGTTTGACTATGAGGATAGACTTTTTTATGGTTCAGATTACAGTGAAAAAATATATAACTATGCTTTATATTTAATAAGAAAGGGAAAGGCTTATGTATGTAATTTAACTCCCGATGAAGTAAGAGAATATAGGGGAACTTTAACAACACAGGGTAAAAATAGTCCATATAGAGATAGAACTATTGAAGAAAACTTAGAGTTATTTGATAAAATGAAGGCTGGTAAATATAAAGAGGGAGAAGCTGTGTTAAGAGCAAAAATAGATATGGCAAGTCCCAATATGAATATGAGAGACCCAGTTATTTATAGAATATCCTATACGCAACACTATAAAACTGGTACTCAATGGTGCATATATCCTATGTATGACTATGCTCATCCAATTCAAGACTATATTGAAGGGGTTTCTCATTCCTTATGTTCTAATGAATTCAAAGATCATAGACCCCTTTATGAATGGGTTTTAAATGAGTTAGATTTAGATAATCCAAAACCAAGACAAATTGAATTTGGAAGAATGAATTTAAGTGGAGTAGTTACAAGTAAGAGATATTTGAAGATGTTAGTAGCTAGTGGAGAAGTTGATGGATGGGATGATCCAAGACTTTCAACTTTAAAGGGAATGAGAAGAAGAGGGTATACACGAGAGGCAATTTTAAACTTTTTGAGAGAAATTGGAGTTGCTAAGGCTGATACTTTAGTAGATGTTGCTATGCTAGAGAACTCTTTAAGACAAGATTTGAAATTAAGGGTACCTTCTGTTATGGCAGTTCTTGATCCAATAAAAGTTGTAGTAACAAATTTACTAGAAGAACATTTAGAGTATTTAACCATTGAAAATAATGGTGAAAATGAAGACTTAGGTAAGAGAGAGATGCCTTTTACTAGAGAATTGTATATTGAAAGAGAGGATTTTAGTGAAAATCCACCTAAGAAATATAATAGATTAGTATTAGATGGAGAAGTTAGACTTAAGGGAGCATATTTTATAAAGTGTAATGAGGTAATAAAAAATGAATCTGGTGAAATAGTAGAGCTTAGATGTAGCTATGATCCAGAGACTAAGAGTGGTAGCGGTTTTACTGGAAGAAAAGTTAAGGGTACAATTCACTGGGTAAGTGCAAAGTATGGAGTACCTTGTGAAGTTAGATTGTTTGAGAATTTATTTAATGATGCTCCATCAGGGGATAATTTATTTGAATATATAAATAAAAATTCCTTAGAAGTAAAGAAAAATGCAATTATTGAACCAGCAGCGCTTAGACTAAACGAAGAAGGTAGATTTCAATTTATAAGACATGGATACTTTATAAGAGATACTAGATTATCTAAAGAAAAACTAGTATTTAATAGAACTGTATCTTTGAAGAGCTCTTATAAAAAGTAAGTCAGTGTATATAAGAAAAATCCATTAAAAATAAAGTATAGAAAATAGCCCAAGGGATAAAGAAAATCCTTTGGGCTATTTTTATATAAGTAGGATAAGAAATTACATTAGTTTTTCCTGTATTATTTTGTGTAATTATCGAAATAACCTTGGATGAAGATTATAGGAGTTCCCTTATCTCCACTTCCAGAAGTTAAGTCAGATAATGAACCTATAAGATCAGTAAGTCTTCTTGGAGTAGTACCTTGTGATTCCATAGCACCTACTAAATCAGATTCTTTATTTTTAATATATTCAGAGATAGCAGACTTAAGTTCTTCACCTTTTAAATCAGCAAAGTTATTATCAGCAAGATATTTTAACTTAACTTCATTTGGTGTTCCTTCAAGTCCTGGAGTATATGCAGGTGATACAACTGGGTCTGCAAGTTCCCAAATCTTACCTACTGGATCTTTGAATGCTCCATCTCCATAAATCATAACTTCAACAGTTTTTCCAGTTTTATCTTTAATCATAGCTTGTATGTCATCAACTACTGGTTGGCAGTTACGAGGGAAAAGTTTAACTGTTTCCTCTGTAGATTTGTTTGAGCCTAAAAGTCCATAAGCTTCATTGAATCCACTACCATCAATTGATGAAGATAAAATATCATCAAGACTATAAATCTTTTCTCCACCATTTGCTTTAAGTATTTTCTTAGTTCTGAATCTAGTGTGAATGTCACAAGTAAGTACATTCTTTGTATAATCTAATATAGTTTTTGGATTATTTGAGAATATAACTTCACACTCTATTCCATAGCTTTCAACTAGAGATTTGTAATACTCAATATAATCAACACCGGTAAATGGATGTTTATTAAATCCAAAGTGTTCACGGAATTGCTTTTCAGTTAGAACATCTGTCCAAGGATTAACTCCTTTTTCATCTAGGATATCTAAGTCTACTAAATGGTTACCAACTTCATCAGAAGGATAGCTAAGCATTAAAACAATTTTTTTAGCACCCTTTGCAATACCACGAAGGCATATAGCAAAACGGTTACGGCTTAATATTGGGAATATTACTCCCACAGTATCTTCACCAAACTTTGAGCTTACATCTTTAGCAATATTATCTATAGAAGCATAGTTTCCTTGTGCACGAGCAACTACAGATTCAGTTACAGTAACTACATCTTTATCATTAATTGAGAAACCTTCAACTTTAGCAGCAGTTAGCACGCTATCTACAACGATTTCTTCAATGTTATCTCCTTTGTTTATGATTGGGCAACGAAGTCCTCTAACAACAGTTCCAACGACTCTTTCCAATTATAACATCTCCTTTATGTAAAATTACATTAATTTTTAAAACCTACACTTGTAATATACACCATTTTAGTGGTATAAGTAAAATAAATAGATTAAATAGTAGATATAAGGAGTGCTTATATGATAAGTAAATTAGATTTATATAAGGTGTTTTGTATGGTGGGAAAGCATGAAAGTTTTTCAAGAGCTGCTAAAGAGTTATACATGACTCAACCCGCAGTAAGTCAATCTATTATGCAATTAGAAAGAGAACTAGATATAAGGCTTTTCACAAGAACTTCTAAAGGGGTTATACTTACAAATGAGGGGCGAATTTTATTTGAATATGCTAGCTCTGCCATGAATTTGATACATGTTGGAGAAGATAAACTTTTAAAAATTAAAAATATGATGATAGGAGATTTAAAAATAGGTGTAGGAGATACCATATCAAGATATTTTTTATTACCCTATTTAGAACAATTTCACAAGGAATATCCCAATATTAAGTTTAAAATAATAAATGCCACAACCTTAGAGCTTTGTGCTAGTGTAAAGTCAGGGGAAATAGATATTGCAATTTGTAATTTTCCTATTGAAGATTCTGCACTGGAACTTAGAGAATGTATGGATATTCATGATATATTTGTCTGTGGAAATAAGTACAAGAACCGTTGCTCTAAACCCATTAGCCTCGAAGAAATAACAGAATTACCATTAATATTATTAGAATCTAAATCTATATCAAGGCAATACATAGAAAAATATATGTTATCTAAAGGAATTAAAATTACTGCTGAAATCGAATTAGGATCTTATGATTTATTATTAGAATTTGCAAGGGCAAACTTAGGAATAGCCTGTGTTATTAAAGAATTTTCAAAAGAATATTTAGAAAAGGGAACAGTATATAAAGTGAAATTAAAAGAAGAAATACCTAAAAGAAGTATAGGGCTATGTTTTTTAAAGAGTGTGTCCCTTTCTCCCGCAACTACAAAATTTATTGAAATACTAGAGCATAAAACAGACATATAGGACAAAAACATATACAAAAATAGAATATACCCTGAAAGCTTAACACACAAAATAGAGGATTACTTTACAGGGTATTTTGTATTAACTAAAAATGACTACTTACTTCTTCTCTTTCAATTCTTTTTACATCTTTTAATCTTAAATGAGTTACGTCCATAATTTTATCATAGGATTCTCCATCTATAAGCATTTGTTTAGCTTTTTCACGTAGCTCAGGGTTATCTTCTAATTTCATAAATTTAACCTCCTTCAACATTTCGTTCAACCTTATTTTGTGATTATTATAAAAAACTATTCATATATATAGGAGCGCAATTAGGTATTTATTGAATGGTATAGTTGAATTTGTAAATCCGCAATGTTATAATAAATATAATTTAATAGATAGCTAGGGGTGCCAATTTGGCTGAGAAGGAAAGTCCTAACTCTAAGAACCTGATATGGTTAGTACCATCGGAGGGAAGCAAATAATAAGTCTTATTTTTATATAAAATAAAAGTCTTGCTTATGCAAAATTAGTATTTTTATAAAAGCTTAAGTAAAGATATAATTTTAATTATTAATATCTAAACTTAAATAAGAAGATATTGTTATATGAGTTATTGAGATTCTCAACACCTAGCATTTGTTAGGTGTTTTTTATTTGTAAAAATAAGTTAGTTAATGTACATAGGTATTGAAAGAAGGTGAAAATATGAAGGTTAATGGAAAAAGTGTAGATATGAATGGAATAACTACTATAAGCAGTTTGCTAAGTAAGTTAGATGTTAATGAAGAAAAGGTAGTAGTGGAATTAAATAAAGAAATAGTACCAAGAGAAAATTATTGGGAAATATATTTAAAAGAGGAGGATATTATAGAAGTTATATCTTTTGTAGGGGGAGGCTAAAGAGAAATTATAAATATATTTCAAAAGACTTTTACAGAAAGATATAGAGTGGTGGATTTGTTTGAAAGAGAAAATTAAAATTAAAGTTAATGAAAACATAGAAGAAGTTAATAAGGGTGAAACTTGTCTTCGTTTAAAAGATAGGCTTAAGCCTAGTTGTGATGTGGTGATACTAAATGGATTTCCTTTAGTTAAAGATAAGATATTAAAGGAAGGTGACAACATTATTTTTATAAAGAGAGGACAAGTTCCAAGTAAAAGTGAACTTAGAGGTGTTATGATGGCAAGGCATACACCAGGGGTACATGAAAAAGTATCAAAGGCAAGAGTAGCCATTGCGGGTGTAGGGGGCCTTGGGTCCAATATTGCTATATCCTTAGCTCGGTTAGGAGTGGGATTTATAAGAATAATAGATTTTGATGTGGTAGAACCATCAAATTTAAATAGACAGCAATACTTAATAAGAGATATAGGAGAATATAAGGTTATTGCTTTAAAAAAACAACTCTTAGACATAAATCCATTTATAGAGATAAATGAAAAAATCGAAAAAATAGAAAAGGGGAATATAAAAGAATTATTTGAAGATGTAGATATTGTGTTAGAAGCTTTTGATAGTGCAAATTATAAAGCAATGTTGTGTAATGAGATATTAACTAAAGTTAAGGAATCAGTCCTTATAGCATCATCAGGTATGGCAGGTTTTTATTCTTCTAATGATATACAAACTAAAAAGATAAACAATAGGTTTTATATTTGTGGAGATGGAGTAAATGAAGCTAAAGAAGGATCTGGACTCATGGCACCAAGGGTAGCAATATGTGCAAATCATATGGCAAATATGGCACTTAGAATTATGTTGAAAGAAGGGGAAAGTTAAAATGGAAGATATGTTAAAAATAGGTGGAGTAGAATTAAAAAATAGATTATTTGTAGGTACAGGTAAGTATCCGTCTAATAAACTTATAAAGGAAGTCTTGAGTGAAAGTAATTCACAGGTTATTACCTTGGCCTTAAGAAGGATAGATTTAGATAATAAGGAAGAAGATATTTTATCTAATATACCTAAGAATGTTATTTTATTGCCTAATACATCAGGGGCAACTAATGCAGAAGAGGCAGTTAGGATTGCAAGAATTGCCAAAGCTATGGGATGTGGTAACTGGATAAAAATTGAGGTTATATCGGATTCAAAGTATCTGCTTCCGGATAATGAAGAAACTATAAAAGCTACAGAAATATTAGCTAAAGAAGGATTTACAGTACTCCCATATATGTGTCCAGATTTATATGCAGGGAGAAGATTAATAGAAGCGGGAGCATCGGCGGTTATGCCTTTAGGAGCACCGATAGGAAGTAATAGAGGTATAAGAACTAAGGAACTTATTGAAATAATGATAGATGAACTAGATATTCCAATTATAGTTGATGCTGGAATAGGAAAGCCATCACAAGCAATGGAAGCTATGGAAATGGGAGCAGCGGCATGTCTTGTTAATACAGCTATAGCTTCTTCAAAAAATCCAGCTAATATGGCAAGAGCCTTTAGTATGGCGGTAGAAGGTGGACGACTTGCTTATTTATCAAAATTTGGGACTGTTTCTAAAAGTGGAAATGCATCCTCACCACTCACAGGATTTTTAGGAGAGTAAAAAACTTTACACTAACGGAAAATTTGAGGAGATGAAAAAATGAGTTTTTATAGTACCATAGAAAAATTTAAGGATTTTGACTTTAATAGATATTGGAGTAGGGTAAAAGCAGAAGATGTAGAGAGAAGTATTAATGAAAAAAATCCAAATTATGAGGACTTGCTTAATTTATTATCACCAGTAGGAGAAAAAGTATTAGAAGATATGGCAGTAAAGGCAAGGGAATTATCGTTAAGACACTTTGGAAGAACTATTTTATTATATACTCCAATTTATATTTCAAATTATTGTGTTAATAAATGCTCTTATTGTGGATATAATCTTGAAAATTCTATAAGTAGAAAAAAGCTAACTTTGGAGGAAATAAAATCAGAATCAGAAGCAGTTGCTAAACAAGGATTTAAGCACATTATTCTATTAACAGGAGAAAGTCAAATTCATTCCCCAACTAGGTATATAGTAGATGCTATAAAAGTAATGAAAGAATACTTTCCATCTATAACCTTAGAGGTACAGCCTTTAAGTGAAGAGGATTATAAAAAAACTGTAGAAGTAGGAGCAGAAGGTCTTACTGTATACCAAGAAACCTATGATGAAGAAATTTATGATAGAGTTCATTTATCAGGACCTAAAAAGAATTATAAATTTAGATTAGATGCTCCAGAAAGAGGAGCAAGAGCTGGAATGAGAAGTATAAGTATAGGAGCTCTTCTTGGACTAGGTGATTTTAGAAGAGATGCCTTTTTCACAGCTCTTCATGGAGAGTATATTAGAAAGAAATATCCACATGTAGAAGTGACTTATTCACCTCCAAGAATCAGACCTTGTGAGGGAGGATTAAAGGAGTTAAACCCAGTGGAAGATAAAAAAATGGTACAAGTTATGTTAGCTTATAAAATCTTTGCACAGCAAAGTGGAATAAATGTTTCTACACGAGAAGATCATGAAATGAGAAAAAACCTTATACCTTTAGGAATCACCAAGATGAGTGCAGGTGTGTCTACAGAGGTTGGAGGTCATGCATTAAAAACTAAAGGTACATCACAATTTTCCATAAATGATGAAGGTTCAGTAGAAGAAATAAAAGAAATGATAATAGAAGCAGGGTTTCAACCAATATTTAAGGATTGGGAAAGAATTTGATTTACCTAATAACAAATAGGCATTTAGTTAGTGAAGAAAAATATTTTAAAACCCTGCAAGAAGCTTCACTGGCTGGTGTGGATAGAATAATATTAAGAGAAAAAGATTTAGATGATGAAGAATTAGAAAGGCTTTATTATAAAATAAAGGAGCTAGTAATTGGAAGTACTGAGATAATAATAAATTCTAATATGAAAATTTATGAAAAAGTAAAGGAAAGAACTGTTCATCTATCTTTTAAAGATTTTATGAATTTAGATAATAAAAAGAAATTTAATGTAGGAGTTTCTGTACATTCTTTAGAAGAAGGTATAAGGGCAGATAAAAAGGGGTGTAGCTATATACTAGCATCTCATATATTTTCTACCAAGTGTAAAGATGGATTAAAACCTAAGGGCGTTGAATTTATTCAAGAATTAAAGAAAGTAGTTACTTGTCCTATCATAGCTTTAGGTGGAATTTCAACAGAAAATGCTTCCAAGGTTATAGAAGCAGGAGCTGATGGAGTAGCATTAATGTCTACATTTTTTTATTGTGAAGACGTATATGATCTAGTTAGAACCTTAAAATACTAATAGTTATTTCTAAATAATAAAAATTATCCATTGCAAATATATCTTCTATTATAGTATCATTGTATTAAAGTTAGATTATTGAAATTTAAATTACAAGGGATATAGAAATAGAATATAAAATTAGAAGTTTTGCAATAATAGAAGATGGAGGTAATGAAAATGTTAAATATAGGATGTCACTTATCTACAACCAAGGGTTTTGAAAATATGGGAAAGGAAGCACTTTCAATAGGAGCTAATACCTTTCAATTTTTTACTAGAAATCCTAGGGGTGGAAAGGCAAAGGCTATAGATGAAAAAGATGTTGCTGCCCTTTTAAGAATAATGGAAGAAAATAAATTTAGTACTATATTGGCTCATGCACCTTACACATTGAATGCTTGTTCAGCAGATGAAAACACTAGAAAATTTGCATTAGAAATGATGACAGATGATTTATTAAGAATGGAGTACTTACCTAATAATTTATATAATTTTCACCCAGGTAGTCATGTTAAACAAGGCGTAGAAGTTGGAATTAATTATATTGTAGATATGCTTAATGCAGTTATTAAGCCGCAGCAGACTACTACTGTGTTATTAGAAACCATGGCAGGTAAGGGGACAGAAGTAGGAAGAAATTTTGAAGAAATAGCTGAAATTATTAATAGAGTAGAGCTAAAGGATCATATGGGAGTGTGTCTTGATACCTGTCACGTATATGATGCAGGATATGATATAGTTAATAATTTAGATGGAGTTTTAGAAGAGTTTGATAGAATAATTGGATTAGAAAAATTAAAGGCAATTCATTTAAATGATAGCAAAAATCCTTTTGAAAGTCATAAGGACAGACATGAAAAAATTGGTGAAGGTTCTTTAGGAATTGAAGCCATTACTAATATTATTAATCATCCTAAATTATGCAACTTACCATTTTTCCTTGAAACCCCAAATGACCTTGAGGGGTATGGCAAGGAAATAGAAATATTAAGAAGAAAGGCTCTTAGCTAGCAGCTAAGAGTCTTCTTTTCTTATAATTACAAATTGTTTTGTTCTACCCATGTTATAAGCAAGGCTTATCATAGACTTTTCTTCTTTAGTTAGACTTCTCTTGTACATTTTTTTAAATTGATCAAATACTCCATTCATATCAACTTTTTCTTTAACAGAAGAGGTACTTCTAGAAGGGTTAGTATATAATAAAGGCTTTATATTTTTATTGAAAATCATCTTTAATACTTCTGCTGTATAATAAGCATCATTACTCGCGTCATGAAAATCACCATGAAGGGGTATATCCAAAAGCTCAATTGCATTTTTAAGCCCAATTTTTATACCTTTTTTACTATTAAAATATTTTGATGCATGGCTTTGCACGTCGATATATTTAAGTGGAAGAGAGGTAGTAGATATATTATGAAATTTTATATTTCGTAAAAGTTCTTTTATATCTACTATCCCCCATACACAGAGAACTGCTTCTTCTTCACCAATAAATTTAGTAAATTTATCGTAAATATTAGGAAAGGTTTCTGAAGAATTTATATCATTATTACTTATTTTAGTAAGGTTTTCCACATAAGGATGTAGAGTTGTGTGAATAGTTGGCTTAATTAAAAAATTAAATGTGGATATCTTTTCGAAATTTTCATTCAATTTTAAAGCTCCTATCTGAATAATTTCAAAGGGGAGACTTAAATTATTGCTCTTTTCTACACATTGATTTTTTTCTAAACAATGTTCTTTTTTATCTTCATATTTTTGATTAAATTCTAAGTCAAATATTATATAGTTCATTATATCACCACTTTTAACATATAAAATCAATTATCTTAGTATTGGTTATGTATTGATTAATTATTAAAAAACATAGTGTAACCAATACCGTACAACTATCTATAATAACAGAATTTGTAGCAATTATATAGCTTTTATTATCTAAAAAGCATAAAAATAGGCTACCTTAAGGTTAAATAATTTAACCCTAAGATAACCTTTTAAATTCAAGTTATAGCTTTTGAACATTCACAGCCATGGGCCCTTTAGCTCCATCAGTAATATCAAAAGTTACACTTTCACCTTCATGTAAATCTTTATTAGTTCCTTTTTCTTTTATTTGAGAATGATGTACAAATACATCATTGCCCTCATTACAAGAAATAAATCCATAACCCTTTCCTTCATCATACCATTTAACAATACCAGTTATACTAGACAATATTTATTCCTCCTTAAACAGTAAATTAACTTATAGTGTAGTATTTGAAAAAATTATGATTTTTAAACATAATAATAATTAATCTTAATAAAAAGAGATGAATAAATTTATTGTTAAGAAATGTAAGCTATTTAATAACAGTTAGATATTGATTTTTATCCACTACAACTTTCTTATGAGCTCTAAAATAATCAATGATAATGTCGGGCATTTCATTTAAGACTTCACCTACTACTCTACAATTTCTATAGAAATCATAACCACCTGCACCTGTTGCTCTATAGTTGTTCATGGCAAGGGTAAGGGTATCATTATCAAAAATGTCTTTACCCTTAAATTTCATTGAAACAACACGATTTCCTACTTCTTTGTTTATATCAAAGATATAACTCAAATTTGAGAAATAGTCATAGTTATAATGTTCTACCTTAGGTTTTAAGAAGCGGGTAGATACTTGTAATTCACCATCAATATTATCAAAGTAACTAGAGCATTTTTCAAGGGCAAGCTTTAAAGTTTTCCCATCTATTTCAATGATAGTTAGGGTATTAGGAAACATATATGTAGAGGTTATATCTCTTACTGTTACATTTTTATTAAAACCTTTTATTGAATTAGCAAATGATGTAACTGAAATATCAGCACCACTTGCATCCAACTGTACTTGATTTATGAAATTAGCTAAATAAGAGCCATTAGTAGCCATGTTTATGTGAGTACTAGGTTGAAGTTCTATATCTAAAAATCCTACAGGTGTATCCAACCACTTTTGAACTTGTTTTTCTAAATTTAAGAATTTATAATACATAGCATTATTAGGATTAAGCTCTACTTTTTTTAATGAAGAACTTATATTTTTACTTAAATCATCATGAAACTCTAAGTTTATTTCTAAAAATTTTGTCCCGTTGGGAGGGGTTTGAGCTATGTAGGTATTATGTAGATATTGTCCTGGAATTTCCATGTGTTGATGTCCAGTTAAAAGAATATGAAAATCAAATTCTTGACACAATTTATATGCTATGTTTTCATTAGTGTTGCTTAGTTTTTCATGGGATTCTAAATCATTTTCAAATCCACCATGATAAACTCCTATTACTAAATCACATTGTTTTTTAAGTTCTACATAATATTTTTTTACTGACTTAAAGGTATCTGTGATAGTGAAATTTTTTATATTTAAAGGCCTTTCCCATCTGTTTATAAAATCAGTGGTAAATCCCATTATGCCTACTTTTAACCCATTTTCCATGGTTTTAATATCATAAGGCAAAATACATATTTCTTTTGTTATATTATCTACATTAGTGCATAGGCATTTTCCATTTAAATTGCTAAGATATTTTTTCAAATAGTCATAGCCATAATTGAAATCATGATTTCCAAGAGTTACATAATCGTATTGACCTTCATTCATTACAGTTGCAAGTGGATGTATATCAAATTCATTATTACTTAGATAATTAGTTAAAGGAGAACCTTGAATTGTATCTCCACCATCTATGATTAGGGTATTTCCATCTTTTTCAAACTGATTAATTATATTTAATATACCCATATTCTTTTCAGTATCATCTCTATAATTTGTAGGATATATGTATCCGTGAATATCAGACGTAAAGTATATTTTTAATTTTTTCATTTTGTCACCTCATTATATTAAAAAACTGTATTTTATAAATTTTCATCAATATTACTATAACATATATATTATTCACATATAAAATCATCTTCGTAGATAAAATATCTAGTAAAAGTAAAATTTAAAGGTAATTTTATTAAGTTATATTATATAGAAATATTTACATTGAAAGAATAAGGTGCTAGAATAATGTTTAATATATATTAAATATCATATAGCAATGATGAAGCTACGACTATTTAAATATTTTAGAGAGCTGATGATAGGTGAAAATCAGTATATTATATAGTCTTTCCACTTCGGAGCTACTGATGAAGAATCAGAGGGGAGTGCTCCTTAAAGCACAGTAAAGAGGTCACTAATGTGACAACTGGAGTGGTACCGCGGGATATAATAGCTCTCGTCTCTATATTTATAGAGGCGGGAGTTTTTAATTTACAGCAAAATAAAAAGATTTAATATTAAAAAATTCATTTAGGAGGAATAAAAATGATAGATATTTATTTAATTAGAAAAAATCCTGAGAAAGTTAAGGCTGCACTTTTAAAGAGAATGGATAGTGTAGATTTTTCAGAGCTTTTACAGTGGGATGAAGAAAGAAGAAAAATATTAATACAGGTAGAAGAGCTTAAAAGCAACAAAAATAAGGTTTCTAAAGAGATTCCTATTCTTAAGAAAAGGGGAGAAAATGTAGAAGATTTATATGAAGAAATGAAAGTAGTTAGCAAAGAGATAAAGGAATATGATGAGAAACTTCAAGAGATGGAAGAAAAGATAAATACATTTATGGAAAGCCTTCCGAATATACCCGATGAGGATGTAGTAGCAGGTGGAAAAGAAAATAACAAGGTAGTTAGAGAATTTGGAGAAAAGCCTAATTTCAATTTCCAAATTAAAGATCATGTAGAACTTGCTAAAGTTCATGAGCTTATTGATTATGAAAGAGGAGTTAAGCTTGGAGGTAATGGATTTTGGATATATAAAGGTGTAGGAGCTATGTTAGAATGGGCTTTACTTAATTATTTTATAGAAGAGCATATAAAAGACGGATATGAATTTATCCTGCCTCCACATATATTAAACTATCAATGTGGTCTTTCAGCAGGTCAGTTTCCTAAATTTGTTGATGAAGTATTTACAGTAGGGGACAAAAAAGATAAAGAAAGTATGCAATTTATGCTTCCTACAGCAGAGACTGCTTTAATAAATCTTTATAGAGGAGAAATTTTAAAAGAAGAAGAATTACCTAAGAAATTGTTTGCTTATACTCCTTGTTATCGTGTTGAAGCTGGAAGCTATAGAAAATCTGAAAGAGGTATGATAAGAGGACATCAGTTTAATAAAATAGAAATGTTCCAATATACAAAACCTGAGGATTCAGATGAAGCTTTAGAGGAATTAATCAAAAAAGCTGAAGCTCTGGTAAAAGGCTTAGGACTACATTATAGACTAGTAAAGCTGGCAGCTAAAGATTGTAGTGCATCTATGGCGAAGACCTATGATATAGAAGTATGGATACCGAGTATGAATGAATATAAAGAGATAAGTTCAGCTTCTAATGCAAGAGATTATCAGGCAAGAAGGGGGATGATAAGATTTAGAAGAGAAGATGGTAATAAGGTAGAATATCTAAATACCTTAAATGCATCAGGGTTAGCTACAAGCAGATTATTACCTGCAATACTAGAACAATATCAACAGGAGGACGGAAGTGTTATAGTACCAGAAGTATTGAGAAAGTGGATAGGTAAAGAAAAAATATAGAAATATTTACAATATATATAATAAGTAAAATATGATTATTAAATTTTTAAGGATATAGAGCCTTATAAAGATAAGGTTGTAATCATTAAAAGTGCTAAAACTATAATTAAAGAAATATAAGATAAGAACTTTTAAGCAACTATTGAATATTATGTAATTATAATGAATTATTTCGATGGTGGGAGGAAAGTTTAATGAATCCTTATGAGCTAATAACTAAGATTAAGGGAAAAATGAAGGACCCTAATTTTGCAGCTAGATTTAATAATGCAGCCAATGTAGTAAATAATATACCAGGACTACAACAAGAGATAATTAGGATAGCCCAGATTAATGATCCAAAGGCTCAAGATGCAGCAATAGAAAAATTACCTAGAGAAGCTAAGCAAGCTGTTCAAGAAATATTAAGTTTATTGAATATGTAATAGTTTAAATTAAATAAGAAAATATTTAATGAAATAAACCAGGGATATTACAATATCTCTGGTTTATTTTCCGAAAAATATTATTGGATAAATAACACTAAATATCGTTTATAAAATTTTAATTAAAAAGATTTGTAAGAATATATTGAAATTATTTATGTAAGATGATATTATGAGTTTGACAAGTTAATAACAATTTTCGGGGCAGGGTGAAATTCCCTACCGGCGGTATAGCCCGCGAGCCATTTTGGCATGACTTGGTGAGATTCCAAGGCCGACAGTAAAGTCTGGATGTGAGAAAATTATTTGTAAGTATAGTAATTACTATAGTTATTTTATCCGATGACTACCAGCTCTAATATTTCTATCTTCTCTAAAGAGGGAGTTAAGAGCTATTACGTCCATGGATAACGGTTTCTAAAGCTTCAGAGAAGCTAAGAACTCTGTTTATATAACTATAATTGTTAGTTTATGTGCTCTGAAATATATATATATTTCAGAGATTTTTTATTTTACGATTAATATTAAATTTTTAATATTAATTATAAAACAAACTAAATTTTACTAGAAATATGAATAAAAATTTAGCCCCAGGGTATTATACTTGGGGCTTTTATTTTATTTAAATAAGGATGTGATTTTATGGATGAAAATTATATGAGACTGGCGTTGACATTAGCAGAGAAGGGGCGGGGAAGGGTTAATCCTAATCCAATGGTAGGTGCTGTAATTGTTAAAAATGGAACTATTATTGGTGAAGGATATCATCAGGTCTATGGACATAACCATGCGGAGGTTAATGCGTTTAAAGATGCTAAAGAAGATACTTTGGGAGCAACTCTTTATGTGACCTTAGAGCCCTGTTCTCATCATGGGAAAACACCACCTTGTGTAGATAAAATCATAGAGAAAAAAATAAAGAGAGTAGTAATTGGAGCTTTAGATCCAAACCCATTAGTGGCGGGGAGAGGAGTTGAAAAGCTTAGAGACTCTGGAATAATTGTAGATATAGGTGTTTTAGAAAAGGAATGTATTGCTTTAAATGAAATATTTATGAAGTATATTTCTACAAAGAAACCCTTTGTAATCATGAAAACTGCCATGTCACTAGATGGTAAGATAGCTACTCAATGTGGGGAATCAAAGTGGATAACTGGAGAAGCTTCAAGAAAAAATGTGCATAATTTGAGAAATGACCTTATGGGAATAATGGTTGGAGCTAATACGGTTATTAAGGATAATCCAGAGTTGACTTGTAGGGTACTAGGAGGGAAAAACCCTATAAGAATAATATTAGATAGCTCTCTTAGAATTCCTTTAAATTCTAAAGTTATAGAGGATAAGAAGGCAAGAACTATTATAGTAACTACGGAAAAAGCTTCAAAGGAAAAAATATCTATTTACACTGAGAAGGGTGTAGAGATGGTGGTCATTCCTTCTAAAGAGGAAAAAGTCAATTTGGAAATATTAATGGAGACTTTAGGAGAAATGAACATTGATAGTATTCTTCTTGAAGGAGGGGGAACCTTAAACTTCGAAGCCCTAAAAGCTGGAATAGTAGATAAAATTCAAATTTACATTGCACCAAAATTTATTGGAGGAGAAAGGTCTAAAACTCCAGTAGAGGGAAGGGGAATAAAAGTTCTAGAAGAAGCCTATGGAGTAGAGAGTATAAGGGTAGGTACTATAGGAGAAGATATTTTAATAGAAGGATACATGAAGGAGAGATGGAAGCCTTGTTTACAGGAATAGTTGAAGAGGTAGGAGAAATTAGAGGAATAAAAAAGGGAGAAAAATCTTCCATACTTTCAATTAAAGCTAATAAAGTTATTGAGGATGTAAAGTTAGGACATAGTATTTGTACCAATGGAGTATGCTTAACAGTAACAAATATATATGGAAATATATTTGATGCTGATGTTATGGCTGAAACTTTAAGAAGAAGTAATTTAGGGGAATTAAAGGTTGGAAGTAAAGTAAATTTAGAAAGAGCCTTAAGTGCTAAAGGAAGATTTGGAGGACATATAGTAAGTGGACATATAGATGGCGTTGGGAAAATTGTTTCCCTGGAAAAGGAAGATAATGCAATATGGGTTACCATAGAGGCTAAGGAAAACATTTTACAGTATATAGTTGAAAAAGGTTCTATTGCCATTGATGGAATAAGTCTTACTGTGGCCTATGTAGATGATAAGGTATTTAAAGTATCCGTAATTCCACATACTGGAAAAGAAACTATATTATTGTCTAAAACCAGTGAAGATACTGTAAATCTTGAATGTGATGTTATAGGTAAATATGTAGAAAAACTTTTAACATTTCAAAGTGGTAAAAAAGTAGAAAAAAAAGATTCCATTAATGAAGACTTTCTTAAAGAAAATGGATTCTTATAAGATTAAATAAAATAGGGAGGATTAAACATGTCAGAATTTTACACGATTGAAGAAGCAATTAAGGATATTAAAGAAGGGAAGATGGTTATAGTTATTGATGATCCCGATAGAGAAAATGAGGGAGATTTATTAATGGCTGCTGAAAAGGTTACTCCAGAAGCTATAAATTTTATGGCTAAATTTGGGAGAGGTCTTATATGTATGCCATTGGAGGGAGAAAGACTTAGAGATTTAAAAATTGAGCCCATGGTTGAAAAAAATACAGATAATCATGAAACTGCATTTACAGTATCCGTAGATCATATTAGTACAACTACAGGAATATCTGCCTACGAGAGAGCTTTAACTATTCAGAAGATTTTAGATGAAGATAGCATAGGAAAAGACTTTAGAAGACCAGGGCATATTTTTCCTCTACAAGCTAGAGATGGAGGTGTATTAAAAAGAGTAGGACATACTGAGGCAGCAGTGGATTTAGCCAAAATGGCAGGTTTAAAGCCAGCAGGAGTAATTTGTGAAATTATGAGTGAAGATGGAACTATGGCTAGAACTGAGGAACTTTTAGAGTTAGGTAAACTACATAATATTAAAGTAATAACTATAGCAGATTTAGTAAGATATAGAAGAAAGACAGAAATACTAGTAGAAATGGCAGCAGCAATAGATATGCCTACAAAATACGGGAATTTTAAAATGTATGGTTTTATTAATAAATTGAATGGTGAACATCATGTGGCATTAGTTAAAGGAGAAATTGATGAGAATAAACCAATTCTAACAAGACTTCATTCTGAATGCTTAACAGGAGACGTTCTTGGATCTAATAGATGTGATTGTGGAGAGCAATTGGCAGAAGCTTTAAGGAGAATTGAAGAAGAAGGCTGCGGGATACTTTTATATATGCGACAAGAGGGAAGAGGCATAGGACTTATAAATAAATTAAAGGCCTACGATTTACAAGACCATGGATATGATACAGTAGAGGCAAATATTAAACTTGGATTTCCAGCAGACCTTAGAGATTATGGAATAGGAGCTCAAATTCTTAGAGAGTTAGGAGCTAAAAAACTTAGACTTATGACTAATAATCCCAAGAAAATTAAAGGATTAGATGGATATGATATTGAGGTGGTAGAGAGAGTGCCAATCCAAATCAATTACAATAAAGATAATGAATTTTATTTAAAAACTAAACAAAATAAAATGGACCACATACTTAGTTACCAGTAATACTCTAAATCTATGGTTTAGTATAAATTATAATATAATCTAGGAGGAATAATGATGAAAATATTTGAAGGAAATTTAGTTGCGCAAGGATTAAGAGTTGGGATAGTAGTAGGAAGATTTAATGAGTTTATTGTATCTAAACTTTTAGGTGGAGCAATTGATGGACTTAAAAGACATGGAGTAGAAGAAGATAATATTGAAGTGGCATGGGTGCCAGGAGCTTTTGAATTACCACTGGTAGCAAAAAAAATGGCTCAAAATGAAAATTATGATGCAATTATATGCCTTGGAGCAGTTATTAAGGGCTCTACACCACATTTCGATTACGTTTGTGCTGAGGCTTCAAAAGGAATAGCATCAGTATCTCTTAGTACAGAGAAACCAGTTATTTTTGGAGTTTTAACAACGGACACTATAGAGCAGGCTATAGAAAGAGCCGGAACTAAAGCAGGTAATAAGGGCTACGATGCAGCAGTAACAGCTATAGAAATGGCAAATTTATTAAAAAGTTTCTAATTAAAAGTTTGATTATGAAAATATAATAAAATTATTTAATTTAATAGTCAGTATATGATAAAATTACCTATAAAGATATATAAATGCTATATATTTTTATAGGGAAATAGTTATAGATATAACTATTTTAATATTTAACTATTTAAATAGTTGCTTTATTCATGCGGAGTTTAGATGATTTCTCATTTAAAGGGTGTAATTAAATTACACAGAAAACAGAGAAAATTGACAAAAGATGTAATCAATGCTATGCTTTAAGAAATTAAATATTTAGGGAGCTTGTATAACAGGCTGAGAGGAAGCAAAAGGTAGCTTCGACCTATAACCTGATTTGGATAATGCCAACGTAGGGAATTACATTAAAAATATTAATGGGACATACTATTTGGTATGTCCCATATTTTTTTGGATTCTACAAAATTCTGTTAAGGAAGTGTATGAAATGAGTATAAGTAAAAGTCAAATGAAGTTATATGTAGTAACGGATAGAAGTTGGTTAGATGGAAAATTGTTTACTGAAGAAATCGAAAAAACTTTACAAGGAGGAGCTACATTAATTCAGCTAAGAGAAAAAAATTTATTCTATGATGAATTTCTAAAGGAAGGAAAAGAGATAAAGAAGATTACAGATAAATATAATATTCCTTTAATTATTAATGATAATGTGGAAATAGCTATGAATATTGATGCATCTGGGGTTCATATAGGTCAAAGTGATATGGATGCAGCAGAAGTGAAAAAGCGGATAGGGAAAGATAAAATTTTAGGAGTTACAGCAAAAACTGTGGAACAAGCTATTAAAGCAGAAAAAGATGGGGCAAGTTATATTGGAGTTGGAGCAGCTTTTTCAACTTCAACTAAATTAGATACTAGAGTAATAACCTTTGAAACAATTAAAAATATATGTAAATCTGTAACTATACCAGTGGTGGCTATTGGAGGTATAGATGAGAATAATATTATGAACCTAAAAGGCTTAGGAATACATGGAGTTGCTTTAGTATCTTCAATATTTTCTAAAGAAGATGTGCTATTAGCAACAAAACAAATGTTAGAGTTAACTGAATGTATGTTAACTCAATAGAATAGACATGGGAAATAGGTGTGCATTTTAGATGGAAAATACTTTATAGAATATATACATTGATAGAGGGGATTGATTTATAATGAAAAAGATACTTACAATAGCAGGATCAGATTGCAGTGGAGGAGCTGGAATACAAGCAGATATAAAAACTATCGTAGCCCATAAAATGTATGCAATGAGTGCTATAACAGCCTTAACAGCACAAAATACCACTGGAGTTTATGATGTTTTAAATGTAACAAGAGAGTTTTTAAATAAAGAAATCCATTGCATTATGAAAGATATTTTCCCCGATGCCATTAAGATAGGAATGGTATCCTCTAAGGATATTATTCAAGAGATTGTTGAAAGATTATTAGAATATAAGGCTAAAAATATTGTAGTTGATCCAGTTATGATATCTACCAGTGGAAGTAGACTTCTTTCAGAGGATGCCATGGAAGCTTTGATTACAAAACTTTTACCTATAGCTGATGTGATTACTCCTAATATTCCTGAAGCAGAATGTATTTGTGGATTTAAGATTTTAAGTAAAAAAAATATGATAGAAGCAGCTGAAAAAATTTCAAAGGAATATAAAGGGAAAATTCTTATTAAAGGAGGTCACTTAGAAAATAGTGCTGATGATTTATTATATAAAGATGGGAAAATTACTTGGTATCATGAAGAAAAAATAGATAATTCCAATACCCATGGAACAGGTTGCACCTTATCATCTTCCATAGCTTGTAATTTAGCAGCAGGTTACGGCATAGATGAAAGCATTTTAAGGGCAAAAAAATATATAACCGGTGCTTTAAGGGATAATTTAAATATTGGAAAAGGGAATGGACCTCTAAATCACTGTTGGAATTTGTAATAATAGTAATTATATACTTATTAAGTTGTTTCAGTTAATTTACAATAAATATAAAATTTTAATATATGAATAATATGTAAAGGTAGAGACTGTTTTAAAAAACAGTCTCTTATTTTTTACGAAGATAAAATAATGTATGTAAATTCCATATATATAATATTATGAAGGTATTGTATTTAACGAAATATTAGAATACCGAATATTTTTAAATTCTAAACAATATAAAGAAAATTCTGAAAATTTCCAAAAAAGTATTTACAAAAGTAAAAAATATATGTATTATTATGATAATGAATTTACAAAACTGTAATATATATATTTAAAAGCAATAAATATACAATATATGAAATTAAATACATGAAATAAAAATGCAATGATAAGCCTAATTAAAAGCTAAATTAAATCTAAAATTGTATTAACTATGGGGATAGGAATTTATACAAGTATATATTTTTAAAATATATCTTTGTATTTATTTATAACTTAATTATTTTAAGGGGGAATAGATTTTGAAGAAAAGAAAATTAATGGCCTTGATGTTGTCAAGTATTTTAGCTTTTTCATTAGTTGGATGTGGTGATAAAGAGAAAAAAGAAGACACATCAAAGGATACACCAAAAACTGAAGAAGCAGAGAAGAAAATTGGGGGTACTTTAGTTGCTGGAATAACAGAGGCATCTGGTAACTTTAACCCAGGATATTATTCATCTGCCTATGATGCTACTATAATTGACATGATATTTGATTCACTTATTACAATGGATGTTAATGGAGATTATCAACCATCAGCAGCTGAAAGTTGGGAATTTTCAGACGATGCCAAGGAAATAACCTTCAAATTGAAGAAGGATATGACTTTCTCTGATGGTGAAAAGGTAACAGCAGATGACGTTGTTTTCACTTATCAATTTTTATCAGACAAATCTTATACTGGTAGATATGGATCTGTTGTTAAGGATTTAGCTGGATATAACGAATATTCAAAGGGTAAGACTGAAGAGTTCAAAGGGGTAGTTGCATTAGATGAATATACAGTTAAATTTAGTTTTGCTGAGCCACTAAGAACAAATCTTGCTAACTGTAATATGGCAATCATGCCAGAACATTATTATGGTGCAAATTGGAAGGTTGGAGATACATCATCTATAGAAGCTATAACAACAAAACCAATTGGTTCAGGTCCTTATACTTTAGAAAAATTCCAGGAAAAAGAATTTGTATCTCTAAAGAGAAATCCAAACTATTATGGTGAAGGATATTTTATTGAAAATATAGTATGTAAATTTGTTGATCAAACTACTGATATAGTTGAATTGACATCTCAAGAGGTAGATTTACTTCCAGGAGTTATTGAGCCAGAGAAAATAAATGAAGCTAAGTCTAAGGATTTCATGACTTTCAATAGTTATGATAGAAGTGGATATGGTTACACTAAATTTAACTGTGAATCAGGTCCAACAGCAGATAAAAAAGTACGTCAAGCATTATATTATGGTTTTAACATTAAAGAATTTGTAAATAGCTATTATAAAGACGAAGCAACTGGAGATGTACTTGCATCAGTTCAATACCATCCATTCTCTCAAGTTTCTTGGGGTATTGATGATAAATTGGTTAGTGAAATGACTGAGTATGATTTTGATTTAGATAAAGCTAAGTCTTTATTAGATGAAGCAGGCTGGAAGGTTGGTTCAAGTGGATATCGTGAAAAGGATGGAAAGGTTATGGAGCTTAATGTAGCTGCCATGCCAGAACATGATATTTTAAATACCCTTATTCCAATGTGGCAAAGAGACTGGGGCGAAGGTTTAAAAATTAAACTTAATATAGCATATCTTGAGTTTAATACATTATTAGATTACGTTATCTATAACTCTGATGAAAACGTAGATAAATGGAGTATATACTTCATGGCAACATCTATAACTACACCAGACCCACATAGTTTATATTCTGAAATCCACTCAGATTATATTGGTACTGGTAAAGATAATACAGCTAGATATAGTAATCCAGAAGTGGATAAATTGTTAGATGAAGCTAAGAGTATTGTAGATAAGGAAGAAGCAAAACCTTATTATAATAAAATAGCTAAAATCCTTAATGAGGATGCACCTATAGTTCCTGTATATGCAAATACTTATTTTGACATGTATAACAAGAAAATAAAAGGCCTAGAAACAAGCCCATTCTGTGATTGGGTAAAAGCATTAAAACATGCTTATATAGAAGAATAATTTTAAATTTCATATAGGCTATTGGCGCCCTGTATAAAATTGCAGGGCGTTATTAAAATAAGTTTAGGGGTGATGAAATGTTAAAGTTTTTAGGCAAAAGATTACTCAATTTAATCCCAGTTATGCTAATAATAACAATAATATTATTTATATTATTACAACTAATGCCTGGAGATCCAGTTAGTGCATATTTAGGACAAGGTTCTAAGACTACTCCAGAGCAGCAACAAATGATTAGAGAGCAATTAGGATTAGATAAAGGACCTGTTACACAATATTTTAATTGGTTGGGAAGAACTTTAAAAGGAGATTTTGGTTCTTCATTAAAATTTAGAAAACCTGTAAGTGATGTTATAGGAGATTACATTTGGAATACATTTATATTAAATATAGTATCTATGGTATTGGCCTTTGCAATTGCAATTCCAGTAGGAATAAAATCTGCAGTAAAGAAATATGGAGTATTTGATAATTTTTGGACTGTGTTTTCTTTAGTTGGAGTAGGAATGCCTTCATTTTTCTTTGCACTACTTATGATTTTCTTTATAGCAGTACCGAGTAATGGAGCAATACCACTTAATGGTATGAGAACTCCAGTAATGGCAGCTGTTGGTTATGATAGCTTCATGGCTGAAGTAATAGACGTAGCTAAACATATGATTTTACCAGTAATAATTTTAACTATTTTAAGTCTGGCTGGACTTATAAGATACGTTAGAAATAGTGTTATTGAAGTAATTAATCAAGATTATATTAGAACAGCACGTTCTAAAGGATTAAAAGAGAAGGTAGTTATTTATCGTCATGCCTTTAGAAATGCATTAATACCAATAGTAACTCTTGTAGGAATGTATATTCCATCTCTCTTTGGAGGAGCAATATTATTAGAAACAGTACTTCTTTGGCCAGGAATTGGAAATATACTATATACATCAGTTATGGGTAGAGATATTTGGGTTGTAATGGCAGCTAATACATTCTATGCAGTCCTAATGGTTTTAGGAAATCTGGTATCAGATATGTCCTATGCATTGGTAGATCCTAGAGTAAAAGTAGAATAGGAGGTTAGTTTATTATGTTAGAAGTAAAAAAGGCTAAGGCTGAAAAAAAGAAACAAGACCTTCAAGCTATGGGACCATGGAGGGTTGCATGGGAGCGATTTAGAAAGAATAAAATAGCTCTTGCAGGTGGTATAGTATTTGGGATTATAGTTTTACTAGTAATATTAGTTCCTATAATATCACCTTATAATTTAAATGAGTTTGAACTTGTTAATAAAGTTAAACCACCATCAGCAAAGCATTGGCTTGGAACTGATGAACAGGGTAGAGATGTACTTATGAGAGTATTTTATGGTGGAAGGATATCTATGTTTATTGGAGTTGTCACTGCAGGTATAACCGTACTCATTGGTGCTACTATAGGTGGAATTGCAGGATACTATGGTGGATGGGTAGATAACATTCTTATGCGTTTTACAGAAGTAGTTAGCTCACTTCCATTTATGCCATTAATGATATCCTTGTCCTTTGCATTGATGTGGAGGGTAAGTAGTACCCAGAAGATGTATGTGGTTATGTTTATTCTAGCCATAATATCTTGGCCAGGTCTTGCTAGAATGGTTAGGGGACAAATTTTATCTCTTAGAGAACAAGATTTTATAGTAGCTACAAAGGCATTAGGTATATCTAATAGATCTAAGATAGTAAGACATCTTTTACCTAATACCCTTGCATATATCATAGTTAATGCTACTCTTGGAATGGCAGGTGCAATTTTAACAGAGGCAGGACTTTCTTTCCTAGGATTAGGAGTAATTCCACCAACACCAACTTGGGGAAATATGATTGAAAGAGCTAGAGACTCATTTATATTTACGAATAATCCATGGCTTTGGATACCGCCTGGAATTTTAATCATATTAACCGTTGTTAGTATAAATCTTCTTGGTGAGGGCTTAAGAGATGCCTTTGATCCAAAAGAGATAAGGTAGGTGTGATATATGGAAAATTTATTAGAAGTAAGAGATTTAAAAACATATTTTTATACAGATAATGGTATTGTAAAAGCTGTAGATGGAGTTTCCTTTGATGTAGAACCAGGAAAAACTCTTGGTATAGTTGGAGAATCTGGTTGTGGTAAAAGTATAACATCAATGTCTATTTTAAAGCTTATAGATAAACCAGGTAAGATTGTAGATGGGACTATTAAATTTGATAGTAAAGATATAGTACCCATGGAGGATAAGGATATAAGAAAAGTTAGAGGAAATGATATATCTATGATATTCCAGGAGCCTATGACTTCTTTAAATCCTGTATTTAGAATAGAAGATCAGATAATGGAAGCAGTAATGCTTCACCAAGGGTTAGATAAAAAGGAAGCAAGGAAAATTGCTATTGATATGCTCGCCTTTGTTGGAATACCAAGGCCAGAGCAAGTGGCAAGAGATTATCCACATCAATTAAGTGGTGGAATGCGTCAAAGAGTTATGATAGCTATGGCTCTTGCATGTAGGCCCAAATTACTAATTGCTGATGAGCCTACTACTGCTCTTGATGTAACAATACAAGCTCAGATACTAACACTAATGAATGATTTAAAGGAAAAAACCAATACAGCTATAATGCTAATTACCCATGATTTAGGAGTAATAGCTCAAATGGCAGATCATGTAATTGTTATGTATTCTGGAAAAGTAGTTGAATCAGCTCCAATTAAAGAACTTTTTGATAATCCAAAGCATCCTTATACTAAGGGACTTTTAGCATCAATACCAAGTCTAGATCAAGATAAGGAAAGACTATACTCTATAGATGGAGTAGTACCAAATCCATTTCACCTTCCTGAGGGATGTTATTTTGAACCAAGATGTGAATTTGCAAAGGCTGAATGTAAATGCAAGATGCCTGCTATAACTAATATTTCAGATGAACATCAGGTAAGATGCTTCCTATATAATGAAGCAATAGATGAGAAACATCATAAAGAGGAGGGAATCCATGATGGAAAAGGAAAGAAATAAGATTATTGAAATAAGAAATCTTAAAAAATATTTCCCGGTTAAGGGTAAATCTGCCACTGGAGAGAAACTCTGTGTAAAAGCTGTGGACAATGTTTCCTTTGAAATATATGAAGGGGAAACTTTAGGGTTAGTTGGAGAATCAGGATGTGGAAAATCTACATTAGGTAGAACATTAATAAAGCTCTATGAACCAACTGGAGGAGAAATTCTATATAGAGATCAAAATATTGTAAAATATAATGAAAAAAAGATGAAACCTTTAAGACAGGATATGCAAATTATATTTCAAGATCCATATAGTTCTTTAAATCCAAGACTGAATGTACATTCAATTGTTAGTGAAGCTTTAGTAGAGCATAAGCTATATAAGAAAGGTGAAGAACTTAATAAAAGAGTATTAGAAATAGTTGAACAGTGTGGACTTTCTCCATACCATATATATAGATATCCTCACCAGTTTTCTGGTGGACAAAGACAACGTATAGGAATAGCAAGAGCCTTAGCATTACAACCCAAATTTGTAGTATGTGATGAACCAGTATCAGCTCTTGACGTTTCTATTCAATCACAGATACTTAATCTTATGATGGATTTACAAGAAAAAATGGGATTGGCATATTTATTTATATCCCATGACCTAAGTGTAGTAAAGCATATTAGCGATAGAGTTGGGGTAATGTATCTAGGTTCTATAGTAGAGTTAGCAGATAAGGAAGATTTATATAATAATCCAATACATCCATACACAAGAGCGTTACTAGCAGCTATACCTGTAGCAAATCCAGAGTATAAAAGTGATATGAGTATAATAAAAGGTGAAATTCCAAGTAATGTTAACCTACCTAAGGGTTGTAAATTTAATACTAGATGCCCTTTTGCTAAGGAGATATGTAAGGAACAGGTACCAGAAACTAGAGAAATAGAAAAGGGACACTTCTGTGCTTGTCATTTTGCAGGAGAGATATAGTAAAGGACATAAAAGGAGATGATATGCTATGAAGATGAAAGAGGCATATAAAGTAGTATTTAAGAAAAGAGAAGTAAATCCCGAGATGATTGGTAAAGTAGAGCTAGAGAAAAATGATTTACTAGCCCTAGTTTTAGCAACAGCATCGGTGATTGTCCCAGTTTTATTGATTGTATTTGCAGTAATTGCACTTATAATATTTATCATGTTTTATAGGTAGTATGAATAATCCCCATCTACTCTATAATATAGTCAAGGCTTAGTATAGGCCTTGACTTTTTTTGTTATTTATATAACAAAAAAGAACCCTGATAATCAAATACCAGAGTCCATATGTGAAATTATTGGTTAGCAAATTACAAATTAACTTTTTTATTTGATAGTGATTTAGATAATGGAACATATAGGGCAACAGCTACAAAGATTGAGAAGGATCCATTTATAAGTGTTGCAGGTAAACTCACAGCAGAACTTAATATTGCCGGTAGGAATCCACTTCCAACAAGAAGTAATTTAAATACTCCAAATAAAAACTCACCAACTAAATTAAAGGCTATACCAGCTACAGCACCTAATACTGCATATTGAATTTCAATAGATAATTTTTTTGCAAAAGTACATACCAAAGCTAAGCCTAACCCAAGAATAAGAGAAAAAATATATAATACTGGATTAATTACTAGTTTTTTCTCGATACCTGTTACTACAATTTCATTGCCTAAAGAAGTAGCAGTAAAGAATAGCACTATACCAATTAGGATTAAAATTCCAGAAGCAATGCTTATCCACTTTATAGGTGACTTTGCATTTTTATTTTTCCCTCTTGCAGCAACACATCCTACAATTGCTCCAATACCAAATTTCAAAATCACAGTTTTAGGAACGCTTGATGCATAACCATTCATTAAGTCAAATAAGCCCATACCTATAGAGCCAGAAAGACCACCAATGGTACCAGTGAACAATAATGCTGATAATATAACAAACATATTTCCCATATGCAAGAATGGATTTCCTACAGGAGAGGGAATAGGTATCTTAAAAAATAATGCCACGTAGCATAAAGCAGCAAAAAGTCCAATTAGAACCATGGTACGAGTAGAAATTTTAGAGTGTGTTTTAGTTTCCATTAATATACCTCCATACTATTGATTTAAATTATTATAAATAAGTTGCATAATAACAAATTTAGAAAATAAGTAATGTGAAGTTATTATCTTCTTTTAGAATTAATTGAATATTTTGGTGTCTTTATATATAATATACATTGGGTTTGTCATTGTTGAAATACACAAAATACATAATTTTAATAGGGACAGTTGGAGGAGAAGTTTATGAATGAAGTTAAAAGAGATATAATTAATCCAAAGGATTCACCAAATACACCATTATATATTCAGCTATATAATCATTATAGAAACCTGATTTCCTCAGGAACTCTAAAGGCTGAAAGTAAGCTTCCGTCTATACGTAGATGTGCAAAAGAGCGAATGATAAGTCGGACAACGGTTGAAGCTGCTTATTTGCAGTTAGTAGCTGAAGGGTATGTTACATCTCGGCCTGGAAGTGGCTTTTTTGTAAGTGAATTAAATTATAAAGATATCCAAAGGGTAGAAAAATTACAACATAATAAATACATAATACAAAGCCAACCATTATATGACTTTGCTACCTATGCAGTAGATTATAAGAGTTTTGATTTCGATTTGTGGAGTAGATACATAAAAAGTGCACTTCGTAATGAAGAAAGGCTTTTATCCTATGGTGATCCACAAGGAGAATATGATTTAAGAGTAGCGTTATCCAAGTACGTAGCTGATAGAAGGGGAGTGATTTGTACTCCGGAGCAGATAGTAGTTGGAGCAGGTGTGCAAAGTTTATTACAAATATTGTGTTCATTAACAGGAGTTAGATCGCCTATATCTTTTACAGGAGCTAGTTTTGAACAGGGACAGGCTGTATTTGAAGATAGAGGGTTTAAAATTTTAACCTATAAGAATATTAATAGAGATTTATCTAAATTTAAGGAGGATAAAATTAAAATGATTTATACATCACCTTCTCATATAACGCCTTGGGGTGATGTAATGCCAATACAAATTAGATTAGCATTATTAGCCTTTGCACAAAGAGAAGATTGTTTAATAATTGAAGATGATTATGATAGTGAGTTCAGATATTATACTCGTCCAGTACCGTCTTTACAAGGGTTAGATGGAGGAGATAAGGTAGTATATATGGGAACGTTTTCACGATTATTAATGCCGTCCTTAAGAATTAGTTTTATGGTACTATCTAAAGAATTAACAGAAGTATATGAAAGAAGAGGGCGAGTATACAATCAAACAGCATCAAAAACTGAACAAATTGCTTTAAGTAAATTTATTAGTGATGGTCATCTTGGAAGACAAATTAGGAAAGCTAGAAAGTTGTATATGGCTAAAAGTCAACAACTCTGTATAGCAATAAATAATGTATTTGAAGAGAAAGCAACAGCTATACCAGGTTCAGGGGGATTTTTAGTACAACTAGAAGTAAAAAGTAGCTTATCTTCAAAAGAACTAGCAAAACGAGGTGCAGATGTAGGTGTCTTACTACGTACCTTTGAAGCAGAAGAAGAGAATGATTATCCTAGATTATTGCTATCTTGCTCGGGAGTTGCTGAAGAAAATTTTCAAGACGCTTTAAGACTATTAAAAAAAGAATTCTTCAAGAAAAAATAGCCATAAATTACATGATAATTATGCTCATAATTTTTTTGAGTTTTTGTTGTATTGAGAAGTAATAGATGATATAATCCGAATACACTTTTATTATTAAAGTGTATTCAGGAGGGTATATCATGAAAAATAATATAACAATAGTATGTGATAGTTCTGTAGATTTAACTGCAGAATTTATGAGAGAGAGAAGTATAGAATTTCTATCACTGTTAGTTGATTTAAATGGACATGTATATAAGGATAAGGTAGATTTATCAAATAAAGAATTTTATGAAGCTATAAAGCATAAAGAAACTACAGTTAAAACTTCACAAGTTACTCCTTATGAGTTTCAAGAATTTTTTAAGAAAGAATTAGAATGTGGGAATAAGATTATTTGTCTTACTTGTTCTGGCAAATTATCTGGTACAAATAGCTCAGCCAATATAGCAAAGATGCATTTAGAAGAGGGGAGTGAAAATATTTTTGTTGTAGATACACTTGTAGCATCTGGGGGCTTTGGATATTTAGTTACTGTAGCAGCAGACATGAGAGATAAAGGATATACGGTAGATAAAATTTTAGATGAAATAAATGACTTAGTAGGAAGATTAGAAACTTTAATTGTAATGGAAACTGTAGACATGTTAAAACGGGGAGGAAGAATATCTACAGGAAAAGCTATTGTAAGTCATGTTCTTGGAATTAAGCCAATTATAACAGTGAAAGATGGGGCTCTTGAACCTTGTGGAAAGGCAAGAGGTATAAATAAGGCTTTAAAACATGCAATAGATATAATGAAAACTAGAGAGATAGATCCTCAATATGATATAGTTGTTTCTCATGCAAATGATTTAGAAGCTGCAAATCAAACAGTTAAGTTAATAGAAGCTGAACTAGGCATAAATAAAATACTTATCAATGAAATTGGTACAGCAGTTGGTACACATTCAGGGGCAGGTGCAATAGCTATATTTTATATAAAGAATAAATAACAAAAAAATCTCATGGGTATAAACTCATGAGATTTTATTTTAGTGAAGTTTATACAATTAGTGCCTATAGCGTGAAATACTATTATATTTATCATAAGGCATGATAATTTTTAAGGACTAAAAGTCTAAGAAATTTAATAATGCCATCAAAACATTAAGAACTCTACTTATAGTAATATGACGCTTTTACATGCAAATACTTAATGGAATGATTTCGAGAGCAGGCCCATTTATATTAGTTATAAATTCCCCAGGAATTAAAAACCCATTATTGTTTAAGAAGTGAAAATATGGAATGAAAGAATTGAGAAGTTTTGTATAGTAGGAATCTAAGCCTGTTTTTCTAAGCATTCCAATGCTTTCAGAAGGAGTGTAAGCCACCTTGGATACTTTACCAAGTATACAACAATCACAAGAGGCATCATCATATATATAAGAATGTTTCGATGTATATGTGGAATTTATAGGTAAAACACAGTTAATTCCTAAGCGGTTAATTATTATATCAAAAGTAGCTCCTTTATTTAATTCTTTCTGTATGGTTTTTAGTAATTCACATATCATTGTATAGGTTAATGGGCCGATATGTTTAGTATCAAATAGATTATCCAAATGTGAAGTTCCATAATTGTTTAATATAAATATGCAGTTATCTATGCAGTTAGAAATAGTATTAACTTCTAAACATCCTGTTAAATCTACGTAATCTCCAGAATAAATATTATTAATTGAAGGGCTTGAATTATTAATATATTTTATAACCCCCAAGGTATTCATTTTATTTCTTAAATTATTGTAATAGCTAAAAGAAGCATATACTCTTTTTAAAGTTACATCATTTCTATCAAAATTTCTGCCCTCTAAATATCTAAAAATATCACCATAATTGTAACAGCTATTGCCTATGACTGTATTATCATCCTTATCACCTTTGGTGTTTTTATAGTCATTGGAGCATTGGCTTTTATTATTATGTTGATATCTTCCTGTAACAGTGTTATCGCTAATTTGCTTGATGGTTATACTTTCAAAATATCCATCAATTAGTATTGAGGATAGATTTTGAATTTCATCTTGATTTAGATATACTGGTGTATATAATTCAGTTGGCATTTTATATCTATCCTATTATTGATATATAGTTAATATATTATAAATTCATATTAATGTGAATATTAGAGAGGAAAATGTATGTTAAATAAATTGCATTAGAATTATCGATGGAACTTAGATTAATTATAGAAAATGTTAATTAAAGTACACATATTTCTTATACAAATGCTAATACTATCTGAACAGGAGGTGATATTATGCAATCATTCAATGAATATAAATTTGCAAATGTAACAGATGAAGAAAGAAGAAGGTTAACTGATCTTGAACAAAGTATGTCAAAGGATGAAAATAGTAAAATAGTTTTAATAGCCTATGAGAACAAAAGTGCCGAGAGTTAATCTCGGCTTTATTTAGGTTCAGTAATTAAATCTATATTTATATATTTGTGTGGATAATATTTGTATATTTGTATATATAATTTAAAAAAATATGTGAAAAAGAATTTAAGTATGATATACTATGATTATGAGGCAGATTAGAAGTTCGTGCGTTAAGTGCTGGGTGAACAGGGAATTGTCACCAGACGAAAAGGAAACTTGCGGTACTTACTTCGATTCCCACTGCTACATATTAATAGGAATTCTCCTTTTTTATGTAGCTATTATAAAAAGGAGGTTTTTTTATGATTTTTTCAGAAAAAAAAGATGACATGCTGAGTTTATTAAAGGAGTCCTCAGCACATTTAAAAAAGACTTCATCATTAACTGGACTAGCGTTAATTGCAGCCATTAACATTATTCTTGGATCATTATCTATTCAATTAAGCCCTATTCTTAAGATTGGATTTTCCTTTATTGCAGTAGGAATAAGTGCTTTGTTTTATGGACCTGTTGCCACTGGATTTGTAGGAGTAGTTACAGATGTAATTAAGTATATGATACGCCCTAATGGTCCGTTTTTCATTGGATTTACTTTCAATGAATTCCTAGGTGGTTTTATAACAGGTTTAATATTATATAAAAAGCCTGTAAGTATAAAGCGAATTTTTATTACTAGATTAGTAATAATGATTGTAATAAACCTAGTACTTACACCAATATGGTTATCCATTATGTATGGAAAAGGAATATTTGTAGCTTACTCAGTACGTATAGTTAAAAGTCTTATTCTGTTACCTATAGAAACTATAGTTTTATATAGTGTATTAAAAACAGCTGAAAAGACAAGAAGAGTTCCAAGTTTTAAATAACATATAGAAATGTACCTTGATATTCTTTTAAATTCCCTTAAAAGAATATCAAGGTTTTAATTTTTTATAATTAAAGTACATATTAATTGTTAGATTTAAACCAAAAGACCCAATTAACTATTAAACAGTTAATTGAGTCTTAAATTTATATTAACCTATTTCTTCGTCAGCTATATCATTGTTATCATTCCAAGCCTCAGTATTTTTAAGCCCTGGAATTGTTGATGACTTAAAAATAGGGTCTTTGCCAGCTTTTTTCTGACGAGAGTAGTCATCAAGAGCAGCAAATGCATATTTTCCAAGGAATAATATAGCTATTAGATTTATAACTGCCATGAAAGCCATGAATAAATCTGCTAGATTCCATACCAAGTCTATAGAAGCTTGGGAACCAATAAATACAGTAAGAACGACAAAGGATCTAAATATATTAAGTATCCCTTTATTATTACTTATGAACTCAATGTTAGTTTGTCCGTAGTAATAGTTACCTACTATAGAGCTAAAAGCAAACAAGAAAGTACATATAGCCAAGAAATAAGTTCCAATAACGACTCCAATTTGTGAACTAAGTGCACTTTGAGTAAGTTCAATACCCGTTAAAGTAGTGCCTGAATAATTACCGGAAATTAACACAATGAAGGCTGTACATGAACAGATTACTATTGTATCAGTAAAAACACCTAGGGTTTGAGTAAGGCCTTGCTTTACAGGGTGAGAAACTGTTGCTGTAGCTGCTGCATTAGGTGCGCTACCCATACCGGCTTCATTAGAGAACAGTCCTCTTTTAATACCTTGCATTATTGTGAATCCAATGCCACCAGCTGCAAATTGTTTTATACCAAAAGCGTGTTCAAATATTAATACAAATATACTAGGAATAGTTTTGAAGTTAAGGACTATAACTATAATTGCAACTAAAATATAAGCAGTTGCAAAGATTGGAACTATAACCTCTGAAACCTTGGCAATTCTCTTAACCCCACCAAAGATTACTAGGGCTGTTAAAACTGATAAAAGTATACCCATTATTACAGGATTAATACCAAAGGCATTTGTAAAGGCTAAAGTTGTTGTATTAGATTGAGCTGCATTAAATACTAGTCCAAAGCATAAAGTAGTTAAGATGGCAAAAATTGTACCAAGCCAGCGCTTACCTAGCCCTCTTTCAATGTAGTAGGCAGGTCCCCCTAAAAAGTTTCCATCCTTGTCTTTAGTTTTATAAATTTGAGCAAGGGTACTTTCTACAAAGCTTGAAGCACCTCCAATTAAAGCAATAAGCCACATCCAAAATACTGCACCAGGACCACCAGCTGCCACAGCCATGGCAACACCTGCAATATTACCAGTACCAACCCTAGAAGCTGTACTTATACAAAAGGCTTGGAAGGATGAAACTCCATCTTTATTATCTTGATCATTAGGCATTAAAAGTCTAAACATTTCTTTGAAAAATCTAAATTGAACAAACTTTGTTCTAAATGAGAAGTAGATTCCTACTCCAATAAGTAAAACAATAAGTACGTAAGACCACATAAAGGTGTTAACAGTGTTAACCTTGTCAGTTAAAAAATTCATAAAATTAATTAATACATCTTTTGTAGAAATTAAAAAATCCATAACTCATCTCCTTATCTAATTTTTTTATTTAATTATAAAAGTTTATGAAAAATTACAATAATTCTTAAAATACAAGAATTATAGGAAATAAAATTCCCGAATAATTTATCGTATTATTTATATATTATATGGAACTACAAAGAAAATCAATAATATTTGTTGAAAATTAAATTTAATTAAAGATAAATGTAAAAAAGTTAAATGTTAAGAAAAAACTACCAGTAAATAATTCATACTGATAGTCTGTGGAATTGTATTAGGTTTTAGCTTTTCATTTTAAACTCATAGAAACATCGCTTACAAGTAACAGTAATTTTCCCTTTACCTCTAGGTAATCTAAGCTTTTGTCCACACTTTGGACATTTAACTATTTTATAATTTTTCTTTTCATTAAACCATCTTTTGAAATTACTAAAAATAGGAGCACAATCACCAAAATGGAACACAGGTAGGTTGCTAGGAATTGCTTTATTAAATTTACTTAAAAATCTGTTGGCATACATACAAAATTTTCTATGTTCTTGCTCACGTTTTTCAACATTTCTTGAGAAAACTCTGTATAATGCATAAAATAAAATAACTCCCGCTAAAAGACGAGTAATAGAAAATAAATTTAATATAGATGATACTAGAATAAGAAATAATGAAAATAAGTCAATTCCATAGGATTCGTTGAAAAAATTCATTTGATCACCTCTTAATATATTATAACTAATTGTTATTGAAACATTAAAATATCAAAATATGTTTTAAATATATAATTTCTACATATCTCTTGTACTATATTATAGTACAAGAGGACAACTTATTTAAAGTGATTTATGAGGAAAGAATTTTAATATTTTATGAAATAGGATTTTTAAAAGGTTAAATATTTATTATATCTATGATATAGATTTGAAGATTAGTCAATTAAAGTATGGAACTTGGTTAAAATATCATGGCTGAAAGAGTAAAGCTTTTAAAATAATTATTTGGATGTTATTTATAAATGTTACTTATATCAGAATTTAATTCTTAAGAAATTATTACTTTTGATAGAAAAATTAAAGTGATTATTACATCTTTCTTACAATTAGAGGAAACTTATTTTCAAAGTATTAAAGGTATTGTATGCTAACATCATCAAAGATTATGAGGTGAGGAAATGTCTAAAGTTCTAGAATTAAAAAATGTTACTAAAATTATGGGTAATCGTAAAATAGTTGACAATGTCAGTTTTGAAATAAACTCAGGAGAAATATTTGGATTTTTAGGACCAAATGGTGCAGGTAAAACTACTACTATTAAGATGATTACAGGACTTTTAAAAATTGATGAAGGAGATATTTTAATTAGCAATAATGATGTAAAGAAAAATTTTGAAAAAGCTCTTTCTCAAGTAGGGGGGATTATTGAAAATCCAGAGATGTATGGATATCTTACAGGACGTACAAATTTAGAGATATATGGTAGAATGCATGGTAATATTTCTAAAGAACGTATTAATGAAGTTATAAAATTAGTGAAACTTGAAAATCGTATTAATGATAAAGTGAAAAAATATTCTCTTGGAATGCGTCAAAGACTTGGTGTTGCTCAAGCATTATTACACAATCCTAAGCTTTTAATTTTAGATGAACCTACTAATGGATTAGACCCAATGGGAATTAAAGAGTTACGTGATACCCTAAGACATTTGGCAGAAAAAGAAGGACTAGCAGTTTTAGTGTCAAGTCACTTACTTAGTGAAATGGAGCTTATGTGTGATCGAGTTGGAATAATAGATAATGGAAAAATTATAGATATTAAAACATTAAAAGATATTAAAAAGCAAAATATCGAAAGCTTGATAACCTATGAATTAGAAGTAAGTAATTATAGTTTAGCGAGGAAAATTATAGAGAATGATTATAGCAAAATATCTGAAGAGATTACTGTAGACTTCAAAGAAAATAAAATATTAATTTCTTGTTCTCGTGATGAAATTGCCAATGTTAATAAAGCTTTAATTATGGAGAATATATTAGTTTACACTATTAAGCCTATTAATAACACTCTTGAAGATGAATTTATGAAGGTAACAACAGGATCAAAAATGCAAATAGTGTAATATAGTAGAAAAGGAGCAGAGTTTAATGAGTAAAGTATGTGGACTAATAAAAAATGAATTGATAAAACAATATAAAAAAACTAGTGTTAAAGTAATAGTGATTTTAATACTTTTAGCTAGCATAATGTTACCAGTAGCTTTAAAATTTTTACAGAATAGAGATGAGTCAAAGTGGTATATAAATAGCTATAATCAAGACATTCAATGGCAACAAACAGAAATAACTAATATTGATTCAAGTAAGAAAAATAAAGACATTCAGAAGAAAATTTTTGAAGAAAACATTAAAAAATCACAAACGCTAATAGATAGTAATGTTTCTTGGGATGATTGGAGAAATGAAGTAGCTGGAGAGGCTTCTAATAAATCAAAAGAGGCTATTATTCTATCAGGAATTTCAGAAGGGTTAGCAGGTGAAGAATTATTTTTTAATATACATGAATTTGATGTAAATATGTTTAATGAATATTTAGGAATGAGCAAGGATGAACTTCAAAAGATAATAACTTCTAAAAATAAAGAAAGTAAGGAATTATATGATTCTGTTATAAAAAATGATTACTTAGTTTACTTAGATAAGAATATTAAATCTTCTAAGGAGGAAATTAAAAATTTAAAGTCAACTATTAAAACATCAGAAGATGAAGTGAAGAAAAATCCTAATAATAAAAATTTTGTTACATCTCTAGAGAATTCTAAAATTCAGCTTGATGCTTTGGAGAAAAGACTTAAGGCAACCGAATATAGATATAATAATAAAATTCCTTATGACAATAAGAATTGGAAAAACAACACTATTAGGGATATTTCCTATAAGATTGATGAAAATGGTGAAAGACTGCTTAGTGAAACTGAATTTACACAATACAATAGCGAGAAAATAGCAAAAGGATATACTTATGAGGAGTACAAAAAAGACTATGAAAAGAAAACAAAGTCTATAGAACAGGCTATAGTTCTTGATTGGTATAGTCTTGAAAATAATATACCACAAGTTAAATTTGATAATGATATTAGAAATTCTGTAGATAGAACTTATTTAATGTATGTTAGTGTTGCCATTATACTATGCATAATAATTGGAGGAGGTATAGTTTCTTCAGAGTATTCTACAGGGACTGTTAGATTGCTTATGATTAGACCAGTATCTAGATGGAAAATTTTATTTTCTAAATTAGTATCAGTATTTATAATTGGGTATGGGGTACTGTTAACTACAGTTATATTAAATATTATATCAAGTGGAATTGTAAATGGTTTTGGAGGACTTGCTACAAAAGTAATTTCTTTCAGTGGAGAAAGTATAGTTCAGCAAAGCTTTGTAATTTCAATTATACCTAAGCTTTTATTCTCAAGCATTAGCTTAATATTTATAATAGCTTTAGTATTTGCAATATCAACTATTATAAAAAATACAGCTTTAGCAGTTGGTCTTACTACTGTAGCATATTTAGGTAGCTCAGTTGCTACAATGATTATGGCAAGCTTAGGTATGAGATGGGTAGGTAAAACTATATTACCCTATATGAATTTATCAACTTTCATTACAAATTCCCAATATGTTGAAATGTTTAAAAGTGAATATAGTATAGTTTTAAGTTCAACTATGGGGGCAATTCAATTGATTGTGTTTGCTACAATATTAATTATAGCTTCATTCTTAGTGTTCCAAAAGAGAGATGTAATGAATTAATTTATATAATGAAATTATAAGTGAAAATATTTCTATATTTATTTAAAAAAGTGGGGTTGACAATATTAATCTAGTTAAGTAGAATAATAATTGTAAGGGGAATGGAAAGTTAATTTTATAAAATAACTACAACTTACATTTTAAACTTATTAGATTAAAAATAAATTTAATATATAGAGTCCGATAGGTGTACTAAGTACTTAATAGGGAATTTGGTGAAAATCCAAAGCTATCCCAGTAACTGTAAGTGAGGACGACTTAGCAAAAGCCACTAATTTGTTTTGGGAAGGTGCTAAGAAGTATGATTCACAAGCCAGGAGACCTGCCATGGGATTATGAAATTTGATACTTTCTGAGGAAGAGTTAAAAGATTTATCCAGTGATGGTTTAGGTAAAATATAGTATTTATGTTTATAGGTTTAAACTATAAATTAAATTGCAAAAGCTTTCACTTATTTAAATTTAGTATATTCCAAGATAGGTATCAATGATATCTATCTTTTTTTATTGTATTTATATGGCTAGGAGAATCTACAAGGAAGTGGATTGTAGAATATATAAGCTATTTTACAGTTTAAATAAACTATGAAGCTACAAAGGCGTGGCTTTCTCCTATATAAAATATACAAATAAAGTAACTATATTTTAATTGTTACTTTAGTTATTAACTTAAAGTTTTCAACCCAAAACTTTAGTCAATATAAATGTAAATTTTCTACTTATGTCCCTCTTAGTGGTTTGGATAAAACCAACTAATTTCACACAGGGATGTAACCACTATAATTTGTAGTGGTTACATCCTATAACCCTATAATTGGATAAATATATGATTAAATATAAAAGAAATTAAGACTATATCGAAAATTTATGATATAGTCTTAATTTTTTCTACCAACATTGGTTTATCAAGTTATTTTCATAATATACAGTATATGTATAAATAATCAAATTAAAGTATCATATAATTTATAGATATGATATGATAAAGTAATAAAATACAGATAATTATGTTTATGGAGAGGGATTATATGAAATTAACATTGCTTAAGGATTTGCAGGGAAATGAAATACTTGCTAAGGACATTATTACAGGCTCGGGTAAGACTTTGTTAAAAAAAGGTATTATAATTACTGATCAAGTAAAAAATAGTATTGAACAGCAAGGGATTTTTTTTCTGTATGTACAAGACGATGACTTAAAAGACATAAAAGATGATAGTAAACTTATAAATTTAAAAAAGAATATACTTCAAACCATACCTAATATGTTTAGTGACTTAATAAATTATGATAATAAATCTTTAAGTAAATCTCTAACTATGGTTGATGATTTAGTTGAATATATACAGAGTGAAAACTACATAAATCTAAATTTATATGAAGTAAAATTATATGATGATTATACATACATACACTCTGTGGATACTAGTATTATGGCAATTTTTCTAGGAGTAAATATGAATTTTTCGAAATCAAGATTACGTGATTTAGCCATATCATCTCTATTTCATGATATAGGAAAAACGAAAATATCTAGTGGAATCATAAATAAACCAGATAAATTAACTGAAGATGAGTTCAAGCAAATTAAGATGCACCCATTATACGGTAGAGATATACTACTTGGTAATCCTATAATAAATGAAGAGATAATAGGTGGAGTAATAGAACATCATGAAAAGTATAATGGTACAGGTTATCCTTATGGATTAAAAGATAATGAAATATCACAATTTGCAAAAATCATTTCTATATGTGATGTGTTTACGGCCATAACATCAGATAGATGCTATAGAAAAAAATTTGACCCTAGAGAAGCTTATGAATTAATTTTAGCAGAGACATATACAAGTTTTGATCCTGAAATAATTAAGTTGTTTAAAGATACATTTGCAGTTTATCCATTAGGATGTCCTGTATATCTATCAAATAATTTATTTGGGTATGTGGTAAGTCAAAATAATGGGTTCCCAGATAGACCAGTAGTAAGAATTGTGAAAGATGAATACAATAATAAAATTAGTCCTTATGAGATTGATTTAAAGAATATTATAAATTTAACAATCATAAGCACTATAGTGTAGTATTTGTAAAGTAAATGGTATCTAAGGAGATGATTATCATAAATAGTGATGTAGGTGAAAGCTATATGGGAAATATTAAGGTTTTAAAAAATTTATATAAAGAAATATGGTGGAGTATGCCTACATGTGTAGATATTCCCTTAGAAGCTAATGGATATATTAAGAAGAAGAAAAATGAGAAAAAGTTTGAGAAATTTATTGATGAATTTATTAAAATTATTGAAAGGTTTCCTTTGGAAGAAGAGAATAGAGAATTATGGAAGAAAAATAGTAACTCTTATCTTGAAAATATGATATTGGGAGAAGAATTATTTAAGCTAGGAACCATAGATAAAAAAATGAAGGATCAGTTTTTTGCAAACACTAAGGTATTTATAAATCAGTGTAAGATCTTTGATAAAGAAATGAATTATGAAGATATTGGTCAAGCTATGAGAAATGTGTGGATTGTTAGTCTTCTTCAAAAGATGAAGGATATGGATATATCATTTACCATGGCTACTTTTGGATATAGCATGCTATATCCATATACTGACAATTATTTAGATAATTTAGATATATCAATAGAAGAAAAGAAAGAATTTAATAACAGGTTTTATAAAAGACTATGTGGTGAAGAGATAGAGGGGAGAAATTCTCATGAAAAGCAAGTGTTTAAGTTAGTTGAATATATAGAATCTGTTTTTAATAGAAATGATTATCCAAAAGTTTTTCAAGGTCTATTATTAATTCATGAAGGGCAAGTAAAAAGCCTAATACAGCAAGAAGGTATAAGTAACCCCTATGAAAGGGATATGCTAGATATATCTATTGAAAAGGGCGGAGCATCTGTTATTGTGGATGGTTATCTTATAAATGGAAGCTTAAACAAAGAAGAGGAGATTTTTACCTATGGGTATGGATTTCTGCTTCAATTATGCGATGATTTGCAAGATGTAAGGATAGATTATGAGAATAAACATATGACTATAATGTCTCAACTAGCAGGAAAATATCATCTAGATAATATTGTTAATAAACTTATTAATCTAACTATCCATGTATTAGATGATGCAACGTGTTTTAAAGGGGAAAATATTGAAGATTTGAAAAAATTAATAAAAGATAATTGTATTTTAATGATAATCTTTGCTATTGTTATGAACAAAAATTATTTTTCAAAGGAGTATGTAAAAGAAATTTCTAAATACTTGCCTTTTACTATATCATATATTGAAAATATTAAGGGGAATTTACGAAGAAAGTTTGAAAATATTAAAAAATCTTATCATGGCATTTCATTAGAAGATATAATTTACTACTTAATTCAATAAAGGATTTATAAAAGGTTAAATTTAATTTATTTTAATTTAATTACGTAATTTATAAAGTTTTTTAGTTGATATAACATTTAAAAAATGGTATGATTAAAACGTTGTACAGGTTATAATATAATAATTTATATATTAAGGGAGTAGTTAGCAGGAAGTATTAAATGACTTCATGGGATTAGGTCAACATACTGGATATTTAATATTCTGGTTTAATCTTAAAAGACGAGACTTATATTCTGATATTAGAATATAAGTCTCTTTTATTTTGTTAAAATACATAGGAGGAATGAAAATGATATACGCTTTATATGGAATTTTTGCTGCATTTGTAATTGGTTTTTCAATTAAATTGTCTTATTATGTAGACGAGCTTGATAAAAAAACAAATTTATCAGGAGCTTTTATTGGAGGTGTTATGTTAGCAGCAGTAACTTCACTTCCAGAGTTATTTACAAGTATTTCATCTACTATATTTTTGAATGAGGTACAATTGGTTTCAGGTAATATTCTTGGTAGTAATGTGTTTAACTTAACTATTTTAGCAGTATTAGTTTTAGTAGGAGTTAAGAGATTCAAAAGCTCTGTAGTAACATCAAGCCATAGGAATACACTGAAACTTTTAATGGTGATTTATGTAATAGTGTTTGTTGCTAATTATATTGGAAGAGAATTTTCATTTTTTAGTGTAAGCATATTCTCTATAGCAATTATGCTATTATATATCTTTGGTGTTAAGGCTATGTCAGGGGATGAATCTCCAGAAGATAGTGGAGAAGGTAATTGCAATCTTACAGTAAAGCAAATATATGTGAGGTTTACACTATTAAGTATAGGATTAATTGTGTTTAGTATAGGTATTACTATAGTAACAGATATGATTGCAAAGGAGTTAAACCTAGGGGTTACCTTGGCGGGGGCATTGTTCCTTGGAGTTGCAACTTCTCTTCCAGAATTAACATCTTCTATATCTTTAGCTAAAAAAGGTAATTTTAATGCTATGATTGGAAACATTGTAGGAAGTAATTTATTTAATTTTTGCATATTGTTTTTAGCTGATATACTATATATAAAAGGATCTATTTATCAACCATCGAACCAAGGATACTTATTAATAATATTTGGATTTATATGTACTGTAGTTGCTTATGGTATGTTAAAGATAAAAAAAGAACAAGCAAAGGAGATACATAAGGTATCAAGTTCGTTACCTTATGTATTAGCGAGTATGGCAATAGTGGCTAGTTATGTAACATATTTAACAATGTCAATATAAAATAATAGGTTTTAGAAGCTCTGCTTTTAAAACCTATTATTTTATTACTGAAATTTTCAACAAAGCCACTTTATTAGTTGTATTAGAATGAATTGTTAACATTTTATCATCTATACTTGTAATTACAATGGTTATTGTATAAAATGTTAATATTAGTAATTAAACTCAAGTGCAAATGTGGGTAACTATATTTAGTAAAAAATCTAGTATTAAGTTAAACTTTAAGGGATGGTGATTTCGGTGTTAGTTATAAATAATGTCACGAAGAAATATGGAAAATTTGTTGCTAATGATAATATAAGTTTTCAAGTGGGCGATGGAGAGATAGCAGTACTTTTAGGGCCTAATGGTGCTGGAAAATCTACTATTATTAAATGTATATGCGGACTATTAAGATTTCAAGGAAATATATCCATAGAAGGTTTTGATAATAAATCCATAGAAGCTAAAAGAATAATTGGATATATACCAGAAGTACCTGTACTATATGATATGTTAACAGTGGAAGAGCATTTAGAATTTATTGCACGAGGTTATAATCTTACTGACTGGAGAGAATATGCTGAAAAACTGTTAAGGATATTTGAACTAGATGACAAAAAACAAAAGTTTGGGAAAGAACTTTCTAAAGGAATGCAGCAGAAGGTAAGTATTTGTTGTGCATTACTTCCAAAACCTAAGGTTATAATTTTTGATGAACCTTTAGTAGGTCTTGATCCCCATGGAATTAAAGCATTGAAAGAATTAATAATGGAATTAAAAAATCAAGGTGCAGCAATGATAATAAGTACTCATATGATTGATAGTGTGAAAGAGTTCTGGGATGTAGCACATATCATGATGAATGGAAAGATTGCGGCAACAAGGGTAAAAAAAGATGCTGAAAAATCTAATGAAGGATTAGAAGAATTATTCTTTCATATCACTGAAGGAAAGGGTGATCAGTAGTGAAAGGAATAATTTATCTATGGAGAACAACCTTAAAAAATCGAATAAAGGATTTAAAGAATCATCCTGGTAAATTAATAGGATATATAATTTTGATAGCTTTAATGGTTTTTGTTTTTATAACCTCAGCTAAAACTTCTAATAATGTTGATGTAAATAACTTAAGTCCAATTGCGGAGCTAGGAGCAATAATATATGCACTATTTATGTTTTTATTTACAACTCAAATTATCCAAGGATTATCATCAGGAGCTACATTTTTTAAAATGTCTGATGTAAACTTACTCTTTGTTTCTCCCATATCATCTAAAAAAGTACTTATATATGGACTTATAAGACAGTTAGGTACATCTTTATTTATATCCATCTTTATACTATTTCAAGCTGGTGTACTTAAACAGAGGTATGGAGTAAATCCGCTAGGTGTAATAGTAATATTCCTAGGATATTTTATGTTAGTTTTCATAAGTAGTATCATATCTATGGCTATTTATTCAATTACTAGCGGAGATGACGGTAAAAAGAAAGCAGTAAAGATTTTAATTTATCTCCTAGTATTACCTTTAATAATTTCTATTCTATTTAATATAAAAGAAGGTGGAAGAGGTATAGGAGCTATAGTTAATGGGATAAATGTAAGTTATCTAGAATTTATTCCTTTTGTAGGGTGGATAAAAGGAGTAATTTATGGTATTTTGATAGGCGAAACCTCTAATGCGTTAATGTATATTTTAGCAACACTTATAGGCGTAGTATTAACTATAGTTATTCTTATGAAAAGTAAAAATGAATATTATGAAGACGTACTTCAAGCTACAGAAACTATGCATAAACGTGTGGAAGATGCAAAAGAAGGCCGAATAGTAGAAGTTAAAGATACTAAGAAGATAAAATTAAAAAATGTTGGAATAAATAAAGGAAGAGGAGCTTCTGTATTCTTTTTTAAGCATATGTTAGAAAATAGGAGAGCAGGAAAATTCTTTTTAGACAATACTACTTTAATTCAAATAGTAGTTGTGGTCATATTTACATTAACAATGAAGGACATAGGAAGTATAATGGCTACCTTTGCTATGGCCACATATATTCAATTATTTATGACTTTTGCAGGGCGCTGGGTTAGAGAACTAAAAATGCATTATGTATATTTAATTCCTGAAAGTCCACTTAAAAAACTTCTATATATAGTTTCTGAAAACTTAATAAAGTGTTTTGTAGATGGGATTATACTATTTGTTATTGCGGGAATCATATTAGGTTCTTCACCTATAGAAATATTAGTATGTATAATATCAAGATTGGGATTTGGAATGTTATTTATAGCAGGAGATGTATTGTCTCAAAAAATATTCAAACAAGTTACAGGGAAAGGCTTATTAATGTTTTTAACAATACTTGCATTGATAATAATTGCACTACCAGGAATTATAGGTTCTGTAATTGTAGCAATTATCTTTGATATAGGAACAATTTCAATAATAATTACATTTGCATGGAATATGTTCATATCTTTTATAATTATATGGCTATGTAAGAATATATTAAATAACATAGAACAGAATTTAGTATAGTAATAGATGTATTACTTATTTATTTTAATATGATTTTAATAGAAATAAAATAGTCTTAAATAGCTGATTATATTAGTTATTTAAGACTATTTTAAAATAAAAAATACTTTAGTAGAAAAAAAGTATTTTAATTATAATTAATAGTATTTTATTAAGAAAATTTAAAGGCAAAGAGTTTTATTGATATATATCAGAAAACTCAATTTGAATTCGTTCTATTTTGTTATTGTAGGATCTAATTGAAGGAGGCGCTGAATCTTTTGAATGGTCAGATTTTACTATTTTATTAGGGAAATATAAAGTGAACTTACTACCTTCACCAACCTTGCTTTCTAAAGTTATATCTCCATCATGTAGAACCATAAGAGATTTTACAAGGGATAAGCCTATGCCGGTACCTTCAGAATTATTCGTACTAGATTTATCAATTTGTACAAATCTATCAAATATTTTTCTTTTCATAGAATCATCTATACCAATACCTGTATCTTTAATGGAAATAATAGTATTATTATCATCTTCAGAGATATCAATAAAAATTGTTCCGCCTGGATTAGTAAACTTTACTGCATTAGATAAGAGATTTAAAATAATTCTTTCTAATTTATCCTCATCTATAGCAGTAATTTTTTCTTCCATAGCAGTATCAAAAATAATGTTTATTTCTTTAGATTTAATGAAATCTACAACTGAGTCTACGATATTTTCTACAGAATAAACTATATTAATATTTTCAAGATTAACTTTAAAAGTAGAAGCTTCAATTTTAGTTAAATCAAGAAGATTATTAATAAGTCGTATAAGTCTAAAAGAATTTTGTTTTATACAGTTAGTATATTTCTCTGCATTGCTTAAGTCTAGATTTGGATTTTTTAATTGCTGAGACAGAAGTTGATCGGCACTATATATAACATTGATAGGGGTTTTAAGTTCATGAGATACATCTGCAAAGAAGTTTGTACGCTCTTTCTCATGAGACATAAGTTTATTGTTAGTTTTTTTCAAATCAGACATAGTATCAAGTAATTTTTTATTACTTAAATAACTCTCTTTCATATGTCTAAATTTAATTATAGAAAAGCAAAATCCTAATATTAAATACAAACCTATATCAAATAAATTTTTCCATGCAGTGCTACTATAATTTAAAATATTCATCATATTAAATATATAAATGGATGATGAAGGGATAAGTACTAATAAAGATTTTTTAAAATCTATTAAGAAAAATAGATTTATTACAAAAATCAAAATCAAAAAAAAAGTGATACTTCCATTAACTTCAAGAAGAGAAATACAAGAATATAAAGATAAGTACGTACCACCAAAAAGAAAAATATTAAATAATAAGTTATATATAAAAGTTGTTTGATATTTTATAGGAATTAAATTATAAACTAATAACCAAACAACTAAAAATATAGTTATAATGGCATAGAGATAGATATTGTTAATCACTATAGGAATTTCATCAATTATATTAATTATAAATAACAATGTACTTGAAATAAGTGTAAGTATAGATAAGTTATAACTAAAGTATAAATTTTCACTTAATAAATATGTTTTTAAATCAGAATAGTTATTTAGTTTAATTTTCATTTTCCTTACCTCACTAGCATAAAATTCAATAGAATAAAATAAAAATTATATACCTCAACATTATAATGTGTTAATAAATTACAATTTATAATTTATGATAAACATATCCGCGGATAAAAAATGGATAAATGGGTACATTGCAATTAAAAATTTTTTAAATATTTTAATTATAAAGTATACTCATAATTTATAATTAATGTTCATACCACACATATCCATAACTAATATAGCATATATGTTAGTAAATATAAAAAAAGTTAGTATATACAAGTAAATTTGTTTTAATAAAAAATATGTTGGTTTTTATTGAAATTTATCATTTTTATTTAAATTAAGACAAGAATAAATACATATATAACTAATACTTCTTTTTTATGAAAAAATTATGAAGAAAATTATAAAAACATAAAATATATTTCATGAATATTAACTTTGTGTTAATAATTTTAAACATAAAGTTAAATAAAGAAAAATTTATAGGTGTAAATTCAGTATATCGAATTAATATATAGATATTAGTATAAGGATTAAGAAGAGTAATAAATAATTATTTGGTTGATAGTATGTTATATGACTTAATTAGAATACATTGATTTTATAAAATATATATGATAGCATGTAAATGGAGTTGCTACATAAAATATATTATTAGTAGTCAGTAAAATCTCTCTTTCTCTACTGAAAGGGAGTTTATTTTGTTTCTTAGGAGGTAAAGATATGAAAAAAAATATGAAATCAATAATAATTTCTTTAATAGTTATAATTATTGCAATTGGTGGATTTTTTATCTACAAAAATTTTAATGCAAAGCAAAGAGTTGAAGGAGATAAAACTATAGAAGTTACAGTTATAAGTAAAAAGGATAATTATGAAAAAACTTATACACATTCAACTAATGCAGAAACTCTAGGAAAAGCACTAGATGAAATGAAGATAATTGTAGCTGATACATCTCAAGCTACTAGATTTATAACTGGAGTAGATGGACTAAATGCAGATGCTAACAAGCAAGAGTGGTGGAATTTAAAAATAAATGGAAAAGATTCCCAAACTGGTATAGATGATACTGCTATAAAAGATGGTGATAAGATAGAACTTATACTTACAATAGGTTGGTAATATGTATAAAACTAAAGATTTGATAATATTGGCATTACTTGGAGCGCTAATGCTTGTGTTACAAGTTATGATGAGTGGAATACCTAATATAGAACCAGTATCTTTTTTACTGGTAATATATACTTTAGTATTAGGCAGAAGAGCATTAGTAGTTGTAGTGGTATTTAACTTTTTACTAGGTCTTGTTAGTGGAATGGGAACTTGGTGGTTTGGATACTGGATTGTTTGGCCTATGCTAGTACTAGTAGTGCTGTTATTTAGAAAAATAATTAAAGAAAATTTTTTAGGTTGGAGTATAATATCCGGTGTGTTTGGAATGTTATTTGGAGCACTGTATTCAATACCATATATCTTTACAGTCTCTAAAACCTTTGCTTTAACTTATTGGATAAATGGAATACCCTATGATTTAATTCATATGGTAGGTAATTATTTTATTATGTTAATGCTTGGAAAAAGGGTATATAATTTATTGAAGAATTTAGTAGCAAAATATAATTTAGGCACTAAATTTTGAAGATAGATAGGTTTTAAAATATAAAAAGAACTTTGAAATTTCAAAGTTCTTTTTTATTTTTTAAGGAGTGGATTGGGGAATTAAGCCAATAAATAAAGTAATTAAAATGTATTTATGTTATATTTATCATATAGTGTCATTGCCATAACATATAATTTATATAAAATATAAACTAAAAGGCTAAGGAATAAATTGTAGAATCTAAGAGGTGGGAATATGAAGTTGCTAGAAACAGAAAGATTGATTTTGAGAAGTTGGAAAATAGCGGATTTAGATGATTTTTATGAGTATTCTAAAAATCCTAATGTTGGTCCTATGGCAGGATGGAAACCCCATAAGAATAAAGAAATATCTAAAGGTATACTTCAGTCATTTATAAAGAATAATGAGGTATGGGCAATTGTATATAAGAAAAATAATAGGGTAATTGGTTCAATTGGTAATCATAGAGATGTGAAAAGAAATTTATTAAAGGCAAGAATGATAGGATATGTACTTTCAGAAGAATATTGGGGAAAAGGAATTATGACTGAAGCAGTAAATAGGGTAATAAAATATTTGTTCGAAGAAATAAAATGTGAAGTAGTATCTTGTTATCATTATCACGGAAATCAAAAATCTAAAAGGGTTATAGAAAAGTGTGGATTTAAATATGATGGAACATTAAGAATGGCTAGCGAAACTTATGATGGAAGAATATATGATGATCTATGCTATTCCATAACTAAAATGGAGTATTGTGATGAATATAAAAATAAATATTTATAGGTAAAGTATAATAATTATAGATTGAATATATTTAAAATATAGACTCCATGAATAATTAGTTCGTAGAGTCTATTAATTTTAGTTAACTATTTTTAACCTTAGGTTTATTTACTATATATATTCCAACACATACAAATACAAGTGCCAACAGATTTTTCCAATGCCAAATAGATTCTTTTAAAAATATAGCAGAAAGAAAAACACCAAACACAGGTGTTAAAAAATTGTATATAGAAATTTTACCAACATTATTATGCTTTAATAAGATAGTCCATATTGTAAAAGCCACTGAAGAAAGAAGTGAGAGATATAAAAGTAATAGCATAGCTTCAGTAGAAGGTATAGAGGTTCGTGCACCTCCAAGTGCGCCTACAATTACAAGTAAAACCCCTCCAAAGAGTAGTTGCCATCCTGTGACTATCATGCTATCTTCTCTCTTAGCTGCTTCTTTACTTATAAGAGATCCAATTGCAAAGGAAGCAGCAGCAAGAATAATAAATCCTTCACCAGTAAAGGTAAAACCACTTCCAACTTTACCACCTAAGTTAATTATAACTACTCCCATAAATCCAACAATACATCCTAAAATCTTTTGGAAATTTAATCTATCATCTGAATATATAAAATGAGCAAGAATTACAGCCATAAAGGTTGCGGTACCGTTTAATATGGACCCCTTAACACCGGTAGTATGAGAAAGTCCTATGTAGAAAAATAAATATTCTAAAGTAGTTTGAATAAACCCAAGTAGTGCAATATGACTTAAGGCCTCTTTTTTAGGAAAAGGAAATTTTTTTTGAATTATCCAAGTTAATAAAATTACTAGAAGACCTGATAAAGCAAATCGATTGCCTGCAAAGAGAAGTTTACTAAAAATATCATTTTCGCCTATAGAAAATAAAGAGTAGCCAATCTTTATAGATGGATAGGCACTTCCCCAAAGTAAGGTACATAGTAAAGCTAACAATAAAATCACACCATTTTTTTGAAAAACATCTTTTTTACTCATAATTTAAATAATCCCCTCTGTACATTTAAAACTTAAATAATTACAAATTAACTTATGTTTATTGTGAATATAGTTTTAAAATTCTAATTATCTCAATTAGAATTTTACTATTATATGCAACCAATGTAAATGAACATTATTATTTGTTGTTTTTGACAATAAAATTTATCTTATCTAAAATGTAAAAACGAAATTTCAATATAAAAGTTCAATACAAATATATAAGGAAAATACAGAAAAATGGAGAATGGAGAATTTTGAGTAATTTAATCAAGTGTATTTAAGTCTTAAGAAGTTGAAAATGATTATCAATTAAGCTATTATGAAGTAGTGATAAGTACTATCAATTAAAATTATATTTCAATTAATAATGTAATTTTATTGTTACATCAAGTATATATAAGTGTTTAAGAATATCACATAATTTAATACATAAAGATATTTAGGATACGTAATAAAGTTTTGGAGGAAATATGAAAAAGAAATATTTAATTCCTTTATTCATAATACTGTGTATGTCTTCAATATTTATAGGGGTTCAAAATATAAGTATTACAGATATAATGCAATGGAACCAGGGTAAGATGAATATAATAATTTTAACTAGATTGCCGCGGCTTATTAGTATAGTGGTAGCTGGAGTAGGAATGAGCGTTGGTGGAGTTATAATGCAGCAAATTAGTAATAACAAATTTGTTTCTCCAAGTACAGCAGCTACCGTAGACTCAGCAAAGCTTGGGGTACTAGTTTCTATGCTACTATTTTCATCAGCAACTTTGATGCAAAAGATGATAACAGCATTTATATTTGCCCTTTTGGGAACCTTTGTATTTATGAAAATACTTAAAAGCATAAAAATGAAAAATGTTGTATTCATACCTCTAGTGGGAATAATGGTAGGAAATGTTATAGGGTCTATGACAGATTTCTTTGCTTATAAAAACAATTTAGTTCAAAGTATGGGAACTTTTCTCCAAGGAGATTTTTCCATGATTATAAAGGGAAATTATGAGCTCCTCTATTTGACTATACCATTATTAATATTAGCACTTTTGTATGCTAATAAATTTACTATTATAGCAATGGGGGAGGATATCTCATCAAATTTAGGGATTAACTATAATAAGGTTGCCAATATTGGAGTTATAATTGTTGCATTGATTTCAGCTTTAGTAGTAATAACTGTTGGGAATATACCTTTTATAGGATTAATAGTTCCGAATATAGTATCTATATTTAAAGGGGACAATCTTAGTAAGAATATTTGGGATACAGCTTTGTTTGGGGCAATATTTGTACTAGCATGTGACATTATAGGTAGACTTGTAATTCATCCCTATGAAGTACCTATAAGTCTTACTGTAGGAGTTACAGGAAGTATTATATTCCTTTACCTGATATTTAGGAGGAATAGAAATGAAGGATAATATAGATAAAAAAAAGTTATATATACTTGGAATAGTTGCATTATTTGTTATTGGCTTATTTTTGTTTGAAGGATTAAATGGTATAAACTGGGATTATAACCTATCAAAGAGAATACCTAAGGTTATAGCTATAGCAGTTACTGGAGGGTCAATAGCCTTTTCTTCTATGATATTTCAGACAGTAACAAATAATAGAATCCTAACGCCAAGCATACTTGGACTTGATTCCTTATATATGTTTGTACAAACCATATCCGTGTTTTTATTCGGAGCATCAAGTATATTTATGATAAACAGAAATGTGAATTTTATGGTTTCAGTTACAATAATGTTAGTTGGAACTTTAGTTCTTTATAAAATATTATTTAAGAAAGATGGAAATAGTAATATATTCTTTTTGCTATTGGTGGGAACAGTATTGGGAACCTTGTTTAAAAGTATGACATCTTTTATGCAAGTAATAATTGATCCAAATGAATTTGAAACATTACAAAGTAAAATGTTTGCTAGCTTTGCTAATGTTAATACGGATATATTGTTAATATCAGTAATAGCCTTACTAATCATTTTTGTATTATTTTATGATGATGTAAAAAAATTAGATGTTATGCTTTTGGGAAGAGATCAAGCTATAAACTTAGGAATAGATTTTGATAGATTTTCTAAAAAAATATTAATAGTTGTAGCAGTATTAGTATCAATATCTACAGCTTTAGTTGGACAAATAACCTTCCTTGGATTATTGGTGGTTAATCTATCTTATCAGTTTCTTAATACATATAAACATAGTTATCAAATAACGGGAAGTATATTGATAAGTATAATTGCTTTAATAGCTGGACAGTTCATAGTGGAAAGAATATTAAACTTTGGAAGTACAGTAAGTATAATAATTAATTTTATTGGTGGAATTTACTTTATATATCTTTTAATGAAGGAGGGAAAATAAATGATAGAAGTTAGAGGTATAGTTAAAAAGTATGGAGATAATCCAGTAGTAGACAATGTATCTTTAAACATAGAAAAAGGTAAGATTACTTCTTTCATAGGACCTAATGGAGCAGGAAAGAGTACTTTACTATCAATGATATCTCGTATTATGAAGAAAGATGAAGGCGAAGTTATTATAGATGGTAGGGAGTTAGAAAAATGGGACACTAAGGGACTAGCTAAAAAAATAGCTATACTTAAACAATCTAACAATATAAATGTAAGATTAACTATAAAGGAAATAGTTAGCTTTGGACGTTACCCTCACTGCGAAGGTAGACTGACAAAGGAAGACACAAAGTATGTAGATGAAGCCATAGAATATATGCAACTTAAGGATATTGAAGATAGATATTTAGATGAGCTTAGCGGTGGACAAAGACAAAGAGCATATATTGCTATGGTAATAGCTCAAAATACAGAGTATGTACTATTAGATGAACCATTAAATAACTTAGATATGAAACATTCAGTACAGATGATGAAAGTATTAAGAGGGCTAGTGGATGATCTTGGAAAAACTGTAGTGATAGTTATGCACGACATAAATTTTGCATCAGTTTACTCAGATAAAATAGTTATTCTTAAAGATGGAAAGATAGTTAAAGATGATATAACTGATGCCATAATATCAAAAGATGTTTTAGAAGACGTATATGAAATAGATTTTCACATAAAGAATATAAACGGAAACAACATCTGCGTATATTTCTAAGAGAGACCCCAAATCTATGATTTGGTTGGTCGAACTTAAGTGACCATTTTAATCTATGATTTAATTATGGAAACTTACTCATTTGAGTGTAACGAAAAGGAGTAAGTTTCAAATAGTAAGGTGACAAGGAGTATCCTTACGAGCAAAGCGAGAAAAAGAAATCTATGATTTCTATAACAATAAAATATAATTTATTCTTAAATTCAAAATTAAAGAAATTTATTATAAATAAATATTAAGATATAAGGAAAATATTAATTGGATATAGATGAAAGGAATAGGTGAAACAAATGAATAAGAAAAAAATTAATATAATAGTAGGAGTTGCAATAGTTGCTTTAATTGGTGTGTTTGCAGCTACAAAACTTGGTAACAAAGATAATGAAGGGGAAAAAGGTGAAACTATAAAAATAATCCATACTGCTGGAGAAACTGAGGTACCTAAGAATCCAGAAAAAGTAGTAGTATTAGACTATGCATCTTTAGATATTATGGATTCATTAGATATAAAAGGATTAGTAGGATTACCAAAGAAAAACCTGCCAACTTATCTTTCAGAATATAAGGAAGAAAAATATACAGATTTAGGTGGATTAAAAGAATTTAGTCTAGAAGTAATCAATGAGATCAAACCGAATTTAATAATAATTGAAGGTAGACAAGCTGATTATTATGAGGAACTTTCTGCTATAGCTCCAACAATACAATTAGGAACAGATACTACAAAGTATTTAGAGTCATTAGAGTCAAATGTAAACATAATAGGACAAATATTTGGGAAAGAAGATGCAGCAACATCTAAATTAAAAGAACTTAATAAAAGAGTTGAAGAAGTAGGCAAAAAAATAAAAGAGCAAGGGTTTAATGCTTTAGCTACTATAATTACAGATGGTTCTATGAGTGTATACGGAGCAGGATCAAGATTTTCAATTATATTTGAAAAGTTCGGCTTTGTTCCAACAGATGAGAATATAGAAGTATCAAAGCATGGTCAAAATATAACTTATGAGTACTTATTAGCTAAAAATCCAAACTATCTTTTTGTAGTTGATAAGTCAGCAGGAACAAGTGGATCAGAAGATTATTCAGCAGCTAAGGAAGTAATAGAGAATGAATTAGTAAAAACTACAGACACATATAAAAATGGAAATATAGTTTATCTAAATGCTCAAGCTTGGTATGTGGGTGGAGCTGGACTTCAAGCAGCTGATTTAATTATAGAGGATATGGAAGGTATCACAAAATAATAATTAGTAAAATAGAAAATAGCTATTTGACATTCTAAAAGTCAAATAGCTATTTTTATAATGTGTTTAGTTGTTATAATACTGTCATCATATTAAAGTTAGTTATATAATGTAAAAATTATAATAGAGAGTAGAATAAATTAATAAAGAGCATATTTATATAGAGAGGAGGTGTTTCTATGGAAAGTAGAAATAGTAGTAATTATAAGGGGATTGATATAAGTAGTTGGCAAGGAAATGTAAATTTTAAAAAAGTAAAAGACGGTGGGATAGAAATAGTTTATATTAAAGCAACGGAAGGTATAAGCTATGTTAATAATTATTTTTCTTCATCCTATAAAAATGCTAAAGAGCAGGGTTTGAAGGTTGGATTTTATCACTTCTTTCTAGGAGGAATAGATCCTAAAGCTCAAGCTAGGCATTTTGTAAATACCATTGGAAATAGAGAATTTGATTGTAGACTAGCTATAGATATAGAACAGACTAATGGTTTAAATAAGACATCTTTAACAAGTGCAGCAATAATATTTTTAGAAGAGGTTAAGAGACTAACTAGTAAAGGTATCGTAGTTTATACCTATACTAATTTTGCAAGAACTAGTTTAGATAGTAGGTTAGGAATATATCCTTTATGGATTGCTGAATATGGGGTAAGCAAACCTGCTAGTAATCCAATATGGAATCAATGGGTTGGTTTTCAATTTTCAAGTACTGGACAAGTCCCCGGTGTAAGTGGAAATTGTGACCTAAATGAGTTCAATGAGGGAATATTATTAAATGGACAAAGTATACCAGAAAGTCCAAGTACAGATGATAATAGTAAAAATGATAAATACTATACAGTACAATCAGGGGATACTTTAAGTGGAATAGCAGAAAAATATAATACAACCTATCAAGTATTGGCATCTATTAATGGTATATCGAATCCTAATTTAATATATCCAGGACAAAAAATAATATTGCCAACAGGTAGTTCTTCAACAGGAGGTAATACCGGTAATTCATCCTATTATATTGTAAAATCAGGAGATACTTTGAGCGGTATAGCACAAGAATATGGAACTACAACTAAAGTTCTAGCTAGTATTAATAATATATCAAATCCTAATTTAATATATCCAGGACAAAAAATAGTATTACCATCAGGTAGTTCTTCATCTAAAGGTAATGCTAGTAGTTCATCCTATTATACTGTAAAATCGGGGGATACTTTAAGTGAGATAGCACAGCGGTTTGATACTACTACTTCAACTCTTGTTAAGCTTAATAATATATCAAATCCAAATTTAATATACCCAGGACAAGTGATAAAAATAAAGTAAAACAACCTTAATGAGAAAAAGAGACTGTTGCAGAGTGATTTTTAATCTATTCTGCACAGTCTCTTGTATTTGAAATTTAATATATAACTTATTAGTTGTAATAAAAAGTTATTATATTTATATTAAACCTTGTTTTTCTAAAAATTCTCGGGATACATCATTAGGTTCCATCTGTAGTTCATCAACTTTATAATTAAGTTCCATCATGATGTCATCATTAAGGATAGTTGATAATTGTTCCAATAGAGGAATTATTTCTGGATACTCTTTAAGAGTTTCACCTCTAACTATAGGCATAGCATAATAGGGTGGGAAAAAGTTCTTATCATCTTTTAATGTCTTTAATTTAAATTTCTTTAGCAATCCATCTGTTGCGAAGGCATCTACCACATCTATCTCTTTGCTGATTAAAGCAGTGTATCGTGGAGAACCATCAAGGCCTATAGAATCTTTAAATGAAAAATTGTATTTTTTGCTTAGTCCAGGAAGACCATCATCCCTGTTTAAGAATTCTAAGGTAGTTCCAGACTTTAGGTTAGTAGCAATGAGTGAAAGATCACTAATACTTTCTAAATTATATTTTTCAGCTGTTTCTTGTTCAACAGCTAAGGTATAAGTATTATTAAACTCCATTTGTTTTAAAACTTCAATATTGTATTTTTCTTTGAAATCATTTTTTACAGTAGCATATACTTTTTCCATATCACTTATAGGAGGATTGCCTAAGGTATCTCCATAAGCTGTCCCACTATATTCAATATATAAATCTATGTCATCAGATTTTAAAGCAGAAAAACATACTTGAGTACCACCAAGATTTATTTTACGATTTACTGAAATATCAGTATTTTCTTCAATTAAATCTGAAACCATGTGGCCTAATATCATTTGTTCACTAAAATCTTTACTCCCTACAGTAATTACTTTTGAGTTAGTATTAACATTAGTAATTGCAGAAAATATAAATATTAGAATAATAAAAATACTTGAGATTGCTAATATTCCTTTTTGCATTTTACGAGTTTTCATGAAATCTTTTTTTGTATTAGACTTAACCTTTTGTAAACTGATTGGAGTTGTTAGTTTTTCAACAATACTAGCTAGAAAATCTACAGCTAAAGCTAGTATACATGCTGGGATTGCACCAGCTAGTATTTGATTATTATTCACAGTTCTTATTCCAGAGAATACAAGGTAACCTAATCCACCGGCACCTATAAAGGCAGCAATGGTCATTAAGCCAACAGCAGTAACAGAAGAAATTCGAACTCCAGCCATTATAACAGGGAGAGCTAATGGAATTTGAATTTTTGTTAGAATTTGAAATTTTGTCAATCCTATTCCTTTTGCGGCTTCAATTGTCTGTGGGTTAATATTAGAAATCCCAGTATAAGTATTTTTGATTATAGGCAACAAGGAATATAGAATTACTGTTGTAACTGCAGGGAGAGTTCCTATACCTAAAAATGGTATGGAAAATCCTAATAAAGCCATACTAGGTATAGCTTGAATAATATTTGCTGCTCCAAGAATTGGTTTATTTAACTTCTTGACATAGGAAATTAGAATTCCTAGGGGAACACCTATTAAAATTGCTAGGCCAACTGAAATTGAAGTAAGTCTGATATGCTCAATCAATAATGATATAATTTGTGTTTTATTTTGTAAAATGTATTCTAAAATATTCATATTACTACGCCTCCTCTTCTATATATTGTTGACTAAGCGTTGTAACAAGACTACTTTCAGTAATTAATCCAATAAGACTGCTACTATCATTTAAAACAGGAACTGTTGAAATATTATTCTCATTTACAATTTTTAAAATATCAATTATAGTATCATTTGGAGAAACATAAATATAATTATTGTTAAGAATAGAACTGATTTGAATTGATTTATCATCAATTGATCGCATTTGTTTTGCCTTTACTATTCCTTGCAGTTTTTTTGATTTGTTATCAACAACCATTAAGCTATCAACTTTGTACGAACGCATCTTTTCTATACATTTAAATATTGATAGGTCCTTAGAGCAAGTTATAGGATTTTCTATCATAATATCTTCAGCTTTAATAAAGTCAGGAGAGGTCCAGATTCTTTTTTTACCAACAAATTGTGAGACAAAATCATTAACGGGGTTTTTTAATATATTTTCAGGTGTATCGTATTGAATAATTTTGCCTTTATCCATGATACACATCTTATCTGATATTTTTATAGCTTCATCCATATCGTGGGTTACAAATATAATAGTTTTCTTTAGTTTTGATTGTAAATTCACAAGTTCATCTTGCAAACTTGAACGTGTAATTGGATCAAGAGCTGAAAATGGCTCGTCCATTAATATTATATCTGGATTAGTGGCAAAGGCTCTTGCGACACCTACTCTTTGTTGTTGCCCTCCACTTAGTTCTACAGGGTATCGATTAAGAAATTTATCACAATCAAGACCAACCATATCCATTAAATTATATGTTTGTTGTGTAATGTCTTCAGGATTTTTATTTTGAACTTTTGGTATTAGTTCAATATTTTCTCTTATGGTCATATGAGGAAATAAACCTGTTTGCTGGATAACATAACCCATATTTCTTCTAAGATCTATTACATTTTTAGTGCTAATATCTTCATTGTTAATATATATTTTACCAGAAGTTGGTGTTATGAGACCATTTATCATTTTTAGTGTAGTTGTCTTTCCACAACCACTTTCACCTATAATAGCTACTAATTTACCTTTTTCAATCTCAAAAGAGACATCAGAAAGAACAGTAGTATTTTTAAATTTTTTTGAAATATTCTCGAATTTTATCAATGTAAATCCTCCTTTGTAAAGTAACAACCTAATTATAAATGAAAGTTGTTACTTTGTCAAATTCAAAAAAAATAAACTATCGCAAAAATATATTAATCTTAGTTCATATACTAGCAAAGATTAATATATTATTTTCTGATAGTTTAATTAATTTATATTAAGTTTATTACATACAATTTAAATTAGGGATATAAATATTTTTTTACACGCTCAATGCAATTTTCATCTCCAACAAAATAAAATATATCATTTTCTTGAAAAACTGCGTATGGTCCTGGTGACATAAGTAAAGAGTCGTTTCTTCTGATTGCTATTATTGTTGCTGAAGTATTATGCCAAAAGTTTATATCAGATGCAGATTTATTAATATAAGGTGTAGCAGATGTTATTTCTACTTGAAATGGTGTAAATGGATTTACAGAGCGTAATCTATCAGTTTTATCTATTAAATCAGAAAGACATCCGTATAAAAATTTTATTTCTTTTTTTTGTCTGTCAACACTATCAATAATATCTTGCTTTAGATTACTTATAGTATTAATATCATCATGTTGTTTAACGAATTTTATAGCATTTTCGTAGGACTTTATAGTAACTCCACTACCTTTTGAAGTATCTACAATATTTAAGTCTGATAATACACAAATAGCACGCCTTGCAGTTTCAGATGAGACACCATATTGACTTGCAAGAGAAGATCTTGCATAAATCTTATCACCAACTTTATAATGACCATCAACAATTTTGGCTGCAACATCGGCTGCTATTTGTTGATATCTAGGACTTGTTATTTTAAATTTATTTTCCATAATAATTCTCCTATAACTATATTAATAACAAAATTAAATATATCATATTTAATTTTAAATTAGTATATATTAGTACAAATAAAATTAGCATTCCACTTTATTGTAATGAATTGACATAGAATATAATAGTGATATACTTTAATTAATACCACTTATAAACGTTTACAGTTTGTAGGAAATAAGCTACTTTTAAAAGTAATAACATTTTAAAGAATATGTTAAAATTAATTTAAATATTTTTAGAGATGATATTATATAGAGTATACCCTAATATATTGGAATAAAGGACTAAAATTAAGAAAAAATTAAAATTTTGTAGAAAAATATATTTTGAAATTTTAGTATTTTGTATTATAATAATATTATAGAACAAATTTTTTATGCTATATATTAACAATTTAATATATATAATTAGTTTCATTTAAAATTTCCCTATAATTTTAAAAGAACTAGACATTAAACAAGACACAGACAGAAAAAGTCTACCATATAGATGGTAGGCTTTTTCTGTTTTTGTCTTGTTTACTAAAGATAAAGATTTAAATTATTAAAATAGAAAAAAATAATTGATAAAATATATTGAAATTAATTGTTGGTTATTATAATGTATACATATTAAAATGATTATCTCTATAAGGATTTAGGAAGGGAGTTACTATGAATAAGTGTAAAAAGTTTATATGCGTATCTGTAGGGTTGATATGTTTTACACTTGGAGCGATAGGGATTATATTACCTATACTCCCTACAACACCATTTTTGCTGTTAGCCTCTTTTTTCTTTGTAAAAGGGTCTGAGAGATTTGATATTTGGTTCAAGAACACAAAGATATATAAAAAACACCTAGATAGTTTTGTAAAGGAAAAAGCAATGACTTTAAAACAAAAGATGACTATATTGTTATTTGCTGATTTTATGATGGCATTTCCACTTATAATTTTAGATAGTTTAGTTATAAAATGCATTATTGTTTTGATGATAATAATTAAATATTACTATTTTCTATTTGTAATAAAAACTATTAATAATTAATAGTTTTAAACTTCAATTGACAAGTTGGTAAATATATATATAATTATAAGTATAATAGCTAAATGCAAAGAAAAGGAAAGTAACTTTAAGAATACTTATACAGAGAGCTTTCATTGGTGAGAAGAAGCAATGGATATTAAAGAGAAAATGGCCTTGGAGCAGTGCACCGAGATTTAATATTAAGGCTGCAACGGGTTCACCCGTAATAGTGATAGAGTATAACTATAAACAGGATTTTTATGAGAAATTTTATCTATGTACTAGTCGTGGAATAAATTTCATGTAAGCAAATTTAATTATAACGTACTTGAAGAGATTTATATTGTGAAATGTAAATGAAGTAGGATGGTAACACGAAGTTTTAACTCTCGTTCCTAAGATTAATTTCTTAGGAACGAGAGTTTTTAGTTTTACTCCAAATTTATAATTTGGAGAAGTGAAAAATTAAATAGTATAAGAGGAGGAGAGTAGAATGAATATTTTAATTGGAGGAGCATGGCCTTATGCCAATGGTTCGTTGCACATAGGACATATTGCAGCATTATTGCCTGGAGACGTTATAGCTAGATATTATAGAGCAAAAGGGGATGATGTATTATATATTTCAGGAAGTGATTGTCACGGAACACCTATTTCTATTAGAGCAAAAAAGGAGGGTGTATTATCAGAAGTTATAGCTAATAGATATCATGAGGAATTTAAGTATTGTTTTGATAAGTTAAATTTCAGCTATGATTGTTATTCAAGAACTGATGATAATCAGCATAAAGAAGAAGTAAGAAGGATAATTATAAGTCTATATGAAAAAGGCTTAATATATGAAAAAAAAGTAAGTCAAGTTTATTGTGAGGAGTGCAAACAATTTTTACCTGATAGATATGTAGAGGGAGTATGTCCGCATTGCAATAGTATTGCAAGAGGTGATCAATGTGAAAATTGTTCAACCCTTCTAGATCCTTTAGAGTTAAAGGATAGACTGTGTAAATTATGTGGTAGTAAGCCAGTAGTAAAATCCACTAAACAATTATACTTTGCATTATCTACTTTTGAAAAAGGACTTAGAAAGCATTTAGAAAGGTCTAGAAAAAACTGGAGAATAAATGCAGTAAATAGTACAGAAAGATACTTAAATGAAGGTTTGAAAGATAGAGCTATTTCTAGGGATTTAGATATAGGAATAGATATACCAATTAAAGGATTTGAAGATAAGAAAGTATATGTATGGATTGATGCGGTATTGGGATATTTAACTGTAAGTGAGAAGTGGGGAAAAGAAAATAATAAAAATTGTAGTGATTATTGGAATAGTAGCAGTATTTCATATTATATTCATGGAAAAGATAATATACCATTTCATACAATCATACTTCCAGCATTATTAAGAGGAACAGGACCAGAAAGAAATCCAGATAAGGTTATTTCTAGTGAATATGTGACTTTAGAAGGAAAGAAAATATCAACAAGTAATAACTGGGCAATTTGGGTACCAGATATAGTAGATAGATATAATAGTGACTTAATAAGATATTTCTTTATTGCAAATGGACCTGAAAGAAGAGATGCTGATTTTACTTGGAGGGAGTTCATAAATAAAAATAATGGTGAATTATTGGGAGCTTATGGAAACCTAGTTAATAGAACTTTGGTATTTGTTAAGAAGAATTTTAATAGCAAGGTACCAAAAGGAAAAGTTGAAGAGTCAATTAAAAGCACTATAGAAGAATTATATAAAAATATTGGGGAAAATATAGAAGAAGGAAATTTAAAATCTGGCATAGAAAGAATATTTACATTTATACGAAGTATAAATAAATATTTTGATGAAGAAATGCCATGGATTACCATAAAACAAGATAATAAACAGTGTGAAAATACTATTTATAATTGTTTATATGCTATTGTAAACCTAGCAAATCTTCTAAATCCATTTTTGCCAGAGTCCTCAGAAAAGATTAAAAGTTGGTTTTATTGCGAAGAAAATAGGTGGAAAGAGATTCAATTAAATTCAGGAGTAAATATAAGTAATTTTCATGTTTTATTTGAAAGATTAGATAAGAGTATTATTGATGAAGAATTAAGTAAATTAGAACTACATGGCAAAGATATCAAATCCACTTAGTGTCCATTAACAAAATATTTTAGAATATTATGATATAATTTATATGTTAGTGTATTATTAAAATTTTTGATAACTTCTTTTGTAAGAATGGTAACTTATAATTTGCTATAGTTTTACATTTAAAAGTTGGGAAGTGAGTATAAAATGGTGGGTAAATATAAAGTAGTAACTTTATGCGGAAGTACAAAGTTTAAAGAGGATTTTATAAAAGTTCAAAAGGAGTTAACTCTTCAGGGGATAATTGTAATATCAGTAGGATTATTCGGCCACGCAGATGGTGAATTTGGAACTATAATTACAGATGAAATTAAAATCATGCTTGATGATATTCATAAAAGAAAAATTGATATGGCAGATGAAATCTTTGTTATAAATAAGAATGGGTATATAGGCTCTAGCACCAGAAGTGAAATTAAATATGCGAAGGAACATGGCAAAAAAATAGTTTATTTGGAGCCTAATTATGAATAATTACTAATGAAAATAAGATATTTAGGAGTGAGTTTATGATATTAGAGACAGTAGATAGCATTATATTTGATTTAGACGGAACTATGTGGGATTCATTAGATGCGATTGTAGAAATATGGAATGAAGCTATAAAGGATTTTAGTGATATAGATGCAATAATTACAAAGGAAAAATTAAAATCAGTAGTAGGGGTACCAGTTATAGATTTAGTTAAGATCCTTCTTCCAGATTTGAAGGAAGAAAGAGCAATTGAATTTATGAATTATTGCTGTAAGAAAGAAAATGAATATTTACCGCTTCATGGAGGAATCCTTTTTCAAGGACTAGAAGAAACCTTAAAGAAGCTTTCACAAAAATATAAGCTATTTATAGTTAGTAACTGTCACCACGGTTATATAGAAGCTTTTTTTCATGCTCATAACATGAAAAAATATTTTATAGATTTTGAACATCCAGGAAGAACGGGACTTACAAAGGGTGAGAATATAAAACTCATAATTAATAGAAATAATTTAAAGAATCCTATGTATGTTGGTGATACACAAGGGGATAGAAATGCAGCTAGGTTAGCAGGAATACCTTTTGTGTATGCATCTTATGGATTTGGGAATGTGGAAGATTATGATTATAAAATAGATAGGTTTCCAGAATTAGTAGACATGTATTTTAGACAATAAAAAAATATATAATCCCAATGAAAATATATAATTTTTTCATGGGGATTAGTTTTTAATATTATTATTCTAATTAGTTGAATTTTTATTTATATTTAAGCAAACAATAACTCCAATGGACATACAAATAAGTATGAGTAAAGATGATATTTCAGTAGATATAATATCAGATGTGCTTATTAAAGTTAATAATTTTGATTGAATATTTACGTCAAATCCTAAAAGCATAGAAATAGATGAGACGATGGTAACTATTAGAGATAATACAGATAATCCACAGATTATTCCGGTAATTATACGAATTAAATTTTCTTTTCTTTTCATATAACTGTTATTTAGATAAGTTTAAAGTATTATCTAAAATCCTCCTTGCCTTTAAGTTGTAAAATAATTATAACATTTTTTTAAACAATATTAAACCTATGAATATAATATAAGTAATTATACTATGATGGGGAGGGAATTATGGATTATATAGTAGTGTTAGAAAGGCTTATAGTAGGCGTTATAGTAGGGGGACTTGTTGGATATGAAAGGGAATTTAAAAATAGTCCAGCAGGGTTTAGAACTCATATATTAGTATGCTTAGGAGCTACAATTATTTCTTTAATAACAGAGTATGATATACAAAAAATCATGGTTATTGCTCAAAATCCTATGTATGCTGAAGTTATAAAAGTCGATATAGCTAGATTAGGAGCTCAGGTTATAAGTGGTGTTGGATTTTTAGGAGCTGGTACTATTTTAAGAGAGAAAGGATCTGTAAGGGGATTAACTACTGCCGCAACTCTTTGGATTGTGGCATGCTTAGGTTTAGCGGTAGGAAGAGGACTCTATGCACTATCCTTAACAGCAGCCGTAATCATATTTATAATACTAAGCTTATTTAAAAAAGCTGATAGAGTTATACAAAAAGATACAAAGTGGAGAATAAGGTTTAGGAAAAAAGAAAAGGAAGATGAGGTTGATGAAGATTATAATATTACTGAAGGAAAAAATAGTGAGGATGTTATAACTTTATACGAGAAAGTAAATGAGCCAATAAGTAGAGAGTAGTCTCTACTTATTGGCTTTATAATATCAGTATTAACCACCATAAATAGTATTCCACCAGCTTTCATCTGGTTTACCACCAGACATAAGTCCCTCTGCAACCCAAGTATTACTTTTGTTACTATAAAATATATATAGCCACCTGACGGTTACACCTTTATCGAAGGCTGAATTTCCTGGTTCTTTAACGTTTATTTCTAGTTCGTAATAAGCTTTATTATTTCTTACTTCAGCATTAAGTATTTTTACATAGTCAATATCTATTTCATCCCATATTTTTTGACCTTCTTCTAAAGTATCACTATTAGAAGAATTAACTGTATAATTGTAAATGAAGGAATATTCTTTGTTTATCATAGCATTCATATATGAATTACAAAATTCTTCAGCGGAGCTAATATCATGATTTATAGAAGTAGAATCATTAGTTTGTAGTGAATGAGAATCTAAATTTTGTGGATTATAATATTTTTTATTTGGTAATATTTCTGTCAATGGAGTAAAAATAGAAACAAGCCATTTTTTATTTTTATTTATTAGCTTAATTTTTCCTTCTAGAGTTTGCTTTTCCTTGTATCCATCATTATATATTATATTAATATCAGCATTATATTTGTAGTAAGCTTCGGTATCATTATCACTAGAGATTTTATCAAGAATAATGTTAGATATGGTAGTGGTGTATTCATAGTCCTTAGCCATTTTTATAGAAGATAAGGGAAATCTATTTAAAATAAGTTCATCACCTAATTGAGAAGTAATAGAATCACCTATATTTTTTAAACAAGCTTCTCTAATTTTAGTTTCATCTTCAGGAGAAAGTGTAACAATACCTGTCTCCCCATTAGAAGGAGCACGTCCTTCAAGAGAGCTTTCAAAAAGCTTAGAAAGTTGATCTGTTAAAGTGTAGTCTGAAATATTATAGTAATTTTCTATAAAAGATTCAGCAACGGTTTTATCAGGAGAAGGATTTACTCTTTCGCAAGCAATTAGGGAAAATATAACGATACTAAAGAAAAGTATAATACATAACAAGAAGATACCATTAAGTTTGTTCTTCATATCAAAAATATTTTTAAATCTTTTTTTCGTGTTATCTACACCTCCATTAAAATTGGTTGAAAAAGTATTAACCATTATTATCACTTCTACAAATGTAGTATATAATTATATTCTACATTTGTAGAAGGTTTATATCAAGAAATAAATGTAATAACATATAAAATTTACAATTTAGTTTATGTATTAAAAGGTATGTTATAGAAAATAAAAATCGGGAAACTAATTATTTTTATAATGTACAATTTGAAAAAAATTGAATATATTTACATAAAATATAATAAATATGATATAATTGATATTAATAAAAACTGAGGAGATAGTCAGGATATAATTTTGCGTTTAATATAAAAATTATATTTATTTAAATATTTGAATTAACAATAACTTTATGGAGGTTATAGTATGAAAAAAACTGCAATTTTAACTATAAGTGATAAAGGTTCTGAAGGACAGCGTATAGATGAGACAGGGCAAGTGTTAAGGGAGTATTTAGAAAAAAATAAATATATAGTCCATTATTATAAAATTATACCTGATGAAGTTGTAGATATAAAAAAAGAACTTATATATATATGTGATGAATTAAATATACCATTGGTAATTACTAATGGAGGAACTGGATTTTCAAAGAGGGATGTAACTCCAGAAGCAACTTTACAAGTTATAGAAAAGTATGTACCTGGGATTGGAGAATTTATGAGAATGAAGTCTATGGAAATTACACCAAGAGCGATGCTGTCTAGAGGAATTGTAGGTATTAGAAAGAATTCTTTAATTATAAATCTACCAGGAAGTCCTAGAGGTGCTAAAGAAAATATAGAATTCATTTTTCCATATTTAGATCATGGACTAAAGATTTTATCTGGAGAAACTTCAGAATGTGCTAGGAGTGAAGTTGATTTATAGGGAGTATAAAGGGAGGAGTATTTATGGAAGATTCCCATGGACGTAACATAAATTATTTAAGAGTTTCTCTTACGGATATGTGCAATTTAAGATGTATGTATTGCATGCCAGAAGGAAAGTGTAATCAAAATTATGTTAGTTCGAAAATGTCTATAGAAGAAATAGATTTAATTATTAGAATATTTGCTGAATGTGGTGTTGAGAAAGTTAGATTTACTGGTGGAGAACCGTTGATTGTAAAGGATATTTCTAAGATTATATATAATGCATCCCAAGTTAAAGGAATTAAAGATATATCTTTAACTACTAATGGCATATTTTTGAAGGATAAAATAGATGAATTAAAGAAGGCAGGGTTAAATAGAGTAAATGTTAGTATGGATACATTAAAGGAAGACAAGTATGAAGGAATAACAGGACGATCATATCTTAAAAAAGTTAAAGAAGGTATAGAAGTATGTTTAGATAAGGGCATTACTCCGGTGAAAATTAATGTGGTGCTTATGAAAGGTATAAACTTAGACGAGGTTGATGAGTTTATTAAAATTGCAGAGAAAATGCCTATAGATGTGAGGTTTATAGAATTAATGCCTATAGGAGCAGGTACAGAGTTATTTAAAAATCATTTTATACCCTATAAGGATATAGTAGAGTCACATCCTAATCTTATACCTGAAGATCATAGAGTATCTTCAACGGCAGAACTTTATAAAAGTAGTAAGGGAAAAGGGAGAATTGGATTTATTAGTCCTATAAGTTGTAATTTTTGTAGTGAGTGTAATAGAGTTAGATTAACTGCTGAAGGTGGAATTAAGTCTTGTTTGCATGGTGAAGAGGAAATTAATATTCTATCAGATGTACGAGATTTATTTAAAAAATATAATTTATCATACTGTGATTTACGAGAGAGTAGAGAATATAGTATTCTTAAGAAAAAGATTTTAGGAGCTATGTATAATAAGCCATTAGGACATAGACTATCTATGGAAGGAAAAAGTAGAAGCAATAAGCAAATGTTTCAAATAGGAGGATAACTTATGATTAAAGATGTTCAAATAGATGAAGGATTCACTCATATAAATGAGCAAGGAAGAGCTAGAATGGTAGATGTTAGTGAAAAGAAAAAGACAGATAGAGAGGCAATAGCCTGCGGTTCTATTTATATGAAGAAATCTACTTTAGAAAAGATAGACAAAGGGGAAATTATAAAGGGAGATGTACTTTCCGTAGCTCAAGTGGGTGGGATAATGGGAGCAAAGAAAACTTCAGATATAATTCCCATGTGTCATTCTATCATGATGTCAGGGTGTGATATTACCTTTCACCTAGATCATGATAAAAGTAAGGTAGATATAATAGCTACAACTAAAACAATAGGGGAAACCGGTATAGAAATGGAAGCTTTAACAGCGGTATCCATAGCAGCATTAACTATATATGATATGTGTAAGTCAGTAGATAAATCAATGGTTATAAGTGATATTAGGCTACTTCGAAAGATTGGTGGAAAATCTGGAGAGATTAATTATTTTTAAAGATAGGAGAAGATGGATATGGCAAAGGTTATTAGTATAAATATAAGTACTGAGAAAGGGGTTATAAAAACACCTATAAAAAGAGGTTTCTTTAAGATCGACTTCGGATTAGAAGGAGATGCTCATGGTGGTAATTGGCATAGACAAGTTAGCTTGTTAGGAGATGAAAGCATAGATAAGCTTAGAGGAAAAATAAATAAAGAATTAGTCCCAGGAATATTTGCAGAAAATATAACAACACAAGGAATAACTTTATATGAACTACCCATAGGAACAAAGCTTTCCATTGGAGAAGTTATTATGGAGGTGACACAGATTGGAAAAGAATGTCATAAGGACTGTGAAATAATGAAGACCACAGGGGAGTGTGTTATGCCTAGAGAAGGGATTTTTGCTCAAGTATTAGAAGAAGGATGGATAGAACCTGGTGATGAGATTTCTGTAATTAAGTACTGGAAAGCTTGAGTTAAATTATAAATAGAATTTGTCAATATAGGAAGACTATGATAGTATATAAGAACATAAGAAGCTGTATATATTATTTTATAAAGTGAATCTTATGTATCAGAACTATAGTAACGAATGGAGGAAATGAAGTTATGGGTAATTTACCTAATTGTCCAAAATGTAATTCAGAATACACTTACGAAGATGGAAGTATTTTTGTTTGCCCAGAATGTGCTCACGAGTGGGGAGTACAAGCTGAAAATGAAAATAATGAAGATATTAATGTTATAAAAGATGCAAATGGAAATGTGTTACAAGATGGTGATTCTGTAACAATAATTAAAGATCTTAAAGTAAAAGGTGCTTCATCATCAATAAAAATAGGAACGAAAGTAAAAAATATACGTTTAGTTCCTGATGCATCTGATGGCCATAACATTGATTGTAAAATTGATGGTTTTGGAGCTATGAGTTTAAAATCAGAATTCGTTAAAAAAATATAAGCTATAATTAACTCTACAAAAGGAAACTTCCATGAATTATATGTAGTTCATGGAGGCTTTCTTTTTTTATTTTAATTTAAACACTAAGGTAACAGGATTATGATCAGAGTATTTTAACATGGGAACTATGGACAGAATAAAAAACTTATATTAAAAACTTATTTATAGAATTCTCTATGACTACTTCTGAGAATGCAATATTAGTACTAGTTGTTGCATATGGAGATACTTCATTAATAAATTCTTCAATGTCACTTAAATCTTTAACTGAAAGTTTAACAATAAAACAACCATCCCCAGCAATTCTATAGCACCATTCACTGCGATTGTAGTCTTTAATAAAATTTTTGAATCGCTCATATTCACCATTTTTCATGGTGATTTTTATTATACAATCAATGGATAGAGCAAGATTCTTTTTATTTATAGTAATAGTATAGCCTTCTATTATTCTGTTATCTTCAAGTCTTTTTACTCTCTCTGTAACAGAGGATGGGGATAGGTTAATTCGCTTTGACAACTCTCTTATGGATAATCTACTATTTTTTTCTAATTCGGATAGAATCATTACATCAATTTCGTCAAATTTCATTTGAAATATTTTCTCCTTTTTAATATTTTGTATGATATATATATAGGTTTTATTATATGTCATATGAAATACAAAATTCAATTTTATTTATATATAATATTAATAAAATTAGATTTGATTAATAAAGGAGAGATATTATGACAAAAATAAATTTTTCAAATGAGGGGATAACATCCTTTGAACAACTACTTGGATATAACAGTGAGATAATGAAAGGTTGGAGTAATTTAGAAATAAGTTTTTTAAAATCTAAAACTTTTGGTTATGAATTAAAAGAAGAAGTAAGACGTACTCTTGCTTTTAACAATGGATGTAAATATTGTATGGCAAAGGGAAAGCCTTCTGAAGATATAGAGGATAAAAATATAAGAATGGCAACGAAAATTGCAGATATGATTTCAAAGAATATAGTTTTAACAGAGGAGACTTTTAAAAGTTTAAGAGAACTATTCAGTGAAAAAGAAATCTCAGAGCTTTTTGCACTAATTTGCTTTTTTACAGCATCACAAAGGTTCGGAGCTTTACTTGATTTGGAACCTAGCTGTGCAATATATATTTAGAAGGGCTAGTTCAAGATAAGTTAGCCGATAAGTATTGACAAAGGAGCTATTTAACATTATAAATAGCTCCATATTTATCTATGAAAATATTTATATGTTTTTATAGATAAAATCCTCATATTATCACTTCTGATAAATCATAATCTACTACCTTAGGGTCTAGTCAAAAAAGTTTATATTGTAAAATAAATGTCTAGTTTTAATAAAGTTTTATTTTATTGTATAATTAAGTGGAAAGTTTTAAGAATTAAAAATAACTATAAATATAAGTAAATTTATTTAAGTAAGAGAAAATAAGTAAGGTGTGAGAGAAGTGGCTAAGGTTATTATTGCGGAAAAACCATCCGTGGCAAAGAATATTGCAGAAGCTTTAAATATAAAAACTAGAAAAGATGGATACTTTGAGGGTGAGAATTATTTAGTTACATGGGCGTTTGGTCACTTATTACAACTATATGATGCTAAAGATTATGATGAAAGCATGAAGGGATGGGAGTTTTCTAAATTTCCATTTATACCTAAGGAGTTTAAATATAAGATAAAAAGTGATTCACTTAATAGAAATATTACTGATAAGGGAGCTGAGAAACAGCTTAGCATTATTAAATCACTTATAGATAGAGAGAATGTAGATGGAATAATATCCGCCACAGACTTTGATAGAGAGGGTCAGGTTATAGCAGATGAATTATTTATATATTTCAATGAAGAAAAGCCTGTATATAGGCTTCTTCTAAATGAGTGGACTCCAGATGAAGTAAAAAAGGGTATGGAAGCTTTAAAGCCTAATAAAGAAATGAAGTCCTTACAAGATGCTGGAATAGGAAGGCAATGGGCAGATTGGGTTATTGGGATAAATCTTACATCTGTGGCAACTTTGAGATATAAATTTGAAGATGTTAAAATGCTAAACATAGGAAGAGTGTTATTACCAACTCTAAAGATAATCTATGATAGGGACATGGAAATTGAAAACTTTGTAGCTACTACTTATTATAAGTTATCGGCTACCTTTAAGACTAAGGCTAATGAGGAGTACGAAGGTCTATATTATGAAAATGATTCAGAAAAATTCGAAGAGAAGTCTTATTTAAGTAATATAGGAAAATTACTACAAGGACAAAGAGCGGAGATAGTTGATAAGCAAACAGAGAAGAAAAGGGAATATCCACCGTATCTATTTAACTTATCAAATCTTCAAGGACATATTACTAGTAAATTTAAAGGATGGACTTCCGATAAGGTTTTAAAGGTTGCCCAGTCTCTTTATGAAAAAAAGTTTATTACTTATCCTAGAACTGCCAGTATTGTCCTAGAAGAAAGCTTAGAGGATAGAACAAGGAAGGTTTTGGAGAATCTTAAAAAGGGTCTACCATACGAAAATCAAATAAAATTTGCAAAAACTAAAAGGGTTTTTGATAATTCTAAGGTGGAGAGTCATAGTGCTATAGTTCCAACTTATATAAAATCAAGCGGCCTTAGTGCTGATGAAGCAATTGTTTATAATGCAGTGAAAAATAGATTTATAATGCAATTTATGCCTATTGCTGAATTTGAGGAAACAAAAATTACGGCTAAGGTTTATGAGGAAAATATTAAAGGCATATTTGTTTCCAAGGGTAAAGTTCAAATTGTTGAAGGCTGGCGTGTGGTAGAAAAGATAGAAACTAAGGATACTATACTTCCTTTAGTTATGGAAAAGGAAGTAGTGGATATTGTAGGAAATAAAGTTAACACCGTAACAAAGAAGCCACCTAAAAATCATACAGAAAAGACTTTGCTAAGGGTTATGGAAACCTGTGGTAAGAGTTTAGGAAAAGAAGAAAATAATGATGATGATGATGAAAACTCTTCAGAAGATAATTTAGAGGAAACTTCGGAAGAATTAATGAAGTCCATATTGAGCGGTTTTAGTATAGGAACACCAGCTACTAGAGCTGAAACTATTAAAAAACTTAAAGATATAGGATATATTACTACTAAAGGAAAAAACCTAACTTGTACAGAGTTAGGTAGGACAATGGTAGAGATGTTTCCTGTAAGGGATTTGTTTGACTTAGAATACACCGGTAGGCTAGAAAAAACCCTATCGGATATAGAAAAAGGAACTGTAGAAAAAGACACCTTTATTAAGCATATTTGTGATTTTACTAGTAAATCTGTGGAAATTATAAAAAAGGATACATCAATGTTATCTAAAATAAAGATAGAGCTTTCTCCTGGGACGGTTAGTGTAGGTAATTGTCCTATATGCGGAAATCCAGTAGTGGAAGGAGAAAAAAGCTTTGGGTGTAGTAACTGGAAAAATGGTTGTAAATTCACTATTTGGAAGAATGATAAATACATTGAATCCTATGGCAAGAAAGTTACAAAAGAAATGGTAGAAATACTTCTTAAAAATGGTAAAGTAGGATTTAGAAATTTGAGAAGCAAGAAAGGAAATACCTTTGCTGCTTATTTTAGATATGAAAAAAATGAAGAAACAGGTTATTTAAGTTGGAAGATGGAATTTATTTAAAAAGATAAACAAAAATTATATTTAAACTACAGATAATTAAAGTAGATTCATTATCAATTGATAATACATTATACAAGAAACTTATTGAGAAAACTCACAAATTAAGGGTAACTGAGTATTATAATAATATACTTTATCTGGTGTATGGCCATATTATTGTTGATTTCCGATATTAAGGAAAAAGATAATAGTGGTTCAACATTAGACTAAAGTCAATTGATAATGGAGGAAATTTATGGATGAAAGAACAAGTATAGGTGTAGGAGTTAGTAAAAATACAATCTTAGTTAATGCCATTTTAGGAACAATTAAAGTATTGGTAGGTATTATGTCTAGTAGTAATGCGATGATTGCAGATGGTATCCATTCTTTTTCTGATGTGATTAGTACTATAGGAGTAATAATAGGACTAAAGCTTTCCAATAAACCTGATGATAAATGCCATCCTTATGGACATGAAAGAATTGAAAGTATTTCTTCTTTGTTTTTATCTATAATGCTTTTTGTGGTTGCTATATCTATAGGATATTCTGGTATTAAAAATATTGTTTTAGGAGAAATAAAGAATCCAGGAATCCTTGCTATTTGGGCTGCTATATTGTCTATTATCGTTAAAGAGTGGATGTATTTTTATACAATAAAATATGCTAACAAAATAAATAGTTCTGCTCTCAGAGCAGATGCTTGGCATCATAGATCAGATTCTTTTTCTTCAGTGGGAGCTTTAATTGGAATAATTGGAGCTAGAATGGGATGGCCAATTTTAGATTCAGTAGTTGCCATAGTTATTTGTGTTGTAATTATAAAAGTAGCCTGTGATGTATTAAAGCAAAGTGTAAATCAATTAATAGATACTTCTGCAGATGAAGAAATTATAAGTGATATCAATGAAAAACTTCAGACTATTGAGGGCGTAAGACATATTGACAGTATAAAAACGAGACAACATGCTAATAGAGTATATGTAGATGTAGAAGTGTCTGTAGATTCAAAACTTACAGTAGAAGAAGGACATGACATAGCAATAAACATACACCATGGTGTCGAAAAAAATAATAATATTAAGCATTGTATGGTTCATATTAATCCTTATAAGTATAATTAATATGAACATTAAATTAAAACGATGGATTATATTTGACCTAAATAATTTTTTGACTTAAATAAGAGTAAAAATACTATATGCAATATANNTATATTGCATATAGTATTTTTTAGTAAGGGGTTACGTTTAATTATATTCTATTTAAGTTCAAAAGATTGGCAGTCTGTACATTCAACTACTGTAGGATTTTGTTCATGAGTTCCTACTTTAATTTGATTTAATGTACAGTAGTTTTCGTTACGATTATTGTACTTGCAGTTGTTGATTGTACATTTAATAGATTCATTTTTTTCCATTTAAATTCACTCCTTAAAAAGTTTTTGTATTAACTACAAAGTTAGTATGGCTTTTATATTTGTTATTATTCCTTGTAATGTTTATTAAAAATATAAAAATTTATTTTGTAGTGTAATTAGAACCAAATTGAGAACGGCAGAATTCTATGAAATAGCCTTGAGGATGTAGACAAACAGGACAAGCTTTAGGAGCTTCCTTCCCTTCATATATATATCCACAATTAGTACAAAACCATTGAATTGATTCATCACGTCTAAATAAAGTCTCTTCTTCTAATTGCTTAGCAAAATAATTAAATCTATCTCCATGAATTTTTTCTACAGAAGCTATGTTGCTAAATAATGTAGAAATAGCATTAAACCCTTCTTCTTTAGCAATTTTAGAAAAATTACTATAAACATCATCGTATTCTTCATACTCATTGTGATGAGCAGCTTTTAACAATTTTAGAGTTGAATCATATAAGTCTACAGGATATGCACCATTTCCTATTTCTATATTATTTCCAGCTTCTTCTTTTAATTTTTGATAGAATTGATTAGCGTGAGCCATTTCTTGGTTTGCAGTATAATTAAATACTTGCTCAACTATGTAAAGTCCCTCTTTTTTTGCAAAGCTTGCAGCAATAGTATATCTATTTCTTGCTTGACTTTCACCAGCAAAGGATCTCATTAAATTAATGCGAGTTTCACTATCTTTAAAATTCATTTTTATTACCTCCAAATTTTTAAATCTTATTACTAAGTTTCCAAAAGTAGAGTAATTTTATTCATAACTTTTAAAAGTAAGTTAAAGCAAGAGTTAAATTGATACGAGAACATTATCAGAGTTAGCTTATATAAGTTGAAATAGTATGTACTTAGAATCTGATAAAGATAAAGAGAGTATGAAGTAGAATTAAATGTTAATACAGTAGGTATATGTACATTACTTCAATTTATAGACATTGATTTAAAATAGAGTGAAAGATATAATAAATCTATCTGTGGTTTTATATTTTCATAGCCCATGAAAATATGAAAAATTTACTGCTAAGGGACAAAAGTAGTAATTAAAAATTTCAGGGAAGGTAGGAATAATATGAAATTAAGTATTATTAAAAGGGATTCAAGAGTTAAAGACTTTGATATGGAGAGAATACATATAGCCATTAAAAAGGCTTATGAAGAAGTCCATGGAAATGACTTTGTGTTTAAAGAACATTGGAGTGACTTAGAAATTAACATAGAAAAAACTATTATAGAGTTAGGAAAAGAAGAGCTGTTTATTGAAGAAATTCAAGACATAGTAGTTAAGGCTTTAAATAATAAAGATAAAACTGTATCAAAGGCCTATGAAGATTATCGTGAAAAGCGTAGAATTGCAAGAGATACTAATGGTGATACATATAAAAAATTAGATAAGGTACTTCAATGCTCTGATATTATGAACTCCAATGCTAATGTGGACGAGCATAGTTTTGGTGGTCGTAAATTTGAAAGTGCAAATGTAATATTAAAAAGGTATACCCTAGATAAGGTAATAAAGCCTGAAATAGCAAGGGCACATATTGAAAATAGATTATACATACATGACTTAGATAGTTATGCTACGGGAATGCATAATTGTAGTTTCCCAGATATAAAGAAACTGGTTAACAATGGATTTATTACTAGAAATGGGGATGTAAGAGGAGCTAATGGACTATCTACAGCATTTCAATTAGTAGCAGTAATATTCCAAATACAAAGCCAAGAACAATTTGGAGGTACAGGAAGTTGCCATATAGATTATGATTTAGAAGAGCAGGTGGATATATCTTTCAAAAAGCATTTTTCTGATGCACTTTTTTACTTTGAAGATAAAGAATTAAGCTGGAAAGAGTTAGATTCTGAGATATGCGTAGAAAATAAAGAAGAGCTAAAGAAGAAATATCCTAAGCTAACAGCTTTTGCATTAAGAGAGTTAGATAGAGAGGGTATGCAATCAGCTCAAGGCTTATACCATAATCTGAATACACTAGAATCAAGACCAGGTTCCCAAGTACCATTTACATCTATAAATTTAGGAAGAAGAACTACAGTTGCTGGTAGGATGCTTACTAGATGGCTTATGCTTGCTAGTATAGATGGAATAGGAAAACATCATAAAACAAGTATATTCCCAATAGCAATCTTCCAATATAAAAAAGGGGTTAATGATACAGAAGAAACTCCAAATTATGACTTAAAGAAGTTAGCTATAGAATCTATGTCTAAAAGAATATATCCTAACTGGGTAAACTGTGATTGGAGTAAGAATGTAGAAGATTTAAGTAATCCGGATACAGCTATGGCAACTATGGGATGTAGAACCTTAGTTGGATTTGATAGACATGGTATGGGATATTCAAAGGTAGGAAGAGGAAATGTTACTCCAGTAACAATTAACTTGGTAAAAATAGGTATAAAACATGGGATATGTTTAGGAGAAAGAGAAGAAGCTAATCTTGAAGGTTTTTGGAATGAATTAAATGAGCTTTTAGAACTTTCAGCTACAGCCTTAGTAGATAGATTTAAATATATATGTTCACAAAGTGCTAAATCAGCCCCTTTCATGTATAGAAATAAAAGTATGTTAGGTGGAGAATATGACTCAGACACTTGTATTTATGATGTAATGAAACATGGAAGCCAAGCTATAGGATATGCAGGTATTGCAGAAATGTGTCAAGCTCTCTTTGGAAAAGATCATGGTGATGATAAGGATGTTCATAAGTTTGCATTATCGGTGGTAGAAAGAATTTCAAGGTTTGCAGAGGAAGCTTCAGAAAGATACAATTTAAACTTTGGTTGTTATGCAGCGCCAATTGAGTCTACTTGTGGAACTATAATAACAGGAAATAGAGAAATTAAAGGTTTAAGGGATGAATTTGGAATTATAAAAAATGTAACGGACAGGGAGTGGATAACTAATTCACATCACATACCAGTTTGGAAAAATATAGATGTATTTACTAAGTTACAACTTGAGGCTCCATTTACTAAGTACCCTACTTCAGGATGTATAACTTATGTAGAGTTAGATAGTTCAGTAGTAGAAAATCCAAAAGCAATAGAGCAAATCATAGATTATGCCTTTAGCTTAGACATTCCGTATTTAGCTTTCAATTTCCCTATAGATACTTGCTTAAAGTGTGGCTATCAAGGAGAATTTAATGATAGATGTCCAATTTGCCATAGCGAGGAAATAGAACAACTTAGAAGAGTTACAGGATATTTAACTACAGATTATCGCAACTTCAATAAAGCTAAGCAAGCTGAAGTTAAAGAAAGATTTAAACATAGTACTATAACTAAGCTATAGGAAGGAAAATAAAATTGATTGATACTATAAGATTAATAGGATATAATCCTTGTTCTTTAAATGAGGGAGTAGGTCTTAGGGAAGTATGCTATATAGCGGAATGCACTCATAAGTGTCCAGGATGCCAGAATGAAAAGTATTGGCATGAAGAGGGCGATTTATATAAAATAGATGAGGTTGTAGATAAGCTTACTAAAAATCCAATTACAGATATAACTATAAGTGGTGGAGATGGGCTAACTGTTCAGTATGAAAATACTCTAGAATTACTTAAGAGGTTAAAAGAAAAATGTAATAAAAATATATGGTTATATACAGGATATACTTGGGAGCAGTTATTTTCATTGAATAAAGCTGAAGTTTTAAAATATATAGATGTAATTGTAGATGGAAGATTTGAAATAAGCGAAAGGGATGTAACTCTAAAATTTCGAGGAAGTAGCTCACAAAGAATTATAGATGTTAAAGAAAGCCTTAGGGAAAATAATGTTAAAGAATTTAAGTTATAAAAATTAATATAAGAGCATTAGAAAGAGGAGAGACGCAATGAGAACAAGAGGATTTGAAATAGTTACAGATGAGAAAAGAAAGCATCCACAGGAAGACATACAGTTACCAACAAGGGGAAGCAAGCATGCTATAGCCTATGATATATATTCACCTATAGATGTAGTTATAGAGCCTATGGGTAAGCAATTAATATGGACAGATGTAAAGTCATATTTTCAACCAGGGGAAGCTTTGATTATTAATGTTAGAAGTTCTATGGGAAGTCATCCAGTTTTAATGGCTAATGCTCAAGGCTGGGTAGAGTGTGACTATTATAACAATCCTAAGAATGATGGAAATTTGGGAATAAATCTTTTAAATCTAGGAAAAGAGCCTTATATAATTAAAAAAGGTGATAGAATAGCTCAAGCTATGTTTATACCTTTCTTAGTAAGTGATAACTGTAATACTGAAGAGGAAAGAATTGGAGGTTTTGGTAGTACAGGTAAATAATAAGTTTTAATTGGTGTATTTATTCTTTAGAACAAGGGCACTATATTCTTAATCTTTTATTAACGCTTATAAAGGTAGGGATATGGCAAATGAAAAGAACTATGATAACAGTAGTAAGTTGGACTTTAATTATTTCAGCTATTTCTATGGTATATTTTTTTAACATTATTGAAAGAAAAGAAAATGAACCATTTGTAGAAGCTATGGTAAGTGATAATTTATTAGTTAATAATAAAATCATTGAGCATATAGGCTTAGCAGAAGAAGCTTTAAAGGAGTTCGGGGCTATGAGTAGTGAAGAAGCTGCAAAGCTTTGGGCAAAGGGAATGATGACTAGAAATGGAGTACTTCAATACGCTGTTATGAATAAGGAACTTCAGCAAGATTTTAAAAATCATCTTTCTAATGAAAATAATACATCATGGGTAACAGGGACTTCAAGTCCATGGATTACTAGCTATGAAATCATAGACCAAGTTGATGTAAGTAGCAAGGTTAAATTGCATAAGATAAAATTCAATTTAACTACAGCAGAGGGCAATGAGAAACCAGTCTATAACACATTAACTATAATGTACAATAATAATAAATGGGCTATTTCAAGTATAAGGTAGATTAACTTTGTAGATAAATATATTATAAAGAAGTTCTTATTTATGGCGATATATAAGAACTTCTTTTGTTTCGAGGTTTATTGTAGTAAATAAGCTTAAGAAATAGTATAATTGTGTAGCATAAGTTAATAATGTGGAAATAAACAATAAACTTAAGTATTAAATAAGTAATGTTGATATATAATTTAGAACATAGAAAAATTTAAAAAGTAAAATAAGGGAGACAATTATGAAAATAAAACTAAACTCCAATATTGCTAAAAGAACTATATCTAATATTATTGTAGTTTCAGTAGGGATTATACTGTTTTTTATAATAAAAAATCTAGGAGGTATTTTTAATAAAGTAGGAGAAGTAATTAAACTATTAATGCCATTTATATATGGTTTTTCTATGGCATATTTATTAGCTATACCATTAAAGTTTTTAGAAGATAAAGTTCTTAAATTTATGGACAAGAAAAATCAGTACAAAGCAAAAAGGTTTATTTCAATAACTATTACATATATATCTGCAGCTATATTAATTAGTATTGTATTTTCTATATTAGTTCCAGAGCTGAGTCGTAGCATATATACACTTTTAGAAAATATACCTGACTATATTAAGGCTCTAGAGGAATACATAAATAATATAGTTATAGCTTTAAATTTAAATGGTGATATGGTAGAAGATATAGTAAAAGATTTTAATAGCATATCTAAGTATATAACAAGTATTGCAGGCACAGCAGTGTTAGATTTATTCCAATTCTCTGCTAATATTACTCAATATATACTAAACATATTTATAGCAACAATTATATCTATTTACTTATTAGCAGGAAAAGAAAAATTTTTTGCACAGATTAAAAAATTCTTATATGCTATGTTACCGGAGAAACCTGTAAAATATGTAATAGAGCTCACTAGGTCTAGTCATAAAACTTTCATAGGTTTTCTTGGTGGTAAGTTGTTAGATTCATTAATTATAGGAATCATATGCTTTGTGGGTATGAAGATATTTAAAATGCCATATCCACTTCTTGTAAGCTTTATAATAGGAATAACTAACATTGTTCCGGTATTTGGACCATTTATAGGAGCAGTTCCTAGTGTTATAATTATATTTATTGCTAGTCCAATTAAGGCATTATGGTTTATATTATTTATTTTAGTGCTTCAACAGTTTGATGGAAATATATTAGGGCCTAAGATTTTAGGAAACTCCACAGGATTGACTGCATTTTGGGTAATGTTTGCCATACTTTTAGGAAATGGATTATTTGGAGTGGTAGGAATGATATTAGGAGTTCCAACATTTGCTGTGATTTATTCAATTATAGTAAGTGTAATTAATAATGTACTAAAGGAAAAGGGATTGCCAGTAGAAGCTAAGGAGTATGCAGCTCCAGAAAATAAAATTAAATTTTAGAAAATGTACATTAATATGTTGAGATATGAGGTAGATCTATATCTCAACATATTTTTATTTTATAGTCTTAAGTTTGTTACAAATTCTAGTAAAAAATAATCCATATTTCAATAATAATATAATGTTAAGAACACATTTCAAAATAATTACAGATATTAATATTGTTAATAAAGGAAATATGATGTATAATTTAACTGAAAATATAAAAATGAGGTGTTAATTATGGATTTTATGTCCTTTGAAGATGTTATAGCGAAAATTCAAGGTGTAACTCATAGTAAAGTAGTATATAATGAGGATGAAGTAGAAGAGGTTCATATAATTGCAAATACTACAAGATCACCTAAACAGATTGTAAGAGACATCGAATCAGCACTTCTTGCGATATTTAATTATAGAATAAATAGAAAATTAATTAGTATAGCTCAAATAGATACTGGGGAAACGAAGTCTATAAAGAGAATTAGATATGAAGGTATTTCTTTAGAAGTTAAAGATAATAACGTAAGATGTGAAATTAGATTAAATATGGATGATGATGAGTATACGTCTACGCAAACTGCAATTGGAACAAGTATTAATAGACTTAAGGTAGTAGCTAAAGCTACTGTGTCAGCTGTAGAAGAAATAATTGGACAAGTCTCTGTTTTTGATGTAGAGGATATAGTAGTAAATTCAATTAGAAATATATCCTATGTAACCGTTATTGTAAATATGATAAATGACATTGCAGAAGAAGTTCTAATAGGAACTGCCATTGTAAGAAATGATGTAAATGAGGCAATAGCAAAGGCCACTCTTGATGCAATAAACAGAAGAATAGAAAAATAGTTAAACTGGTTTAATGGCCGATTATATTTAAATTATATTTAAGTTTTATTTATCTTCCCTTAGCGGAGTGGAAATTATGACAGATTTTTAGCGGATCTTTGTTAATTTGCATATAAGGGGGATTTTATAATGAAAAACATGAAAAAAGTTATGCCAGCTTTAATAGCTTTACTAGCTTTAGCAATGGGTGGTGGTTCAACTATCACTTGGATATTTTAATAGTTAAGATTAATAAATAATCGGCCTTAAATATATCGGAGGAATAAGATGAATAATATATCTTTAAAACAAAAAAGATTTTTTATTTTAATTTATTTAGTTACTGTAATTTCTTTTGTAATTCCTATAATGAATGGGAAAATGGAAATTGAAGTTGGTAATTTTACAAATATTATAGTATTCATAATTTTAACAGCAATTACAGAATCATTTACAGTATCATTTAAGAATATGTCTTTTAGTACAAGTTTTGCTGTAACTATAGCTTCCTTTGTGTTATTTGGAACGTTTGAATGCATTATAATTCTTATATTAGGATTTTTATGTAGAGTAATTAAGGTTGATGAAAATATATATGGATATAAGTATAAACATGTATTTAATACTCCACTATATGGAACAATATTTAATTGTTGTGCGTTAATATTACCAGTTGTAGTTGGTAATTTTTTTTATAAAACCTTAGGTGGACAATTTAGTCTAAGCTTTATAGTTAGCAATATAGGACCATTGATAGTATTTTGTTTTGCTTTCATAATAGTTAATAGTTTAATAATGTCTATATTAATGTCTATAGTTACAAATAAGAATGTAGTATTCTGTTTTACGGGTAATATAAGAATGGGAATATTAAATTCTGTAGTTATGATTCCAATAGGAATTTTATTAGCACTAGTATTTATTAAGTATGGTTATTTAGGCATAGCATTCATAACATTTCCATTATTGTTAATTAGATATACTCTATTACTATATTCAGATTCAAAATCTCAGTTTATTGATACTGTTGAAGCCTTAATGAATGCAATTGATGCTAGGGATCAATATACAGAAGGACATTCTAGAAGAGTTGCAGAGATATCTGTAGCTATTGGAAAAGAGTTAAAATATAATCAGTGGAGTATTGAAGAATTAAATATAGCTGCTATGCTGCATGATGTTGGTAAAATTGGAGTTAGTGATGCTATTTTAAATAAACCAGGTAAGTTAACGGATGAGGAATTCGATGCAATAAAGGAACATCCGGAGATAGGAATTAAAATAATTAAGGATATTAAAAATATTGATTATGTTTATCCTGTAGTTAGAAACCATCATGAAAGGTATGACGGAAAAGGATATCCAGATGGTAAAAAAGGTGATGAATTACCTTTAAATGTTTACATAGTTCAACTAGCAGATACGGTGGATGCTATGGCATCTGATAGGCCTTATAGGAAAGGACTTTCGGAAAGTATTATTTTAGAGGAAATTAAAAAATATTCAGGTACTCAATTTCATCCTAAGGTGGCAGAAACTTATTTAAGAATTGTAGGAAAGAATGGTGGAAAGTTGCCTTAATATAATAATTAAAAATAATTTAACTTAAAATATTTTACATATATGGGGGATAGCCATGTTCTTATTTTCAGTGATTCTTGGAGTAGTATTAGGATATTTGCTAAAAGGAAATATAGAAAATTTAAATAATCTCGAAATTAAAGGATGGTGGCTTATAGCCCTAGGGTTTTTAGTGGAATTTATAATGAAGATTTTTCTTAAATCAGGAAACCTTCAAATTGGAAGTTTAACTTATGTTTTAAATATAGTAATGTATAGTTGTATAATGGCATTTATATATATCAATAGAAAATATAAGATGATTTTAGTGATTGGGATAGGCTTTTTATTGAATATAGTGGTTATATTCGGAAATGGATGTACTATGCCTATTAGTACAAAGGCTATGGACATATTAAATGTAAGTGGACCAGTAGAAACTAAAGGTTTATATTCTATTATTAGTGGAGAAACAAAGTTTAAATTTCTAGCAGATGTAATACCATATAAGTTATGGAAGTATGGGGGTATAGCCAGTATTGGAGATATTATATTATCTATAGGTATCATTGGTATTATAGTAAAGGGAATGAAGCTTAGGGCAGATTAAAATAAATATAAAATTATATATTTAATGCTTATAGAACACCTTTTAGGTGTTTTTTGCATATTACATAGAATAATAAAATATAATTGTTGAAGAAGAAAATAGGTATAAATTCAAGTAGTTTCAAGTAAAATTCAAGTTATATTTAAAAAAAGTGTATTGACTACAAATTAACAATAATATATATTTATACCATGGGTAAAAAAAGATTTACATAAAGTTATAACATAACTCAATTGAAAAAATTGATAAGGGGGAGGAAATATGGCGTTAAAGGTAAATAATCTTGCTAAGAGCTATGGTGATAAATTGGTAGTTGATAATTTAAGCTTTTCCATAGAAGAACCGGGAGTTTTTGGATTATTAGGAACTAATGGTGCAGGAAAAACTACTACCATAAGAATGATGCTAGGAATGTTGAAAAAAGATAATGGGACGATTACTTGGAATGAGAAACCGTATAATTCTAAAGAAGTTTCAACAGGATATTTAGCAGAAGAACGTGGTATATATTCAAAATTTACTGTGTTAGATCAATTAATATACTTTGGTGAGTTAAAAGGAATGACTCGCAAGGAGGCGTTAAAAAGTATTGAATATTGGCTTGAAAGATTAGAAGCTACTGAATATAGAGATAAAAGAGCAGAGCAATTATCTAAGGGTAATCAGCAGAAAATACAATTTATTGCAGCCTTAATATCTAATCCAGAAGTACTAATTTTAGATGAACCTTTAAGTGGACTTGATCCAGTAAATACAGATTTGTTTAAAGATATAATTAAGGAAGAAATAGCAAGAGGTAAATATATAATAATGTCAAGTCACCAAATGAGTACTATAGAAGAGTTTTGTGAGAATCTTGTTATACTTAATAAAGGCAAAACTGTGTTAAGTGGTAACTTAAAAGAGATTAAAAAATCTTATGGAAGAAATCACTTAATTTTAAGTTGTGATGGAGATATAAAAGAACTATTGGAAAAAGCTAATATGAAAATTTTAAATGAAAATCAAGATTATATAGAGTTAAGTATTAATAGTGAAGATGAAGCTACAAGTTTACTTAAAGAAATATTAAGTAGAAATATTCAAGTTATTAGATTTGAGCTTAGGGAACCAACTCTTCATGAAATATTTATTGAAAAGGTAGGTGAGTAGAATTGAGTATGGATAATTTCTGGAAGGTTACAAAATTCACTGTAGCTCAACAAGTTAAGGGTAAGGCATTTAAGATTTCTACCACCATAATATTGATAGCGGTGCTTATATTAACATCATTAGTAAACTTTATTCCTGCAATTTTTGGTAAGGATGATGACAGTAAAGAGGCAACTAATGGTAGCAAAGAAATTGGAATAGAGACTGCTTATTATATGAATGACTCTGACCTGAAGGTAGATTTAGAGTCAGGATTAAAAGTAGCTTTTCCAAATTTAAAATTAAAAAAGGCTACAGAAAGTAGAGAGGCTATATTAGAAAAACTTAAAACCTTAGAAGATAAGATGGTTTTAGTTTCTATTAGTAATGAAAACATAGGATATTACGTGGAGGTAATAACACCCACTAGTGATGCTGTGTCTTCAGAGGATGGACAAATACTAGCGGAAACTATATCTAGTATTTTAAATAATAGTAGATTAATTAAGGCTGGAGTATCACAAGAAGAGCTAGTAAAATTATCTACACCTATAAACACTCAAGTATTTACTGCAGGTGATGAGGATGATACCTTGGAAGATATGATAATAAAAATGGTATTTCCTATGGTAGTATGTATGCTACTATTCTATATAATTTATTTTTATGGATATTGGGTTGCCAGTTCTATAGTTGCAGAGAAAACCTCAAGAGTAATGGAATTATTACTTACATCAACTAAACCAATGGAACTTGTTGTAGGTAAGTGTGTTGGTATGGGATTCTTAGCAATAACTCAGTTTGCATCTATATTATTAACTGCATATATATCCTTTGTAGGAAGTGGAGCTATAGTTAAGAAGTTTATAGATACATCTGCAAATATATTTGATATATCAGCAGTACTTGGAAAAATTCCGGTGATACAAGTGGTATTAATAATACTGTTCTTCATATTAGGATATGTATTGTATGCTATTATAAATGCTTTAGTTGGTGCAACTATAAGTAAGTTAGAAGATTTAAATACAGCTATAATGCCAGTATCATTTATTTCAATAATAGGTTTTTACCTAGCATATGCAGCAATAATGTCACCAGAATCAGTGATAGGAACCATTGCAACCTATGTACCATTTTCAGCACCATTTTATATACCATCTATGATTTTGTCAGAAACAATAGGTATAGTTCAGATGGGAGTTTCATTATTAATATTAATAGCAACAATTGTAGTGTTGACTCTATTTACAGCTAGGGTATACTCTGTAGTAATACTTCATACAGGTAATAGACTAAAAATAAAAGATCTATTCACCATATTTAATAACGAAAAATAGTATAAGGAAATTATAAGTTTAAAGCTAACTAAGAATAAAATTGTAAAAGATTATTCCTAGTTAGCTTATCTTATCTAAAGATAGTATGAGTAGAAGGTTCATTTTCTCCATATGGAGAATGCTCATTAGCTTTATTTTTAACACCTTCTTGGTATTTAGGGGATATTGGATCAGATTTTAGTGAAGTAGTTTTTTTATTTTTAGTTTTACAAGAATTTTTAGACATAATACTTCCTCCTTAATATAAGTAATATTATCATTTGTAGAATTACATAAAATAATACTAGTAATATATTGTATATATGGTAGTAGTGTTATAGTAAAAATTCATGTTATTGTATTATTTATCTAAGTCTAATTTATTTATAATATCATCATAGGTTGTCTTAGTATTCTTTGAATCTTTATAGTTAATGTAATAATGGGAAGGGCTTGAGTCCAATATGATTTCAATGAAGGGACCCGCTTTGCTAGCTAAGAATAGCTTAGCTTTAATATCATTCTCTAGACTATAATTTCCTTTTTGGATTCTACCCATACCTATGCCGCCTGTCCTAATATGAATTTTAGGCATTTCATCTACTAGGGAAACACTTTTTATTTTATCCTTTGGAATTGAAGCATTAACTCCACTAGATATTTTTATAGAAGTATCAGTGATTGTTACTTTAGTTGAGGAATAACCAATAGCCATTATAGGTATACAAGTTATCAGCATAATAAATATAACTATTACTAATACAATTTTTGTTTCTTTACTAGAGTTTGGATTATGGTCAAAGCGTTGACAATTATAAATAGAATACAGTAGTACAATTACAGTTAGAACTATAAAAATAGATAAAGAAATATTAAAAAAATAATTTAATATAAATCCGATAATATTCAAACTAGAGATAAAAAAGAATGTTTTACTCATATAATTTCCTAAGGCTTCAATTTCCACATTTGCTTTTTCTTCTTTATTCATAGTGTTGTATCCTGAGATTAGCCAATACCACTTTAATTTACTTATGCATATTCCAATACCAAAGAATAAGGATGCAATAATTAAAAGTACAATATTTATTCCCATATAGATTCCTCCTAAATACAGTATATTATATACAAATTATATGATTAGTTATGAAATATATCAAGAAAATAATGTAATAAATATAAAATATAAGAAGTGAAATTTAAAATGTATATGTTGAGTTAAAAAATATGTTAAATAAGTATTGACTATGTTTGTTGAGTATTATATTATTAAGAAAATTAAAATATTTATCCCAATAAGTATTAAAATTAAATTTAGATAATTAAGAGATGTTATTTAGGGTAGAGGAGCTTTTACCAAAAGTATTCTTGAGAAGTGGGCACACGATGATACAAGAAGAAAGGGGAGAAAAGCCGAAGAGAATAACCTGGCAAGGATATTCTCTGGGATAGTACAAAATATGTGCTATACTGCCACTATGAAAATAGTGGAGAGCTACAAAGTAACACCTGTTGTGTTCATAGTGAATTAAATTGAGCGTGACAAGGGTGTTCCTTTGTCCGCCTTTTTTTATTTTTGGTACATAAGTACCCAAATAAATATTACTCTCATAAACTTATAGTGGGGAGCTGAAAGGAGAATTTACTATGAACTTATTTGGAACAATGAATGTTAAAGAAAACAATCTTTTTGTGGGTGGAATTAATACTTTAGAGCTGGTTAAGAAATTTGGAACTCCTCTTTACGTCATGGATGAAGAGCAAATTAGAGATAACTGTAGAAGATATATGAAAGCTATGGGTGCAAAAATAAATGATAACAAAGTAGCCTATGCTGGAAAAGCATTTTTAACTAAGGCTATTGTTCAAGTTATGAAGAATGAAGGCCTATGCCTGGATGTTGTATCAGGAGGAGAAATTTACACTGCTATAGTCAGTGAATTTCCTATGGATAAAGTATATTTTCATGGAAATAATAAAACTATTGAAGAGATAAAACTAGGAATAAAAGCGGGTGTTGGAACCTTTATTGTGGACAATATGATGGAATTGGAGAATATTAATAATATATGTGAGGTTTATGGAAAAACTCAGGATATATTACTTAGAATAATTCCGGGAATTGAGGCACATACTCATGAATATATCAAGACTGGACAGATTGATTCTAAGTTTGGATTTACTCTTTTGGAGGATAATATATTTAGAGTAGTAAAGAGTATAAGTGAGCTTGAGAATATAAATTTAAAAGGACTTCACTGTCATATAGGATCGCAGATATTTGATATAGAACCATATAGAGAAGCTGTAAGGATTATGATTAATTTAATGAATAGTATTAATAATCATTTTGAAATTACTATGACAGAACTTAACCTAGGTGGAGGTTTTGGTATATATTATGGTGAAGGTGACGATCCCAAAACTATAGAGGAATATTGTGCTGGAATTTTAAATGAAGTAGAGAGTTGTAGTAGAAAATTACAGATGAAAAATCCTAATATAATAATAGAACCAGGTAGAAGTATAGTTGGAAATAGTGGAATCACTTTATATACTATTGGAGGAGTTAAAGAAATTCCTAATATTAAAAAATATGTATCTGTAGATGGGGGAATGACAGATAATATAAGACCATCATTATATAGTGCACAGTATCAAGGATTAATAGCCAATAATGTAGAAAATAATGAAGAAGCTATGGTTACTATTTCTGGTAAATGTTGTGAATCAGGAGATGTATTAATTAATGATATAAGTCTTCCAAAGGTAAAAAAAGGTGATATATTAGCAGTGCTTTCTACAGGAGCCTATTGCTATTCCATGAGTAGTAATTATAATAAGATTCCTAAGGCACCAGTGGTTTTAGTTGGAAAATTAGGACCAAGGCTCATATGTAAAAGAGAAACCTACGAAGATATGTTAAGAAATGAATTAGATTTAGACATTATATAGTAATTAATTTTAGCTTATAACAAGAGATACAGGTGAAAGGAAATGAAAATATAAAAAGGGAGTGATATAAACACGGGGATACTAAAAAAGTATCCTCGTGTTTATCACTCCTTTTTAGTTACCTACTGGGTGTTCAGTAGCGCTAGTATCTACAGTTACAGCAGAAGTTTTAGAAACTAATTTTCCATTTTTGCTTTTAAATATTTCAGTTGATATAATATAGTCCATTATATTGTTAATTTCTGTAGGTGATATACTATCTTTAACAGAGTTAACTGTAAGATTAAATTTATTTTCCGTTTCATCCTTAAAGGTCATAACTAATTTTTTTTCCATTATTAATCCTCCTTATTTTTTAGAATTATAATTATGAGAGAGTAGAAATTTTTTATCTTTAGCCTTCATTCAAAGTATAATCATCTAGTTTTTTAATTTCTGTAGGTTCACTTATTAGTACAGATCCAATTACTATGCCTAAATTGTAGACCTCTTCATCAATAGCAGATCCACTTACCTTTGAAAACCTTTGACTTTGAATTTTCGGACTACCATCCTGGTTTTGCCCCTTTGTATATTTAATAACTAAGGCTGTATTATTTTTAGTATTTGTTATTGCCATAGTATCAACTCCTTTCAATGAACATATATGCCTTTCAAGATAAAAGTGGAAAATAATTATAAAACTTTGAAATTTAGAAAGATAATATAGTAAAATTAAGAAGATGAATATTTAATAAGTCATTATTTAAAAATATATAGATAAGTGTATAGAGTGTTATAATAAGTGATTTGAATTTAGGAGGAAACAATGAAGAGAATTAGAGATTATGAAGTTACTGTAGGAAAATTACCAAGGGGAGAAAAAAATAAAATTACTGATGTAAAAGGAGTAAGGGTAGGTCATGTTACATTAAAAGATGGAGATGTAAACACAGGAGTAACAGCTATATTACCCCATGATGGAAATCTATTCAAGGATAAAGTATATGGAGCTGTTCACGTAATAAATGGTTTTGGAAAGACTGTAGGAACCATACAATTAGAGGAACTTGGAACAATTGAAACACCAATTATGCTTACAAATACTTTAAATGTGGGGACAGTAAGCCAAGGATTAGTCAGATATATGCTTTCAATAAACACTGATATAGGTGTTGAAACAGGAACTATTAACCCTATAGTTGGAGAATGTAATGATGGGTATCTAAATGATATTAGAGGACTTCATGTTAAAGAAGAGCACGTATTTGAAAGTATAAATAATGCATCTACAGATTTTTTAGAAGGAGCAGTAGGAGCAGGAACTGGAATGAGTTGCTTTGGGTATAAGGGTGGCATAGGATCTTCTTCTAGAAAAATAAATATAAAAGATGAAGAATATACACTAGGTGCATTGGTATTATCCAATTTTGGAATCAAGGAAGATTTTATACTTAATAACAATGATATAAAACCTATGTTATATGGGAATAATATAGGTGTAAATATAACTAATACAAACTGTAATATAGATAATTTGGAAAAGGGATCTATTATGATAATTTTAGCTACAGATGCTCCGCTATCACCAAGACAATTGAAAAGAGTGGCAAAGAGAAGTATTGTGGGTATAACAAGATTAGGTTCTTATCTTGGAAATGGAAGTGGTGATATAGCAATTGCTTTTAGTACAGCTAATAAAATTAAACATTATGAGGAATGTGTAACTAGTAAAGTTAATGTAATTAATGAAAATTATATCGACTTCTTTTTTAGAGCAGCTGCAGAAGCGGTAGAGGAGTCAGTTCTAAATTCTCTAATTACAGCCGACACAGTTATTGGTCGAAATGGAAATAGAAGAGATGGATTATCTAAATCCTTAGATTAATAAACAGGATTGTATATAAGAATTAGAGTATAAGTCACTTAAAATTATTGACATGAAATATATTAAATGATAAATTATTTATAATAGGATTTATTTACACAGGAGATGGTTGTAGTGAAATACTTGTCAAATAGAAAATATGAACATCATCATAGATGCAAGGTCTTATAATTATGGTTTTAAAATTAAGCCATAGATAGGGCCTATTTGTGCGAGGGCAAATGTATCTATGGAGTTATTGAGTTTTATATCTCTAAGGATACTAGTTGTCTTTAGAGATTTTTTTATAGTATGAAAGCTTTAGATTTTCAGATAAATATTATATAAGTTTTATAAATTAAGGAGAGATTGATATGAGTACAAAAATAACAAAGCCTAGTATATTGCCAGGATTTATGGAGCTTACTCCAAGAGAGCAAGTAGCCTTTAATAATGTTTATGATGTCATTAGAAGAAATTATGAGTCTTTTGGATTTCTACCTATAGACACTCCTATAATTGAAAAAAGTGAAGTATTACTTGCTAAAACTGGTGGAGACACAGAAAAGCAAATATATACTTTAACTAAGGGTAGTACAGAGATGGCATTAAGATTTGACTTAACAGTACCACTTGCACGTTATGTAGCTCAACACATGGAAGAAATAGCCTTTCCATTTAAAAGATATCAAATTGGAAAAGTTTATAGAGGTGAGAGGAATCAGAGGGGTAGATTTAGAGAATTTTATCAGTGTGATGTAGATGTAATTGGAAATGGAGCATTAAGCATAGTAAATGATGCTCAGATTCCTAGTACTATATATAAAATATTTAAAGAGTTAGGCTTTGATAACTTTAAAATAAGAATTAATAATAGAAAAATCCTAGATGGATTTTTAAGAAGTTTAAATATAGATAATTATATAGAGGTATTAAGAGTTGTAGATAAAATTGAAAAGATTGGAGAAGCCAAGGTCAGAGAAGAATTAGAGGAATATATAAAAACCAGTGAAGGAATAGATGAGGTTATTAAATTTATAACTATAGAAGGTAGCAATGAGGAGAAGATTCAGTTCTTAAAAAATAGTTCAGTGACCAACGAAAGATTTTTAGAAGGTGTTGAAGAATTAGAAACTGTAAATAAGTATATAAAAGCTTTTGGAATTCCTGATAAAAATTATGTAGTTGACTTTAAGATAACTAGAGGATTAGATTATTATACTGGAACAGTATATGAAACATTCTTAGATGGTTATCCAGAATTTGGTTCAGTGTGTTCAGGTGGTAGATATGATGATTTAGCCCAGTTCTATACGGATAAGAAGCTTCCTGGAGTTGGTATATCTATTGGATTAACAAGATTATTCTGGAGTTTTATGGAAAGTAATATTATAGATTTAGATAGTAATTCACTTATAGATGTTTTAGTGATACCAATGGATGAAGATTTTGATTATGGTATTGAAGTTTGTAATCAATTAAGAAAATCTGAAGTTAAGGTTGATATTTACCTTGAAGGTGGAAAGTTTGCTAAAAAAATGAAATATGCAAATAAATTAGCTATACCATATGTTATTATCATTGGAGAAGATGAGAAAACATCTAATAAAATACTTTTGAAAAATATGGAAAATGGTGAGCAACAATTAGTATCTACAGAAGAATGTATTTCAATTTTAAATAGTAGATAATTATAATGGTAGTATTAAAATCTAATAAATGATATAACATTTTTAGTATAAAAATGATTAGAGTCAATTAACTCTAATCATTTTTTATTTAAGTATTATTTAAATGCTTTTATATATGAAGACATTATGTATTCTCCAACTTTAAGATTATGTCCCCACTTTTCCTCATATTCATTAGGAACGGCTTTAGTAGTTATATTAATTTCTTTAAAACCTGAGTTTTTTAAGTATACTTCTAATTCTTCAACTGAAGAAGCACCGGTAACTCACCCACAATATAAAGATTCATCCGCCTTCATGTCCTCTGTAAGTTCCCTCATTAAAACTATATCAGAAATTGCAATACGTCCACCAGGTTTTAGAACTCTATATATTTCATCATAAACCCTTTGTTTATTTGGAGATAGATTTATAACACAGTTAGAAATAACTACATCTACAATGTTGTCTGCTACAGGTAAGTTTTCAATTTCGCCAAGTCTAAAATCTATATTTTTATAGCCGTTTTGAGAGGCTGCCATTCGAGCTTTTCTTAACATTTCATGAGTCATATCAACTCCAATTACAAAACCCGTAGGACCAACTTTTTTTGAAGCTAGAAAACAATCAAATCCACCGCCACTTCCCAAATCTAAAACAGTTTCATTAGGACTTAAGTTAGATATAGAAAGAGGATTACCACAGCCAAGTCCCATATTTACTCCTGAAGGTACAGAGTTTATTTCTTCTTCAGAGTACCCTATTTTATTTGAAATTTCTACTGCGGACTTTTTAAGAGATATTTTACTAGTGCTACAGCAACTATTTTTATCTATCTTTCCGAGAGCTATGTTTTTATAGCTTTCACGAACAGCATTTTTTATTAGTAAGTTTTTATTTGGATTCATATAAAACTCTCCTTAATTATTTATTAAATAGTAGGGTAAGCAATAATTAGTATATTATGCATTTTATTATACTATATAAAATGGCTTATTTATACTTAGTAGTAGATAAAATGGATTAATATATAATAAATCAATGTGATTTTAAATCATAATTTGATTATAAAATCAATGAATATATAGTTAACAAAATATAAATTTTAAATAAAATTAAGAATACTTAGGTATACGAAGTTAAAATTTTTGGTATACTTTATTTTCGAAATAATGTAGATATTTGGATTATTATGGATTTACATGTTGAAAAAATATCAAATATATGGATAAATAAACAATAAAAAGTATTTTTATGTAATAGATTAGTGTTTATGGAAGAAAAATCAGATAATTTTTTTATTGAAATAAATTCTTATACTGTTAATATATTCTTAAAAGTATATAAAATAATTAACATAAGTTAATAAATTTATATACATATCATATAAGGTTAAGAAAATTATATATCAAGGGGGTAATTTAATGAACTTTAAAAAGGGCATATCTGTTGGACTAGCTCTATCTTTAGTGTTAGGTTCAACAATGACAGCGTTTGCTTCTCCTAATGAACTAGTTAAGTCTTTGGGAGAAAGTAAAGAAAAACTAATGGTATTACAGGCTCAGATAAAACAAGAGCCAGCACTTCAAACAATTAAAGACTCTGATGAAGTTAGAGTTATAGTAGAGTTAGACAGTGAGGCAGTACTTGAAAAGGCTACTAAAAAGGGGATAAAACTTGATGAAATGAGTAAATTTGAAGTTGGTAAACTTCAAAGCCAAGTTTTAAAAGAACAACGATCATTACAAAGTAAAATCAGTTCTAAAGGAATTAAATTTGAAGTTATAAATAGCTTTACTAATGTAGCTAATGGATTTAGTATGAAAACTACATTAGGACAAGCTAAAAATCTTGAAAGTATGGCTGGAATTAAGTCAGTTACTATTGCTAATGAATATGAAAGACCAGAGCCTATGATGAATAATAGTGGTGAAATCATAAAAACGGAGCAAACCTGGGCTAGTGGATACAATGGAGAAGGTACAGTAGTAGCAGTTATTGATACTGGTGTGGATTCAACACATAAAGATATGGTTCTTACAGATAAAAATAAAGCTGAACTTCAAGCAGATGAAGTACAAGCTATATCTAAGGAAAAGAAATTACCAGGTACCTATAGAACCTCAAAGGTTCCTTATGGATACAACTACATGGATAATAATCAAGAAATCTTAGATTTAGGTCCAGATGCTTCAATGCATGGAATGCACGTTGCGGGAACAGTAGGAGCTAATGGAGATACTAGCAAGGCTGGAATTAAGGGAGTTGCTCCGGAAGCACAAATTCTTGCTATGAAGGTATTTGGTAATGACCCAGCTATGGCTTCTACTTTTGGTGATGTTATAGTTAAGGCTATAGATGATTCAGTACTTCTTGGCGCAGATGTTATTAATATGAGCTTAGGTTCAACGGCATCTTTTGTAGATGATACAGATTTAGAGCAAGTTGCAGTTAATAGAGCTGTAGATAATGGTGTAGTTATGGCAATATCAGCAGGAAACTCTAATGTGTTTGGAAATGGGCATGATAATCCATATGCTGAGAATCCTGATTACGGTGTTGTTGGTTCTCCAGGGTTAGCGACAGATTCTCTTCAAGTTGCATCTATAGAAAACAATGTTGTTACTGGATATGGACTAGAGTTTTCAATTGGTGGAGAAAAGAATATAGCTCCATATACTTCATCAGGAACAGATATTTTATCTGTATTTAAAGGGAAAGAACTTAAAGCTGTAGATTGTGGATTAGGCGGATTACCAGAACACTTCCCAGCAGAAGTAAAAGGTAATTTAGCTTTGATCGAGCGTGGTGGTTATAATTTTACAGATAAAATAGCTAATGCTGAAGCAGCAGGTGCTACTGCAGTTATAGTTTATAATAATGCTAGTGGTGGAGAAGGACTTATAAGCATGATGTATCCAGAGGGTGGTACAATTCCAGCGTTGTTTATAGGAAATTCATTTGGTGCTAAAATTGCTACACAACTAAAAACTTCAGAAGTTAAGGTTGTAGCAAATGGTAATACTATATCAGTTCCTAATACAGTTAAAGGAAGCATGTCAGATTTTACATCTTGGGGAACTACTCCAGATTTAGAGTTTAAACCTGAAATTACTGCACCTGGTGGTAATATATGGTCAACACTTAATAATAATAAATATGGAAACATGAGTGGTACATCTATGGCTTCACCACATGTAGCAGGTGGATCAGCATTAGTACTTCAAAGAGTAGATAAAGACTTTAAATTAACTGGTGAAGCAAGAGCTAAAATGGCTAAAAAGTTAATGATGAGTACAGCCGTAGCTCATGTAGACAATGGAGCAAATCAGGCAGAAGGAGTTGTTGCAGGACCCAACTATACATCACCTAGAAGACAGGGTGCTGGAATTATGGATCTTCAAGCGTCTACTACTACACCAGCTATAGTTACAGATACAACTACTGGTGAATGTAAGGTCAATTTAAAAGAAATTAAAGATAATAAAGCTACATTTACTATAGAAGTTCAGAACTTTAGTGACAAAGAATTAACTTATAATGTGGCAGGTACTGTTCAAACAGATTTAATGTATAAAGGATATACACTTTTAGAAGCACAAAATATAATTAATAAAGATACTAAAAAATTCCCAATATCTTTTAATAATAATACAATTAAAGTAGCTAAAAATGGAAAAGCTCAACTTACTGCTACTGTGGATTTAAGCAATACTATAACAGCATTTAATAAAGCATCCATTGAAGATGTTTTTGTAAATGGTGGATATGTTGAGGGATTTGTAACTTTATCTGATCCTACAGATACAAACCCAACTTTAAGTATTCCATATCTAGGATTTAAGGGAGCATGGGATAAAGCTCCAGCTATAGATGCATCAATCTATGAAACAGAAAGAGCTTCTTTCTATGGAGTTACATCTATAGTAAATAGTGATTTAGATTTCCTAGGTGTAGATTTATCAGGTAAAAATACAGATGGTAATAAAGTTGCATTCTCACCAAATGGTGATGGTGCAAATGATGCAATATTACCTATTCTTTCTTACTTAAGAAATATGAAGGAATTGGATATAGAAGTATTAGATAAAGATGGAAAAGTTATAAGAAATTTAACTCAAGATTTCAATGTAAAAAAGCATTACCATGATGGAAAATACGATAAGTATAGTATCCGCAAAGATGCTACTTGGGATGGAACTGTTAACAATAAGGTAGTTGCAGATGGTGCATATACTTATAGAGTTAAAGCAAAAGTAGATTATGATAATGCTAAATGGCAAAACTTTGACTTTAAGGTAAATGTTGATACAAAGGCACCTGCAGTTAATAAAGTTAATTATGATAAAGATACTAAACAACTAGAAGTAATTGCAGAAGATAATAATAAGGGACATGTTTATAAATATGTACTTATTAGTGATGGTAAAGCAGTAGAAGAAAATGCAACAGGAAAATTTGATTTAAGCAAGTTAGATTATAAAAAGTGTTCTGTAGAAGTTTATGATTATGCACAAAATAAAACGTCTACTAAAGTAACAGAAGCAACTACAGGAGAATATAAGGAGCCTACAGGAGCAGCACAAGGAGATACTACAATTCCTACAGTGATGGTTGAAGGACCAGAATTCTTTGGAGTATCAAAGAGTGGTAAAGTAGTTGTTGAAGGTACCGTAAAGGATGCTTCAGCTATAGCAGAGTTTACTGTAAATGGAAAGAATGTACCATTAACCTTTGATACTCATAGTGGTCTTTGGAATTTCTCAACTGAAGTAGAATTAAAAGATGGATATCATAGCATTATGGTTGCTGCTAGAGATGCTGCAAATAATAAAATAGAATTTGCTCATAAAATATTTGTAGATACTACAGCACCAGTAGTTAACCTTGAAGGTGTACCATCTGAAACTACTAAAGATTCAGTAATTATTTCTGGTAAAATAAACGATAACCTACCAAGCTTAAAAGTTAAGGTAAATGGTAATGTTGTTAAAACAATAGCACCAGATTGGTCATACTTTAATGATTTAGAAAGTGCTAAATATGATTTAGCTTATGAAGTAAAATTAGCTGAAGGTGAAAATAAAATTTCTGTTGAAGCTATAGATGATGCAGGAAATACAACTGTTAAGGAAATAACTGTTAAAAAGGTTAAAAAGATTGTTGAGTCTACTGGTAGATTATATGGAAAAGATAGATATGCAACAGCAGTAGAAGTTAGTAAGACTGGTTGGAAAAAGTCTGATATGGCTGTAATAGCTAATGGAACAGCATATGCTGATGCTTTAGTAGCAGCACCTCTTGCAGCAAACTACGACGCACCAATACTATTAACTGAAGTTGGTAAATTAACTGAAGCTACAAAGACTGAATTAAAGAGATTAGGTGTTAAAACGGTTTATGTAGTAGGTGGAACAGGTGTTGTATCTGAAGCTACAGTTAAAGAGATGGCTAAGATGGGAATTGATGTAGTAAGATTAGGTGGAGCAAATAGATATGAAACTTCACTAGCAGTGGCTACACAGATAGATAGACAAAAGAATGTTGAAAATATCTATGTAGTAGGTGGATATGCTCCAGCAGATGCAGTAACTATTTCATCTAAAGCAGCTACAGATAAGACTCCAATAATATTAGTTGAGACTAAAAAGATTCCTGAGAAAGTATTATCATGGCTTAAAAATCAAAAACTTAAATCAGCTTATGTTATAGGTGGAGAAGGTGTAGTTAAGAACTCAGTTATGAAAGATTTAAATAAAATCACATCTGAGGATATAGCTAAAAATAGAATAGGAGGAGCAGATAGATACGAAACTAATGCATTAGTTATAGAAAAATTATTTGCAAAAGAGCAAAAAAATATGTATGTAACTGAAAGTATGAAGTTAGTAGATTCTCTAGTAGTTGCACCTCTAGCAGCTAAAACAGGTTCACCAGTTATAATAACTAATTCTAATTTATCTAATAAACAAAAGTCTTTAGCAGATAAGATGTTAGTTAAGAAAGTAGTAGAAGTGGGTGGAGAAGTTAGTAAAACTGCTGTGCAAGATTTAGCAAATAGAATAAATAATAAGTAAAATAAAGATAATAGTAAAATATCCTAGGTAGTAATGCCTAGGATGTTTTTTATGTAAAATATGAATATATTGCAATTATTTATATTTTAGTACACGTATATGTTTAAAAATCCCAAAATATAAATCGCATACGATATAAATATTTTTTTATGTAGTAAAAGTGAGAAATACAAAGAAATAATCCTCTTGAAATAAACGAATATAATGTTAAAATATTCTTGTAAGTGCAAAATTTTACATTGAAAAATGTATAGGGGGGATATGTATGAAAAGTGATAGGTTAAGGCGTATCATGGCAGGAATTTTTACTATTATCGTAATGACCACTTCTGTATTTACTACAAATGGATTTGTAGCATATGCGGATAATAATGAATTGCATATTGATGTCAGTAGAGCGCATTCAATTACTAGAGGGGAAAAAACAATATTAAGTGCTATAACAGATTCTCAGTCAAGCAGTGAATTTTATCCACTATATAAATCTGATGATGAGGTAACTATTATTGTTGAATTAGAGGACAAGCCCTTAATTGAATATTATTCAGCAGAGAAGACATCTGATAATGTATCATCTTTTATCACGTCAGCAAAATCTCAAGGAATTAATAACAAATTATTGAAAGAACAAGAAGTTGTAACGAAAAGAATTTTGAAAGAAGTTCCTATAGTTGTGGAACAAGAATACACTGTGGTAATGAATGGATTTTCCTTAACTGCTAAATACGGTGATTTAGATACCATTAAGGCAGTTAAAGGAGTAAAAAATGCATTTGTTTCAACAATTCACTATTTACCAGAACCAGAAGTTGGGCATGAACCAACTATGAAAAATAGTAGTGAAATTATTAGTTCTAATGAGGCTAATAAAGCAGGATATACAGGTAAAAATATGGTTGTTGCAGTGTTAGACACTGGACTAGATGTTAATCACGAAGCGTTTAAAAATAGTCCAGAAGACATAAAGTACACAGAAACTGAAATTACTGATCTTATGAATTCTAAATATACAAATGCAAAGGGTAAGATATATAAGAGTGAGAAGATTCCTTTTGCCTATGATTATGCAGATAAAGATAATGATGTAAAGGATTTCCAAAGTCATGGTACTCATGTAGCTGGAACAGTAGGGGCTAATGGTGAAAATTTAACTGGAGTTGCTCCAGATGCACAACTTATGATTATGAAAGTATTTAGTGATAAGTCTAGTGGGGCAAGAGATAGTGATATTTTAGCAGCATTAAACGATGCAGTAGCATTAGGTGCAGATGCAATTAATATGAGTCTTGGTTCAGGGGCTGGATTTACAGCAGAAGCTGAAGAGGTAATTAATAAAACCTATGATAGAGTAGCAGAAGCAGGAATAAATTTAATGTGTGCAGCAGGAAATGACTATAGCTCAAGTTATAATTCTAATTTAGGAATAGATCTTCCATTAGTATCTAATCCAGATAATTCTATGGTGGGATCTCCATCAACCTATAATGCTGCCACATCAGTTGCAAGTATTAATAATAGAAAAATAATTGGAGCATATATATTAGCAGATGAAACAAAAATAAGATATACAGATGCAAATGAGGGAACTAGTAAAGAATTTAATTCTCTTGAAGGTGAATCAGTAGAATATGTAGTTATTCAAGGTATTGGCACAGTAGATGATTTTAAAAATATTGATGTAAAGGGTAAAATAGTTCTAGTAAAACGTGGAACCATAACTTTTACAGAGAAAGAGACTAATGCTGTTACTGCAGGAGCATCAGGAATTATTGTTTATGACAATGCTCCAGGAAACCTATTAAATATGAAGACTGATGGTAAAATACCAGCTATTTTTATTTCAAAGGAACATGGTGAAATCCTCGTTAATAAGTCAGAAAAAAACATTTCTATATCAAAATCATACAAGGAAGCCTTTGATTCAACTTCCAAAGGTCAAATGTCTGACTTTTCATCTTGGGGTGTAAGTCCAGATTTGAAATTAAAACCAGAAATAACAGCTCCGGGAGGAGACATATACTCTACATTACCAGGAGGAGTTTATGGTTCAATGAGTGGTACATCAATGGCTACCCCTCATATGGCTGGTGCTTCTAGCTTAGTGAGACAATATATAAATGAAAAGTTTCCTTCTTTAACAATGAAGGAGAAAGAATTATTAGCAACACAATTGTTGATGAGTACAGCAATTCCTGCAACTGATCCAGATGGCGTTGCATATTCACCACGTAAACAAGGTTCTGGAGTTGCTAATATTTATAGTGCTGTAAAAACATCAGCATACTTAATTGGAAGTGATGGAAAACCAAAGGCTGAATTGGGTGATAGTACATCAGGTGAATATTCTTTCAAATTTAGTGTAAAGAACACATCAGATTTGCCAGTTAAGTATACTGTAGATACTACAGTTTTAACAGAAAAAATATTGGCTACAGATGAAGGCAAATTCTTTGCACAAGCTTCTGAAGAATTAGATGCATCTAAGGTAAGTGTTACATTAGAAGGAATAGAGGGAAATATTATAACAGTAGATGGAGGAAAAACAGAATCTATAAGTATTTCTTTAAAACTTACTGATAGTGCAAAGAAAGATTTAAAAGTCTGTAATAATGGAACTTTCATTGATGGTTTTGTTACACTTATATCTGAAAATACGGATAAGATTAATTTGAATTTTCCATTTGTAGGTTTCTATGGAGATTGGCAAGCTATACCAATATTTGATAACGATTTATACGATGATGAAACAGCAGCTATGTATGAAACTACTCTTGGATATTTCAATAGAACTACTTGGAAAGGAAGTTACCTAGGGGTAAATCTTTTCAATGGGAAGGATAAACCTGTAATAGCTGATGAAAATAAGATTGCTATAGGACCAAATATTAACGGCTCTTATTCTGTAAATGCAGTAGTTGGATTATTGAGAAATGCAGAAGAAGTAAGTTACACAGTAACTGATAGCAAAGGCAATGAAGTTTATAAAAATAAGGCTGGAAAAGAAACTAAATCCTTCTATGATGGAAATAGTGGTAGCATTACCTATGCAGTAGATGGTGCTGGTTGGGATAGTATGAATAGTAAGGGAAATAAGCCTCTTGAGGATGGAGTTTATACTTATAAAATAAGTGGAATACCAATAGGGGGGGATGAAAAGGATTTACAAGAGATTAAATTCCCAGTTACAATTGACACACAAGAACCAGAATTGATAAATACAAAAATTCAAACAATTGATGGAGTAAAATATCTAACTATAACTTTAAAAGATAATCATTACTTACAAGGTATGCAATTAGTAGATGAAAAAGGAGATCCTTTAACAGAAATTATTGTGTTAGATAAAGATAAAACAGGAAGTGAATATGACCAAATATTTAAGATAGGTGACTTAAATATGGAATCAGTAAAAGTCGTAGCCGTGGATTATGCTATGAATTTCCTAGAAACTGATTCTATTGCATTATCTGAGGGAGATATTGCCCCTGAAAGTGTAACCTTGAAGGATAGAAATCTTGAATTGGCAGAAGGCTCAGAATTTCAAATGAGTGCTAAAGTAAATCCTTATAATTCAAAGGATAAGACTTTAACATGGTCCTCTTCTAATGAAGATGTTGCAACAATAAGTGAAACCGGTTATGTTAAGGCTCTGACTAAAGGTGAAACCACAATTACAGTTTCTACAGTAAATGGAAAAACAGATTCTACTACATTAAAAGTTGTAGATAAAGATGAACTCACTACTGAATTAAAAGCGCCATATATAATTTATAATGATGGTAATTATAAACTTCCAGTAGATTTATTAGATAAAACAGTTGTAATAAAAGATACAGCAAAATCAGTATCTATTGTTGGAAATAATACAAATACAAATATGAATCCATATTCTGGAGTAGACATAAGCTGTGAGGGAAATGTAGACCTTGTAATAAATAATTTCAATACAAAAGTAACTTCATTCTTTAAAAATGCAATTGAATTTAAAGGAGCTAAGAATACTTTAACATTAAAAGGTGATAATACCCTTACAAGTGTATCTGAGTACTCAGATAGAGCTATTATAAGTGCAGCTTATGGTACAGAGCTTGAAATATTAGGTAAGGGTACATTAAACGTAATAGCATCAAAAAATAATTATGGAGCATGTATTGGTGGCGGAAGTTCAGAGGAAATTATGGATTCTGGTACAATAAATATAAGTGATGGTGTTATTAATGCTACTACCTATGGAGCAGGTGCAGCCATAGGCGGTGGATATGGCGGTATTGCTACTAATATAAATATAAGTGGTGGTAAGGTAACAGCTATTGCAGATGTTAAGAGCTATAATGGATCAGCAACTATAGGTAGTGGATCAGGAGCTGAAAATATTGATAAATTACCTGGAACAATTAAAGTTACTGGTGGTGAAATTAAAGCAATTAACTGTAGTAATGGCGCGACTATAGGTGATTGTAGTATGGGTAAGACAGATTACAATATATTAGTTTCAGGTGGTAGTTTAAGCGCTGAATCAAATAGCAAGAGTACCTTAACTGCTGGAGCAGCCATAGGTTCAGGTGTTTCAGCTAAAGGTAAAATATCAATAAATATTTCAGGTGGTATAGTAAATGCTACAACTACAAGTAGAGGTGCTGCCATAGGTGGAGGCTCTAAAAGTGAAGCTGGAACTATAAATATTGAAGGTGGTACCATTACTGCAACTTCAAGTAGTTATGGTGCAGCTATAGGTAGTGGTTATAGTGGTAAGAAACAAGATATAACCATATTAAAGGGTACAATAAAAGCTACAGCAACAGATAAAGGACAAGCAATAGGTAAAGGTGAAGGTGGAGAAGAGTGCACATTAAAAGGAATAAATGACTTAACTCCTTATATAGCAACAATTTCAGCACCTAATGTAACAAATGTTAAGGTTGATGGTGTAGATTGGAATATAACAAAAGGACATGAAGAAGACGAAAATATTTATTTATATCTAGTAGATAAAACTGAGCCATACAAAGTAGAAGTTTTAGCAGATGGTGTAAATAAGATGTTCCTTGTAACAGTAAAGGATGGTAAGACTAGTGTTGAAGAAATAGACATTACTCCTCCAAAAACTCCAACTATAGTTGAAGAGAATGGGTTAGTAACATTAACAGCAGCAGATGAAGATACAACAAAAATGGAATATAGTTTAGATAATAAAACCTGGACTGTCTATACAGAACCAGTAAAAGTTGATGAAAAAGCAACAATATATGTAAGAGCTATAGATAAAGCTGGAAATATAAGTGAAGTAGCACAGTATACAGTACCAGATAGGACAGCACCAGGAGTTCCAAAAATAAAAGAAGAAAAAGGCTTGGTAACATTAACACCAGCAGATGAAGACACTAAAGTTATACAATATAGCTTAGATGGTAAGGAATGGGAAGAATATAGTGAACCAGTACAGGTACCGGAAAAATCAACAATATATGTAAGAGCTATAGATGAAGCTGGTAATATTAGTGGTGTAATAACTTACACAATACCTGATATAACAGCGCCGAAAGCTCCTGTTATTACTGATAAGGATGGCTTAGTAACATTAACAGCAGTAGATGAGGATACAGTGAAGATGGAATATAGCTTAGACAATAAAAACTGGGATACCTATACAGAACCAGTAGCATTAAAAGAACAAGAGACTATATATGTTAGAGCTGTTGATGAAAGTGGTAATATAAGTGCGATAGTATCCTATATATCTCCAGATGTAACATCACCTAAGTCTCCGATTATAACTGAAAAATCTGGTGTAGTAACAATAAAAGCAGCAGACAAAGATACAGCAAAAATGGAATATAGCTTAGATAACAAAAACTGGACTATTTACACTGAACCAGTAAAAGTTGATGAAAAAGTAACAATATATGTAAGAGCTGTAGATGGATATGGTAATATAAGTGAACTAGCACAGTATACAGTTCCAGATAGAACAGCACCTAAGTCTCCAGTTATAACTGAGAAGGATGGTTTAGTAACATTAACTGCAGCAGATAAAGATACAGCAAAAATGGAATATAGCTTAGACAATAAAACATGGACTATCTATAAAGAACCAGTAAAAGTTGATGTAAAAGCAACAATATATGCAAGAGCAATAGATGAAGTTGGCAATATAAGTGAGATAGTAAAATATAAAATGACAGAGAAACCAGAAAAACCAGAAAAACCAGAGAATCCAGAAAAACCAGAAAAACCAGAAAAACCAAGTAATCCAAGTACAGGAAAACCGAGTAATCCAGGGACTCCAAGCAAACCAACAGGTAAGATACCACAAACAGGTGGTATGATTGGAAGTGGTGTAATGGCATTAGGAGGTATAATTACCGTTGCAATTGGATCACTAGTTTTAAAAAGAAAAAAATAATTAAAATTAACTAATAAACAAAAGAAGATATAATTATAATATAAAACCAAAAGACTGAAATAGATAAATTAACTATTTCAGTCTTTTAATATGATTTAACATTCATATTATTATATATATGGTATAATTGTATTAAAATGTTAAGGAGGATATCATGTATATAATAGTAGGACTAAATATATTGTTAGTTTTCATAGCGGTAATTTATATGGTAAAAAATATACTTATTAACTACAGATTATCTGAAAGTGGACTAAAAAATGGATGTATTGCAATACTTATTTGTATAATGGTATGGTTTGCTGGAAATGGAGCACTTATTGGTATAAAAATAATAGAGGCAGAGGATACTTTAGAGTACATGGTTAATAATGAAAAAGAGGAATATGAAGAATTAGATGTAAATTTTGTTAAATCAACTATTGAAGAAGATAAAAAATATGTTAAGAAATATTTTTTAATTTCAGGAATATCCTTTGTATTCTTTGTGTTATTAACAAAGAATATTTCAAAAGAAATAAGGGAAAGACCTACTACAAGCAAATGGGACTTATCTAAGTATAAATAAAAGCATATTTACAAACTCATATGTAAAGGGTTAATATAATTATAGAAGGTTTATTAACTTTCAAAATACAAAGATGTATTATAGGGGGATTTTTAACATGGAAGGTACAATAAAAACTAAAGTAGAAAATTATACTTTAAGATTTGCTGAAGAGAAGGACATACCTTTAATTCTAAAATTTATAAAGGAATTAGCTGATTATGAAAAGCTTTTAAATGAAGTAGTTGCTACTGAAGAAATTTTAATGGAATCATTATTTGTTAGAAAGGCAGCTCAAGTAGTAATTGGTGAGTATGAAGGTATACCAGTAAGTTTTGCATTATTTTTCCACAACTTCTCAACCTTCACAGGTAAACCAGGTTTATATTTAGAAGATTTATATGTGAGACCTGAAATGAGAGGAAAAGGAATGGGAAAAGCACTTCTTTCATTCTTAGCTAAATTAGCTGTAGAGAGAGATTGTGGTAGATTTGAATGGTGGTGTATTGATTGGAATGAACCGTCAATAAAATTCTATAAGCAGCTTGGTGCAATACCAATGGATGAATGGACTGTATATAGAGTATGTGATAAAGCATTAACTAATTTGGCAGCAGAATTTTAATTCATAGCTGTATTTAAAATAATAGGTAAAATTTTAATATATTATATGATTTATATAGTAAATATTTTTATTTTTTAGCGACTATTTTATAGTCGCTATTTTTTATGAAATTTATATAATAGAAAATATATTTAATAAATTCAAAAAATTTAGAAAAAGTCATTGACATTATTTATACTAATTGTATATAATAAAAGGGTAGTAAAAATTAGTAAAACTAAATAAAACTAGAAAATAAATTTTAAAAAAGGAGGTAGGAAAATGTTAAACAATTTATTAGTAATCAGTGAAATGAATAGAAATAGAGTTAATGCTAGAGTCAATGTTGGCGCTGGCAATATTAATAGTGCATATAATCACATTTTACAATTTAATATTTGGAATATTACCCTGCCTCAGAATATAGGTTTAAAAGATTGATTTTTAACAAACTATTTTGTGAGAAAAGTCCTAGGGTAACCCGGGACTTTTTATATATTTATAAGGCTTTTAATACAATTATTTATACTAAGATAAGTAAGATATACATAAGCCTAAAATGAATTTTAATATTTAAGGATTAATTCCTTAGTATTATTCACGCTATAGATGATTTAAGTCATAGTCCTATATACCAAGAGGTATAGGACTATGACTTTTTTATTTTTATTTATATCTATAGCAAATTTATAGACAGCAGAGTTTAACATGATTGGGGATTATATGACAAAAGGGAGGAAGTATTATGACTAAGAGGTGGTTTGCAGATACTAATTTTACACATTAAAACATAAGAGGTTAATAATAATAACCACATTGAAGGAGGGATTCAAGTGAAAAAAATCTTGAGCTATGTAAAAAATCATTTAGGGGTAGCTATATTTGGTATAGTTTCAATGATTCTGGTAATTTCAGCAGATTTAACAATTCCCTATGTAACTGAAATATTTATAGATGATGTACTTCGTGGTAAAAACTATGAAATTATAAATAAAATATTGTTTATTATAGGATGTATATCATTAATAAAGTTTTTCTTTGGATATCTAAAGGAGTACTTATTTGATTATTTAGGAATAACTATTTCTAAGGAAGTAAAGGAAACTTTATTCAAGCATATTGAAGGACTGTCCTTCTCTTACTTTGACAAAGTAAACACCGGTGAATTAATGTCAAGGGTAGGGGAAGATGCAGATAATATAATGGACATTATGGGCTTTGGGTTTAGGCTTTTAATAGAAAATATAGCCTATTTTGGTATAGCTTCAGTTCTATTATTAAGGATAAGTCCAACACTTACCTTAGTAGCTCTTTCTACTATGCCAATAATAGCATATATCACCATAAAATCTGAAAAGAAGATTGATGATGTATATGACAGAATAAGTGACCACATTGCAGAGCTAAATACTACAGCACAAGAAAATATTGCTGGAGTTAAGCTAGTTAAAGCTTTTGGAAGAGAAAAACATGAAATTCTTAAATTCTTAAAATACAATTCTAAAAACTTTGATTTACAAATGGAACATACAAAGATATGGATTAAATTCTTCCCATTAGAGGAGTTCTTAGGGAATCTTTCTGTAGTTCTTGTAACCTGTGTAGGTGGTATTTTAGTAATCTACAATAAGATTACTGTAGGTCAATTGGTGGCATTCACTAGTTATCTATGGATGCTTATATGGCCAATGAGAGAATTTGGATGGCTTATGAATCTATTCTCTAGAACTAAGGCTTCAGCAGGAAAGATAAACAACATTTTAGAGGTAAGCACTACTATTGAAAATTCTAAAGAGGGAATTGTTCCACAGAATATAGAAGGTGAATTATCACTTAAAAATGTATCTTTTACCTATGGAGAAAAGAATGTATTAGATAATATAAATCTTAATATTAAAGCTGGATCTACAGTAGCTATTATGGGTACTACAGGTTCAGGAAAATCAACATTAATGGCACTCTTAGGAAGAAACTATGATGCTACAGAAGGAGAAATAACTTTAGATGGTATAAATCTTAAGGATTTAAACCTAAAATCTTTAAGAGATAGTATTTCTATAGTTCCACAAGATTCTTTTCTATTCTCTGATACCATTGAGAATAACCTTAAATATGGTAAGAACAATGCTACTAAAGAAGAACTAGAAAAGGCTGTAGAGCTTGCATGTGCAAAGGAATTTGTAGATGGACTTAAGGATGGATATGACACATTAATCGGTGAGAGAGGTCTTGGACTCTCAGGAGGTCAAAAGCAAAGATTATGTATAGCTAGAGCTTTGATAAGAGATAGCAAAATTTTAATTTTAGATGATTCAACTTCTGCTTTAGATATGGAAACCGAGTATCAATTGCTTAAAAATTTATATCATGGAGACGTGAAGAAGACTACCTTTATCATTGCCCATAGAATATCAGCTGTAAAAAATGCAGATATGATTTTATATATGGAGGATGGAAAGATAGTAGAGAGAGGAAATCATCAAGAACTCTTAAATAAAAAAGGTAAGTATTTTGAGATATATCAAACTCAATTTAAAGATTTCTTAGAGTTGTCAGATGAAGATGTGGCTAACTTTTAAGAGAGAAAGAAGGTGCTAGAATGGCTAAAAATTCAGTTAATCAAGACGAAAAAATTAATAGTTTAAAGGGTCGGGATATACTATTAAGATTAGTGAAATATGTAAAACCCTATAAGTTAAAAGTATCTTTAGTACTTTTTCTTATGCTTATAGTAATGGGTACAGGGCTTTTAAGCCCTATGCTTTTAAAAATTGCTATAGATAATTATATTGAAGTAAAAGATGTAGTAGGACTTATAGTTATAAGTCTAGGGTTAGTAGGAATAAATGTTATAGGTATGTATGCTAGTAAATTATCTACCTATCAAATGAATAAAACCACTCACAGTATACTGCATACTATAAGGCAAGAGCTTTATATTCATATACAAAAACTCTCATTTTCCTTTTTTGACGATAGACCAGTAGGAAAGATTTTAGCGAGAGTTGTTGGAGACGTAAACTCTCTTTCAGAGCTGTTTTCAAAATCTGTTACTACAGTTATACCACAGGCACTAAATCTTATAGCTATAGGAGTAATACTTTTTGTAATGAATGCAAAATTGGCTATAGTTTCTATAATAATTTTACCGGTACTTGCAGTTGTAGTATCTACAATGATGGTAAAAGCTAGAGCTAAATGGCAGGTATTTAGACAAAAACGTTCTAATTTAAATGGCTTTACCCATGAATCTTTTTCAGGGATAAAGATTATTCAAAACTTCACCTTTGAAGGAGAAACTACTAAGAAATTTGAAAAAGCTGTAGGTGAGGTTAGAGATGGATTTTTATCAGCAGTTAAATATAATGACTGGCTTTGGTCTTTTATAGATATGTCCTTTGGAATAAGTTCCATCATAGTGTTTTGGTATGGAGCAACCTTAACTAGACGTGGAGAAGTTTCCATTGGAACCATAATAGCTTTTATATCATATACAAGTATGTTCTGGAGACCAATCATAAATATAGCTTCTTACTACAATACATTAGTTACTAACTTTGCAGCAGCAGAGAGAATATTTGAAATTATGGATGTAGTACCAACCATTGATGAGATGGAGGGAAGTGAAGATATGCCAACTATTAAGGGAGCAGTAGAGTTTAAAAATGTTTCCTTTGAATATGAGAAAGACGTTCAGGTACTTCACAATGTAAACTTTAAAATAAGACCAGGTGAAAATATCGCCTTAGTTGGACCAACAGGGGCAGGAAAGACTACTATAACTAGTTTAATCAGTAGATTTTACGATACTACTGAAGGGGATGTTTTAATTGATGGTAAGGATGTTTCTAAGGTCAATCTTTATTCATTAAGAAGCCAAATGGGAATAATGCTTCAAGATACATTCTTATTCTCGACTTCTATTAAGGAGAATATAAGATATGGAAAATTAGATGCTACTGATGAAGAAATCATAGCAGCAGCAAAGGCAGTTAATGCCCATGATTTTATTATGAAATTAGAAAAAGGATATGACACAGAAGTTAACGAAAGAGGTTCAAGACTTTCAGTAGGACAAAGACAACTTATATCCTTTGCAAGAGCATTACTTGCAAATCCAAGAATTCTTATCCTTGATGAAGCAACATCTAATATAGATACTGCAACAGAAATATTAGTTCAAAAAGGTATAAATAAATTACTTCATGGAAGAACTTCCTTTGTAATTGCCCACAGACTTTCAACCATAAGAGACTGTGACAAAATTATGGTAGTAGATGATGGTGAAATTGTAGAGAGTGGAACCCATGAAGAATTATTAAAACTTAAAGGATTCTACTATAACTTATACATGGCTCAGTACAGCTTCTTAAATGAAGGAGCATAAGTGACCATCTAAATCTACGATTTAGATCTGGGAACTTACTCATTTGAACAAAGTGAAAAGGAGTGTCCTTGTAAATAATATAAGAAAATAAAATTTATAGCTGATTCAATGCATGATTTTAAATTAAATTTTACCTATGAGCTATGTAAATAGTTATATAGCTTCATATGAAACTATTTGTATATTTAAATAGTTTCATATATAACTATTTAAATATATAACTAGATAACTAGTTGTTCTGTTCATGCGGGTTTCAGCATTTTTTCTATATGGGAAATAGTATTAAGGCATCTTCAAAAAATAAATAAGTCAGAATGCTCGTCTATTTTGTGTTATACTGCGTCAACAGAACCCTTAGATAGTGCTACTATCTGCGGAACCTGTTTCCTTGTCTAACTCAAAATATACTTTCCATCTTTGACTTATTATTTATTTTCAGATACCTAAAATAGAACAATTAAATTCTTAAATTAGGAAGTGAGATTGAGTAATTATTAATGTTCAGATAGTTATGGTTATTTTTTTATAATTGCCCTAACTACGTTACTGATATTAAGTTTTATCCTATTTTAAAAAAGGAATTAGACCTTATGGAATAGGAATATAGTTGATATACATAAAGATAAAATAAAGGCTAAAGATGATAGGATAAAACAACTATATACAAAAAATCTAGTATAAAACTAGAGGGAGGTAGCGGTAATGGAAAATGAAAAATATTCACAAGAAAAAATTGATATGTTCTGGAAAACATTTTTGAGGGAAACGAACAGAAATGAAACAACAAAGTGTTTAGAGGTATTCCATTTTGAATTAACTGAAAAATGGGCCAATGAACTGTTGCGTTTAGTATTAATTGGGCAAAAGAGGGCTACAGCAAGTAGTTTATTGAGGTATGAAATTGAAGGCGAGCGTATACCTCAGGTTGGTGATTTAAGTATTGTCACTGATTGGGAAGGTGTACCACGATGTGTTATTGAAACTACTGAGATAACAATTATTCCATTTTCAGATATTACTTATGACATTTGTAAGCGTGAGGGTGAGGATGATACATTGGAATCTTGGGTTGAGGGACATGCTCATTTCTTCAAGGAAGATGGAAAACAGCTAGGGTATGAATTCAGTGATGATATGCTAGTGGTTTTTGAAGATTTTGAAGTAGTATATCAAGTATAGATATTATATAAAAATAAACCTAATATGTAATGTTATTGTTGAGATATAACGTTCTTATAAATCGAATTAACAACTTATTAGACACATAAAAGTGTATAAAATGAAAGGAGGATAGATTTAGTGAGGGATTGGTACTTACAATATAATCTCTCATTAAAGATAAATTATGAATAAAGACAATATCAAAATAGAAATACCTAATGAGGAAGAAATAGATTATATTGATGAAATGCTTATGGAACATAACAAACTGTCTAAACCATTTGAACAAGAGGAGCCATACATTAAGATAAATCGTTGTATTAAGAATGAAAAGGGTGAAGTTATGGGAGGCATATTAGCTTACTCTGTGTTTTGGCACATCTTCTATATTGACACATTGTGGGTTAAAGATGATTATCGCAATAGAGGGTATGGTTCAATACTTTTGAAAGAGGCAGAGGATGCAGCAAGGAGTCAGGGATGTCATATAGCACATCTAGATACCTTCGATTTTCAAGGACCAGACTTTTATATGAAGAATGGATATAAGGTTTTTGGAATTTTAGAGGATAGCCCTAAAGGACATAAGGAGTATTTTTTAACTAAGAAATTATAAATGAAGTTAAGGGAAATATTTGAATTGAAATGAGGAGAAAATTTTAATGATCTATGAAGTAGATAGTAATTTAAGAAAAAATTTATGTTCTGTTCTTAAAAATATAGATTGTACACTTATTCTTTCATGCCTTCAAGGACATATGGGAAAAGCTTGGGCTGATGACATTGAAAAACCAACAGTTGTACAGGTTATAGTAGGGGTTTTTGCATTTTATGCAGGAAACCATAACAGTAAGGAAGCAGAAGAACTATTATATAATTTGCCTGAGAATATTTTAGTTATCGTGGATACTGAAGAGTGGAAAAAACGTATAGAAATTATTCATAAGGGACGTATGGAAAAGTTTCAACGATATAGATTTAAAAGGGATATTAAGAATTTAGATGTTGATCATTTAAATACATTTCTATCAACATTACCTGAAGGATATGAGTTAAAAAAAATAGATAAATCTTTAGCAAAAAATCCATCACTACAAGAGTTATCAGAAGATTTTACAAGTCAGTTTAAATCCATAGATGATTATATCAATATAGGCATTGGATTCTGTATTTTGCATAATGAAAAGATTGTATCGGCAGCGTCATCTTATAGTGTTTACGATGAAGGAATCGAAATTGAAGTTGATACACTTCCAGAATATAGAAGGAAAGGGTTAGCAACTATAGCAGCTGCTGCATTAATTTTAGACTGTATTAGCAAGGGGAAGTATCCTAGTTGGGATGCTGCTAATCTTGAGTCCGTTAAGTTAGCTCAGAAGCTTGGATATGTATTAAAAGAACCATATGATACTTATTATGTTAATTATATAAGATAAATTTAAGAAGAAGTTTGACTATGAAGTTTAAGTTTGTACCTATGAATGATAATTATGCAAAAACAATGATTAATGAATGGAAATATGAAAATGAATATTCCATATATGATTATTGTAATGAGGCAGAAGATTTATTGGAAAAGAAAAATTGGGGTTTCAGTAAATTTGCAGTTTTAAATGAAAAAGAAATTTTAGTAGGGGAATTAACTATAAATTTTTTTAGAGAAGTTGAAGAAGATTCAGATGATGATGGTTATGTTGATATAGACACCGTGAAAGATAATCCTGATATAAATTATGAAATGTGGGTTGGTTTTGGGTTAGAACCTAATTTAACAGGAATAAGTTTAGGAAAAGAGTTTGTTTCTGCTTGTGTCAATTTTGCAGTAGAACATCATCAATATAAAGGTGATTATGTAAGGTTGGGAGTAGCTGAATTTAATGAAAGAGCCATAAAAACTTATGAGAAATCAGGCTTTAAAGTATTTAGTGAATATGATGGCGAGATTGCAGGAGAGAAAGTCAAAGTATTATGGATGAGAAAGTCGCAATCGTAATCTATTGTGCTATAAGGATTGTAATAAGAAACAACGAAATTAAGGAATATGAAAAGGAGGATGTATGATGGTTAAAATACTAACAAGCGGATTTTCTAATGGATTCCCTGATGATTTTAACAGACTATTGAAGTCATATATAAATACGGGTATGAACTTTGTTTTTGTGGCTTCTGAATTTGAAAACATATATGACAAAACGGATTGGTATTGTAATCACTTTTTAAAGATGTTTTCTGATTGTGGAATAACTTTTAGTAGCGTAAAGGTTATAGATGGCAGAATGTCAAAAGAAACTGCACAAGATATAGTTAGAAATGCCGATGTTTTATGGCTCGCAGGTGGCGATACACCAACACAGTTTGCTTATTTGGAATCTTATGGACTGATACCATGTATTAGAGAACAAAAAGGTGTAATTATCGGAATGAGTGCTGGTTCGATAAATATGACGAAAACGGCAGTGTGTACATTAACTTGCGAACATGATGAACTGAAAATATATGAAGCACTCGGATTAGTTGAATTTTCAGTTGAACCTCATTTAGATAAAAATAATATAACCGAGGAGTTGCTTTTACTTTCAGAAAAATATCCATTGTATGGTATATGTGATGACGGTGCTATCATATGTGCAGAGGATAACACCTTATACATAGGTGAAGTATTCTTGATAGATAAGGGACAAGTAATTCGAGTTTGACATATTACAATTTATTAATTGAATATAAGTTAATACGCAACTTTCATATATCACGAATTATTAACAAAGTTATACACAGAAAATAGTCTAAAAATAAAAGAAGTGAATTTTACTTAGAGTTAATAGCTCTTGCTATAAAGGTATGAAGGTAGTTGTATATGATAAAGTTGAAGATAGTAAAGGAGTTTAAAAATACGTGATATATAAGTTTCAATAAATAAAACTCATTAATATTCCCTAATGTGATCTAAGATTGCAAGTAAATTTAATGTAGAGACTTTATTAAAACATATATAATAAAAAATCTAATTATAACTAGAGAGAAAACAGGAGGGATTACTATGAATTTTAAAATAATAGGTAGTGGAGGATGTGTTACACTACCAAAGCCACTTTGCTGTTGTAGAGTATGTATGGAGGCTAGAAAGAAGGGAAATCCTTATGCAAGATTTGGATGTAGCATATATCTAGAAGAAGCTAAGCTACTTATAGATACCCCAGAGGATATTTCTCAAAGCTTAAATTATGGAGAAATTAAGGAAATAGATAGAGTTTTATATAGTCATATGGATCCAGATCATACCCTTGGTATGAGGGTATTTGAACAGCTTCGACTAAATTGGCTAAATATTTCCCAAGGAATAGAATGTGAAAATCCCATAGAAGTTATAGCTATGGATCATGTAATGGAGGATTTAAATTCCATACGCTCAAAGCATGGCTCATATTTTGACTACTATGAAAAAATAAGAAATTTAATAAAAAGACATGTGGTTAATGATTCAATACAAATAGGAGAAATAAAAATAACTCTAATTAAGGCTGAATCTGCTACAGTATTTGTTTTTGAAGAAGGAGAAAAGAAGCTTATATATGCTCCTTGTGATGTAAAACCTTTCCCAGTGAATGGAATCTTTAAGGATGCTGATGTAATGATTATAGGTAATACAGTTATTGGTGATGTCTTAAAGGGTGACTTTAAGTTAGAAGAGGACAATCCTTTAAGAGAAGAATTATTTGTAATGGATGAGATAGTGGACTTAAAGAATAAATATAATATTAAAAAGGTTATAATGACACATCTTGAGGAAGATTGGGGAAAATCCTATGATGATTATTTAGAGTTACAAAATCATTATGAAGATATTAGCTTTGCTTACGATGGAATGGTAATAAAATTATAAAACTTATTCAATAAGAGTACAAATCATTTATATAGAAAAAGGGGGTGTATTTAGTATGAGTTAAGTCTCATACTATGAAAATTATGAAGGTGGTTATATATGATAAGGTTAAGGATTTTTTAAATATTAATGAAGAGATACTTCTTGAGAAGGAATCAGTAAACCAATTAATATTATTTAATGCATATGTAAATAGAGAAAAAGATACTGATAGTGATGTTTTATTTGGGCGTGTAGAAGATGAGTCAGGAGTATCCCTTGTTTTCTGTAATGTGAGTCCATATAATTTGCAAATAAACAATTTAAAAGAAAAAGATGATAATGCTATTAAAGCATTAGTTGATTATTTGATAGAAAGTAAAATTAATATAGTAGGTATTAATGCAAATAAAAAAGTTTGTGATAAATTTATTGAATATTATGAAGGTAAAACAAAGTGTCAATTCAAGGAACGCTTAGCCATGGATATTATGGAGTTGAGAAAATTAAATTCTGTTACATTGCCTAAAGGGTATTTTCGAGAAGCTACAGAGCAGGATTTAGATTTAGTAATAGATTGGCATATTAAATTTGGAAAAGAAGCTTTAAATGAGGACATGGTTGTAGAAACTTTTATAGAAAAGCTAGTTACTAGAATTAGAAATGGAGCTATATATATTTTCGAAGATGAAAATCATGTGCCAGTTTCTATGGCAGCATTTACAAAACAATTAAAGAAAGGAATTTCTGTTAGTTTAGTTTACTCAGATGCTAGAAAGAGGGGCATGGGCTATGGAGTTGCTGTAGTTTATAACCTAAGTAAATTATATTTAGAAAGAGGAAATGAGTTCTGCAGCCTCTTTGTAGATAAACGCAATCCTGTATCTAACGGAGTTTACACTAAGATAGGATATAAAATTATTGAAGATAATTTTGATTATAGAATTGTTCAGTAGGGATTAAAGAGAGAGAGTAATTTTTAGAATTTTTAGAAAGCTAGGTGACTTATGATGATAAACATTATAGATACTTTTAAGGATTATAAGGGATTTATGGAAGAAAACTTAAATAAAGAGCCTAAGGAAAAGATGGAGTTATGGGAGAAGTTTTACAATAGTAATTTTCCAGAGATGGGGAGAAAATAGATGCTTTAGTTTGTCACGAACTTTGTCATGTAGTTCACTTTCAAATAAGAGGTGAATCAAAATTACCAAAGCAGGTAGAGCAGAGTAAGTATAATGAAGGAATCTGGAATATATATGAGGAAGGCTTTGCCCAATATTTTCAACAAGTATTAGGAGAGAGTAGTTTTGATTCTAGGGGAGAGCAGTGGAGCATTGACTGTGAAGAGTTAGAAAAAGAACTTAAATTAAAATATGTAGAAGCTTTAAAGGACAAAGAAAAAGGAACTAGAGACTTTTATGGTGATTGGTTCAAAGTTTTAGGTATCAGTGATGTGGGGTATTTCTTAGGATCTAAGCTGATAGGTGAGTTAAGTAAGAGATATACCGTGGAAGATATAGCAGCTATGGATTTTAATCTTATAGAAAAAGAAGTTTTAAGATATTTAAAAAGTTAAGTTTTTAAATAGTAATAATCACAAGAGAAGGAAATAGCTTTTACAATATGCTAAAAAGTAAAAAATAAGGATTTATTAAAGGCGTAAAAGAAAAGAGGAATAATATGAAAAGATTAAACTTATATTATTTTGGTGATATACAAGTTTATGATAAATATAACCCTGCATATGTGTGTGATGAAAATTTTGCATCAGAAATATTATATATCATTGCAGAAAATGAGGCATTTTCATTAACACAGGAGGATATAAGTAAATTTATAGATATTGATAATCATAGGTTAAATAGTATTATAAGTAATTTGAAAAGAATAAATGCAATAGAAGAAAATAAAGAAAAATTTAAAATAAACTTCCCTATATTTTTACAGAGTGATATTGAAATCATGGATGTATATCTAAAGAATGTGGAAGAGCAAATAGTAGATAGAATTATTAAGATAAAACCTTTAGTAGTTGAGAAGCTTCAAAATTTATCAAGTTATAAGATTTTTGATGAAGAAAGATTACTATATCATATAATTTGCGACATGATTTTTGATGGAATTGCCTTTGATTTTTTTGAAGAAAGAAATGTATTTACTAGCTCTAAGCTTCAGCCAGGTAATAGGAATTATATGATAATTGGATATGAAGACAGCTATATTGTTGATAGTTATAGCAATAAACCTTTATGCAGTAGTAATAATTATGGAAGTAATAAGTTTATCTTTAATAGTTTTGGAGATTCTAATGGAGTACGTAAAGATATGTATAGATTTTTTAGAATGACACAACAGAGTATTAGAAATTCAACTCCTTTCCAAGATTTAAATCTACCATATATAAAAATTATAGATAAGGTTAATAAAAACACTGCGGAAAAATGTGGCCAACTAATGTGGGGAATTTTTAGTGAAGCAATTAATTATAATGAGTTGTCAAATGAAGATAAAGAGTTAGCAATTTTTCTTAAAGAGATGGACTACATAAACATAGATGAAACGGATAATAAATTATATTGTAATGTACCTATATTTCAAGAAAGAGATATGAAAATAGTCACCGAAATAGGTGAAATTATTCTTATAGAGATCCTTGAAACAGTAAAAAATACGTTAAGTAGCATAGAGAAATATTCCAAGGGTTTAACGGCAATTAAGCATAAAGTGAGTATAAAGGAAGTAGGAAATGAACTTTGGCATCAAATATTTGGACGTGCCAATGAGGATTTAATAAAAGAAGGAATTGTAGCTAAACCATATGAGAGTAAGAAAGAAGGAAGATACTTAAAGAGCATGATGGTATATGATTAATAAAAATAGGTTTATAGAAAGAAGTGATGAATATGAAGGATGACATATTAAAGCTAGTAAAATTAGAAAATCGCAAGGTGCTTATATTAAGAAAACCAACTGAAGAGGATTCAGAGGCTATGATTGAGTATCTAAATATAGTTGGTGGAGAAAGTGACAACCTTCTTTTCGGTAAAAATGAGTTTAGACTTACTCTGGAGCAGGAAAGAGAGCATATTAAAAATATAAATGAAAATAATAATGCTCTTATGCTCCTAGGTATTATAGATAATCAAATAGTTAGTGTTTCTCAAGTTAGTGCTCCGAATAGAAAAAGAATAGCCCATAATAGTGAATTAGCTATTTCAGTAAAAAAGGAATGCTGGAGCATGGGAATTGGCACTACAGTTATGAAAGTATTAATAGACTTTGCTAAGAATCATGAAACTATAAAAACTATAAGTTTAGGTGTTAAAGCTAGCAATAAAAAAGCTCAACATCTTTATGAGAAGCTTGGATTTGAAAAAGTGGGAGTTCATAGAAACTTCTTTAACATAGATGGAATTTATGATGATGAAATTCTTATGGATTTATATATAGAATAAAGGCGTATTACGGGGATTTAATAAAAGGTTAAAGGGGAGAAATATAAGTTGGAAAAGCAAGAATTAAAAGAATTGTTAAAGAGTATAAAGGAAAATGATTATAAAGTACCAGAAGGGGTAAATCCATATGAGTTATCTTTGAAAATGATGGATAATATAGGGGATATTGATAGTGAATTGCGTGATGATCTTATACTTTCCAATTTATTTACGTGGATAGATGGAAATCAGCTATCAGAAAAGCAGGTTAATGAGCTATTGTGGATAGCTTTAGATGAAAATCATATTCTTAAGGGTTTAGGTAACATTGATGATTCGGTTTTCGGTAGAACCTTTTCAAGTGAAATAGTTGCAGCATGCATCTATAGACATAGAAGTGATAAGTTCTTATCTAAAAGTGATATGGAAAAGGCCTTTGATACTCTTTTGAAATTTTATAATGAAGATAAGGATGTTAGAGGATATATAGAAGTTAAAGGTTGGGCTCATGGAGCTGCCCATGGTGCTGATGCTCTTGATGAATTTGCTAAGTGTGAAGAAATTGGATATGAGAGATTAAAAAACATACTAGATGCATTTTATAAAAAGTTAAATATAAATTATTATGGATATATTCATTTTGAAGATGAACGTATGATTACAGCTGTTAAATCTATATTGGAAAGAGAAATAATACCAATAGAAGAAATAGAAGAATGGATAAAAAGTTTTAATAAAATAGAAAAGGTAGGAAAGTATCCAGAAGATTTAGTCATTGCATTTAATGTAAATATGTTCTTGAAAAGCCTGTACTTTAGACTAATTGACATACCTAAATATGAGAAAATTGCAAATACAGCTAGAGAAGTATTGAATGAAATAAGTAGATTTAAATAAGGGGAGTAGAAATGCTAAAGGTGATGCAGATTTCAAGCGATATTGCAGATGTTGTCCATGATATACAGAAAAGGTCATTTAAACAATTGCTTGACAAATATCATGATTATGATGTAAACCCTGCAATGGAAAGTATTGATATGGTTAAAGAAAAGATGGATAGAGCCAATATTACAGCTTATATTTTTAAGCTGAACGACGTTAATGTTGGCTGGGTTAGAGTAACAGAATTAGAGGAAATGACTTATAAGATATCAGCTTTATGTGTTCTTCCAGAATACCAAAATAGGGGAATTGCACAAGAAGCATTGAAACAAATAGAAAGTTATTATCCTAAAGTACAGAAGTGGGGTTTGGATACAATATTTCAGGAAAAGGGCAACTGTCATCTATACGAAAAATTAGGATATAAAAAAGTTGGTGATCTAATACCGATAAATGAAAGAATGACACTTGTTAGTTATGAAAAGATATGTAAAATATAAGATTGATTATTTACTAGAAGTAATTTTAAAATTATAAGATAGTTCAAACTTGCCTAATTTGAAAAAGAGGAGTGATACTAAGTGACAAGTCATAATATTATGCATGAAGTGAAAATTGACAAGTCGTGCTTTGAGGTATTTCCAGAATTAGAATCTGATAGATTAATATTTAGAGAGGTAAATCCAGAAGATGTAGAAGAGATATTTAAGATTTATAGTGATCCTGAAGTTGTTAAATATGATTGGTTTACACCCATTAATACTAAAGATGATGCACTATCCATAATAAATCATTACAAAAATGAATTTAAAAATAAAGAAGAGATTACATGGGGTGTAGCAAGAAAGAATGATAATAAAATCATTGGATATTGTAATTTAGGGAGCTTTGATGATGCTTCAATAAGAAGCGAGATTGGATATGGATTTAATCGTGATGAATGGAATAAAGGATATGCAACTGAAGTTATAAGGGTTTTGGTGAAATTCGGATTTGAAGTAATGAACTTTAATAGAATAGAAGCTACTGTAACCCTTGGTAATGAAGCTTCTGTAAAAGCTCTAAAAAAAGCAAACTTTGTTCAAGAGGGGATTTTTAGAGAAAGAACCATTATGAAAGGTGAGTTTGTGGATGATGTTATATTAGCCATATTAAAGAAAGATTATAAAGTATGATGATAAAGTTCTTATGGATTTATGCTTTTAAGTAAATAATTAGGGGATGAGTTTTTGAAAATTGGGGTTATTGGACCAACGGAAAATGAAATTATGCCTTTTATTGAGGAGATTTCTAATAAAAAAGTAGAAAATGTTGCTATGCTGACATTTTATAGTGGTATATACAAAAACAGTAATGTTGTTGCATTGTATTGTGGGGTTTGTAAAGTTAATGCAGCCATTGCAACTCAAATATTAATAGATAAATTCAATGTTACTCATATTATTGTGACAGGGGTAGCAGGAGGAATAGATAATATATTAAATATTGGAGATACTGTTATTTCAACAGAAATAACATATCATGATGTGGATGAAGGTATCTTGACTGAATATCATCCATGGATGGAAAGTATATACTTTAAAACAGACAGTAAGCTGGTTGAATTATGTAGAGCAGTGATAGATAAAAATACATTCACTCAAAAAATATTCTTTGGAAGAATTGTTACTGGAGAAGCCTTTATAAGTGATAATGGTCGTACTGAAATAATTTCTAAATATCATCCACTTTGTGTAGATATGGAAACGGCAAGTATTGCTCATGTGTGTTACGTGAATAATGTTCCATTCATAGCAATAAGGTCTATAACAGATACAGAAGATCAGTGTGGGGTAGAAGTATTTGAAAAGAACTGTGTATCAGCATCAAATAATTCAATTAATATGGTTAAAAAAATATTAGAGATGAGGTGGATGTAACATGAGAACTGAAAAGGAAATGTTTGATTTAATATTGAGTGTTGCAAATAGAGATAGCCGAATTAGAGCTGTTTATATGAATGGTTCTCGGGCAAATCCTAATGTGAAAAAAGACATTTTTCAGGACTATGACATTGTTTATGTAGTTACTGATACAGAATCTTTTCTGAGAGATGATGATTGGATAAGTGTTTTTGGTGAGCCAATTATTTTCCAAGAACCTGATAAGCTTGATAAAATGCAAGGAAGAGATGTTGATTTTAAAAATGGCTATACTTATTTAATGCAGTTTACAGATGGAAATAGAATTGACTTGCATATTCAGCCTATAGAGATATTAATAAAGGAATATGGAAAAGATAAATTAACTGTTCCTTTACTTGATAAAGACAGCTGTTTACCACAAATACCAGCAACAACTGATGAAGATTATTGGGTAAAAAGACCTACCTATGGACAATATTATAGTCGATGTAATGAGTTTTGGTGGGTAGCGCCATACTGTGCAAAAGGACTTTGGAGGGAAGAAATTCTTTTTACAATAGAGGTAATGAATAGTTATGTAAGAAAAGAATTATTAACTATGTTATCTTGGCAGGTGGGGATTCAAACAGAATTTAAAGTAAGTATAGGGAAAGTAAATAAATATTTAAAAGAATATTTGGATTTAGATGTATGGACAAGGTTAATGAGTACCTTTAATATGAGTGATTATGATTCCTCTTGGAATGCACTAATCACAACATGCCAGTTATTTGAAGAGATTGCACCTGAAGTAGGTAAAATATTTGGATATGAATATAATTATGAAGAGGCTAAGAGAAGCTTTGAGTTTATAAAGCATATCAAAGAATTACCGAGGGATGCTACAGAAATATATTGATTAAATAAAAATATATAGTAATTGGGGTGGGATAAAATAATGGTAATCTATAATGATATTTTAGAAAGAACTGAAAGGCTTGAAATAAGGGCACTAAAATTAGAAGATTATAAAGTATGGCTAAGGGGGTTCAAAGAACAGAATGAATCTCAATCTCCTTATGATGAGGGATGGTTTGATACATCTTTTATCACTGAGGAATGGTATGCTAAGAAATTAAATGAACGAGAGGAACTAGGCAAAAATGATTCCACCTATATGTTGAATATTTTTCGTAAAGAGGATGGAGCTTCAATTGGTTATTGTGATATTACAACTCATGTGCGTGAAGACTTCCAATATGCAAGGGTTGGTTATACAATACATAATCAGTTTTGGAATAAAGGTTATGGAAAGGAGAGTATAAAAGCACTAGTTAATATAGGATTTGAAGACTTGAATTTTCACAGATTAGAGGCTCATATAAATCTTGATAATATAGTTTCTAAAAAAGTAATTTTATCAGCCGGTTTTCATTTTGAAGGAATTAGAGAAAAGTTTATTCTGGAAGATAATGAGTGGAGAGACAATGAAATATACTATATTATTAATAAAAATTGGAAATATAATCAATAATAGTTAAGAATAGATAAATGAAACTTTTTTAAAGTGTGTAAGGGTTTAAGGAAAGATGATATGTAGATTAGATGGAGAAGAGGATTTGGAAGTTCTCGCAGAATGAGATGGCAACGTGAATAGGAAGAGGAAGACTTTTCAATTAAGAATGAGGTAATGGAACTAGAACTATAGAAAATTAGGACAAAGAGGGGCAGACCCATAATTTTAAGTAAGGTGGTATTTAGATGAAGATAGAGGATATTTCAAAGATAGAACAGGAAGCGGATAGAGTTTCAGCTCTTTATGATATTTTTGATGAAGGTTCAAGATTATCTACAAAGGCAAGGCAAGTGGAGTTTTTAACAATGGTAAGGCAGATTGAAAAAAATCTTAGACCAGGTATGAAAATACTAGATTTAGGAGCTGGAACAGGAGAATATAGCTTGTACTTTGCAAAACGGGGATTTGATGTAACTGCCATTGAGCTAGTTGAAAAACATGTTATGCAAATAAAGGGAAAAGTTGATTCTCAAATGTCCATGGAAGTATTTCAAGGTAATGCAATGGATATATCTATGATTAAAGATAAAACTTATGATATTGTATTATGCTTTGGTCCCTTATATCATTTGTCAAAAATTCAAGATAGGATGAAGTGCATAGCAGAAGTAAAAAGAGTTTGTAAGAAGGATGGAAAGATGTTCTTTGCATTTATATCTAATGACATGGTTATTACTACGGAAACTATGCTCTATGAAGAAGATTTTTTAAAGGGAAATAACTATAATCATGACACCTTTAAAGTTGTAGACTTTCCTTTTGTTTTCCATACAGTAGACCAGTGTAGAAAGCTATTAAGAGAATCTGACTTAAAAATTACGTCAGAGGTTGCTACAGATGGATTAAGTGAACTCTTGGCAGATAAAATAAATAATATGGATGAGGAAAGTTATAGTAAGTGGCTTAACTATCATTATTATTGCTGTGAAAAGCCTGAGTTTTTAGGTACAAGTAACCACCTTTTATTTGTAGCGGAGAAGTAAATATTAAATTCATTGTGAATTGAGGTGTAAATGATGATTGATTTGGTACAGCCAGAACTCTGTCTTGAGGAAAAATTTATTGAAATGTTTAATGACTATAATAAAAATGACGAAGATGTGATTGAGAGAAGGTATTCTAGAGCAAATTATGATTTTAAAAGTTATTTAGATTATCTTAAGAATAGGGAAAAGGGAGTTAATCTAGAAGTGGGACACGTTGCATCATCAGAATGGTGGCTTTTAAATGAAAACAAGGATATTTTAGGAACTGTTAGATTAAGATATGAGCTTAATGAGACAAACTATGAAGAAGGTGGACATATTGGTTATGATATATCACCAAGGTATAGAAGAAAGGGATATGGAAAGTTAATATTAAATTTAATATTGGAAAAAGCAAGGGTGCTAGGACATAGAACAGTTTTAGTAACATGTGACTTTGATAATATTGGTTCTAAAAAGATAATTGAGTACAATGGTGGAAGGTTAGAAAACACTGTAATTTCAAAGGAACCAGGTAAAGAGGTATTAAGATATTGGATAGAACTTTAATTGGAAAGGATTTCTTTTTACCACAGATAGCTATGGAAAAGTATATTATTTAAGATATCTATTTAATTGGTATATGATATATGAACTATAGTGATATAAATAATATGAAAGATAAAGTCTACAAGAATTAAAGGAATGAAGTTATTATTCGACTGGAGGAATGAACTCAAATTCACTCCTTCCTTATATAGATTATGAAGCATTTAAAAAGAATCCTAAAATAATAATAGGTTATTCTGATGTTACAGCAATTCTACTGGCTATTTATGAACAAACAGGAATAAGTACTTATTATGGACCTGCATTGGTAGCTTCATTTGGGGAATTACCACCCTTTGTTGATGCCACTTTTAAATATTTAAAAGAAATTACGATGGATGAAATAAAAATTCCTTATGTTTTTGAAATTCCACAATATTGGACAGATGAATATGTTAATTGGGAAACACAAGATAGAGGCAAAGAAGAGAGAGAAAATAAATGGATTACGATCTATGAAGGGGTTGCTAGAGGTAGAATAATAGGTGGAAATCTGAATACAATGCAAGGTATATGGGGGAGCAAATACATGCCTGAAATAAAGGATGGAGATATACTTTTTATAGAAGATTCTTTAAAAGATGCTGCAACAATAGAAAGAAGTTTTTCTTTTTTAAAAGTAAATGGTGTCTTTAATAGAGTTTCAGGAATAATACTTGGAAAACATGAGTTGTTTGACGACTTAAAGACAGGTAAAAAACCATATGAAATATTGTTAGAAGTGTTAGGCAATAAAAAATTACCATTCATTGCAGATTTCGATTGCTGTCATACACATCCAATGATGACTCTACCAATAGGATGTGAGATTGAACTTGATGCTACAAACAAGAAAGTAAGTATTATTGAGGAATGGGGATTATAGGGTATTGCGAATTTAACAATGTTTACTAATTACTGGAGGGAGAATTTATGGAAACATATATAAAAAAGAAATTGCAGGAAAGAAACCATAGAATAATTGAAGCTATAATCAAAAAGGCAGAAAATGTATGTCCAGGCTCCATTGCATTAATAGGAATTGCCGGTTCGTTCCATTCTGGTGATATCTATGAAAAATCCGACTTAGATTTATGTATCGTTATTAATGATGATAGTGGTTGGAAAGTTGCATCGTGCTTTATCATTGAGGATGTAGCTTTTGATATATATTGTACTCCATGGAATAGACTCGAGGAAATGTCAAAATATAATGATCCCTATATTACAAAACTAATAGAGTTAGATATTGTTTACTGTAATGATGAGAAGTACATGCAGAAATATATGAAATTAAGATCAGTTGTTATAAATAAACTAAATGAAGAGTATTCAATAGAAAATATTGAGAAGGCTGAAAATTTTGTCAATGAAGCAATGAAAGGATATGGAAATGTAATGCTGAGTAATAAATACGGTGAATGTAGATATGAGGCAGCAAGTATTTTATATTATATTGAGTTTGCTATTTATATGTATAATAAGTCATATGTAAAAAGAGGTGTTAAAAGAGTCCCAGAAGAAATTTCTACAATGAAATATCTTCCCATAGGTTTTAATGAATTATATTGGAATTTAATCAAAGCGACAAGTATTCAAGAGGTTAAAGAATCATCAACAATGTTAATGAAATCACTAAAAGATTTTGCAAAGGAAATGAAGGATAAAGTTATTTCAAAAAAGGTAATCTCCCAAGCTGACATTATTGGCACATATGAAGAAATTTATTCTAATTGGAAGAATAAAATGTATCATGCTGCTGAAAAGGGTGATACCTATTTATCATTGATGACAGCTGCCAGTTGCCAACAATTCTATGACGAAATGTATAGTAAATACGATATTGCTAGAACAAACCTAATGAAGAATATCACTCCAGACAACTTAGCTTTATCAGCAAAAGAATTTGATAATTCAATGGAAGAATATAAAAAGAACTATGAAACACTTGGTATGGAGATTGAATATTACAAAAATTTGGATGAATTTGAAAAAATGTATTTAGGGTAATCAATGATTTTTATTAGAATAGTAGCAGTTCATGATACTAATAATATTACCTAGCTGTATATTCAATATTAAAGAATGAGTGGAACAATGAAGCATTGGAATCTATATAATTTGATTATCTAAGAATTAAATTAATAAAATAGCAAGAATAGAAGAGGTATTATGTTTATGGAATTTAAAGAAGTAAAAATCGAAATATATGTTCCAGAAGAATATGTAATAGAATTAAGAGATGAACTTAATAAAGTGAATGTTTGCAAAATTGGAAACTATGATAATGTTATCTCGATAACAAATGTTAGAGGATATTGGAGACCTTTAGAAGGTTCAAATCCTTTTATTGGTGAAGTAGGTAAAGTATGCGAGGGTCAGGAATGTAAGATTGAGATAAGATGTAAAAAAGAATATGTTAGGAATGCTATTAAAGTTATTAAAAAAATTCATCCATATGAAGAACCACTAATTAATATTATTCCAATTATAAATGAATTATTTGAATAAAAAATAATTCATTTGAATTAGATGGACAAAGGTTATAGGAGGAATTTTATTATTCAACAATTCCTGGAAGTATTGAATTGGAGAGAGAATGGATTAAGAGACGAGAGTATAAAAGAGAAAATAATCTTGAGTATAATTATTCAATTATTTATGAAGATGCTGTGATTGGTGGATGTAATATAAAAATATTTCAAGATAGTCCTCACGTAGGAGAAATAGGTTATTTTATAGATAGAATTTTTTTTTAATAGGGGCATTGCAACTGAAGTTGTAAAGATGTTAGAAAATATTGCTTTTAATAATTTGAAATTAATAAGACTGGAAATTCGTATGGATCCACGAAATAAAGCAAGTGAAAGAGTTGCTATAAAGAATAATTTTAAAAAAGAAGGCTTATTAAAAAAGGTTATGAAGTTTGAGAATAACTATTATGATAATTTGCTCTATGCAAAAATAAATGAAGAATAACCAAAGGAGAGATTAAAAGAAAAGATTCAATTGTAATAAATTTAAAGGAGAAAATAAAATCATGAAAATATGCTTTGAAGAATTTAAAGATGAAATTGATACTCTTGTAGGATTTTTAACATCAGATACTTGGGAATTTTATGGAACACCGAACCAAAATCCTGAAAGAATTAGAGAGAGCTATGAAAAACATTATTATACTGGGGATGACTGCAAAACGTTTTGGGTTATTCTAGATGAGGGTATAAAAGTGGGAATGATAAGAATTTATGATTTACAAGATGATAGCCCGTTGTTTGACATAAAACTTTTGAGCAAGTACAAAGGTATGGGAATCGGGACAATTACTGTGAACTGGCTTGTTGATTATATATTTAATAATTACTCAGATAAGGAAAGGATAGAGGGAAATACAAGGCAGGATAATTATGCAATGAGATGTGTATTCCATAAGTGTGGTTTTGTTAAAGAGGCACATCATCGAAAGGCATGGGGAAGTAAAAATGGAAAACTATATGATGCAATTGGTTATGGTATTACAAGAGAAGATTGGCAAAATGGAAAAACTACCCCAGTAAATTGGAATGACTTTAAGTGTTAATCATATAAATAAACAAAATTCTTATTTGACGAATTATAAAGATGTAGTAGTACAAAAATAAAATAGATAAATTTTAGTTAAGCTTATTCACTTATTGTACAAGTTTAACTAAAGATAATGATGAGAATTACAATAAAGAAAGAAGATTTTAAAATGATAAATATTAGTATAGAAACAGAAAATCTAATTATAAGACCATTTTTACCATACGATGCAAAGGATGCAGTATATTATAGTCAACAACCCAATGTGTCTTACTGGCTGTCTGATATGGTTTTGCATAATGAGTCAGAAGCACTTTCTTGGATAAATTGGCTAAATGAAAAGTTTAATATAAATGAGCCTTTTATAATATTGGCAATTGAATATAAAGTGGAGCATAAATGTATTGGTGTTGTGGGAGTTCATGCAAAAGCTGAAATAGATAATGAAGTTGAGATTTTATATGGTATTTCTGATAGCTACCAAGGGAATGGATATGCAACAGAAGCAGCTAAAGCGCTAATTCAGTGGGTTTTTGAAAATACTGAATTAAAGTCTTTAACTGCAATCGTAAAGCCAGAGAACACTTCATCTAAAACTGTGATTAATAAACTTGGATTTAATTATGTTGACGACAGAGTAGTACTATATGATGGTGAAATGTGTAAGTTTAATTATTATAAATTGTTTAATAATCATTCATAATAATTATATTTTATATATTATGGTAGTAAAACAATACTAAAGGAAAGTAAAGGAACTTAAATTAAAAAGGGGAAATTTATATGTTGACACATAAGGGGACACAAACAATAAATACAGATAGGCTTTTACTGAGAAAGCTTGAAGTTGAAGATTCCAATGACATGTTTAAAAACTGGGCAACAGATAGTGAAGTAACAAAATTTTTATCTTGGAAGCCCCATGATAATGTAGAAGAAACTAAAGAAATTATAAAACAGTGGACTTTGGAATATGCAAATGATGATAACTATAATTGGGCTATTGTGTTAAAAGATATTGGAGAAGTTATAGGTGAAATTTCTTTGGTGAGAATAAATGAAAAACATTATTCCTGTGAAGTAGGATATTGTATGTCAAGAAAATATTGGAATATGGGCATAATGACTGAAGCATTGAAGGCTGTGATTGATTATTTATTTTCTGAAATTAGATTTAATAGAATAGTAGCACTTCATGATACTAAAAATGGTGCATCAGGAAAGGTAATGAATAAAAGTGGAATGAAGTATGAAGGAACATTAAGACAAGCTAGTTTCAGTGAGAAAAGAGGCTTTTATGATTTAGCGATATATGCCATATTAAAAGATGAATGGAATAGTGAAAGTAGAAGTTAAAATAGAGAAAGTTCTATGAATATAAAGGAGAATATTGATATGTATACAAAAAATGAAATTATAGAAATTGCTAAGGCTCAGTTAGCTCTGGATTATAACTGTGAGGTATCTGATTTTGAAAAAGAAGTAAATACAATAGTTGAGAATAAACTTGTTGAAGGTAGAAGAATTTATGATACTGATGGATGTGCTCTTAAAATACTATGTTTTGGAAACAAAGCAATTATTAGTACAACTCCTACATTGATGCCATGGCTTGAAGAAAAATTTATTAATGCAAGTGCGGCATGGCTATTTGAATATCCTAAACTTAGGGCTATTGATAAAAAGCTACAGGAGGTTGGACATGAGATAGCAGATGCTCACCATTATTATCTACCAAATCCTGATGTTCAAGAGATGGATAAACCTATTTATGATATAAAATGGTACGAGCAAGAAGAAATTTTGAAGTTTAAGGGTGATAAGAGATTTGGAGAAGCTTTTTTATTTGATAAAAATATTCCAGATATGCTTGCAGTCTCTGCTTGGGATGGTGATGAAATAATTGGTATGGCGGGTGCAAGTGCAGATAGTAAAACTATGTGGCAAATAGGTATTGATATTTTGCCAGAATATAGAGGTAAGAGAATAGGAACAACCTTAGTTAAACTTTTAAAGAATGAAATTTTAAAGAGAGGAAAGGTTCCTTTTTATGGAACGGTGGAATCTCATTTTCACTCACAGAATATTGCCATAAATTCAGGCTTTTTCCCAGCATGGGCGGAACTTTATTCGAGAAGTAATTCCAAGGAATGCTAGTGCCATTAAATTGTATAAGGAATGTGGTTTTGATCACTTAAACATGATACAGCTTAGAAAAAATTATGATAAAACCTTAGATAAGGATGAGCATATAGAAGTTTTAGGTTTTGATTTTATAAAATATTAAAGGAGGTATTTATGATAGAGGGGAAAAGTGTAGTTATAAGGCAAATTGAACTAGGAGATGAGGAGTATTTATATAAATGGTGGAATGATGGAAGTTTTATGTCTCATGCTGCCTTAGCCTATGGTACTTTAGAGAGTAAGACTGCAATAAGAAATAGTATAGAGAAGGAAGTTTTAAATTCACAGTTATATGCTGCAAGTAAAAGATTTATAATCTGCAAGAAGGAGGATATGACTCCTATAGGTGAGATGAGTTATTGTGGCTGGGATAAAAGGGAGCAAAAATGTGAATTTGGAATAAAGATTTGGAAGGAAGAGCAAGGAAAGGGCTATGGAAAGGATGCTTTAAGTCATTTCATAGATTTCATGTTTAGATTTTTAAATTTAAATAAGATTGAACTTACTAGCATGATAGATAATAAACGCGCTCACAGTTTATATAGAGCATTAGGCTTCAAAGAAATTGGAATTGTAAGGGAAGGGTTCTTTGATAGTAGAACAGGAAAGTTTTCAGATGTAATGTACATGGATTTATTGAAAAGAGAATGGATTGATATTAGAGAAGAAGTATTGTAACAGATACATCAGAAGGAGATAATTATGATTTTAAACCAAGTTATAGGAATTGAAACTGAGAGATTAATTATTAGAACAATGTCACTTAGATTTATAACAGAAGTCTTAAAAAATGATATAAATGCGTATGATCATATAGGTGTAAATTTTAATGAAGAATGGCCAAGTTCCGATATAATGCCTGCGTTACCAATATTTAAGGCTCAGCTAGAAAAGAAACTTCCAGATGGATATGGACCTTGGATTTTTATTGATAAGGCGGACAATACCATAATTGGAGATGGTGGATTTAAAGGTTCTCCAAATGATATTGGAGAAATTGAAATTGGTTATAACATAGTTGAAAGCAAAAGAATGCTTGGGTATGGCTATGAAGCCGTTAATGCTTTGATAGAATGGGCATTTTCTCAAGAATCTGTGAAGGTAATTATGGCAGAATGCTTAAGAGATAATATGCCATCTATTAATTTATTAAATAAGGTTGGAATGACTAAGGTTAGAGAAGATGAAGAATTGGTTTATTTATCCTTAGATAAGAGCATTTGATAGTATAGTGTTTATCACGTAAAAAATTATTAAGGATAAGGAGAATATTGATAAATATGAATAAGATTGCTGTAATAGGAAGTGGCGGTTCAGGTAAATCTACATTTTCACGTAAGTTAGGAAGCATATTAAATCTTCCTGTATATCATCTAGATACTTTGTATTGGAATCCGGGTTGGATAGAGACACCAAAGGATAAATGGGAGAGTGTAGTAAGAGAATTAGCTGATAATGATCAATGGATTATAGATGGAAACTATAGATCAACTATGGATATCAGGTTAAACTCAGCAGATACAATAATATTTCTTAATATGTCAACTCTACTTTGCACCTATAGAATTGTAAAGAGAAGATTCATATTCAAAGGAAAGAAAAGGCCAGATATGACAGAGGGATGTGAAGAAAAGCTAGATTTAGAGTTTGTTAAATGGGTATTGAAGTTCAATAAAAATGAAAGACCTAAGATTTTAGAAAAGCTTAAAAACTATGAAGACAAAAAGATAATAGTACTTAATAATCTAAGAGAAGTAGATGAACTTCTTAAGAATTTAAAAGAAAATTAGAATGGTAAGTAAAGTTGATAAGAGTGTAAAGGAGATGAAAGAATGAGTATAATTCATAGTTTTGATGAGTGCATGGAGGCTATAATAAATCCAAAGGAAGTAGTAGAGAGAATTGAGGGTTTTCCTAAAGTAATAATAGCTACTTTTTCTCATAAAGTAATGGATGTTTTTTCAAAGTTAGAAGGTGTAGTTCAAGTAGGGGTTACAAGGTCAGTAAATGGTGACGTAATTATTTATAAGATGAATTACAAGGGCAAGGATATAGGATTTTATATGACTCCAGTAGGAGGCTCCTTTGCAACAGGTACCCTTGAAGAAATTATAGCTATGGGAGCAGAGAAGGTTATAGTATATGGCTCTTGTGGTTCATTAGATAAAAATATTACAGCTGGACATTTAATTGTTCCAACTGATGCATATAGAGATGAAGGGGTAAGTTATCACTATATGAAACCAAGTGATTATGTAACTATTGAAAAGGCTGATAAATTGGCAAGTATATTAAATGATTTAAAAATTCCCTATGTTAAAGGAAAGATTTGGACAACTGATGCAATTTATAGAGAAACCATAGGAAATATGCAAAAAAGAAAGGCTGAAGGATGTATTGCTGTGGATATGGAATGTGCATCACTAGCAGCTATGTGCAAGTTTAGAGGAGTAGAGTTTTTTCAATTTCTATACTCAGCAGATAACTTAGATAGTGAAAAGTGGGAAAAAAGAATTCTTGGTAATCTTGATTTAAGTAAAAGAGAAGGATATATGATGATAGCTTTTGAGATTGCAAGTAATATATAAAATTATTTTAAAATAAATGTAAGTAATGTATAATAATAACAAGGGAGTGTAAATGCTCATTTTAGGGGGGAAGTCTATGATTATATCAAATTTCAGTAAATATTCTAATTTGCTAAAGGGGTATACAGAACTGCGATGCCAAGAAAATTCATCCATAGGTATAATGATGACAAATGGCAGTTTGATTCAGAATATTAGAACAAATTCTAGTGGTATTTCTGCAAGAGTAAATGTAAATGGAGCATGGGGATTTGCTTCTAATTCTAATATTAAGGATGAAAGTATTAGACAAGTACTAAATATTGCAAGGCAAAATGGGGAATTTTTAAATTCTAAGTCAGTGAGTAGGCATAGAGAGTTAATAATTTCAAACTATTCTATAGAAAAATCATTTGCTACAAAGAAGGCAAGATTAACTCAAAAACAATTAATAGAATTTACTAAAGAGATAGATAATTATATTATAAAAAAATATAGTAATTTAGTTAGCAGAAGTATAAGAATTAATGAATTAAATATGGAAAAAAGTCTTATTACATCTTCAGGAGCTGAGTTATATTCATTTTTACCAAGAGCAAATATAATGATAGAATTAGTGGTTAATGATAATAATGGTGTACCTGTAGAATTATATGAAATTATAAGTGGATTGGGTCAATTTGAGGATAAGTTTTTAAAACCAGATGATCTATATGAAAAAATAGATAAGACTTATGAAAGACTAAGAGAAAAGGCTGAGGGAGTATATGCAAGTGGTGGATTAAAAGAGTGTATATTGGCTACAGATTTAGCTGGTATCCTTGCCCATGAAGCAGTTGGACACACTACAGAGGCAGACGTTGTACTAGCTGGCTCTATAGCAAATGAATATATGGGCAAAGAGGTAGCTAGTCCGTTAATTACTTTAGTGGATTATGCTAATACAGCATTTGGTGATACATGTCTAGTACCTATATATATAGATGATGAAGGAACTAAGGCAGAGGATGTAACTATAATAGATAAGGGCATTTTAAAGGGATATATGCATAATAAAGAAAGTGCAAATATGTTTAATGTAGCACCAACGGGAAATGCAAGAGCCTATGAGTTTTCAGATGAGCCTATAATAAGAATGCGAAACACTTGTATCCTTCCAGGAACGAATAAACTTGAAGAAATGATTGCTTCTGTAGAGGATGGATACTATCTAATGAATCCTGGTAATGGTCAAGCTGATGCTACTAGTGAGTTTATGTTTGGAGTAACTATGGGCTATGAAATAAAGAATGGAAAGCTAGGTAAAGCCATAAAGGATACCACTATATCAGGAGTGGCCTTTGATATGTTAAAGACTGTTACTATGGTATCTGATGACCTTTCATGGTCAAATAGTGGAATGTGTGGAAAGAAACAACCTATAACTGTAGGTATGGGTGGACCTGCAATAAAATGTAGTGTAAATATAGGGGGAAAATAGTATGGGAAATAGAGAAATAGCCTTATATTGTATTGATAATATAGTGAAGCAAGGGGCGGATAAGTCTCAATGCATTCTTAAAAGTAATAAAAAATATGAGTTGAATTTTGGAAATGAAGATATAACTCTTTTAAGAACAACTATTGATACTAACATAGATTTAGTAGCTATAAAGGATGATAAAAAATCTACTATAACCTTAAATAAACTAGAAGAAGAAGCAATAAATACAAAAATTAAAGAGTTAATGGAGATGTGTGAATCAGCAGAGAGTGATCAGTGTAATGATATTGCAGAAGAGCAACCTAAAGAGGAATTTAGTAGTGGAGCTAGTGAGCCAGACTTAGATAAGATGTATGAATTTACAAGTGTATTTTTAAAGAAACTAAAGGAAGAGTTTCCACAGGTTAAGTTTTCGGATGGAACTACCTTAGAATTTAATAGTAGTGAAACTAATTTTTTAAATTCTAATGGTGTAGACTTTAAAATAGTAGAAGGAATATATAGAGTTGACATAGGGTTCTTGGCAAAGGAGGGTGAAAAATCTACATCTTTTACAGGTTTTAGTTATTTATTTAATGAATTACCTTTAGATTTTATGGAGTATGCTGATGTTAGACAAAGATTTAAGGATATAGTTAGTCAACTTAATTGCGAGAGAATAAAGGATAAATTTATTGGAGATATAATTTTAACTCCAGAGTTAGTAGTAGAAATGCTATATTACTATAATATAAATTTTCTTGGAGATAGATCACTAATTGGTGGTACAAGTATTTTAAAGGATAAATTAAATGAGAAGGTTGCTAATCATAATTTTACGGTTAAATGCATGCCTCTAAATGATGAAATAGCTAATAAGAGTTTTGTAACTAAAGATGGCTATAAAACAGAAAATATAAGTATCATAGAAAATGGGATATTAAAGTCATTTATTATAGGATTATATGCTGCAAAGAAAATTGGAAAGCCAGTTACTAAAACTGACTTTAATATAGTTGTGGATAATGGAGATAAATCCATAGAAGATATAATAAAATCGACTAAAAAAGGAATAATTCTAGGAAGATTTTCAGGAGATATGCCAGCATCAAATGGAGATTTTTCAGGAGTAGCTAAAAATAGTTTTTATGTTGAAAATGGAGAAATTAAGTATGCCATAACTGAAACTATGATAACTTCAAATTTAAAGGATATGTTTAATAATATAGAAGAAATCTCTATAGAAACTTTAAATACTGGAGAATCCGTAACTCCTTGGATGAAAATTAAAGGTGTAACTATTTCAGGAAATTAAAATCATAAAAGCTCTATGACTGAAGACTTTTAGTCATAGAGCTTTGCTATATATTGTTTATTCTTCACCTTTAAATATGGAGCCTAATCCTTTAATAGCTAAAAATATTATAAGCATTACTACAAAGATTCCGCCCATACCTTTACCCATTACAATTAAACTTTCCATGAATGCCTCTATATTTATATTCATTACATGCCACCTCCGATTAAGAAGAGAACTAATCCACCAGCTATAACAGATCCTATTTGTCCAGATACGTTAGCTGCAACCGCATGCATTAATAAGAAGTTTTGAGGATCTTCTTTTTGACCCATTTTTTGGATTACTCTAGCGGACATAGGAAATGCAGATATTCCAGCTGCTCCAACCATTGGATTAATTTTATCCTTTGCAAATAGATTTATAAATTTAGCAAATAAAACTCCACCAATAGTGTCAAATATGAAGGCAATTAGACCAAGACCTATAATCATAAAGGTTTGAGAGGTTACAAAGAATTCAGCTTTCATCTTAGAAGCTATAGTAATTCCTAAAAGTAAGGTTACTAAGTTAGCTAATTCATTTTGTGCAGTGCTGGATAACCTTTCTAAAACACCACATTCTCTAATTAGGTTACCAAACATTAAGAAACCTATTAAAGCTACAGAGGTTGGTGCAATAAGACCAGCAATAACAGTAACTATTATTGGAAATAATATCTTTGTAGTTTTAGAAACAGATTTAGGATTGTACTTCATTTTTATCTGTCTCTCTTTTTTAGTAGTTACTAGCTTGATAGCAGCTGGTTGAATAATTGGTACTAAAGACATATAAGAATAGGCGGCCACGGTTATGGGTCCTATGTAATTGCTTTTAAAATAGTTTGCAACAAAGATAGAAGTAGGTCCATCAGCAGCTCCTATAATTCCGATGGAAGCTGCATCTTTTAATGAAAATCCTAATAGTGCCGCTAAAGAAATGGTAAAGAATATACCAAACTGAGCTGCAGCGCCAAATAAAAGCATTTTCGGATTTGTAAGCAATGGACCAAAGTCGATCATAGCTCCAATACCTATGAATAAAATAAGTGGAAACAGCTCATTAGCTATACCCATATTAAATAAATTGTCTATTATTCCGATTTCTTCATGACCATTAATAAGTTGAGTTACAGCTCCAGAGAGCGGTAAGTTTACAAGAATTGCACCAAACCCCATTGGTAGTAAAAGTGCCGGTTCAAAACCTTTTTTAATTGCAAGCCATATTAGCCCTGCACCTATACCCCACATTATTAGTTGTTGCCAGGTGACGGACATTATGCCTTTCAGTAGAAATTCCATGATTAATCCTCCCATATAAGTTGAATATTTTGCCATTGTAGTTAGTGAGTGTAATTATAATAAAATAGTATTCCCCAATATATTTATTACAACAACATAATTTTACTACAACGTATACATAATTTCTATAATTGTATTTATATAACATAAAAATAACCTAGGTTGTAGTAAAAAGTGAATAGAATAATCACTTAACCTACAACCTTAGGTTAAAATATAATCATTAAGTAGTTAAGTAATCTTTTAGTGTTTTTATAATAAAATCTATGTTTTCATAACTAATCCAGTAGTGAGTAACAAATCTCATTAAGCCATCTTCTATATCACAAACCTTTATGCCTCTTTCTAAAAGGTGTTGAACTAAGTCTTGAGAATTTACAGAAGTAGGTAGCTCAAAGAATACCATATTTATGTGTAGGTTATCTTCCATTACTTTAAATCCAGGAAGTTTTGCTAGTTCTTTAGATAAGTATACAGCTTTCTCATGATCTACTTTTAGGTTTTCTCTCATATCTTTTAATGCCACAAGCCCAGCAGCAGTTATTACACCACATTGTCTTAAGCCACCACCCATTAGTTTTCTATATTTTCTAGCTCTATCAATAAATTCTTTGCTACCTGCTAAAATAGATCCTACAGGAGAACAAAGTCCTTTTGATAAGCAGAACATTACTGTATCTACATTTTTAGTGATTTCCTTTACATCTACATCAAGATAAGCAGCAGCATTAAATAATCTTGCACCATCTAAATGAATAGGTAAATTATATTTATTAGCAACTTTTCGTATTTCAGCCATATTTTCTAGAGAAATAACTCTTCCATTTGAATGAGAATTTTCAAGACATATTAAGGCAGTATCAGGATAATGGATATCTTCTTCTTTTCTTATGGTTGCTTCTATTTCACTAGGTGAAAGTTCACCCATATTGCTATTTAAGGTTCTAAGTTGAACTCCAGCAATAATTGATGCTGCTCCAACTTCATGACAAACTATATGACAGTCATTTCCTAGAATAACCTCATTCCCTTGTCTACAGTGAGTAAGTAATGAAAGTTGGTTACCAAAAGTTCCACTAGGAACAAATAGTGCAGCTTCTTTGCCTACAAGTTCTGCAGCATATTTTTCAAGTTCTACAGTAGTCTCATCATCTCCATATACATCATCACCTACAGTAGCTTCATACATAGCCTTTCTCATAGCTTCCGTCGGTTCTGTTACGGTGTCACTTCTTAAATCGATAAATTTCATACATATCCCCCCTACGTCATAATTAAATTGTACTATGAGAGGGGTTAAAAGTCTAGAATATCTCATGATATTTCAGATAAGAGAGAATTATAGAAAAAATTTCAAATTATATAATTATTTTCATATAACATATATAATATTAGTATGAATTATAAATTTTTAATACAGAGTTATATTAAAAAGGGGTTGAGTTTAAATGAAATCTGCTACAAAGGATCGATTACAATTATTGCTTATAGGTATCTGTTTTTTATTAATGTTATTAGGGGTTAGATATATAATTGGGAGCAATATTGAGGCAATATCTTATATAGGTATGGTGAAGATTGTAAGAGAAAATGATGAAGAATCTATAACCATATATAAGAAGTATAATAATGCTTATGGATACAAAATAAAAGAACAAGATAAGTTTTTATTAAAGTATGAAAGTGGATATAATAAAAGTAATTTAGAAACATTAATGCTAACAGAGGAACAGTACAATGAATTAGTAGAAGGATAATACTATTGGTTTAAAGTAAAGAATTATGATCCAGAGAAAGATAATAGTGGTGTTGTTAAAAAAATTTATACTAGTAATCCTAGGGCGAAATAAGTTAAAGGTTTTTGAAAATGTTGTTAACTAGATTTTAAATTATGGGTATAACGGAGGAAAACAATGATAGATGTATGTTTATTAGGCTGTGGAGGATCTATGCCAATGCCGGAAAGAAGCCTTTCAGCTACTTTAATTAATTATAAAGGAAGAAAGATACTTATAGATTGTGGTGAAGGGACTCAGGTTTCTATGAAGATGGTGGCATGGGGGTTTAAGTCCATTGATATTATATGTATTACCCATACCCATGGAGACCATATCATAGGACTTCCAGGGCTTCTTTCAACTATAGGTAATAGTGGTAGAACTGAGCCTTTAACTATAATTGGTCCTGAGGGAATTACTAGGGTTGTAAATGGTCTAAGGGTTGTTGCAGAATATTTACCCTATGAGGTAAATATTATAGAAGCCCCTTCAAAGGTAGAGCTTAATGTATCAAAGGATGGGATATATGTGGCAGAGAATAATGAGCATAGAAAAATTCATAGTAGTGAAATAATATTAAATGCTATAGATGTAGACCATTCATCACCTTGCAAGGGATATAGTTTTTATTTTAAAAGGGAAAGAAAGTTTAATGTAGAAAAGGCTATGGCAAATAACATTCCTAAAAATCTATGGAGTAAGCTACAAAGGCAGGAAGAAGTAACTTTTGAAGGGAAAACATATACTGGAGATATGGTATTAGGAGATGAGAGAAGAGGAGTTAAGATTAGTTTAATAACTGATAGCAGACCAATGGATTCAATGGTGGAATTCATTGAAGAAAGTGATTTGTTTATCTGTGAAGGCACCTATGGTAAGGATGAGGATATAGACAAGGCTATCAAAAATAAGCATATGATTTTTAGAGAATCTGCCACTCTAGCTAAGGAAGGGAGAGTTAAAGAGCTTATATTAACTCATTTTAGTCCTATTATGGGAGAACCAGCACAGTTTATAGATAATGCTAAAAAGATATTTGAAAATAGTATCATAGGAGAAGATAGGATGGTTAGGGCATTAACTTATATGAACTAAAATGAATTATTCATTAAATTTATAGCATTATAACTCTATATATTGTAAAATGTAGGGTATACTGTTATATTGACTAAAGATAAACTGTAAATATGAGTAAGTTGAAATTGATGTAAATGTAGTTTTAATTATTGCTGGAGGTCTAAAATGGATAATATTATTAATAATGATAAAATTAAAGATAAACCTAAAAATTATAAAAAGGAGTACTTAATAGGGATATGTATTTTAATAGGATTTATATTTCTCCAATTATTTGTTTCAGGATTTCATGATATTTATGATGATTCACCAGTGTTTTGGATTATACTTATGATATGTGGTATTGGGTTTCATAGGAAGAATTGGAAGGAATATATGATATTGATTTTTCCAATATTAAATTATTTTATATTTAGATTTTTTTATATTTATATTCCTAACTATATTATAATTTTTATAGTATTATCAGTTTTAACTATTTTTTATGCAGTTAAAGAGAATTCCGATAAAAAGAAAATAAAGATTGCTTTAGTTATAGTTCTAGGTATATTGTTATTTTCCACAAACTACTATGTTTATTCTAATCGAATAATAAAGGATGGAAATTTAGAGGCAGAAATAAAACGTTCACAGGAAATAAAAAAGCCTGCCTTTCTTTCTTTAAAACAAGGTGAATTAGATGAAATAGAAAGTATTTGGATTAGTACTGTTAGCAAGGTAAAGAGCTTAAATGGTATTGAGCATATGAATTACCTTAATACACTTTTTATAGATGATGAAGGTTTTATTATGGATTATAGGCCTCTTTTGCAATGCAAAAATCTAAAACGAATGTCTATCTGGTATGGATATCTAAATAAATTAGGAGAGCTTGATACTTTTGGAAAATTAGAAGACTTAGAAATTGTTTTTCCTAAGAAAGGTTCTTTAGAAGAGATGCCATATTTTCCAAATGTAAAAAAACTTGATATTCAGACTAAGAAGCCTACTAGCCTTTTAGGTTTGAAAAATTTCCCAGAAGTTGAGAAGTTTTCACTATCTGTTACAGGGATTCCCAATTTGGAGGGTATAGAAAACCTTACTAATTTAAAAGAAATTACACTACATGATAAGGTTATTAAGAATTATGATAAATTGCTTAGTATGCCTACATTGAAGAAAATATCATTATATTCACCACTTAATGTTAATGAAGAGCTTATAAAAGCAGCCAAAGCTAAAGGCATAGAAATTGAGATTATGGAAGAATCTAAGATAATATTTGAATAAATTCAAGTAATATGTAAGATGAATTTATGAATAATAAATACTAATTATAATTATAATTATAATAAATACCTATGGACTAAAACACTGTTGTGTGCCTAGTCCATAGGTATTGTTTTGTTAAAAAAATTATGTTATATAAGTTTTTCATTAAGTTATTTTTCAATATTATATGTCATAAAATTATATTCTTTATGACTTTTTAAATATGTAGACATTAGGCTTATTAGTGGTAATAAAATTAAATAAAAAGAGAATAAAATAGCTCTTGCATCTACACCTAAAGTGGTTAAAGGTACTAATACAGCTACATTCCAAGGTATTAAAGGAGCTATTACAATAGCTGAATTTTCTAGATCAAGTGCCAAGTGTTCTTTATCATAACCTAATCTAATATAGGTATCATTCATAGTCATTTTTGTAAGCATTACTGCCAATACTTGAGTACAGCCAACCATGGAACTAATGATACTAGTTATTATTGTAGTGAGAAATAAAGTATCAGGTCTTTTTATTTTATTTAAATATTCTTCTATAAAATCTAGCATATTAGCCCCTTGAAATATTCCGGTAAGTGCTGAAGAGAGAAATACTATAAAGGCTAACTTTATCATTGATATTATACCTCCACCCTTTATGATGCTGTAAAGAGGGTTATCAATAGGTAATTGAAAACCAAAGATGGCAGTTTTAATAATTTCACTACAGGTAGCATGTTGAAAAATGAAGGATATAATAGCAGCAACAGTCATACTGATAAACATAGAAATTTTCACTTCAATTTTAAAGAATGATAGTACAATTATAATTAATGCAGGAAGCAATGCTATTATATTTATATTAAAAGTTTCGGTTAGCTGAGATAATATATCTGAGTTACTATAATTTACAGGCATGAATAAGGATAGAATTAAATATAAACCTAGAGATAATATTAAGGGCATTAAAGAAGTTTTAGTCATTCTCTTAATATTATCGTAGAGATTGGTATTTGTAATAGATGCAACTAGATTTGCACTGGAAGACATAGGTGATGCTCTATCTCCAAGATAGGCACCAGAAAGAATTGCTCCAGCTATTATAAGGGTATTACCACCACCAGCTCTAGCCATTACTATCAAAGAAATACCTACAGTACCAATGGTACCAAAAGAAGTTCCAAGGAGCATGGATATAAAAGCTGACAAAATAAAGGCGCTTACAGCAAAGAAGCTTGGATGAATAAGATTAATTCCATAATAAACAATTGAAGGAACTGTACCAGAAATCATCCAAAGAGAAACGATTGCTCCTATTAGAATAAATATCTTTAATACCCCTAAGGATTCTTTGCCTCCTTCAATTAAATATCTAAATCCATCCCTAATGGAGACGCCTCTTTTTATTGCTATAATAAAGAATATACATAGTACCATGAATAAAGATAGAACAGTATCTATATTTATAATTACTCCTGTTATAAATATAATTGTAGAAATGATTAGCCCTAAAATTACGTCCATAAAAATCCCCCATATAAATAAATTTCACTTATATATTATCTTTAATATTATAAATTTACAATATAGAAAGCGATAAATTTATAGTCTACTGATTTTAAAAATATAGTAAATTCAGAAAAAGGTGTTATATGGAATGAATTTATTTTTATTTTGTGGGATTATTTGGTTATATTTACGTATATTATATAGAGAATATTTTAGGGAGTGATTGTTGTGAGAAGAAAAGTGATTCCTGTAATAATTTTTGCAGTAGCAGTTTTTCTTGCTGGTTGTGGTAATAAAAATAGTGAAGAAGATAAGAATATTCATGTAGATACTAATATAAATAATAATAATAATGTTGTAACAAACAACACTGATAATACCTTAAAAGAAGAAAAAAATACAGGTTCTAAAGAAACTACTAAAGAGAATAGCACTACTAGACCAGAAGAAAGTAATAATAACCATAAGTCAAGTTATAGTATAGATGACTATTTTAAATTTAAGGGAAATGTAAAATACAGTTATACTGGTACAAATTCAGAGTATGCAGAATATGTTACCTACGTTGATTATATAAATGGTAATAAGGTTCAACTAAGAAGTAATAATGGAGGAACAGAAACGGTCACAGTTTTACAAAATAATAATGGAGAAATTGCAAAAATATTTGAAAGAAATGAGTGTTATTATAGAGAAAATTTCACCAATAAACCATATAACGTAAGTGAAGTATTACTAAAGGAGCCACTAGAGGTAGGTACTACATGGAAATTATCAGATGGAAGTAAAAGATATATTTCAAAGGTAGATGTAAAGATTTCAATAGGCAATGGAGATTGTAGTGCTCTTGAAGTTACCACAGAAAATACAAATGGCCAAATTGATTTACAGTATTACGCTGTTAACAAGGGGTTAATCAAATCTATTTATGATATTAAAACCATGAAAGTTACTTCAACTTTAAAAAGTATAGAAGAGAATATGAGATTAAATCAAAGTATAAGATGTTATTATCCAGATGAAAATTATAAAATTCATTATGAAGATAAGAATCTTACTTTTTCCACTAATGATATAACTAAAATTACCATTCAAAAATTATTTAAGAACTTTCCAGGAAATAACAAGGGCCGATTGTTAGGGAAAAATGTAACTATAAATAGTTTATATTTAAATGATGATGGTATGGTATATATAGATTTTAGCAGTAATTTTGTAAAAGAAATGAATGCAGGCTCAGGATTTGAAAGTGCTATCTTAGAGAGCATTGTAAATACTATAGGAAAATACTACGGAGTTAATAAAGTTTATATCACTATAGATAATAAGCCTTATAGTTCAGGTCATATAGTAAAAGCTAAGGGTGAATATTTTAAAGTAACATGTGAATAAGTTAGGAAAAATTTTTATAAAAAATGTGTTGAATATTAAAATGATATAAAAGCTATTTAAAAAGTAGTATATTAGATAAACAATTTCATTAAAAGATTACTAAATGGTATCTTTTAGGTGGAATTGTTTATTTTATGTAAAATATAATAACAACAGAAAAACCAACAATAGACACATAAATACAATAATTTATTATAAAAAGAAAATGAATTTAATAAATTAAGAAAATTTATTAAATTATAAAACATTATATAAAACAGTAGAATAAACATAGAAAAGTTAAGATGATATTAAGATAATTATTATATAAATTAAGGGGGATATAAAGACAATGAAAACGAATAACATTTCTCAGGAAAAACGGCCTAGCTTTGGAGCAGCAATATTTATAATTCTTTTCTTATGTGTTGCAATGGCTTTACAAATTTTTGTTTTTAAACAAAACTATGCTACTCATATTACACTTATCATAGTAACAGCTGTTGCTGCAGTAGTAGCATTAATATCTGGGTTTACATGGAAAGATATTGAAGATGGGATTGTATATGGATGTAATATTGCATTAGTACCAATGCTTATACTTATGCTTGTAGGAGTTCTTATTGCTACATGGATTGCAGCCGGAACTATACCAACTCTTATATATTATGGGTTAAAAATAATATCTCCATCATTCTTTCTAGTTACATCAGCATTAGTTTGTTCTATAGCTTCAGTTTCAACAGGAAGCAGTTACACTACAGGAGCTACATTTGGAGTTGCATTCATGGGAATAGGAATGGGACTAGGAATTCCAGCACCATTAACAGCAGGTGCAGTAATTTCAGGAGCTATTTTTGGTGATAAAATGTCTCCATTGTCAGATTCTACAAATCTGGCAGCTGGTGTGGCAGAAGCTAACCTTTTTGATCATATTAAATCTATGTGTTATACTACAGGACCGGCTTTTATAATATCATTAGTGCTTTATGCATTTATAGGATTTCAATTTAAAGCGGATGCTATAGATGCTTCACAAATTAATATTATACTTAACGGATTGAAAGATAACTTTACATTAAATCCATTAATGTTAATTCCACCAATTATAGTTGTTATTTTAGCAGTAAAAAAAGTTTCTGGACTTGCAGTAATGGTTATAGCATCTATTGTGGGATTAATATTTGCTGTGATATTTCAGGGGTTTGGAATTGGAGAAATGCTTGGATTTATGAATGATGGATTCATATCTAGCACGGGAATTGCAGAGATCGATGCACTTCTAAGCCGAGGAGGACTTCAAAGCATGATGTGGACAATATCACTAGGATTTATTGGAATAAGTTTTGGTGGACTACTAGAAAAAACTAAAGTTTTAGGTGTTTTATTAGAAAAGATGTCAGGGCTAGTTAGTAAACAGGGAGGATTAATCACTACACATGTTATTTCATCTATTGCAGTTAATTTATTCTCTGCAAGTCAATATATAGCATTAATAATTCCAGGAAGAATGCTTGTACCTGCTTATAAAAAACTTAAAATTCTTCCTCAAGTTTGTTCAAGAACTTGTGAAGATTCTGCAACGGTTACTTCACCATTGGTTCCATGGGGATTATGCGGGGTATATTTTTCAGGAGTTTTAGGGGTCTCTACCATTGAATATATACCTTATGTATTTTTAGCATTACTTTGTCCTTTAATTACAATTATATATGCATATACTGATAAATTTGTATTTAAAGAAGGCGATATAAAATCTTCAAGTACTTATGAAAATAAATCTGTATAGTTAGGGGTATATACTTATGAAAAGAACAGCAATTGATTATATAAATAAAGAAAGTGTTACGTGTCTTTTAAAAACACTTGTTAATATTCCGAGTCCTTACTTTCATGAAAAGGAAATTATGGATACTGTTTATACTTGGCTAGAAGAGCATAACGTAAGCCCACAATTTCATCACTACAATGAAAAGAAAATTACTCAATTTCAAGGACTAAATGTTATAGGTACTATTAAGGGGAAAAAACATGGACCTAAAGTTTATTTCAATGGACATATAGATACTGTAAATCAGTGTAATGGATGGGATACAGATCCATTTAAAGCTGTAATTAAAGAGGGAAAGCTTTATGGATTAGGAGCTTTAGACATGAAATCCGGAGTAGTAGCTATAATGCTTGCCCTTGAAGCTTTCAAGTCACTTCATAATGACTTTAGTGGAGAAATTGTTTATTCAATTGTTTCTGATGAAGAAGGACCATATGGATTAGGTACAGATGCAGTTATAAGGGATGGTATTACAGATAATGTTGATGTGGCAATAGTAACAGAACCTAGTAGTGGATTTTGTAAGAAACCTTTTCCATGTGTTTGTTTAGGGGCAAGAGGTGGATTCAATTATATTGTAACTTTAAAGGGAAAATCATCACATGCAGCAAATCCTGAAAGAGGAATAAATGCATTAGTCGATTCTGCAAAATTAATGATAGAGCTTGAAAAGTCATCTCTTATTGAAGATGAAAAGTTAGGTAAGGGTTCAATATGTATTTTAGGATGCAATAGCAAAAATGAAGCTTGTAGTGTACCAGATGAAGCATCTTTTACAGTATTTAGACATGTAGTTAATGGCGAGGATGAAGATTATGTTAAGAAAGAATTATTTAATGCGGTAGCAAGAGCTGGTATTAGTTCTAAGGTTGAATATTCATTAAGAGAACATCCCAATGAAGAGACTAAGGGGTTTCTTCCATATACTATTGATGAAAATAACTCATATGTTGAAAAATTCATAGAAAGCGTAGAGGAAGCTTCTAAGAAGAAGTGCACTATTGACTATTTTAAAAGTATAGGAGATTTTAATTATGTAGGTTCAAGATTAAAGGTTCCAACTATAATATTTGGTCCTGATGGAGGTAACTATCATACAAGTAATGAATATGTGATAATAGATACTGTAACAGAAACAGCTTTGTCTATTTACAATTATTTATGTAACCTTCTATGTAATTAGAATTCTGTAGATTGTTAAAAGATTTTAAGGAGAGGTAACGTTAAAAGTTTTATTAAAACATTTTAGCGGCCTCTTTTAAATATGTATTAATAAAATTATAAGTGTTATAATGGGGTATATAATGAAAATTCGAGGTTGTTAATATGGCTGACTTAATTTTATATAATGGGAATATAATAACTTTTTCAGAGATGCAATGCTTTCAGTGGATTGCAATTAAAAATAAAATGATAACACAAATGGGATTTGAAGAAGATTACTTACATATAGCAGATAATAACACAGAGCTAATAGATTTAAAAGGAATGACTGTGCTTCCAGGATTTTATGATAGCCATGTTCATCTTGTTCAAACGGGATTGAATTCTATCAGTGTTGATTTAAGCAATGCTACAAGTTTTGATGAAATTTTTAAGCTTATTAAGAAATATTGTGATACTGCACCAAAGGATACCTTAGTTAGAGCAACAGGTCTAGATGAAACTAAACTTAAAGAGAAGAGACTTCCAACAAGATATGAAATTGATAAAGTTTCTCCAGATCATCCAGTTTGGATAAATAGAAAAGAGTATCATACTAGTATTTTAAATTCCTTAGCATTACACAAATTTACTATACCTTTAAATCTTAAAGGTGTAGTAAAGAATGAAGCTAATATTCCAACTGGTGTCCTTACCCATACTGCGAATGCATTAGTTAGAAAGCAGATATTGGAAAGTATTAGTAATAAAGCGCGATTTTCTGCAGTAAATAATACTTTAAAAAGTGCTATTGCGAAAGGTGTAACTACAATTAATGCTATGGAGGGGGGATATACTTTCCATGATAAGGATGCAGAGTTTATTTTTGATACAAAGGATGATTATCCAATAGATATCATATTATTTTATCAAACTATTAATGTGGATAAGGTGATGGAGAAAAAATTAAATAGGATTGGTGGAAGTATTTTTTTAGATGGATCTTTTGGTTCAAGAACAGCAGCGTTATGTGAACCATATGAGGATGATGTTACCAAATCAGGTATATTATATTATACTCAAGAAGAATTAAATGAATTTGTATTGAAATGCTATGAAAATAATATTCAGTTAGGTACCCATGCTATAGGTGAATTAGCTATTGAGCAAATAATTTCTGCCCATGAATTTGCAAATAGTATATATCCAAATAAAAATCTTCGTCATCGAATAGAGCATTTTGAACTTCCATCTAATGAGCATATTAATCGTGCAAAAAAGTTAGGATTGATTGCATCTGTTCAACCCACCTATGAATATTTTTGGGGGGGAAAAGGGAAGATGTATGAGAAGCGATTGGGAAAAGAACGAACTAGAAAGACAAATCCATATAGAACTATGATTCATAATAATCTTATAGTTTGTGGAGGCTCTGATAGTGATGTAACTCCTATTAATCCATTACTAGGTATTTATTCTGCAGTAAATCATCCTAATGAAAATGAGAGAATAACTGTGTTAGAAGCTATAAAAATTTTTACTATTAATAGTGCCTATGCTGTATTTGAAGAGGATAAAAAGGGATCTATAGAAGTCGGAAAATATGCTGATTTAGTTATATTAGACAAAAATCCCCTTAGCATAGATTCTAAGGAAATTAACGATATAGGTGTTGTGGCAACTATTAAAGAAGGTAATATACTATATGAATGTCGACTTAGACAGGATACTTATTAGTTAGTAGGTGATAAATATTGAGTAGAGTTCATATATGTGTTTTAGGTGAAGTAGATATCAAAGTAGATGGTGTAAGTGTAACCGATAAGCTTAGTAATAAGGCTATAGGATTGCTTTGTTTTTTATGTACTAATAAAGGTAAAAAATTTACTAGAGATAGGCTTTGTACGTTTTTTTGGAATAATGCAACTATTGAAAATGCTAGATATAATCTAAGATATAGCCTTTGGGTATTACGTAAAATATTTAATCGCGAGGATTGTGATTTATTTATTAGTTCAAAAGATAGTTGCATGATAAATCCAGAATTTGATTATTATATAGATGTTCTACAAATAAATTTTGTAATGGAAAATTTAGAAAATGAAGAAAATCCTATATTATCTTTAGAAAAATGTAAAGATATTTATAATGGTGAATTTCTTCAAGGATTTTATTTGAAGAATTGTCCTGATTTTAATGATTGGATTTTCTTTGAGAGAGAAAAATATCAGGAGTGTTATAGCACATTGTTATTTAAATTAGCTAAGCTATATTCAGAAAATAGTATGTATAGTGAATCTATTATAGTATTAAATGAAGTACTAAAAATTAATCCCTATAGAGAAGATATTTATTTGGAGTTAATGAATTTATATATGCAAATTAATGATATACAAGCTGCTTTAAAGGAATATAAGAAATGTGAGTATATTTTAAGAGAAGAGTTAAATATACGTCCTAGTGAAGAAGTTATAAGCTATTACAAAAGTATTATTTGTAATAGTGAAAATACAAAAATAAATTTTTATAGGGTAGATAAAGTTAATGTGAATAATGTTAAAAAGACTAGTATAATTGTACAGTGTTATCCTATAAATGAGATTAAATATTTTGGTATAGCATGTATAGTGGAAAAAATTATGCAGAGGTATTCAATTGAGCAGTTAATGGATTTAGATGAGTTTATTCTAAAGGACCTGTTAAGAATACAGCCAAAAGTTTTGTTAATAAATAAAAATCTAAGAATTGAAGATAACTTAAACCATTATAACGAAGAGAATAGAATTTATTTTTCTTTCGAAAGTTTACTTTTATATATTGAGAAAGTTTATCCTTTAGAAATTCATATTAAAAATGTCAGTAATATTGATGATATATCGCACAATATACTTAAATTATTTAGTTTAAAAAACCCGGAATGTAAAATAAAAATCTTAGTAGATGGTAACAAAATTATATTATAGATAGAGTCAAAATAAGACTTTAACAAGAAGAATAAAATGAGTATTATCAGATATATTTAAATCTATAGGAAAAAATTTCATGAATAAAAGGTGTTGACTATTAAATTAAAATAGGATACTATGATAACAGTTAAATATGAATTTACAAATGCAACGAAAAGGGAAAGTAATTAGTATAAGTTATTACAGAGAGGGTTAATTTGCTGAGATAACCTATAATAAGTATTAGTGAAGTGCCCCTTGGAGCAGAAAAGCCGAAGCAAGTAGGTTTTTATGGGAACTCCCATTACAGAGTTAGGGTATGTAGTACCTAAAATGAGATGGATATTTTTATATCTAATAAGAGTGGAACCGCGGAAGTATACCTTCTGCCTCTGTATATTACAGGGGCAGAAGGTTTTTTGTTCTATAAGTTTACGTGGAAAATTAGTAGCTTATAGAATTTTGCTGGCCAGCAAAGAACAAATGAAATAAGGAAGCTCTACTAAAATGCTTATAAGTAAATTCAAAATTACTAAACAAAATTAAAAATAAAAGGAGATTTTAAAATGAATATAAATTTAATATTAGCAGTAATACTATCATTACTAGCAGTGTTTACCATATATGCAGTTGAAGAAAAGACTAATAAATTTACTTATACTACATTAACAGCACTTGCTTTAGGAGTTATTTTAGGAGCGATATTTAAAGAAAACATTTTATTTTTAGATATAGTTGGAAAAGGATATATGTCCTTAATTAAAATGATAGTTGTACCTTTAGTTATGGTTTCACTAATTACAAGTATAGTTAGACTAAAGAATTTAGATACATTAAAGTCTATAGGAATTAAAACACTAGGAATTTTATTAGGAACTACAGGAATAGCAGCAGCTATAGGAATTGTCGTAGCTAAGGTATTTAACTTAGGACAAGGATTAACTTTTCCGGGAGCAGAAGACTTTGTAGCTAGGGAAATACCTACATTTACTCAAGTGCTAGTGGACATGCTACCATCAAATCCAATAGCAGCTATAGTAGATAATAGAATAATTCCCATAGTTATATTCTCACTATTTGTAGCTATAGCTTTAGTTACAGAAGATAATATAAATCCAACTAAAGCTAAACCTTTTAAAGATTTTGTGTTATCAGCTCATACTATAGTATCAAGAATAACTCAAATAGTATTAAAATTTATACCTTATGGAGTTTTTGCTTTAATTGCAAAGGCTGTAGCAAGCAATGGATTAGAAACTATTAAATCCTTAATATGGGTTATTGCGGCAGTTTATATAGCAGCTATACTTCAGTTTATAGTGGTTTATACTCCACTTATTGCTTTTGTAGCGAAGAAAAATCCTTTAAAATTCTTCAAGGGAATCTTTCCAGCTCAAACAATGGCTTTTACAAGTCAAAGTAGCTATGGAACACTACCAGTAACTATAAAATCTTTAGTTGAAGGAGCTGGAGTTTCTGAAAATATAGCTAGCTTTGTAGCACCTCTTGGATCGACTATAGGAATGAATGCTTGTGGAGGATTGTATCCAGCTATAGTAGCTATATTTGTTGCTAATGTATTTAATGTGGATATGACAATTTACTCATATGCTTTAATAGTATTAACTACTATAGTATCTTCAATAGGTATTGCAGGAGTTCCAGGTTCAGCAACTATGTCTACAACAGTAGTATTAGCAACATTAGGATTACCTATAGAAGGTATGGCAATGATAATTGCCGTTGATTCTATAATTGATATGATGAGAACAGCAACTAATGTTACAGGCTCTGCAGTGGCAGCTTTAGTAGTAGATGAAACAGAAAAGAGAAAAGTTGCCAAAAAGAACAAATAGTAAACGAATATATCATTATAATATTTAAACACATTTTAACAGTGAGTTAAACTAAATTCTGAAAACAAATAATAATAAATTCAAAATAACTTCATCCTAAAGATAATTAGCTTTAGGATGAAGTTTTTTATATGCAACTTAGCATAGGATTTATGCAGCTTAGAAGGATATGATTGTCTTAATAAATTTTAAAGAATATACTTAAATTATAGATTATAGATAATTTGAATTTTTTAACTGGTTAAAGAATTTGAATAGAAAGGAAGGCGTTAAATGAAGATTATAATAAATGAAGTTGAAGATATTGAAGATGTAGAAATAGTAATTAACTGTAAAACAATAGATGAAAATGTGACAAGAATTATATCTAAACTTAAAGCCTTAGAAGAAAAAATAACAGGGAATAAGGATGGAAAGATATTTATTCTAGATACAAATGAGATATTTTACTTTGAGTCAGTTGATAAGAAAACCTTTATTTATATGGATAAGGAGGTTTTACAGACACATTTAAGACTCTATGAATTAGAAGAAAGACTTAAAAATACAGATTTTTTTAGAGGTTCTAAATCTACTATTATAAATCTGCGAAAGGTAAGAAATATAGTCCCTATGTTTGGAGGACGAATAGAGATACTTCTAGATAATGATGAAAAATTAGTAGTTTCAAGACAGTATGTACCTATCTTAAAAAATAAGTTAGATTTATAGGAGGAGTATTGTATGAAAGAATTTTTTAAGAACACATTAGAAATAAAGATAATAACATGTATGTTCTTTACATCTCAGGTTGTTATTTATACTCTTATTGCTCCTTTTTTAGGAGAAAAAAGTATTCAGCTAAGTTTAATATGGCAGATGATATTTATATCTATAATTTTAACTCTTCTCCAATATGTTATATATGCATCTAATATATTTATGAAGGTAAAGACTTGGATTAAGATAATTGTTCATTATTTGCTGCTTGTTTTTATAGGTTATATATTAGCTATGATCTTTAATTGGTTTGACTTAAGTAGTGGTAATAATTTTACTATTGCATTAAGTATATTTACTGTATGTTTTATTTCCTTTACTGGGTCTATTGCATTATACAATAAGGTTTCAGGAGAAAGATTTAATGAAAAATTGAAACTGTATAAAAGTTCAAAATTTGATGATAAATAGGGGGATAGTAATGAATATAATTGAAACTAACAAATTAACAAAGAGTTATGGAAAAAATCGAGGAATAGTAGATGTGAACTTGCAGGTTAAAGAAGGAGAAATTTTTGGATTTGTAGGTCCAAATGGAGCAGGAAAATCTACTACTATTAGAACTCTTTTAAATTTTAATTTTCCGACTTCTGGGTATGGAACAATTCTTGGAAAGGATATAGTTAAAGAAAGTAGTGAAATAAAAAAGTATATTGGATATGTACCTAGTGAAGTAAAGTTTTATGATGAATCAAAGGTTAAAGATATTATAAGATATGCTGAGAGTTTTTACGAAAATACTAATAAAGAAGATACTGATGAACTATGTAAAGAACTAGAGGTAGAGTTAGAGAAAAAAATGAGTGAATTGAGTCTTGGAAACAAGAAAAAGGTAGCTATAGTACAAGCACTTATTCATAATCCTAAGCTCTTAATTCTTGATGAACCTACTAATGGACTAGATCCACTTATACAAAAAAAACTTTTCAATATACTAGAAAAACAAAGAGCTAAGGGAACTACAATATTCTTATCTTCTCATAATTTAGTTGAAGTTGAAAATCTATGTGATAGAGTTGCAGTAATAAAAGATGGAAAGATTATTGATGTAATTGAAATAGATAAGCTTGCCAGAAAAACGGGAGTAAAAATTACCTTAAAAGCTGAGGGGATAGATAATAAGAAGGTTGAAGAGTGTAAGGGAGAGGTTATAGAAAATAATAAAGGTGAAATAACTTTTAGTTTTATAGGAGATATTGATGAATTAATTAAAGAAATTGCTAAGTTTAATGTTGAGAAGTTACTTATAGGTGAGCATACTTTAGAGGATACATTTATGGATTATTATAAGAGGGAAGGGGAGAAGTAGGATGAATATATTCAAGTTTGAATTTAGAAGACTATTAAAATCTGCTATTATTTGGTCTGTAGTATGTGTAGGACTAGTAATAATGTTTATGGCATTATTTCCTAGCATGAAGGATAGTGGAATGCAAGAAATTGTTGCTACAAAACTAGATGCTTTGCCACCTGCACTATTAGAGGCTTTTAATCTTGAAGATGCTGTAGATTTTGGAAACATTTCAGATTATTTAGCCTATGCAATTCAATATATATCTATGGCAGCTGGAATATATGGAATAATTCTTGGAATAACTGCTTTAGTAAAAGAAGAAAGTGAAGGTACCATTGAGTTTTTATATTCAAAGCCAATTACGAGAAATAAAATAGTAACTTCAAAATTAATTTCCTCAGCAATTATATTTTACTTATTTATTGTTATAGTTGGAGTTGTAACTATGGGAATTTCTATGGCTGTAAAGCCAGAAGAGGTTGAGACTATGACACTATTAATGGATATAAAAACTTTATTTATAGGAATGGCTTTTCTCGGATATATATTTATGGCCATAGGATTTTTATTATCGGTTATAATAAAATCTAGCAAACAAGGGACATCTATTGCACTAGGAGTATTCTTTACAACTTATATATTTGGAATTATAGGGAAGATGAAAGATGAACTAGAAGGATTTTTATATTTATCACCCTTTGATTATGTAGTTCCAGCTAAGCTGCTAAAGAATGGGTTTGAAGTGAAATATGTACTTTTAGGATTAGGAATAATTGCCATATCTATTGTAACTACTTATGCTATTTATAATAAAAAGGATTTAGCCTAAACAGAGTTCTTAGCTTCTTCGAAGCTTTAGAAATCGTTATCCAGGGACGTAGCAGATCTTCGCACCCACTTTGAAGAAAGATGGGAGTATTAGAGCTGGTAGTCATCGGATAAACTTATATAAATAAATACCTAGCACTTTAATTAAAGAGCTAGGTATTTATTTTCATTTAATATTTAGTTCTTCTTTGTTTCATGATAACTAATCCTACTCCTAAGAAAGCTACTGAAAAAGCTAACATTATTAACATTTCAAATAGGAGTGGAGTGAGAGTATCCATATTAAATGTTGATAGGGCATTAAGTTTATCATTTACATTTATAAACCAATATACTGGATTAAATATAGCAGTACTTTTTACTGTTTCGCTGAGAAGTTGCTGAGGAACAAAGGCACCTCCTAAGAAGCAACAACCTAAAGACACAAGGTTAGAAATTGGCCCTATGGAATTTTTAGTGGATATATTGCTAATTAAGAAGCTAAGGCATAAACAAGTTATTGTAAATATTAGAGAGTTTATACCATGTAACACTCCACTAAAAGAAAACATGTCTTTAGGATACATTACTATTGCTAGTGCCATGAATATAGTCCAAGTAGATAATGCTAAAACCATATCTCCTAAAAATATCTGCATGTTGAAGTTATAGGAATTAATAGGTGAGCATAAATTTCTCCTTTTTAAATCTGGAGAATTGAAAATATTTGATACTATAGATATTCCAAGTATTAACATACATAGCATAGGATAAGCTAAATAGTTAAAGTAATAGGTAACGCTACTTTTAGTATCTTCTTTATTATCCTTTGCTAAAGTAACTTCTGTATCTATAGATAAATCTTTATTTACTAGATCACTTATTTTTTCAAAGTCTAAGTTCTTAGTATTATCAATGTAAACTTTGGTTGTGTTAAGATAATTATTTATCATTGATTTTATAAAAATACTACTGGAAGAGTTAGGTATACTTTGAGTTTCTAAAGTATAGGAATTATCTTTAAGAAAACTATCTTCAAATCCTTTAGGGATGGTGATTACAATTTCTGCTTCTCTAAAAAATAATGCATCTCTTATTCCTTCATCGGTAGTTTTAATTTTTACCAATTTAGAATTTTCTTCAATGTATGCTTCTAAATTATTTGAAAGAGGAGAATTATCATTATTTAAAACTGCTACTTTACATTTTTCAGTTTCAAAAGAGGTTGAATCTGTAGAATTCCCAACATTACTAAAAATAATTGTCATAAATATAAATATAGCCATATAAAGCAATAAAGAGGAAAGGGCACTTTTTTTTACTATTCTAAAATACTGTTTAAATACTTGCATACTTTTGCCTCCTTAAAACTAGATAAGTAACTATTGAGAATATAACTCCATACAAGGATAGAAGACCAAGATTAAGAAAATATCTATCATAGGTACTATAATAGTATAATGAATAAAATCCGTCAGTAATTAAGTTAACAGGATTTATATAGGATAAGATAGGAAATTTATCTTGAATGAAGTATTTAATCTGAACTGCCATCATTCCAGACAAAAAAGAGCATACCATTGTAAATGCCAGTAAAATGCCTTCCTTTACGCTAGCTTTTTTATTAATTAAAGAACTTACCATGGCACCCAAAGTTATTCCATTAAAACAGCCTACAAAGCAAAGTAAAATTACATAACCTATGGAGTTACCAAAGTCTATTTTTAAAACTTGAGAAATATATAGTATAACTATTAGCACTGTTGAAAAATAAAATAATAAAGTAGCACTAATTGCAGCTAAAAAGGTTTTTATTTTATTCACAGGAGCTATATTAATTCTTGCTGCTCTTTGAGATTGATTTCCTTGGATGTTTATAACATCAGTACAACCAGGGGTTGAACCTAGAATGCAAGTCATAGCTAAAAGGGTATAAAAATAAATTACAACAACGTTTGTAGAACTATTCAATTCTTTATCTTTAGTGTAGTTATTATAAAGAGCAATATTATTCATAAAATCTTCATTCATAATACTTGGGTTTATGGATACTAAATTTGATATGGTGGAATACTTTTGACTATAACTATCTACAAAAGTTTTTATTATGGACTCGTTAATACCAGACTTTGCAACAGTTATTTCAATATTATTTACAAAAGTTATATACCCTGAAATTTTACCTTTAGAAAGCAATTCTTTCGCACTATTCTCATCAGTACTTTCTATATTAAATAAATCACTTTCCTTCATAGCTGTAGAAAAGCTTTCAGGTATATTGCTATTACTTACAAGAGCAATATTAACATTCTCAAACTCTTCACCGGTGAGTATATTTGAAAAGGCTAAATTGAAAATTGTAGCTAATGCAATTGGAAATAATAAGGTCCAAAAGACACTTAATTTATCTCTAAAACGACATTTAAGTTGATACTTAAAAATATGCCAAAACATTCTATATTCCTCCTTTAATCTCTAAGCTCTTTACCTGTAATTTCCAAGAATACATCATTTAAGGTAGGTTGCTCTGAGTAAATTTTCCCATAACTTATTTTATTATCTCCAATATAACTAACAATGTCACCAAGAGAACTATGTCCACTTTTTGTTCTAATATTTAGTAAATTATTTTTATAGTCTACTGATATAACATTAGGGAGAATATTTATATTTTTTATATGATTTTCATTTAAATTAAAGGCCTCAATAGTTATTTTCTCACCTAAATCAATAATTGACTTTAGTTCTTCCTTTGTGCCCTTAGCAATGACTTTTCCCTTGTCCATAATAGCGATTGAAGTACAAAGCTGTTCAATTTCTTCCATGTAGTGCGAGGTATATATAATTGTGGCTCCTTCAGCATTTAATTTTTTTATTCCCTCTAAAATGTGATTTCTACTTTGAGGGTCAACAGCTACCGTTGGCTCGTCTAAAATGATTAGTTTTGGATTATGAGCTATACCACAAGCAATGTTTAATCGTCTAAGAAGTCCTCCACTTAACTTTTTAGGAATAAATTTTTTGTAATCTGAAAGACCAACAAAATCAATAGCCCTCTCCACAAGTACTTTTCGTTCCTTCTTATTGGTTACATATAATCCACAGAAATAATCAATGTTTTCATACACTGTTAATTCATCAAAGACGGCTACATTCTGCATGACGATTCCAATATCTTTTTTTACTTTATAAGTTGTTGGAGTCATTTCCTCTCCTAGGATTTCAATAGTCCCTTTATCATATTTAAGTAGAGATAGCATACAGTTTATAGTAGTAGTTTTACCAGAACCATTTGGACCTAAAAGACCAAATATTTCACCTTTTTTAATGTCCAAATTTAAGTGATCTAAAGCAATTAGTTCACCATATCTTTTTACCAGGTTTTCTATTTTTACAATCATAGTTAATACTCCTTACTTTATTTAGTTTATACTTATAGTTTATTAGAGAATCTCTTTGTAGGTAAGTGCTATTTGTCATTAATATTACATTACATTTGTCACATTAAGAAATTTGTATATGGTATTATAGATATATAAAGTGAGGGAGTATAGATGAATAATATATTAAATAAAATTATTTTGATTATAGGTTCGGCATTATTACTTATAGAAAATTATAGTATAGAAAAATTAATCTTACCCATTTTAGTTACAGTGGCAATAACTTGTTTTCTAGAATATTTTAGCCAGGATAAATTAAATGTAATAGTATTAATAATATATAGTATCCTTTGCATTTTATATCCTGAATTTCTTATGGGCATTCCTATAATATTTTATGATACTATTTTTTCAAAGTATAAATATATATGCATCTTAACTTTAATTCCGTACCTTATGAATATACATAAATACTCACATATTATTAGTATAATGATTCTTGGACTTCTTATTACGTCAGCAACCTTAAAGTTTAATACTGTGAAATATGAAAAATTGCATGATAAATTTATAAAACAAAGAGATGATTTAACTGAGATATCTATAGTATTAGAAGAGAAAGTAAAGGAATTACAATATAAACAAGATTTTGAAGTCAATTTTGCAACATTAAAGGAGAGAAATCGTATTTCAAGAGAAATTCACGATAATGTAGGACACCTTTTAACTAGCTCTATATTGCAAATTGGTGCTATTATGGTAGTTACTAAAGAGGAACAAACAAAAAGGCTTCTAGAGGACATTAAATCTACCTTGGACCAAGGTATGGATTCTATTAGAAGTAGTGTTCATAATTTACATGAAGATTCTATTGACTTATATGTACAACTTTCAAAGCTTATAAATGAATTTAAGTTTTGTAAGGCTACTTTAAATTATGAGTTTTCTTCTAATCCAGATGTTAAGATTAAATATGCTATTATTGCTATTGTAAAAGAGGCACTATCTAATATAATAAAACATTCAAATGCAACCACAGTAACTGTAAGTTTATATGAACATCCAAAATTATATCAAGTAATTATTTTAGATGATGGAAGTAAAAAGAAGGTAAGTATGGATGGTGGAATGGGATTACAAAGCATTGAAAAGAGAGTAAATAGCCTAAATGGTATTGTGAATTTTGATAATTCAAAAGGGTTTAAAATATTTATTTCTATTATGAAGGAGGGGAAACTATGAGAATAATTATTATAGATGATGATAAGCTTATAGCAGCATCATTAAAGACAATCATAGAGACATCAAGTGATATAAAAGTTATATCTCTTGGATATAGTGGTGAAGAAGCTATAGAGCTGTATAATAAGTATACTCCAGATATATTACTTATGGATATTCGTATGGGGGGAATGTCAGGGCTAGAGGCTGCACAGAAGATTTTAAAATCTCATAATGAGGGGAGAATATTATTTTTAACCACTTTTGAGGATGATGAATATATTATAACTGCATTAAAAGTTGGTGCTAAGGGATATATTTTAAAACAACATTTTGAAAGCATAGTACCTGCCTTAAAGGCAGTAGAACTTGGACAAAGTGTTTTTGGACAAGAAATTATATCTAAAATTCCTACCATGTTAAATAGTACTGAAAATAAAAAAGATATATCAAAGTATGATTTAATTGATAGAGACATTGAAATAATCACTTTAGTTTCTAAAGGACTTTCAAATAAAGAAATATCAGCAAAATTATTTTTGAGTGAAGGTACAATAAGAAACTATATAAGTAGTATTTTAGAAAAATTAAATCTTAGAGATAGAACACAACTTGCAATATTTTATTTTAACAATATAAAGTGAAAAAATTCTATATTTAAAAATAAATATAACTTTAATTTATTAGAAATTAAAAAATTTAATTATCCTTATATATTGTAGAAAGAAAGGATATAATAGGAAAAGCAATAAAAGAATAATAACTGTGTATATGCTTATACTATAATTATAAAAATATGCATAGGAGGTTTATTATGAAAAAAATAGCGCTTTTAATTGCAACAATAGCATTAACCACAGGACTTGTAGGATGTACTAATAATGGCACTGCAAGAAATAATAAAAATACTGGTGGTGAAATTGCTCAGAATCAAACTAAAAATGGAATAGCTAATAATGCAACTAATAATAACGGAATTAAAGAGAGTGGAGTTTTAGGTATAAATGATACGAATAGTAATAATAATACACTCTTTGGTATGGACTTAACTAACAATAATTATTCTAACGGTATATATCGTGGTTCATATATAGATGAGGATGAATTAACAGTTGAATTTACTTTAGCTAATAATCAAATTAAGGATATTAAATTTATAGCATTATCTAATAATGATGATAATTATTTAAAAGATAGTAATTTCAAGAATGTGAAAAATCATTACGAAGCTTTGATAAACTATTTAAAGGATAAAGATATAAGACAAAGTCTTAATGATTTATATAACCCTTCTTCTATAGTTAAGGATATGGATCAAAAAGTTGAAGTAGGTAAGGTAACATCAGCTATACATGATGCTTTAAATAGAGGTGTATATTCTACTACTAATGGTACTAATAAATAATATATATTAGATTGGTAATAAAAAGGGACTGTCTCAAAATGAATTACTAAACTTTACATTAAGGTTTAGCTTATTTTGAGATAGTTTTTTAGTTTAATGATATTAAAATGCTATTTATATAAGAATAGAGTAGCATTGAAATTCTATATACATATAATATACTAATAGAATAAAATCAAGGATAAAAAATTATTCGAAAATTACAGATGACATTAAATATATAATCGAAGGAAGTACTGTAATTAAAACAAAATATATTAGTGTATGAGGTGTAATATATGGATACAATTGAAAATGAATTAAAATATGTGACAAATGAAAATTCTGATTCCATAGAACTAGAGACAAATCTAATTCAAGAACAGAGTAAAGATCCAGGGCCACAAGGCACACCTCCTAAATATGGGACAGATAAAATGTTAAATCCTTGCGAATGCCCACAAGATTTTGGACAAGTAAAAATAATAGATGCTGAAACTAAATGCAGAATAGTTAAATTTTCTATTAAAGTTAAGAATATTTGTAGAGGAAAAGAATATTTAGTTGCTGTAGTATTATATAAGTGGGTTTGGGTTTGGCCTCATAAATGGGTTAGAGTACCTATCGCAGAAGATTGCAAAATTGCAAAATTTACTGGATGCGACAATTGTGGAGAAGATATAGTTTATTTTAAATTAGCTATTAAAGAACCTTTGTGCTCTGGACAATATATAGGCTTTGATGTTACTGGAAACTATGTGAATTCTTGCGAATTATAGTTTTGAAATATTATTAGGTAACTTTAATAAAATAATAGGAGCTAAGATTGTCATCCTAGTACCTAACTTATAATTATTATGTAAAAACTCCTTAGAATATAACTTTCTAAGGAGTAATTTTTTTTATTAAGCTATTACGGTTTTAGTAGTCTTTTCTTTTTGATCCTTTTTCCAAGTACTATTTAATAAATAGAAAGATGTTACTGCAGAAATTAAATCTGAAGCAGGATATGCTATCCATGCACCTATGGTACCAAAAATATTTACAAAAACTATAGCTAAAGGAATGAATACTATTAACTGTCTAAATAAAGATAATCTAAATCCTTTTTTAGCTTCATCAATTGCTTGATAGTAGTATATACCTATATAATATAAACCAACTAAAGGAAGCAGGAATATACATATTCTAAGGGCCTTAACAGCCTCAGGTAATAACTTTGCATCAGTTAAAAACAAACCTATCATTTTTGGAGCAAAATACATAATAAATACTCCAAATATTAAAGAGATTATTGTTACAGTTTTTATAGATGCTTTAACTGTATTTTTAACTCTATCAAAGTTTCTTGCACCAAAGTTAAAGGCTACAATTGGCTGCATAGCAGAACTTATACCAATTATTGCAATAAACATAAACATAGATATTTTAGTAATAACACCTACTATTATTATAGCTTCGTTACCACCTCTAGAAATTAATAAGTTATTTAAAACTACAGAAACTATTGCATCTGATATTTCAATAACAAAGGTTGAAAATCCCACAGCAATTAATCCTTTAATTAATGTAATATCTATATTTGGTAGAATATTATTTATTGAAAGTTTAATTTTAAAGTGTTTAGTTACATCTTTAAACTTGTATAGAACAAAAATTAAGCCTACAAATTGAGAAACTACAGTAGCAATAGCTGCACCAGCTATACCTATATTTAAATGAGCTACTAATATGTAGTCAACTACAATATTTAGAAGTGCACCGATACTGTTAGCATAAAGTCCTATTTTAGAGTTTCCTAAGGCTGTCATTACTTGAGAGCATACTATAGTTAATCCTTGAAATATTGCTCCTATAAAAATTATAGATATATAATCATTAGTTAGCCCAAAAGTAACGTCACTTGCACCAAGTTTATATAATAATCCACCTCTAAATAAGAATAAAAGTAGAGGGATTATTGTTAAAGATCCTATTGTAATAGATATTGAATTAATTATTGTGGATTTAATCTTTTCAGGTTGTTTTTCACCGGAATATCTTGAAACGTAGGTTGAAGCTCCTACACCAATTAAGAAAGCGATTGCTATAAGAAAACGTTGAATTGGAAATGCAACTGTTAAGGCACCGATAGCATTAGGACCAATATATCTACCAACAAAAACTGTGTCTACCATGTTATAGAGTTCTGCTACTAGTAAAGAAAAAATTGCAGGTATGGCAAATTTTAATAATACTCTGTATGTTCTTCCATCCGAAAATATTTTAGGGTTAATTCCCATTAGTCTCACCTCATTTATTTGAAAATTCTGCATATTCTTCTTGAGTTTATTTTATAAAAAGTTCTCTTTATTTTTATAGAAAAATATGTTTTGTCTTCATGTTTAATTTATTATTAAAATATTTTATCTTATATTAATATTATAGTTGAAAACAATTAAATAAACATTCACTTAAGTGTCCATCAAAAAGTACTATTCTGCCCAAATAGTTATTGGTTTAAAATAGGAAAAAGCACAAAAGCACCTTAATTAGGATGCTTTTGTACTTAAAATCAATATATTTTATACATAACATAATATATTTTAACTGAAAGTATATATATATTCATATAAATTGAGGTAAAATTAATTAATCTTAATAGGCTTCTGAACTTCATTGATTATAACTAATGTAGCTCCATAGGTTTTTAGGGTAACTAAAATATTTATAACTGTACTCTTCTTAAAGTATTTAAATCTAATATTAGGATAAGAAGCTTTATGAAGAATACCATTTTCATCTTTGTTAAGTCTAGTTGGTCTCCCCATATCAATCCAATAGTTATAGGATGAACCAATCTTTTCATTTATTTCATAGGTAGTTACATTAATATCTGAGTGAATATTAGTTATATTAAGAGAAAGTTTTTTCGAAGTCGCATTTTTTATACCTCTAAGCTTTGAAAAACTTGCCATAGAAATTAAATCATTGATTTTATCATGATAAGTATAAAGTAAAATCTCATATTGATTGTTAGTTTTAGTAACTACATATCCATCACCTTTAGCTACTAATGTATTACCTAATTTATTTAAAAGTGAATAGGCATAAAAGGCAGGTTTTTTTATTCCCTTATCATTTATAAGACCAGGATAACCAAAGAATAGTTCATTGGTTATATTTACTTGCTTATCAAGGACGTCAAAGGCCCTTATAAAGCTTAAATCTCCCTTATGATTTACTACATTATCAATAATAAATGGAATCATATAGGCTGTATCATATATATTATTTACTTCATTATTTATCATAAAAGGTTCTTCTTCAAAATCTAATTTATTGTAAATTAATATTTCTTCAATTGAAATCCTCAAATTTTCAGGAAAGGTAGAGGAAAATTCAAATCTAAAATTTTTGTAATTAAGAGTTTCTATTGCACTGAAATATTCCATGAAGGATAGAAGAATATTTTTAAAATCTTCATGTATATCTATAGAATTTTTAAGGGATAATATATTTTTAGAGGCAACTTCATAGCTTTCATCGTTAATGTCATTTATATGTTCTTCATAGGTGCTATTCATATCTAAAACAATTATAGGCACTATATCTAAAAATTCTATAAACTCTAGTACATCCTTTGCTCTATTCCAGTTATGAAATTTAGAGCCAGGGAAAATAGCCATATCAGTACTAAATAAATTTAGGATCCGTCCATATTCAAAATCCATTTCCCTTTGAAGTTCTTCTAGTGTATCTTTATTATCTTCAATTAAAAGGTCAAAGGCATCACCGATGGTTATAATTCTATTAAAATTCTTATCAAATTCACCTATACAATTTTCCATATTAATATTTAACTGATGAATTTTATCCTCATAATTAAACCTGTCGTAGTCCTCCAGATAATATATTACTTCATCTAGACTTTCTTCTAAAGGATGAGTTATATATTTAGTCAACTTTTCTAGGACTTCAGGAGTAGATTTATATTTTTTTCTGAATTGTAAAGGCGTAAGCTTATAGTGAAGTTTAAAGTGCTTATTAAAGTATCTAGTATGAGAAAAGCCAATTTCCTCAGAAATTTCAGATAGTGTCATATCTGTATCCAAAATTAATTTTATAGATTCTTCAACTCTAATAAGATTTAGAAAATCAGTAAAGGAATATCCTGTAGCATATTTTATTTCTCTTGATAAATAATGGGTGCTTAGATATTCGTTACTAGATATATCTTTAAGGGTTATATTATTTTGATAATTATTATAAATATATTTAGATATACTATGATATCTTTGAAGTTGATCTTTATTTTCTTTAAGTTCTTGTTTTTCATGAATTAAATAGTTAAAGTTATTTATTAGATGATAAAGGAGTTTTACAAGGATATCTTCGATTTCTTCATCATAATTATCTTGTTTTTGTACTGTTTCACAAAGCACTTGACAAAGAAATACTCTTAAATCTTCATACTCTTCACCTAATTGTGAAGCCTTACTAGAAGAGTTTGTATAAAAAAACATATTCTCAATATCGTTATAGTACTTTTGAAAAAAGTATGGATCTATTTGAAATATGAGTACTTTATTGTCAGGATCATCACTTTCAATGCTATGAACTTCATCTATATTTATAATTTCAATTTGATTTTCACTTATTACATATTTTTCAGTATTTATATATAGATTGATTGTGCCTTTTATAACATAAAGAATTTCGATGCAATAATGCCAATGGATTGGATAATTTTTAATGGTATTAAAAGAAATAGATACAGGCATATTTGCAGAATAATTAATATATTGTCTATGCATTATAAACTCTCCTTGCCAGTTTCTTTAGTATTAATAGTATTATAGCATTAATTAGAAAAAACATGCTAGGGGAATAAAAGTGAGAAAGGGGAAAACCTCAAGAAACTATTTTTCTTGAGGTTTTTGGATTTATTATGAACTTGCATAGCTAATTTTTACCTAAGCAATATTTTAAGGCTCTATAACATTTCTATAAAAGCTGCCATTCTAGTGTTAAGTTGTCCAATGTCAGCAGTAGAATAATCTGTTTCTATACTGATGTAAGGTATTTTTTTAGTGTTATTAACAAATCTTTTAATTTGCAATGTTTCTACGCTATAAGTATGACAAGCTTGAAGTACTACATCCACCACTGCATCAACTTTATATTCATCTATCATTCTATTAAGTAGCTCTGTACGGTTAGGATTAGGTGTCATACAAGAACATCCAATATTTAAATATTTACGAGCAATAGCATCATAGATATCAGGATTATTTTCATCTACTAATTCATCGATAGCTTTAGCACCAGTACAGTTTTCAAAAGCCACGACATGAGCTCCATTATCTTCTATTGCTTTTATAACTTTTTCTGTAGCTCCACCAATAGGACATCCAGTTATAAGAATACGAGGTTTCTTTTCATATTTTTTTTCTACTTCATATTCACCCTTAATTTTCTCAATTAGGGCATATATTTCTTTTGGTACCTCTGCTTTATCAAATTTAAATGTAGTACCATAAAGAACTTTAAACATATCTTGTCCTAATATCGCTGGGGGATCAAGTTTTCCAAGACCGTAGAAGGCTTTAAGAGCTTTTCTTTCTTCATTTTTTAATTTAATAGCTTTTTTAATATTTTCATCACTTATATTAGTTTCAAATTGTTTTTCTAAAACTTCTTTAAATTTTATTACTTCTTTCTTCCAAAGCTTTAAACCTTCTTCACTTTGAGAGTTTGGTAGTTCCATAACATGAACAGGCTTAAACTCACTTAAATATTCATACATTTTTTTCTTTCCATCACAAGTAGTTTCACCTACAACTAAATCAGAAAAGTAAAAGAATGGACATTTATCTGTTTTTGCAAATCCATAACTTGATTTGATAAGTGGACATAGATTACGCGGTAATTCTTTTTCAGCTTCTGCAATTGTCTCATCAGACATAGAACAAAGAGATACAACACTTGCACCCATGGCAAGAGGTAATTCCTGTGGCATATAAGTACAAAATACTCCTACTAAAGGTATATTTTCATCTTTAAGTTTTTTTGCTGCAATAAAGGAGTTTCTCCTAGCCTCTGCAAAGTCTTCAAATATTTCAGGTAGTTCTTTTCTTATTTTCATTTTAATTCTCCTATCATTTTACGTGGTTATTTAAAAATAATCTATCTAATAAGATTATACATAGAAATTATGTAATATTATGAATTATAGTGTTATTTTATACATTTATATCTATCTATAGAATGTTATAATACTACATTGATAAAAATAGTGATAAAATTATATTGTATATAGTAGTTTAAGTAGTAAAAATTATTATTAATTTATTAGGATTTTATAGGAGGTAGGGAAAATGAAATACAGTTTTGATGAAAAAGTGGACAGGATAGGTAGTAACTGTTTAAAGTGGGACTTAATAAATAGAACATATAATGATAGTGAAATTATACCTCTATGGGTAGCAGATATGGATTTTAAAGTGCCAGAAGAAATAGGAGATGCTATAAGAAAAAGGTTAGAACATCCTATTTTTGGATATTCCCTTACACCACCATCATACTATAAAGCTGCTATAAATTGGTTTGATAAAAGATTTCAATGGAAAGTTGAAAAGGGATGGATGAAGTTTGCTCCGGGAGTTGTACCAGGTCTAAAAACTATAGTTGCTGCTTACACAAAACCAGGAGATGAAATTATAATTCAAACGCCGGTATATCATCCTTTTTATAGTATTATAAAAAATAATGGGTGTCAGGTTGTAGAAAATCCCTTAACTTGTAAAGATGGTAGATATGAAATGGACTTTGATAACTTAGAAAAGATAATTACTAAAAAAACTAAGATGATAATTCTTTGTAGTCCTCATAATCCAGTAGGAAGAGTATGGACTGTAGAAGAATTAAAAATGGTTGGAGAAATATGTATAAAGAATAATGTACTAGTGGTAGTAGATGAAATTCATGCAGATATAGTTTATAAACCTAATATACATACAGTATTTGCATCTATCAATGAAGAATTTGCTGATAATTCTATAATATGCACAGCACCAAATAAAACCTTTAATATTGCAGGGTTTAAAACTGCAAATATAATTATGAAAAATGAAAAATTAAGAAATCAATATATATTGCAAATGGAAAAAGACTGTATAGAAGGAGCAACTACTTTAGGTGCAGTAGCACAAGAAGCAGCGTATACTAGTGGAGAAGAATGGTATCAAGGTCTTATGGAATATTTAGCAGGAAATATAGGCTTTACTTTAGAATTCTTTGATAAAAGAATTCCTAAAATTAAGATTAGAAAACCAGAAGGAACCTATTTATTGTGGCTTGATTGCTCAGGATTAAATATGAAGCCAGAAGAATTAAGTAAATTCTTCCTTAAAAAGTGTAAAGTATGGTTAAATGATGGTAGCATGTTTGGACATGATGGAGCTATGTTCCAAAGAATGAATATAGGAACTAGTAGAGTTGTTCTTCAAGAAGCTTTAGAAAGAATAGAAAGAGAAGTAAATAAATTATAGGTTTATAATAAGAGGTTGCCTAAAAAATCAGGCAACCTCTTAAATAGTTACTTTAAATTGTAATTTTCAATAAGTTTTAGAGTTAGTTCTAAAGCATCTTCTCCATTTACCCATATATCAGGTTTGATACCTTCACCTTCCTTAAAGAACTTTTCATCATATAGCCTTAACCAGTTTCCATAGGAAAATTCAATATGGGAATTTGGAAGGTAACCCAGTTCTACATTAGAACTTTCAAGAGTACCATGAGTATTAGTACCAACTACTACAATATTTTCAAAATCCTTTAGATGCTCTACAAAGAATTCAGCAGCTGAGGAGGTTTTTTTATCTGTAAGAACAAAGATAGTATTTAAATTTTTATTAAGCTCTTTTTTAGATTTAGGTATATGTTCATAATAATAAGCATGAATTTTTTCAAGTTGTAAAGTTTTTAGGTCCTTATGAAAGGTGTTAAAATCGTAGTAGGAGGGGGCATCCTTAGATCTTCCATAAAGAAGTAGAAAAAGACCCTTCCCTTGAGATGAAACTCCAAAATATTCATTTATCCAGTTTAAAGCGGTCAATATATCACCACCATTATTACCACGTAAATCTAATATACTTACAGGAGAATCCTTTACTTTAGAAGCAGTATTAATGAAATCTATTCGTTCTAAACCTATATTGTAGGGAACTTCTCTGGAAGATATTATAGGAACATCATCTATAGTTGTGTAGTCTAAAGGTGAAATAGACTCATCTGAAAAAGTATTTGATAATTTCAGTTCAATATCTTTAGTATATTCTGATTCACCTCTATAAAAAACAACATTTAAGTTCCTTGAAGCTTGTCCAGAATATTTTGCTAAAACACCTAAATTGTATAATAGCTTACCTTCAGTATTTATTGAAAGATATAAATAATTTTCGATGTTTTCATCTTTATTTATAGATTTAATGTAGTAAAGAACACCTCCATATTCTACATAATAGCCTATTCTGTTTTTGAAAATTCCTAGAGTTGAATTTGTATAATATCTAGAGGTATTTTCTAAGTCAAAGCCATTGGTACCTATATAAAAATGTCTATCAGGAATAAAAGCAAGATTATCTTTTAAGGTTTTTGTTAGTTCAGCTACATTAATTACATCATTATCACCAATAAAACTTAAAACTGATTCCTTAGCCTGTAAAAATAATTTATCACTACCATAATAATTATATGGTGCGTAGCTAGATTTTAAAGCCTTAAAATATAGTTCTACATCATAAATAGCTTCTTTTCTGGTTATAGCAGTAGGAGATATTACGTGAGGTGTTGAAAATAGTAGAGCGTGCTCTTTAGCAGTTAGTATATCTTCATTTGGAATTTCGGATATAAACTCTCTAATATTTAATTTAGATATGGGAATATTTAAATTTTTATGATTTATCTTTTCTAAAGCTTTTTCAAAGGAAATATCTTTTTTATAATAAGGTAAATAAATTAAAATTAAACCTAAAATTATAATAAAAAGAATTTTAAAAGTTTTTTTCAAATTAAAATCCACCTCCCTATAATTCTATTAAATAAGGTTATTATACCATAAAATGTAAAAAAATAAAGACTTTATGAATAAAAATAAAACAAATTAATAATTGACTGCCTTTTAGTTACACTATGTTTTGGTTATAATGTTATTAATAAGAATTGGAAAAGTATTTCAACTAGTTTTAGTATAGATAAATGTTAACTTTACATTAATGTTAATATATAGTATAAAAAAATTGGGAGTGATAAAGTGGCAAAGATTATTATAATAGAGGATACAGAAACTATTAGGCAGGAGCTTGCAACATTTTTAAATAGATATGGATATGAGGTAATAGCCCCTACTAATTTTGAAAATATAATATCTATTATTGAAAAAGAAGAGCCCAATCTCATACTCTTAGATATAAACTTACCTGTATTTGATGGATTCTACATTTGTAGAGAAGTGAGGAAAACTTCTCAAGTACCTATAATTGTGGTTACAAGTAGAGATAGTGATATGGATGAGCTAATGAGTATGAATCTAGGAGCAGATGACTTTATAACTAAGCCTTATAATACACAAATACTTTTAGCAAGGATAAATTCAGTGCTAAAGAGGGTAAATCAAGGGAATGAAGGGAATCAAGAAATATTAGTATATAATGATTTAAAGTTAAATCTATCTAATGGGACCATAAACTGTGGAGATAATGCTTTAGAAATCACTAAAAATGAATTAAAAGTTCTTTATTACCTTATAAAGAATAAAGGAAACATTGTATCTAGGGAGGATCTAATGGATTATCTATGGAAGTCTAATTTGTTTGTAGATGATAACACTTTGTCAGTTAATGTGACAAGACTTAGAAAAAAATTAGAGGAAATTGGAATTAAAGATGTTATAGAAACAAGAAGGGGACTTGGATATATAATGCCATAAATATATAAATATTTATGTAGAGAACTATTTATACATAAAACTATTTAAATATGGAAAAATAAAACTATTTAAATAGTTGTTCTGTTTATGCGGGTTTGAAGGAGTTTTCTACTATAAATAGTAGAGAGGAATAGATAAAATGAAAGTTAGGGATTATCTTAAATCAAGAATTGGCTTTTTAATAATTAATGGAGTCCTATTTATGATTTTTGTATCTATTTTAATATTTTTAAATGTAGGGAGTGGACTAATATTTTTATCTTTCATATTATGGTTTACTCCATTAAGTACATATTTAACCCTTGAAGTTATTAAACATAAGAAATTTCTAGACAATATTACAGGAACTATAGATAGCTTGGATAAAAAGTATTTGCTTCCAGAGGTTATGGAAAAGCCAGATTTTTTAGAAGGTGAAATAGTTTATCAAGTTCTTAAGGAATGTAATAAAAATATGCATGAAAATGTAAAAAAGTATGAATGTACCCAAAAAGAATATAGAGAATACATAGAAATGTGGGTTCATGAAGTAAAGACGCCTATTGCTTCTGCTAGACTTATTATAGATAATAACGAAAGTACGGTAACAAATAAAATTGGACATGAATTGAAGAAGGTAGAAGATTTTATAGAACAAGTCCTTTATTACTCAAAGAGCAACGATGTAAGTAAGGACTATATTATAAGAGAATTTAATTTAGAAGAAGCTGTTATGGAGATTTTAAGAAAGAATTCTAGAGATTTCATAAATAAAAAAATATCCTTAGAGATAGGAGATATGGGAGGTAAAATTTTCAGTGATATAAAATGGGTGGAATTTATTTTAAATCAAGTTTTAGGAAACGCCATAAAGTACTCTAAGGAATCAAATGGGATAATAAAAATATATTCAACTTCTACAGAAAATAAAATAACTTTAACTATAGAAGATAATGGTGTTGGAATTTCAGAAAGAGACATTTTTAGGGTTTTTGAAAAAGGTTTTACTGGGGATAATGGAAGAAAGTTTGGTAAATCCACAGGAATGGGATTATATCTGTGTAAAAAACTTTGTAATAGACTTGGATTGGGGATAAGTATTGAGTCAAAGTTAGAATATGGAACTAAGGTGTATATAAATTTTCCCCTAGGAAGATTTACTAGTTTCTAATAATAGCTAAAATAAAAACTGATTGGATAAAAATTAATCTCAATCAGTTTTTTTGTGGTAAATATTTGATTATATTATACTTATACCTAGGACTTCAATAGTCTAAAAAACAGGGCTACTCCTAATTTTATAGATGAACTTCTAGACTTTCATTATTATCTTACGAAAATGAAAGATTAATGACATGAAATTAAATACAACATATTTTTAGAAAAATATATAATAAGCTCATAAAGTTAAGGAAAAACTTAAAATGTATTTTAGGAGGATGAATTATGGAAAATGTCTTAAAGGTTGTAAATATAGAAAAATATTATGGTGGAAAGGGAAATGTGACTAAGGCTATTGATAATATAAGTTTTGAGGTAGAGAAGGGGGAGTTCCTTGGAATAATGGGACCTTCTGGAAGTGGTAAAACTACACTTTTAAATTGTATATCTACCATTGACACAGTGACTACAGGAAATATAATTATAAATAATAAAGATATAACTAGTCTTAAGAATAATGATATTGAAAAGTTTAGAAGAGATGAGCTTGGATTTATATTTCAAGATTTTAATCTTTTAGATACATTAACTGCTTATGAAAATATTGCATTGGCACTTACTATACAAGATGTAAAACCTAAAAGTATAGATGGAAGAATTAAAGCAGTAGCAAACAAATTAGGTATAAGTGAAATTATAAATAAATATCCTTATGAAATGTCTGGTGGTCAAAAACAAAGAGTTGCTTCAGCTAGAGCTATCGTTACTAATCCATCACTAATTTTAGCTGATGAACCAACAGGAGCATTAGATTCTAAGTCTTCTAGATTATTACTAGACTCCTTTGAGAAATTAAATGAAGAACTAGAAGCTACTATACTCATGGTCACACATGATGCGTTTACAGCTAGTTATGCTCATAGGATTTTATTTATAAAAGATGGAAAAGTATTTAATGAACTAATTAGAGGAAATGATAGTAGAAAAGAATTCTTTAATAGAATTATTGAGGTAGTGACATTACTTGGAGGTGACAGTGGAGATGTATTCTAAAATTGCATTAAATAATGTAAAGAAAAGTTTTAAAGACTATACCATATATTTTTTAACTTTAACCTTTGCCGTTTGTATATTTTATAGCTTTAACTCTATAGAATCACAAAAGGCAATGTTTGAAATAAGTAAGAAGGAAGCTAGTTTTATAGATATGTTAACTACAGTTATTTCTTGGGTATCTGTATTTGTGTCAGTAATTTTGGGTGGACTCATTGTTTATGCAAATAACTTTATGATAAAACGAAGAAAAAAAGAACTTGGTGTATATATGACATTGGGTATGAGTAAAAGAAAAATCTCAAGTATTTTAGTGTCTGAATCTTTTTTCATAGGCCTTATGTCTTTAGTAGCAGGGTTAATCTTTGGTATAGTTTTATCACAAGGATTATCTCTTTTTACAGCGAAGTTATTTCAGGTAGGCATGAGTGAATACAAATTTGTATTTTCACAAAATGCTGCTGTAAAGACTATAGCTTATTTTGGAATAATGTTTTTACTTATAATGATATTTAATACCTTTGTAATTTCAAAATACAAACTTATAGATATGATAAATGCTAATAAGAAAAGTGAAAATATAAAGATTAAAAATCCTATAGTATCAATTATTATTTTTATTTTAGGAGTAGGAATACTTATAACTGCTTATAAGTTTATAATAGAAGTGGGATTAGACATAACTGATTCTAGATTTACTATTTCGATAATACTGGGGATTCTAGGAACTATATTATTTTATTATGGATTAGCTGGATTTATATTGTATGTAATCAAGAATAGTAAAAATATATACCTTAAAAAACTAAATATATTTGTTACTAGACAGATAAGTAGTAAAATTAACACAAATTTTGTATCTATAACAGTTATATGTTTAATGCTCTTTATAACTATTTCTATATTATCTACGGGATTGAGTTTTAAAAATTCTTTAGAAAGTAGTCTTAAGGATACAGTACCTTTTGATGTCTCAGCTAGAATTATAAATTTTGAAGGCTCGGAAAACAAAACTATAGAACAGGCCATTAAAGAATTGGGGTTCAATTTCACAGATAAAGAAAAGTATGTAGTATTACAAGAGTATAGACTAGAAGAAAGTTATGGTGATTTATTAAAGGGATATGGAGATGGCAAAGAAGATAAATTTCTAGATAAAGGTTATAATGACATGTCAGCTCTAAAGATAAGTGATTATAATAAACTAAGAGAGTTAAATGGACAAAGTCCTATAGACTTAAAAGAAGATGAAGTATTAATAACCTCTAACTTTAGTAAATTAGTGCCTTTAGTTAAAAGCTATATGAAGGAAAACACAGTAATTAAAATAAATAATATAAACTATAATATAAAAAATCAAGAGCTTATTACAGAAGCTTATGAAAGCACAGGCTTTGCTAATAATTTCTTTACAGTAATACTTCCAGATAAAGCTTTAGAAAACCTTAAGCCCTATGACTCTATATTAAATTGTAACTTTGTAGGTGAAGATAGAGAAAAACGAGAATCAGAAATAGGAGAAATATTCAAAAATAGCAGAGATGAAAATGCTTCGGGTAAAGACTTTATAATATTAGGTGATACTAAGACTGGCATATACAGTATGACAAAAGGAGCTACTACAACAATTTTATATATAGGTATATATATAGGGATTGTATTTTTAATATCTAGTGCAGCAGTCCTTGCTCTTCAACAATTATCAGAAGCTAGTGAGAGCATTGATAGATATAAAGCTCTAAGAAGGATTGGAGCTTCAAGAAAGATGATAAATAAAACTATATTTATTCAAACTTTAATATACTTTGCAATGCCATTAGTATTAGCTATAATTCACTCCATAGTTGGAATTAGTGTAGCTAATGAATTTATATCTCTTTACGGCAATGCAGAGATAGGGGCTTCAGCCACTATAACAGCACTACTGATAATAGCTATATATGGAGGCTATTTCTACGCCACCTATATAGGCTATAAGAATGTAACTAACACTCCAAATCTATGATTTGGCTAAGTGTTAGTTACTCCAGGGAATGAAATGAATATATTTTTTAGTAGTAAAGGTAGCCTTAATGGCTACCTTTATATTTACATATAAGGTTATATTACATAACTACTATCAATTTTTAGATGAGAGTTTATAAACCACATCACACATATTAGCAACTTCTGGAGAATGGGTAACTAAAATTATGCATTTACCATGATCATGTGCCAATTTTTGAAATATTTTTATAATACTATTTTCTGTTTCAACATCAAGATTTCCAGTTGGTTCATCTGCTAAGATTACTGCAGGATCATAGGATAATGCTCGTGCAATAGCAACACGTTGTTGTTCACCACCGGATAACTTTAATATTCTACGATTAGCTGTAGTTTCATCCAATCCTACACTATTTAATAGTTCTAAGGCTTTTTCTTTTTTATTTGATATTTTTTTACCTGATATGTCTATTGAAAGAATAACATTTTCAATGGCTGTTAAGTGAGTTAAGAGATTGAAACTTTGAAAAACAACTCCAATAAAATTACTTCTATATTTACAAGAATTGAGTTTGCTTATATCTTTTCCATCAAATAAAATGGAACCTTGTGTTGGCTTGGCAAGTCCAGATAATAAGGAGAGAAGGGTTGTTTTACCGGCGCCAGATTTTCCTACAATAGAATAAACTTTATTATCTTTAAATTCATAATTCATGTGACTTATAATTTCATGTTGCTTATTGTCATAAGAATAACATAAATCTTTTAGTATAAAAGAACTCATAATAACGGCCCCCTTTAAGTACGATTACTTAAGATTTTTAATGGTTCATATCTAAGAATAGATATTACTGCTGTTGCACTTGATATCAAGGCAAGTAAAATACCTAGTCCTAATAGTTGGAATAAAACAACAACATCTATACTTGCTGTAATATCTTTAACATAATTAATTTTTGTTTTACTATTAGACGGCCTTGACATGCTACCTTTACTACTGTCCATTCTACCTTGAAATTCACCACCGAAGTTTTCTTTAGTTGTTTGGTTAGATGTTTCTACAGAAGCAATTTGATTTTCTAACAACTTATCTGCGATTGGAACAGAAATAGTAGCACCAATACAAATGCTTATTACTATGGAGATAAATGTAATGATAAATGCTTCAGATATAAATTGAGTTGCAATTTTTACTTTATTCATACCAATAGCAGCTAATACCCCAATTTCATATTTTCTTTCTCTTGCAGCAAATAGGTTGAAAATAATTAGTATAGCTGCACCTATTATTAAAACAACTAAAAGAAAATACAGTGAATAATTGCTTAAGTTATTTAGTGGTATTAGGCTTTGTTCGTAGGAATCAACATCTTGTGATGAAATTGTATAGATTGTATCATCTAAACCAAGAGCAACAACGTCTGTTTCAAAAGCCTTATAGTTTTCAATATTAGAGAACACGTATGTACCACTTTCCTGACCACGTAAAGCTGTAGAGATTTCTATTCCTGATGTTTCATCAGTCTCAACTGTTGCATTTGATTTAGATTTATCAACAATTGAGTTTAAGGCATTGAAACTTACATAAATTTGATTTGCAGGATCAGATGAAGCATTAAAACCCATCATGTTTCCTTGTTGAGAGGTAGAAGATTCACTATTGTTATATATACCGCAAACTGTCATTGCTACATTTTCTTCCTCATTATTTGGATTTACTAATGTGATACTATCTCCAATCTTCAATTCATTAAGAATGGCTAATTCATCACTAACAATGCATTGTGGTTCCGTTGTCTCTGAATCAAACACAGTTCCATCTGTAATTTTTTTTGTACCATTCTTAAATGATGTCATTGCATCGTGGGAACTGTATCCAATAATAGTGAAATCTCCCTGACTCCCCATTTTACCAAATCCCTTATTACCATTTGGGTTATTCACTGGCATTCCATTTGAATTAATAGAATCTTCTTCATTTGTAGTAGAGGTATCTACGGGTGATAAAGTGATATCGCCGTTAAGAGAAGAGGTAATAGTATAGTAAAAATCATTTACAAATTTAGATTGTGCATAAATTTGCATTTCCTCTAATGATAAATTTTGTGAACCTTGTAATGTTTTTAATTTATCATTAGAGGATTCAGCATTTTTCATTAGTGATTGTCGGTCTACGGATATTTGTGCAGTAATTTCCAATGAATCAAGAGAGGCCTCCCTTGAAGTTTCTGCACTTTGTCTAATACTAAGGGCAATACAAGCGGAAACAGAAATAATTATTGTTATAATTGTAATTAAAATATTTCTAACTTTTGCTCTTGTAATACTTTTTAAGGCATTTTTAAAGATGTACATAATAATCTTCCTTTCTAACAGAGATTAAATTTTCTAAGTGGTTACCTGTGAGATTAATTATGAAATACTTACCTTAAAATAATCTTAAAAATGTAATATATAAATAAAGTTTCTACACTCTAATAGTTTAATTATATATTAGAATATAGAAACATTATTATAACGAAAATATTAAAAAATTTATTCCAATTTTAGCTCCACTCTATTCTTGAAAAATTATTAGCTAGTAAAAATTTTAACTAATATAAAATTTATTTATATTTAAATGATATTACATTAATTATATACTTATACAGATTAATCCTGTAAAATAATATTATGATAGACAAATGGAAAATAAAAAAATTTATTTAAAAAAATGTTAAGGCGGTTTTTGGAAAGTTTTTATAAAAGCTTTAAATTTATAGATGTAGAGGTGGAGAAAATGAAAAAAGTCTTAATTCTTGGAGGAAGCTATTTTATAGGAAAAGCCATTGTAGAAGCTTTATTAGGTTCTCAGAAAGATTATGAAATTTACACCTTAAATAGAGGAAGCAGAAAAACCGAAGATAAAAGAATTACTAATATAATTTGTGACAGAGAAGATTTAGATGAAATGAAAAAATGTCTTAGTGAGCATGAATTTAATTATATAATTGATGTGTCTGGACTTAATGTAAATCAGTTAGAAATTCTTCATGAAGCCTTAAATTATGAAAAGTTAGAGAAATATATTTTTATTAGTTCAAGTGCTGTCTATGATGTAGAAAATTATAAAATACCTTTTAAGGAATCATTTATGTTAGGTAAAAATAAATATTGGGGAGATTATGGAACAAACAAAATAGAGTGTGAAGAGTTTTTAGAGGATAAGTATAACTATAGTAATGTTCAGCTTATAATACTACGCCCTCCTTATGTTTATGGAGAAAATAATTATGCAGCAAGGGAAGGCTTTATTTTCCATCATATTATCAATGATAGGCCTATTCTAATTCCTAATGATGGAGAGACTAAAGTTCAATTTATCTACTCTAAGGACCTAGGCAATTTAGTAGAAGGATTTTTAGAGACAAATCAAGATAATCTATCTATTTATAATGTTGGGAATAGTGAGGCAGTGACCTTTAATACATGGATAGAATTATGTGAGAAGGCTGCTGGTAAAAAGGCAATAAAGTATCATTTTTATTATGAGGAGAAGGGGTATAATGAGAGAGACTTCTTTTCATTTTTTAATTATGACAATGTGTTGGATGTAAAAAAAGTCCATAGTATATTTAAAGAAGAAACTTCTATGGAGGAAGGCTTAAAGAAGTGCTATCAATGGTATCTTCATAATGAATCTACGGTTATGATGAAAAAGCATGTAGCAGAAAAGGAAGAAGAAATTTATAAGTTATTAGGAAAATAGTTCATAGTTTTATAATATGGATGTATAACTATGAATTTGGTAATATATGGAGATTAAAATGGATAAGTTAATATTTTGGGATTTTCAAGGTACATTAGCTCATAATGAGTGGATGCTTAGTAAAGCTTTATTCAAGGTTTTATGTAAGTATGAACCATATACGGAAATAGGTATTGAAGATTTTAAGAAAATCTCATTAGTGGGATTTCCTTGGCAACAACCTGAAAAGGAATATGTGAATCTCACTTCTAGTGATGCTTGGTGGAACCATGCTGAAGATATATTAATAAAGGGATATATAAAGTTAAATATCTCAGAAGAAAAAGCAGCTATCTACTCAAAAGAAATTAGACAAGTACTTGCATCAGGAGAAAGTTTTCAACTATATGAAGATACAATAGAAGTATTACAGTACTTTATGAAAAAGGGTTATTCAAACGTAATACTCTCAAATCATATTCCTGAATTACCTAAGATAGTAGAGAAATTAGCATTATCACCGTATATAATCGATTGTATATCATCTGCTAATGTTGGATATGAGAAGCCAAATCCTAAAATATATCATTATGCTTTGAAGAAGCATTGCAATTATAGGGATATATGGATGGTTGGAGATAGTATTTTAGCTGATGTAACAGGTCCAGAACATGTTGGAATTAAAGCAGTATTAGTAAGATCTAATACAGAAGAAAATGTTAGATATTACTCAAAGGATTTATTAGGAGTGAAAGAAATAATAGTATAGAAAATTAATATTGAAAATGGTTAGCAATAAGCTATTGAGTTCATACAGGATAAGATAATCATTAGATTTAGAAAAACTATTTATTATACTGTGATAATTAAAAATACATTGGAGGATAGCTATGATAAAACAGTACACAAATTTAAATAATTTAGATATGTCTAGAGAAATAAAAGAAAATATTGAAAGAATATTCATGGGGAATAATGGAGAAAAGACCTTAGAGCACAGTATTAATGTTGCTAAAACTAGTATTATAATTGCAGAAAAATATAACTTAGATAAAGATGTTTGTGAAATTGCTGGATATCTTCATGACATTAGTGCAATTATTAGCCCTGAAGACATGCTACAGTATGCTAAGGATAATAATTGGTATATAGATGAGGCAGAAAAAAAGTACCCATTTTTATTACATCAACGTTGTTCAGTTAAATTAGCAAAGGAAGGTTTTAACATAGAAGATAATAATATACTAGGTGCAATAGGTTGTCATACTACTTTAAAATTAAATCCTACACCATATGAGATGACTTTATTTATAGCTGACAAACTTTCATGGGATCAAGATGGAAGACCTCCTTTTTATGATTTGGTAAAAGAAGAATTAGACAAGTCATTATATCATGCATCTTTAGCATATATGAATTATATTGTAGATAATAAGTTAATATTATATCCACATAAATGGTTTATAGAAGGAAAACAATGGCTAGAAGAATTTATTAATAAAATAGGTAATTAATTAAATGTATATATAATGGATGAACTTTAGATAAAGGGTAGGGGGAGTTTTATATGGATTTTTTATATATTGTTATAGGGGTTATAGTTGCTGAGTTTATATGTTCAATATTGTTTAAAGGAGTTAATGATAGCATTATTGGACTTTTTAAACCGATGCAGAAATTTGTATCAAAATCTAAGAAGAAGAAAATATGGAGTGCTATAGGGTATGGTATTGCTGTTTTTATTGCTTTGACAATTAAGGATAGTTTTGAACTACATTACATTTGGTATGGTATATTAATTGGAGTTTTATTGTCTCTTAATGACATAATCTTTGAGAGAGGAGTATTTGAGAAGAGAATAGACAATTTATAATAATATTAAAGTATAAAATTTTATAGTATTAATAAGGTATAAAGCTAGTTTTATGATAGCTTTATACCTTTTATTTTAATTTATTTTAGACATAACTCTTTTAAATTCGGATATTGCACCACTAAGAGAAATTAAATCTTCATCTGGTAGCACAGATAACTTTTCCTTAAGAAAGCTTTTCATTAAATCCTTTTTGATTTTAAAGACTTCATGGGCTTTTTCTGTTATTTCAATTCTAATAACTCTTCTATCCTTTGGATCTTCATATCTATTAACATAACCACACTCAAGGAGTTTATCTATTATTGGGGTCATATTGGGTTTAGATATACAAAGGTCTCTAGCTATACTAGACACCGATGAAGGTCCATTTTGAGCTAGGTAAAAAACCACTTTTACATGAGATGGTGGCACAACTGTATTTTTCATAAAGTCTTCTAATTTTATAATCTTTTTATGAAGTACCATCATAAGAAGGAAAAAGTCCTCAGATAGTTTAGTTAAATTTTTTTCATCCATAATAATGCTCCTTTGGCTGTAGTATTGAATTTCTATATTAAAATCGTTAATTAAAAATTAAAAAATTCACAATAAAATAGTTATTGACTTATAATAGTTATAAAACTATAATTAATATATGTTTATAACTGTTATATACTTATAAATAATATAATATCATAATTTATATAAATTAATAAGTATTTTATAAGATTATTATAAATAAATTTTTTTTAAATTGCAAATAAACTGATAAATTGTAAATACTATTGTTATCTATGTTCATATAGCATAGGTAATAAAGTATTTTGTTTTTAGTTTATTTCTTAGTGATTCATTATTGTAAGAGGGAGTGGAGGAATATGTTCAAGTTAATTAAATATTTAAAGAACTCAGTGGTGCCAATTATCATCATAATTGGATTACTAATTGTTCAAGCAGTCTGTGACCTTTCTTTACCTGACTATACTTCTAATATAGTAAATGTTGGAATTCAGCAGGGGGGAGTAGAAAAAGTTACACCAGAAGTAATTAGAAAGAGTCAATTAGAAAAGTTAGAACTATTTATTAGTGAAGAGGATAGAATAGAAATTAAGAGTAATTATACTTTGTTAGATAAAGATTCTCTTAGTGATGAAGAATACAATAAATATGTGAAGAAGTATCCTTCTTTAGAAAATGAAGGTGTATATAAGCTTACAACTAAGAAAAAGGATAAAGAAACCATTGAAAAGTTAAATGGAATATTTGCAAGGCCAATGTTAGTAGTGCAAGGCTTTGAAAGTGACAGTGAAGAAAGTAAGGCCATGAAAGCAGCAATTATAGCGGAGTTTCCTCCTAATATGGGTATAGATGAAAATGCAGATATATTGGAAGTGATGTCACAGTTACCGCAGGAACAGCGAGATACTATGATGAAAGATATAGATAAAAATTTTGAGAACTTACCTAATACTATGATAGACCAAGCAGCTATTAGTTATGTAAAAAATGAGTATAATAATATTGGTTTGAATATAGACAAAATGCAAACTAACTATCTTCTTTATACAGGAGGATTAATGATACTTATAGCCCTACTAAGTATGGCTGCTACAGTAACTGTTGGATTTATTGGGGCTAGAGTGGCAGCAAACCTTGGTAAAAACCTTAGAAGTAAAGTATTTTCTAAAGTTATAGGTTTTTCTAATGCAGAATTAGATAAATTTTCTACTGCGTCACTTATAACTCGTAGTACCAACGATATTCAGCAAATTCAAATGCTTATGGTAATGCTTCTAAGAGTAGTATTCTATGCACCAATCTTAGGAATTGGTGGAGTAATAAAGGTTTTAAATACAGAAACTTCAATGGCTTGGATTATTGTTGTTGCAGTAGTTGCTATTTCAGCAGTAGTAATTGTTTTATTTACAGTAGTTATGCCAAGATTCAAGAGGGTTCAGAAACTAGTTGATAGGATTAACCTTGTAACTAGAGAAATTTTGACTGGTATGATGGTAATTCGTGCCTTTAGTACAGAAAGACATGAAGAAAAAAGATTCGATAAAGCAAATAATGATTTAACCAAGAATAATTTATTTGTCAATAGAACTATGGCTTTAATGATGCCAACTATGATGTTGATTATGAATGGAATTACTATTTTAATAGTATGGAATGGATCACATAGCATTGATGCAGGAACCATGCAAGTTGGAGATATGATGGCATTTATTCAATATACAATGCAAATTATAATGGCATTCTTAATGATATCTATGGTTTCAGTGATGTTACCTCGTGCTACAGTTTCAGCTGGGCGTATAGATGAAGTATTATCCACTGAATATGTAGTTAAGGATCCTGTAGCTCCAATAAAACTTGAAGAAGATAAAAAGGGATTTCTTAAATTTAATAATGTTTCCTTTAAGTATCCAAATGCTGAAGAAAATGTTCTAAGTAATATAACTTTTACTGCTATGCCTGGAGAGACTACCGCATTTATTGGTAGTACAGGAAGCGGTAAATCCACCCTTATTAATCTTGTACCGAGATTTTATGATGTGACTGAGGGAGAAATACTTTTAGATGGAATTGACATTAGAAAAGTAAGTCAACATGATTTAAGAGAAAAGATAGGTTATGTACCTCAAAAAGGAGTGCTATTCTCTGGTACCATTGAAAGTAACTTAAAATATTCAGGTAAAAGTATTACAGACGAAAATATGATAAAGGCTGCAGAGATTGCACAAGCCACTGACTTTATTAAAGGTACTAAGGAGAGTTATAATACTGAAATATCTCAAGGGGGTACTAATGTTTCAGGAGGCCAAAAACAAAGACTTTCTATTGCAAGAGCTATTGCTAAAAAACCAGAGGTATATATTTTTGATGATAGTTTCTCAGCTTTAGATTTTAAGACTGATGCGGCATTACGAAAAGCCCTTAAAAAAGAAACATTAAATAGTACAGTTCTAATTGTAGCTCAAAGAATAAGTACTATTCTACATGCAGAACAGATAATAGTTTTAGAGGAAGGTAGAATTGCAGGTATTGGAACTCACAATGAGTTAATGAAAACTTGTGATGTGTATAAACAAATAGCACTATCTCAACTTTCAAAGGAGGAGTTAGCTAATGAGTAAGGAGCAAAATATGAAAAAAGGACCTATGGGTGGTGGAGGACCTATGGGACGTGGACCAATGGGAGGTGCTGGAGAAAAAGCTAAAAACTTTAAGGGCACCATGAAAAAGCTTATTAGTTATCTTAAACCTTTTACTGCATCCATAATAATTGTTATAATATTTGCCGTTGGAAGTGCTGCTTTTTCTATTATTGGACCTAAGGTTTTAGGTAAAGCTACCACTAACATTTTTAAGGGACTTGTAGGTAAGATAACAGGTTCAGGAGTAGGCATAGACTTTGAATATATAGGAAGAATTTTATTAATACTTTTGATTTTATATATAATTAGTACATTATTCTCTTTTGTACAAGGTTTTATAATGTCAGGAGTTACTCAAAAGGTTTCATATAATCTTAGAAAAGAGATTTCTGAAAAAATTAATAGAATGCCTCTTAAATATTTTGATAATAAGACTCATGGTGAAGTTTTATCACGGGTAACAAATGATGTAGATACCGTAAGTCAAAACTTAAACCAAAGTATGACTCAAGTTATAACTTCAATTACTACATTAATTGGAGTACTAATAATGATGATTTCAATAAGCGGTATCATGACAGGGGCAACTCTCCTTATATTGCCAATATCTATGTTTTTAATATCGGTAGTAGTTAAGAAATCTCAAAAACACTTTAGAAATCAACAGAAATATTTAGGAAATGTTAATGGTCAAGTAGAAGAGGTTTATGGAGGTCATAATATAGTTAAGGCCTTTAATGGAGAAGAAGAGGCAATTAGAGAATTTAATAAGTTAAATGATAAATTATACGACTCGGCTTGGAAGTCTCAATTTTTATCTGGAATGATGATGCCTATTATGACCTTTGTGGGAAACTTAGGCTATGTAGTAGTGTCTATTTTAGGTGGCTGGCTGGCTATTAAGAAAACTATTGAAGTTGGAGATATTCAATCCTTCATTCAATATGTAAGATCTTTTAATCAACCAATAGCTCAGTCAGCTCAGATAGCAAATCTAATGCAATCTACAGCAGCGGCTGCAGAAAGAGTTTTTGAATTCTTAGCAGAAGAAGAGGAAGTGCAATTTGCAGAAAACCCTATTAAAATAAAAAATCTGTTATTGTCAGAAGATGAGGGAGAAGAAATTCAAGGTGAAGTAAACTTTGAAAATGTTCACTTTGGGTATAAAGAAGATAAGATTATTATCAATGATTTTTCAGCACATGTAAAACCAGGACAGAAGGTTGCTATAGTTGGACCTACTGGAGCAGGAAAAACTACCATGGTTAAATTGCTTATGAGATTTTACGATGTGAATAGTGGAGCTATCTTAATAGATGGTCATAATATTCAAGATTTCAACCGTCAAGATTTACGTAGTATATTTGGTATGGTACTTCAAGATACTTGGTTATTTAATGGCTCTATTAAGGAAAATATCAGATATGGTAGATTAAATGCCAATGATGATGAAGTTATTGCTGCAGCGAAGGCTGCCAATGTGGATCACTTTGTAAAAACTTTACCTGATGGATATGATATGATTTTAAATGAAGAAGCTAATAACGTGTCTGCAGGTCAAAAGCAATTACTTACTATAGCTCGTGCAATTCTTGCAGATCCTAAGATTCTAATTTTAGATGAAGCCACTAGTTCTGTAGATACTCGTACTGAGGTTTTAATACAAAAGGCAATGGATAATTTGATGAAGGGTAGAACTAGTTTTGTAATTGCTCATAGATTATCTACTATAAGGGATGCAGATTTAATCCTTGTAATGAAAGATGGAGATATAGTAGAACAAGGAAATCATAATGAGTTACTTGCAGCCAATGGCTTCTATGCAAACTTATATAATAGTCAATTTGAAGACATTAAAGAAGATGTAGTTTAATAACTAAATAAAAAGTAAATAGAGTTTTTTAACTAGGATAGAGTTTATTCCATCTGAAGTTTATTGACATAGTTTTTAAGAACTAGCTTAAATTAAGTAAATTAATTTGAGTTAGTTCTTTTTATTTTAGAGATAAGTATAACCTAGTATTTAGGAAATAATAATAAAGTAATTAATTAAATATATAATAAATATAAGTTCATTTAATATATAAATAATTAATAGACAAATATGAAAAAGATGATATAATTACCATTAATAAATGTGTAATATTAAATATGCTAAAAAATAATTATAGTAAACTGAATAAAATTCATGTTTATTAAATATATGGAATATTAGAAGGAGATTTATCATGAAGGCAAAACAGGTTTTAGATATAGCTCTTTCAGCAGGTGAACTACTTATTAGTAATGGATCAGAATCCTATAGAGTAGAGGAAACTATTGAAAGGATATGTAAAGCATATAATTATAAAAGTGAATGCATAACTACAGGAAAAGGAATTTTTATATCTATTTTAGATGAGGATCAAGAAAAGGTTACATCACTAAAAAAGGTTAGAAGCAAGAGTGTTGATTTATATAGCATAGAGCTAGTAAATAGTTTTTCTCGAAGCATCGAGTCAGAGAAGATTTCCTATGAGGAAGCAATGGAAAGACTAGAAGATATAAGAAAAACGCCTACTTTTAAATTACCTATTAGAGTGTTAGCTGGTGGAATGACTTGTTTTATTTATTCATTATTTTTCAACGGAACAATTTTTGCAGCCTTTATATCTGCGATTATTGGTATGATAATATATTATATGGTAGATAAGGTATCCAACGTAGGATTTTTCCAATTTTTTATCTTCTTTTTCTCAGGATTTCTTATAGCTAGTATAAGTATTTTATTTGAAAATATTATAACTATAGTGAACAAGGACAAGATTATACTAGGGTCTATTATGGTACTATTACCTGGTGTAGCCCTTACTAATGGAATAAAAGATATAATTTATGGTGATTTTACATCAGGAATTTCAAAGGTAGGTGAGGCAGTTTTAATAATTACAGCAATTGGTTCAGGAATTGGTACTGCATTAGCCTTTAGAAATTTTCTAGGAATCTTTTAGATATAATATATTTAAGTGAAAGTAGAGGCTATGTTATGATTAGACAAATTGTTTTAGCGTTTTTTGGAAGTGTATTTCCGGCCATATTATTTAATATAGATAGAAAAAAATTAGTTTGGGCTGGGATTTCAGGAACTCTTGCATGGATAAGCTATTTAATAGTGTTCAACTATGGAGGAAGTGTAATTATTGCTACTTTCATGGGGGCATTTGTAGTAGGAGTTTATAGTGAAGTAATGGCAAGAAGGTTAAAGGCTCCAAGTATGCAGTTTTCAATACCAGGAATATTCCCGTTAGTACCAGGAGTTATGGCCTATAACACAGTATTATATATAGTAGCTCAAAATTATGACCTTGCTTATAGCAGTGCAATGAAAACTATTATAGTAGGTGGAGCTATTGCCTTTGGAATGATGTTATCTTCAACTACTTATAAATTTTTTAGCAAAATTCAAAGAGATATAGAAACAAAGAAAACAGCATAAAATAAAATAAAATATTAGGCTATGTTTTAAACTGTTGTTAAAACATAGCCTATATTTAAATTAAGTTTAAATTTATACTTAATTATTGAGCCTTCTTTTCGTTTTCCTTGTTATTTTCAGGGTTACACTTATTATCACACTCTGGTTTTCTCATATGTTTTCCAGGAGTCTTTGTATTTTGTTTTTTCTCATCAGTTTCGTTTAGAGTTGGTTTCTTTTCATCTTCTTTAGGAGCTTTTTCATTCTCAGGCTTAGACTCACTTATAGTTTGCTTCTTTTCATCAGGTTTTTTTGTCTTTTCTTCTTCCTCAATCATAGTTGGTTTCTTTTCCTCAGTGGGTTTTTCATCCTTAGATTTTTCTGATGGAGTCTCTATAGTAGTCATTTTTTCACTATTAGAATCCATTGATATATTATCATATCCAAAGGCTACAGTAGAAGAAGTCATGATGGCACCAACTAATGTTAGCATAATTAAAGATTTTTTCATTGTAATACACCGTCCTTTTAAAGTATTTACTTAAATTCTTAAGTATGAGTATATTTGATGAGAACAACAAGAATAAGGATAAGCTATTGAAAAATAAAAGGTTTAAGAAAACTCGACTTTAGTTTATCCTTAGAAAGAAAAAATATGTTATTAAAAATTTTCCATTAAAAATGTGGATAATAATAAATTAAAAGTAAATTTGAAAATTATAGTTTTTATGTTATAATGAAGTTAATTTAATAATTATTTAGCTAGGGGTGCCTAATGCTGAGAGAAGCAATAATTGCTTTAACCCTTGAACCTGATGTGGATAATGCCATCGAAGGAAAGCTTTAAAAGATTTTAATAATAGCTTATTTATAAAAATGTTTATAAATATTTATTTTATGAATTCATCTAAAGGCTTACCTTGTGTAAGCCTTTATTTTTTTAGATAAGAATTAATAAAGGTTTGTAAAAAAATATGTAAGCAATTATTTTCTCCTAAAGAAAGGCGCTAAATTATTAAATTAAATAATTATTGTACTTAGGGAGGAAGAAAGTATGAATTTTACAACACAAATGGATGCCGCTAGGAAGGGCATTGTAACAAGAGAGATGGAGATTGTAGCTAAGTCAGAGAATATGGATATTCAAGAGTTAAGGGCTTTAGTAGCGGAAGGGAAGGTAGCTATACCTGCTAATAAAAATCATAAATCCCTTGTACCACAGGGAGTAGGACAAGGTCTCAAAACTAAAATAAATGTAAATTTAGGTATATCCAAAGATTGTGATGATATAGATAAAGAAATGGAAAAGGTAAAAGTTGCTTTAGATATGAAAGCAGAGGCTATTATGGACCTTTCTAATTATGGAAAAACTGCAAAGTTCAGAGAAAAGTTAGTAGAAATGTCTACAGCGATGATTGGAACAGTACCAATGTATGATGTAGTTGGCTTTTATGATAAGGAACTAAAGGATATCTCTGTAGATGAATTCTTTAAAGTAGTAGAAAAGCATGCACAGGATGGAGTAGATTTTGTAACTATCCATGCAGGACTAAACAGGGAAACTATAAATACTTTTAAAAGAAATAAGAGGATTACTAATATAGTTTCAAGGGGAGGATCTCTTTTGTTTGCTTGGATGGAATTAAATCAGAGAGAAAATCCATTCTATGAGTATTTTGATAGATTATTAGATATATGTGAAAAATATGATTTAACTTTAAGTTTAGGAGACGCATGTAGACCAGGTTCGATAGCTGATGCCACAGATGCTTCACAAATTAAGGAGCTTATGGTATTAGGTGAGCTTACAAAAAGAGCTTGGGAGAGAAATGTACAAGTTATAATTGAAGGTCCAGGGCACATGGCTATAAATGAAATAGAAGCTAATATGTTACTTCAAAAAAGACTTTGTCACGGAGCACCATTTTATGTTTTAGGACCTTTAGTTACGGATGTAGCTCCAGGTTATGATCATATAACTTCTGCCATTGGTGGAGCTATTGCAGCAAGTTATGGAGCAGACTTTTTATGTTATGTAACTCCAGCAGAACATTTAAGACTTCCAAACCTAGATGATATGAAGGAAGGTATAGTAGCAGTAAAAATTGCAGCTCATGCAGCGGATATTGCTAAAGGAATTAAAGGTGCATCGCAGTGGGATAATGAAATGAGTAAGGCAAGACAGGAACTTGATTGGGAGAAGATGTTTACCTTAGCTTTAGATGAAGAAAAGCCAAGAAAATATAGAAAAGAATCTACACCTCATCATGAAGATAGTTGCACTATGTGTGGTAAAATGTGTTCTATGAGAAATATGAACAAGATTCTTAGTGGAAAAGATATTAACCTTTTAAGAGAAGATGATTAATAATTAATAAAAGGACACTATTAAAAATTAAGCTTTTATTGGTAGTTTAAGCTTAGTAATTTTAAGAGTGTCCTTCTTTATTATACTTTTATGTTTAATAACTTGAATAATATAATTAATAATAAAGGAATAACTGTTTTAAAGTTTAAATTATTAATATATATCTGCAGTTGCTAAGTTCACTGAATTTATTGAATTTAGCATTAATTCATCTTCTAAGGTGTTTATTAACGTAACTTTATCTCTTCCAGATTCTTTAGAGATATATAATTGTTTGTCTGCAATTTCAATCATATAGTCAGTTGATCTAAGAGAGGAAAGGTTTCCATAGACCCCACCAATACTAACAGTAATTACAGAACTCTCATTATCATGAGTAGATTTTATTTTTAAGTCCTTAACTTTACAACTTATTAGATTACCTAGGTAAATAGCTTCATCATAGGTTAAATCCTCAGCGAGATATATAAATTCTTCTCCACCGTATCTACCACAAAAATCGTGACGGGAGGTAGAAATGTCTTTTAAACATTGAGCAATACTAGCAAGACATTTATCACCATGCATATGACCCCAATAATCATTATATAATTTAAAGTTATCCACATCTATCATAAATAAAACCATATTATTTTTATTGAGTTTAGAATATTTCCATAGTCTACTAAACATTTGGTCAATGGCATGTCTATTTGAAATTTTAGTAAGAGAATCTTTCAATGCTTTAAATCGTAAATTCTTATTCTCATTTTTCATATATTGTAGCCTTTTATTTTGGGATTCTATTTCCATTTCTAGTTTTTGATTTATTATTTTAATTTGTTCTAATTCTTCAGCTTCTATAGCATGATTACATTGAATTCTTATAATTTCTAGTTTAGATTTCATAGTAGATGAAGAAACTTCTTCTTCTGAAAGGTGGTACTGCCTGTAATATTCTAAGGCTGTTTTAAAATCTCCTAATGATTCGTAGTATTTAGAAAGCTGCAAATGTATTTTACTAAGCTTATGTTTGGAATTAAGTTCCTCAGCACAATGTATAGCTTTATTTAAATATTCTATAGCATCACCAGAAGAAGTGGAAAGCTTTAAAAAACCAATGTTAAAGTATAAATCTATGATATAAAATTTGTTACTAATGGTTTCTAAGTGTTCTAAGGATTTATTATAGTACTCCATGGCTTTATCAAACTCTTTATTTTTAAAGTGAATGAAACCAATATTATTTTCTATTTCACCTAGGAGTATAAAGTTATTAAATTCAATAGCTATATCATAGCTTTCAAAAAATATTTTTAAAGCTTTATGGTAATTATTCTTCTCTAGAAGAACTTGTCCTATATTAAATAAAATAGATGCAGATAGTGAAGTATAATTAAATTTTTTAGCTTTAGCTAAAGCTTTCTCATAATATTTCAAGGCTTTATTATATTGGGTAGTTATCCTGTGAATCTCTGCCATATTATTAAGGGAACAGGTGTGAATAAAGCTATGTTTATCATCAATACACAAATCTAGAACTCTAAGACAATTTATTAAAGAATCCTCATAAAGTCCAACGTGAAAATATGCGCAACTTAAAAGATTTAAAGCTACAACAATGCCTTCCTCTTCATTTAATTCCATAAATATATCTAGAGCATGATGACCATATTCTACCCAGTTGGCAAGATTTGATAGTGATCTGTAAATTAAAGCAAAATTAATAAAGCAATAGCCCATTGCAGATTTATTATTAAACGCTTCAGCTAATTTTAATGCTTCTTTTGTTATTTCATAAGCTTTTCTAGGATCGCTATGTACAATAGTGTTTCCATCATCAATAAGTTTAAAAAGTTCTTTTGAGTTATTATCCATACTAAACAACCTACTTTTCTTAGAATAGTTTAATTATAATTTGAATTTAAACTTATAACTGATTAACCAATGAATTTTTAACCTTGCGGTTACAATAATATAATAACATAAAATTAGATGAAAAATAATAAAAAATTATATGTTACATAAAAATTACTTAGAGAATTTAAGTAATATAAGTCTAAATAAGTAATTATATGTTACATTTAATTTACTTGTTATTAGTCACAATATTTTTTTAATCTTTCAAAATCTAGAATAACTATTTTTTTAGATGTGCTTGCTAATATTCCTTGGGATTTTAACTCATTAAGAACTCTAGTAACGGTAACTCTAGAGCAGCCGATTAAATTTCCTAATCCTTCATGGGTAAGCGGGAGACTTAGTTCAATTGGATCATTACATTTAGAATAATTATTTATAGTTTGAGCAACAATTCTACAAAGAGCAGAGCAAATTTGAGCTCGTGGTGATCTCTTTAAAAGGTCTCCCATCTGAAATAAAGAAATTTGATATTTTCTTAATATACTTTGAAGAAAATACTCATAATTTTTAGGTTTATCATTTAAATAATTATATAAAGTTTCATAATCAATAAATGAGATTGAAGTATCTTCTAATGTAACTGGAGTAATGCCTATATGAGAGTGATGAAATAAACTTTCCTCCCCATATATTTCTCCTGGTATTAAAAAAAATAAAATTTTTTCAAGACCATTTTTAGTATAGATACAAACCTTCACTTTTCCTTCAGTAACTATTGAGAGTTTACCCCCAGGAAAGTAATCTATATGCTCATTTTTTTTATAATGTTTTATAATTCCTAAAGGAGCAAGTTCTTCAAGAAAAAAGGTTCTCATTTTTTCTTGTGGAATATGTTTAAAGTATTCTTCATACATATATTAAATCATCCTTTTCAATTTAATAGAGTAATAAGTAATGTTTATGTTAAATCTTAAAAAACGTCTATAGTATAATATAATTCCTCATATTATAGGAATTATTTTTAAACTAAATTTTATTCATTAGTATTATTTTTGTTATTAATAGTAGATTCATTTTGTGGAGTAACAGTAGCAATAGTTGATAGGTTTGTACCTATAGCTTGAAAAAGATTTCCTAATAGATTAATTTCATCAGAAGTTCTATTTTTAGCTATATATATAGAGAGAATAGCAGCTGCTACAACTAATTCTTCGGGGTTTAGATTATAAGACATAAATTCACCTTAAGAAAATAATTATTATTTTATATATTATGCAATAGAAATAGAGATGTCAATAAATTTAAATATAATTTTAGTTTATTGCAATAAAAAATCTATCAAATAAATGATAGATTTTTCTACTTGTATTATTATAGGCTATTCATATACTTTTTCCAGTCTCCATGATGAATATAGATTGCATGGGAATTAAAGTTTTTATCATTGCCATCTACGTATTTATATACATAACAATTTTCAATAGCCTTTGTTTCAAGATTTTTGACATTTATAGTAGTTCTTATATATTCATTGATTGATATATCTTCAAAGGATCTGAATCCTTCCATTTGATCTAAGGAAACTATATCTTCATAAAAATCTTTTAGTGCCATAATTTCTCCAATAACAGTATCTTCTCCATCTAGTAAAGCAGGGTATCCCTTGTGAGGAAGATGGAAAAGCTTTCCCCTTACTTCGCCTAGAGAAGCTGGAGATACTTTACTTTTTAAGTATTTATCATAGTTAAAGAAACCTTCTCTTAAGCTTCCATATACAAATACTTTTTTTTCTTCTGTTGGGTATGTCATTAGCAGATTGTACCTCCTATAGTTTTAATGTCTTCATTTCCATTATTAACTAGGGCTTCTATACAAAGCTCAAGACATTTTGAAATATCTTGAAGATTCATATAAGGTGTATTTGGCTTTGTAACCACTTGATTTGGTATATATGGAACGTGAATAAATCCACCTTTCATATGAGAGTACTTTTTATCGATAAGATAAAGTAATCCATACATTATATGGTTACAAACAAATGTTCCAGCAGTATTAGAAATTGCAGAAGGATAGCCATTATCTACCATGTTTTTAACCATTGCTTTTATAGGTAAGTTAGAGAAATAAGCATTTTCTCCATCTTCTTTAATTTTTATATCTATTGGTTGATTTCCTTCGTTATCTTTAATTCTAGCATCATCTATATTAATAGCAACTCTCTCCGGCATAACTGCAAATCTACCACCTGCTTGTCCGATGCAAATAACTGCATCTGGGTTATGATTTTTGATAGAGCTTTCAAGGGCCTCTATTGATTTATTAAAGACAGTAGGAATTTCTACCTTTATAACTTCTACGCCAGCAATATTATTAGGAAGTAATTTTACTGCTTCAAGAGCTGGATTTATAGGTTCTCCTCCAAAGGGATCAAAACCACTTATTAAAACTTTCATATATATATTTAATGAAGCATTAGCTTCATTAAAATTCACCTCCTTTAGTTATATCTTATATAAACTTTTAAAATGCTAAGAAATACATTAAAACTATGTGTGCTATTAGTAATGTCATAGCCACAGGAAATTGGCGTTTAATAATTGCATTTTTGTCGTCAATTTCTAGAAGAGCTGCAGGCATAATATTAAAATTAGCTCCCATTGGTGACATTAGTGTTCCACAATATCCAGCAGTAAGAGCTAAGGCACCAGCAACTACTGGATTAGCCCCCTGTGCAAATACAAATGGAATTCCAATACCAGCAGTGATAACTGCAAATGCAGCAAAGGCATTTCCCATAATCATTGTAAAGATAGCCATACCAATGCAGTAAGCAGCTACTCCAATTAAAAGATTTCCTTCAGGTATGAAGCTTGATATACCATTAGCAATAACAGTACCAACTCCAGCAGCTGTAAATAGTGAGCCTAATGCAGTAAGAAGTTGAGGCAAGATACTTACAGGTCCAACAGAGTCAATCATTCTAGCTCCATCCTCTAAAATGAACTTTGGATTAGCTTTTGTGATAATTAAGGTTGCAATAGTTGCTATCACAGCAGCTATACCAATAGCAGCTGTTCCGCTAATAGAGGTAAATTGTGCTATTCCTAGAGCTACAATTGCGATTACTAGAGGTGGTAAGAAAACTTTATTTTTAAGTTTTCCAGATTGAGTTTTAGCAAACTCTCCATCGAGGGGTTTGGTAGGTAGCATTTTAACTTGCTTAGAAACGGTCAAGCAACCTAAGGCTATTATTAAAATCCCAACTATATTAGCTGGGATATAAGGTCCAGCTATGAATATAATACCTAGAATTGACCAAAATATTGAAGTACCAATTCTAGCTTTATGATCTTTATTTGTAAATGTATAAACTGATAGGGAAATCATTAGGAAGCCCACTAAGGCATAAAAGATTTCCAATAAAAAATTTGATAGTGCTGCCATATCCATAATCGATTCCTCCTTTAATTATCTTTTTTAGAATATTTCTTAATTAATGATTTATCTAATAAATGATTTTGTACTAATACCATTATAAATAGTATTACAGCTATTGGGATAGAAGCTTTAGCTACATCAAGAGCATCTACTACATAGCCTTGTTCCTGAAGTGTACTGGTTATTAGAAGTACTCCTGAGCTAGCCATAAATAAGTTTTGTCCAAAGAAGTTACCATAGTTGTCCATAGCTGCAGAAGAAGCCTTAATTCTATCCTCATCTTCCTTATCAATTTCTCCAAAGTTACTAACGGCAGCACCTTGTGCCATAGGGTTAACAAGAGGTCTAACAAATTGAGGATGTCCACTCATTCTAATAGAAAGGGCAGCTGCCACTTGTCTAACTAGGGCATAGACACTTAATAGCTTTCCAGCAGAAAGAGATTTAGCATTACTTATAAGAGTTGCAGCTCTTTCTTTAAGTCCATATCTTTCACACATACCAATTACAGGTAATGTTAATATGAATAATGTTATGGCTCTTTGAGATACAAAAGTTTGTCCTAGAGTAGTCAATATTTCGTTAATACTCAAACCAGCAACGAGCCCTGTTAAAACCCCCGCAGAAAGAACCACAGCAATAGTATCGAGTTTTAACGTAAAACCAATGATAACAATTATAATACCGATTAATTTGATCATTATTATCCTTCCTCCCATGAATTTATATAATTTTTTAAAATTATACACTATTATGAAAAGTAAATATGTATACAGGTATACAAAGAACGGATAAATATTAGGTATAGATGAAGTTGATTGGATAAAAATAAAATTTAATCATTATGCATCAATAACTATTTTTATCCATATTGTATTAGTAGTTGTAGTATGATAATATTAGTCTAGTAAAATGGAATAATTAATATTTATAGCATATTTTTAGGGAGATGATAAGAGTATGGGAAAAATTATACTTACCATAGTAATAACAGTATTGATGCTCCTATTTGCAATTTTCTATTTTGGAGGTATCATATTTGTTACTTTTGCAGAAGGAATAAAGTTATTGCCAATAATTTTGCTTTTAATTGCCATAGGTATAGCAGGAGCAATTATTTATAATATGATAGAAAGAATAAAAGAAATAAAAGGGGGAGACGAAAATGATATTAGTAAATACTAATTACATTGCAGGAAAAGAGTTAGAAATGTTAGGAATGGTTAAAGGGTCAGTGGTGTGGTCTAAAAATATAGGTAAGGACATTCTTAGTGGTCTTAAAACCGTTGTAGGTGGAGAGATAAAAGGCTATACAGAAATGATGAATGAAGCTAGAGCCATATCTACAAAGCGTATGGCTGACGAAGCAGAAACTATGGGTGCTGATGCTATAGTAAATATAAGGTATGCAACAAGCTCAATAATGAATGGTACATCTGAAGTTATTTGTTATGGAACTGCAGTAAAATTTAAATAAAATTATCTGAGATAGACTGAGTCAAATAAAAAATTTTGACTCAGTCTTTATTATTTATTGCAAAAATAATGTTTTAATACGACCTTTAAAGAAGGACTACTAATATTCCTATAGCTTGTATATTATAATAATGTAATTTTAAATAGACGCTAGAAATAAAAAGTTTAAATCTTTTTGTATAAATAAGCGTATATAAATAAAGGATATTTCTTAAGATATAGGTATTAAGATTTAAAGTATGAGTAGAGAGTTAATACGTTCTTATATAACGATCTTCACTAAAGTACAACGACTTCTAAGTATCAAAAATACTGATACTAAGAAGTCTGTTAGTAAGCTTCAGTGGGAGAAAACTCCATCTTAAGCAAAGAACTCTATTTATATGAAATATGGAGGTATATATATGAAAAAGAATAAATTTAAATTGTTATGTAGTACTTTAGTTTTAACTACGGTGGTACTTTTTTCAGGGTGTAATAATATAAATGCAGGTGAAAGTGAAAAAGAGGAGGAAACTGTTGAAGTAGGAAATACAGAAAATCAAGATAATGATGAAGTTTCAGCAAGCACAGAAGATAAAGGGGGGATTATTAAAAAACCTAGTGATTCTGCGAGGGAGCTTGAGTTTAAGGATAGTTATGAAAGATCTCCATATTATAATTCAAGTAAAAAATATCCTATTATCACTATTTGCAAATCAAAAGAATGTTTAAGGGAGCATGAAGGGAAAGTAAAAGGACTTACTGTAAGTATGCTGTCATGTGTAAATGAAAACCGTGACGTAGATGCAAGCAAATATGATGATGAGTTTTTTTCTAAAAAAGCTTTAATTATTGTAACACTAGATGAATCAAGTGGATCTGTGAGGCATAAAGTAAAAAAGGTAATTAAAGAGGGCAATGAAATTTCTATAGCGATTGAGAGAATGGTTCCTGGAATTGGAACTGCAGATATGGCAGAATGGAATATATATATTGAGTTAAATACTGAAGACGTAGATGAAAATGATATAGTGAATCTTGGTTTGATTAAAGGTCTAAACTAGTTTTTAAATTTATGGTGAGCATGTAATTATATTAAGATTCATGCTCACCATTTTTTATGTAATTATTTATAGTTCATATTTCTTTTATAGTTGGAAATTATAGAAAAGGTGAATTACTTTAAAATAAATGCGCTATAAAGATGTAAAAAGGTATATAATAAAAGGTAGAGTAAATTTATTGAAAAAGGAAGAAATTTTAATTAGGAGAATTGTGAGAATGAAGTTTGATTTAGAGTTGAGAGAGATAAAGGATATATGTGGAAATGTTATTTTTAATAGAGCCATGGATATGTACCTTAGAAATAAAGTTAGAAGTATAAGGATCAATGAAAACTCTATAAATATATTATCAGTTACAGCCATAGTACAGTCAGCCTATGATGTAAATAATTATAAAACTAGTGTACTTATAAATAATAAAAATTTTAAATTATATCCCAACTGTAGTTGTGAAGCTTTTAGTCAATATCATATGTGTAAGCATGTAGGAGCTGTACTTATAAAGTTAAATAAGGAAGGTGTAAGAGGCAGGGGTATAAATATTCCTAAGTCTGGAGAAGAAGAGCTTCTTGAAACCTATAAAAGTACCTTTGACAAGGCTATTAGAGGAGTTAAGAAAGAACCTCTAAATATGGATATTACCTTAGTGGTAGAGGATGAGCACTACGGAAGTAAGAAAAAAAGTTTTTATTTAGAGTTAAAGATAGGAACTAGTAGATTATATGTGGTAAAAAATATTCGTGAACTTATGGAGTGCATGTATACAAGTGGTGGAACTATTAATTTTGGAAAAGAGCTTCAGTATAATAACACTAAATATATGTTTAAAGATAAGGATCAAGAAATCATGAATATTATAAAGGAAATTTATGATTTAAATTTAGAAGTAATGAATAGGGTATATACTAATCGTTCTGTATTCTTTAGTGGGAAAAGGGTATTTCTTTCAGAAGGACAACTTAAAAATATTCTAACCATTAAAAATGGGAAGACTATCAATTTAGATTATAAGGGAGAGCATTATAAAGATATAACTGTTTCATTAGGAAACATGCCTACTAGTTTTTATATGTTTATGAAGGGAGAAAATCTAAATATAGATATGAATGGTGAAATCTCACAGGACATTTGTGAGAATACAGGACTTTATTATTTAAATAATACTTTATATCTATTGTCTGAAAAGGAAAAAAGTGATTTTACTCCACTTCATAGAGCATTTATGAAATCAAAAAATAATACTATATCCTTTAAAAAAAGTAGTATTAATGATGTGGCAAATTTTCTTCTACCTAAATTAAAGAGTATAAGCCCCATTGTTATTAAAGATGAAAGTGTAAAGGAACTTATAAAGGAGGAGCCTTTAGTAACAGAATTTTACTTAGATAAGGATAAAGATAGAGTAACTTGTGATGTGAAGTTTAATTATGGAGAAGAAAGCTTTTATTATAATTTAGAAAATGAAAGTAAAAATATCAAAGAAGAAAATCAACAATTATTAAATGAAAAAGAAGTGGGCGTATCTGAAGATATAATTATTAGAGATTTAGTGAAGGAAAGAAAGACTATAGAGAAGCTTAATGGACTTGGATTTAAAAATATAGATAAAAGTTTTTATATTGAAAATGAAGATGAATTAGTAGAGTTTTTAACCTATGGTGTGGAGGAATTAGCTGAGGTAGGAGAGGTTTACTACTCTGATAGCTTTAAGGAGATAAAAATATTAACGCCTAAATCCTTTAATTCTAGCATTAGATTAAATGATTCAGATCTTTTAGAGTTTAATTTTAATATTGAAGGAATTTCTAAAGAAGAATTGAAGGCAACTTTAACTTCAGTTAAACAGAAGAAAAAATACTATAAACTAAAGAATGGTTCTATAATTCCACTTCAGGGAAGTGAATTTAAAGATATTTATTCTGTTATTGATAACTTTGATATATCAATTTCAAAGTTAGCTAGTGGAAGTGTAGAAATACCTAAGTATGCATCCTTATATATAGATGAAAAGATCAATAAGGGGGCATTGAATTTTGTTACAAGAAATAAAGGCTTTAAAAATCTTATAGATAATATAAAAGATGTAAAAAGTAATGAATATAAGGTTCCAGAAGAACAAGGTGAAGTATTAAGAACTTATCAAGAAATTGGATTTAAGTGGTTTAAGACCTTATCTCAATGTGGATTTGGTGGAATTCTAGGAGATGAGATGGGACTTGGTAAAACCCTTCAAGCTATAACATTTATAAATTCAGAAAAACAAGAAGGAAATTTGAGAAATAAGGCACTAATTGTATGTCCCACTTCATTAGTTTATAACTGGGTTATGGAATTTGAAAAATTTTCTAAGGGTCTAAGGATTGTAGCTGTAAGTGGAAATAAAGCAGAGCGAGAAATATTAATAGAAAACATAGAGGAGTACGATGTAATAATTACGTCTTATGCATTAATAAGAAGGGATTTTGAATATTATGAGAAGATGAAATTTGATATTTGTATTATCGATGAAGCACAATATATTAAGAATCCAACTTCTTTAAATGCAGAATCTGTGAAGTCAATTCAAGCTAAGAGTAAATTTGCTATGACAGGAACACCAATAGAGAATTCACTTACAGAACTTTGGTCTATTTTTGATTTTATAATGCCTGGATATTTAAAAACCCATGGAAAGTTTAATAAAAACTTTGAATTGCCTATAGTAAAAGAAAAGGATGATAAAGCTTTAAAGGAATTATTGAAGCTTATAAAACCATTTATTTTAAGAAGATTTAAAAGGGATGTAGCTCTTGAACTACCACCAAAGATAGAACATAAAATAGTGGTGGACATGACTTCAGAACAGAAAAAACTATACTATTCTTATGTAGATGCCTATAAAGAAGAGATGGAGCAGGAAATAAAGGAAAAAGGCTTTAACAAAAGTAGGATGAAGATACTGTCACTTATTACTAGACTTAGACAAATTTGTTGTGATCCCGCTTCCTTTATAGAAAATTATAAAGGTGATAGTGGAAAGTATCATGCTCTTTATGATATTTTAGAAGAAGCTTTAGAGAATAATCATAAGGTACTATTATTTTCTCAGTTTACTACAATTCTAGGGAGTATAAGAGAAAAGTTAAATAAAAAGGGCATAAACACTATGTATTTAGATGGTTCTGTTCCATCTAAAGATAGGATGAATTTAGTTAAAGAGTTTAATGAGGGGGAATCATCAGTATTTTTAATTTCTTTAAAGGCTGGGGGAACAGGAATTAATCTTACATCAGCTGATATGGTAATACATTTTGATCCATGGTGGAATCCAGCAGTGGAAGAACAGGCTGAAGATAGAGCTCATAGAATTGGACAAAAGAATACTGTGGAGGTAATAAAACTTATAGCCAAGGGAACTATAGAGGAGAAAATTTACAATATACAAGAAAAGAAAAAAGAAATCATAGATAAAGTAATAGATGGAGAAGAACATACGGAATTGACCTTATCTTCTATGAATGAAAAGGAACTAGAAGAGTTATTTTCATAATGAAATTCTATATGAAAAGTGTTTACTACAGCGTATTTTAAGAAGATAATTACCAATTAATTATATTTAGATAATGAAATTTTTAGCTTGTCGAAATAAGTCATTGAAAATATAAGGGATATGAAGTATAATTATATTGTGAAGAATAGTGTTTAGATATAAGGTACTTAAAGTTTACAACATGAGAATTTAAAGGTTAAGAATTATCTTAGCCATAATTATATGTTATGTAATAAATATATTAAGATGTATTTTGCAAGGTTAAGATTTTTCTAACCTTGCATTAGTACTTAAATAGACAATTTAATTTAGAAGGGAGATACTACATGGGTAGACAAAATGCACTAGGTGAAGAAAAAATCACAAAATTATTACTTAAGTTTTCTATACCAGCCATCATTGGGATGTTGGTTAACGCACTATATAATATTATAGATAGAATGTTTATAGGACACATTCCAGAGGTAGGAAATTTAGCAATTACAGGTATTGGAGTAACTATGCCAATATCAACTATTATATTAGGCTTTGGTATGTTAGTTGGAATAGGTACTGCTACTACTATTTCCATTAGATTAGGACAAAATAAGAAAGAAGAAGCAGAGAAGATTCTAGGAAATGCTTTTACTTTAATTATAATCATTAGCTTAGCTATAACAGCTATAGGATTAATCTGGGGAAAGGATATACTAAGAATGTTTGGAGCTAGTTCAAACACCCTAGTATATGCTGAAGAATACATGCAGATTATATTTATAGGTACTATATTTAACATGTTAAGTTTTGGACTTAACCATACCATAAGAGCTAGTGGAAGTCCTAATATAGCCATGGCATCTATGCTTATAGGTGCAATTACAAATATAATTCTTGACCCAATATTTATATTTACATTAGGAATGGGAGTTAAAGGAGGAGCTATAGCCACAGTAATAGCTCAAATTGCTTCAGCTATATGGGGAGTAAGTTTCTTTTTAAGGGGAAATGCTAATCTTAGAGTTAAAGTTAAAAACTTTAAGCTAGAAAAAAAGTTGATACTAGCTATATTTGCTATAGGTATGTCGCCATTTAGTATGCAAATTGCTGCAAGTATAGTTCAAGTAATATCAAACAATGCTTTAAGGAGTTATGGTGGAGATTTAGCCATAGGAGCAATGACTATAATAAGTAGCATAACTATGATAATTCTTATGCCGATTTTTGGATTAAATCAAGGAGTACAGCCTATTATTGGATATAATTATGGAGCTAAAAAATATGATAGAGTTAAGGAGGCTATAAAGTATCCTCAAATAGCAGCTTTAATTATTGCTACCATAGGATTTTTAATGGTAGAACTTATTCCAGGAGTTTTAGTAAAGTCATTTAACTCAGATCCACATCTACTTTCAATAACAAAGTATGGAATGAGAATTTTCCTTTCTATGATTATTTTTGTAGGGCCGCAGATTATAAGAACTAATTACTTCTCTTGTATTGGAAAAGCTAAGAAATCCATGTTCTTAAGTTTATTAAGACAAGTAATACTTTTAATACCATGTATTATAATTCTTCCTTTGATACCACTTCCTAATGGAGAAACTCTTGGATTAACAGGAGTATGGTTGGCGGGGCCAACTAGTGATTTTATATCTGTTATAATCACTAACTTTATCTTTAAACATGAAATAAAGAAGTTAGATAATCCTAACTCAGAAGATGGAGAAGTTATGGGAGAGGCCATTTAAGTTTCTCAACTTAGATAAATGAAAAAACTGTTAGCATAATAGTATGTTAACAGTTTTTTTATATTAAAAAGTCTTTATATTTTAATTATACGTCGTGTAGCTTTTAAACTATAGAAATACCACCTTCAACAAGAATATGTTGAGAAGTTACGTAGCTAGAAGCATCTGATGATAGATAAATAATTGTTCCATTAAGTTCACCTTTTTTACCTGGTCTTCCAGCAGGAGAAATAGCATTGTAAGCTCTAAGAAAAGGTTCATGCTTAAAAAGGGTATTTTCTGTCATCTCAGATTCAAAAAGGCCAGGACCTATAGAATTAACTGTAATATTATCTTGCATATAGCTTGCAGCCATACCCATAGTTAAGCCTCTAACAGCTGCTTTAGAAGTATTGTAGGAGTGACGGAAAAGAGAAGGATCTTTGTCTGCAATAACAGCATTTATAGAAGCTATGTTAACAATTTTACCATATTTCCTGTCTCTCATATGAGGAACTACATATTTACTCATTAAGAAAATTCCCTTAACGTTAATGTCCATAACTTTATCCCAAGCTTCAACAGACATGTTTTCAACAGAACCTGCAGTTGCAACTCCTGCGTTATTAAGAAGGATATCAATTTGTCCAAAGTGCTTAATAACTTCGTCTATTGCTGCTATAACACTTTCTTCATTAGCAACATCACATTGAACAGCTAGAGCTTTTCCACCATTATTTTCAATTTCTTTAACTACATTATCAAGTTTATCTTTTCTTCTTGCAAGTAGTGCAACACTAGCTCCATATTCAGCATAAGCTCTAGCGGCATCAGCTCCTAGTCCACTAGAAGCACCTGTAACTATAGCAACTTTACCAGTAAGATTGAATAAATTGTTCATAACATCAAATCCTTTCTAAAATATAAATATCTTGTAAATATTATCAATAAACAAATATTATTAATAGATATTTACTTGCTATAATAATATAGTAGCATAACTTCAACATATTGTAAATTAATTAATTATTTAACAAGGTGCTTTAATACTAATTTATAATTAGTATTATGCTAATCTGAGAGATTAATTGTCATGCAGTTGTAGATTTATCATACAACATATTCTATAATTTTAATATACTCTCAAGTGTAAGACATTAGTCTTGAGGAATATGAATGATTAATATTTGTAGAGCTAAAGTAGAGGAAGAAAGTATTTTAAGTAATATTGCTATAAATTCGGAAGCATATTGGGGTTATGGTGAAGAATATATGAAAAGTTATAAAAACACTTATGGTGTAAGTGAAAACTATATAAAGGAGGAGTAGAATTGAAATTAAAAAATAAAACTTTTTTAGGAATCTGCTTAATACTATTATTATGCAGTTTTAGTGGTTGTACATTGGATACAGGGAAAGCAGATGTTTATGATAATAATGAAAAAATTGCAAAAGATGGAGATAGCTATAGCTATGTAGGTAGGAATGAATCGGGTTCTAAAAATGAAATTACCGTTAAATATGGGAAGTTTTCAGGAGCAGATACAATTTGGAATATAGAATCAGAGGGACAAAGTGAAATTACCATTAAATATGATTCAAAGGTTGAAAGTGGTGATTTTAAAGGGGTTTTAATTAGTCCAGAAAAACAGGTGGAGGATATACTAGTAGGCACTAAAACTGGAGAAAGAACAATAAAATTAATAGAGGGAAAATATAGATTTAAATTTGTAGGAAATAAAGCAAAGGGAAAGATTGAAATTTCAATTAAAACTGAAGAGGATGAACAGGTTAAGATAAGAAAAGTAGATAATGACTAATATTAAATCGTTTATAAGGGACATATGAAAATAATTAAGTTAGAAATCTTAGTTAATTTCCATATAGTCCTTATTTATATTATTACAGTTATACTAACATAGAAAATTCATTATATAATTCTATTCTGATATTAAAGAAATCTTTTGTTTTATCAATGGTATTATCTTATTTACATTTTCTTTACCAGTATATATCACACGGATAACACCTTTTCCTTTACAAGCATAGATTTCGTATCCATCACTTGTTTTATGAACAATTAAAAGATCTAGCTCATCATCATGTAAAATAGGAGGCGTAGTATCATCCGTTCTTGAGTCATCACCATCCTCCCATAATTCTAAGAGTAGTTTTTGGGACATGGATTTAAATCTTACTTGATATACTTCATTATTTAGTATAGCATCATGAGATTTTAAATAGGTTGTAGTAGGATTAGTCATTATAGCCCCCATTTCAAAACTAGTATACTTTAATGGAGCAAAAAAGGTTTTTTTCAAATTGTAGTGACGTTCATAATTAACTTCCTCAGAAGTGGAAATTGGAGTTTCTTCTAAGGTTTCTGAGTTTTCTATTTCCTTTAGTCTTATAATTGCCATGGAAGTCGTATCATCAGGAATAGTTTTTTCATCATCATAACCTGTAAACAATGATGTGAAGGTTAAAACTACTAAAGTTATTGAAAGTAGAATTAGACAAGAACTAATAAAAATAGATACTATATAATTAGACTTCCAAGGTGCATTATGATCCACAGAAGTTCCTTGTAAAAGGCACTTTCTAAGTTTGCCTATATATATAATTTCAAACAATCCATTAATAAAGGTTGAAATAATTATTAATTGGGAAAGAAGTTCTAGAAAACTCATATTTACTAAAACACTAACGTATCTTTTATCAATAAACATAGGGATAACTGCATAAAATGCAAATAGAATTGCAAAAGAAATAAGAAGTTGTGTTAAAGCTTTTTTATAAAAGGGTTTTAATAGCTGTGCATATTCTTCGGGGATAATATGAACCTCTGTGGTATTGAATTCATAGGGTGATGAGAAAATATGAAAATTGTTATAGTTTGTAACATATTCCCATCCACGAGCTTTATACATTCTAATTTGTTCTTCTCCCAATTCATCCTTTTCCTTAGACATTTCTATTCTATAGTACATATCCCTAGGTTCATCTTTATTAAATTTGGCGAAATATTTCCCCATTTTTTCTATGAAAAGTCCTCTTTTAGCCATGGAATTAAGCCAGCTTTCGGTAACACCAATTTTCCAAGGAGAGCCTGGTTTAAATTTATAAACAGATTTACTCAAAATTAAATCCTCCTAAAAACATGAATAATATATTACATATTAAATAAATTATACCATTAAATTTGATAGAAGTTAATCTAAAGTTAATGAAAGTCTATTATTGTTCTTAAAAAATTATGAGTTTATGAAATGTACATTTATTATTTCAAATTTCTTAATACTTTTTTAGACAAATAAGTAAATCTGTATAATTACATTTTAATTGTATTAAACTATAATAATAAATAAGCAATCTTCATTAATTAATTTAACTAGAAAGTTGAGGTAATTATTATGAGTAAAAAATCAAATAAAAGTAGCATAAATCCTTTAGTGGCTATAGGAGCTATAGCAGGGGCAGCAACAATAGCTACTTTAGGAGCTAAAAAACTTAAGAACAAATCACAAAGTCAAGAGACGGAAATTGAATATATAGATCATTCAGGAAAACAAGTTTACTTTGTTGGAGGAGGTTTAGCTTCTTTAGCAGGAGCAGCTTATCTTGTACGAGACTGTAATTTTAAAGGCGAAAACATTCATATTATAGAGGGAATGCAAATTCTTGGTGGTAGCAATGATGGTGCTGGAGATGTACAAAATGGTTTCCTATGTCGTGGTGGTAGAATGCTAAATGAAGAAACTTATGAAAATTTTTGGGAACTATTTTCAAGCATTCCATCTTTAGATATGGTAGGTAAAAGTGTTACAGAAGAAATACTTAACTTTGACCATTTACATCCAACTCATGCTCAAGCTCGTTTAGTAGATAAGTATGGTGTAATTCAAGATGTAAAAAGCATGGGATTCAACAATGAAGATCGTATGGCTCTTGGTAAATTAATGATTACTCCAGAAGAAAGTTTAGATGATATGACTATAGAGCAATGGTTTAGTCATACCCCTCATTTCTTTGAGACTAACTTCTGGTATATGTGGCAAACAACCTTTGCTTTCCAAAAATGGTCTAGTCTGTTTGAATTAAAGCGTTATATGAATCGTATGATTTTTGAATTCTCTCGTATAGAAACACTAGAAGGAGTTACTCGTACACCATATAACCAATATGAATCTGTGATTTTACCAATAAAGGCATATCTAGATGAACATGGAGTTGATTTTAGTATAAATGCAACGGTAACAGATTTAGATTTTAGACCAGGTAATGAAATTACAGTAACAGCTATTCATGTAGAAGATGGAAATGGAGAAAGAGTTATTGAACTAAATGAAGGTGATGTTTGTATCATGACTAATGGTTGTATGACTGATAGTGCAACTTTAGGTGATCTTCATACACCGGCAGCTTTTGACCCTAGTGCTCCAATCTCAGGTGAGCTTTGGAGAAAAGTTGCTAATAAAAAACCAGGACTTGGTAATCCGGATCCTTTCTTTAATCATCCGGATGAAACTAACTGGGAAAGCTTCACTGTAACTTGTAAAGGAAATAAACTATTAAAATTAATAGAGCAGATTTCTACTAATATTCCAGGTAGTGGTGCTTTGATGACTTTTAAAGATTCTAATTGGTTAATGAGTATTGTAGTTGCAGCTCAACCACACTTTAAAGCTCAAACAATGGATACAACTATTTTCTGGGGTTATGGGTTATATACAGATAAAGTTGGAGATTATGTAAAGAAACCAATGCGAGACTGTACTGGTGAAGAAATGTTAATAGAACTTTTACATCATTTACATTTAGAAGATCAGATAGATGAAATTATGGAAGATGTGGTGAATGTTATTCCATGCATGATGCCTTATATAGATTCTCAATTCCAACCTCGTAAGATGTCTGATCGACCAAAGGTTGTACCAGAAGGATCAACTAACTTTGCTATGATTAGTCAATTCGTTGAAATACCAGAGGACATGGTATTTACTGAAGAATATTCAGTACGTGCAGCAAGAATTGCAGTATATACTTTATTCAAAGTGAAGAATAAGAAAATCTGTCCGGTAACTCCATATAAAAAGAATCCTAGGATACTAAAAGAAGCTTTAAAAACTTCTTATAGATAAACAGATTATCCATAGTTCATTAATGGTTATTATGGATAAAAACTTCCACTAAGTCAAAAAAACTAGTAGCTTCATTTGTGCTGAAGCTACTAGTTTTTTATGTTAATATATTTATATTTGAATATGGTATTAATATCCTATACAATAAAATAAAGGAATGAGACTGGGACGAGAGAATTTATTTTATATGAAAGTAGTGATACGAGTGAATGATATTATCTTAATAGCAAAGCATTATTTTAAAGGGTTATCAAAAGAAAATGGTCTAACTACCAGTAAAGTTAGAGCGTTTTCATCAAAGCTATATAAAACTATAGAAGATAAAAGTATTGATAATATTTTCAATATATGTGAACAATTACTTGATGAACATAAATGGGAATTAGGGGTTATTGCATACGATTGGGCTTATAGAGTTAGGAATCAGTATAATAATGACACATTTTTTGTATTTGAAAGTTGGTTAAAGAAGTATGTTACAGGCTGGGGAGATTGTGATGATTTTTGCACACATGCCTTTGGAGAATTATTAAGTCAAAATAATGAACTATTTAAATATGTGATAATTTGGACAAATCATCCAAGCTTTTTTGTGAGACGTGCAGCTGCTGTTATCTTAATTTATCCTATTAAAAAAGATAAGTATCATGGAATCAATCCTTACATAATTTCAGATATGCTTATGAAAGATGAACATCATCTCGTATTGAAAGGGTATGGCTGGATGCTAAAAGTGCTGTCACAGGTTGAAAAGGATAAGGTATATGAGTATTTATTAAAGAATAAAAATATTATGCCACGAGTAGCTTTTAGGTATGCTTTAGAGAAGGTTGATGAAGAAACTAGAAGAAGATTGATGATGAGTTAATATATATTACTATTATTGATAAGGTTATTATACTTAAAATATAAATTTTTAAATCATATTTTTATTTGTTGACATTATCACTAATTAGTGATAAATTTAGATTATGAAAGATATAAAGAAATTAATTAAAGAAAATAACTTAGACCTATCAACTTTAGTCGTATTTACTAGAGCAGAGCATGAAATTCATAAAAGGGAGTTTCAAACTATAAAGGAAACTGGACTTACAGTTGCTCAGTTTGGAGTTTTAGAGGCCTTATACAATAAGGGAGACTTAAAAATATATGAGTTAATAGAAAAAATATTAACTACTTCTGGTAATATAACTGTGGTTATAAAAAATTTAGAGAAGGAAGGATTAGTAAAAAAGATTATAAATCCAGAAGATAAGAGAGTTGCTATAATCTCTATAACAGATAGGGGGAAAAAAATTATTGAAGACATTTTTCCAAAGCATATTAAAAATATTAGTAGGATCTTTAGTGTTTTAACGGATGAAGAAAAAATTATATTAAAAAGTATATTAAAGAAATTTAAAAACTTGTAATGAGTTTTTATAAAAATATATCACTAATTAGTGATAAAATGGAGGTTGTTATGTTAAAGAGAATAGATAGTAATAACATGGGGAAAAGTAACTACGGATGGTTAAAAGGAAATTTTCATTTTTCTTTTGCAGAGTATTTTAAACCAACAAATATTAATTTTGGTGTGCTTAGGGTACTAAATGATGAGGTTATGAAGGCTAATTCAGGATTTGATATTCATCCTCATAATGACATGGAGATTATAACTTACATTGTAAGAGGAGAATTAACTCATGGAGACAGTATGGGCAATATTGGAAGCTTAGAGAGAGGTCAAATGCAATATATGAGTGCTGGCACAGGAGTATACCACAGTGAATTTAATCATAGCAATGAGGATTTAAGGATTCTTCAAATATGGATTATGCCTGATAAGAAAGGATATAAACCTAATTACGGAGATTATAGATTTAATTGGAGAGATAGAACCAACAATTGGCTCCACATGGTATCTGGCACTTTAAAGGATGTACCTATAAATGTTCATCAAGATATAAATGTGTATGCAACTTATTTAGAAAGGGATAAAGAGATATACTTTAATGTAAATAAAGGAAGACAGGCATACTTAGTACAAATTGAAGGTAACTCAGAAATTAATAATGTGCATTTAAATGAACAAGATGCCTTAGAAATAGTTGAAGAAAACATTAAAATTAAAGCTAATGAAAACTCACATTTAATTGTAATAGAAATGAATAAAACAGAAGCACTATATATATGATAACTACAATATAAAATTTAAGAACAAAAATAAAATTATGTCTTGTGTGATGATATATACAAGATAAAAAAGGAGAGAAAGATATGAGTAAAGTATTATACATTAAAGCAAATATTAAGAAGGATGGAGAATCAAGAACTTTTAAGGTATCGGATAGTTTTATAGAGGAGTATAAAAGTAGTAATCCTAATGATGAAATAATTACTTTAGATCTATATAAAGAAAATATAGATTTTCTAAAACCAGAGGATTTAGGAGAAATATTTGGAGCTAAAAATGAAGAAAGTAGGAAGCACCCAATTCTAAAATATGCATATCAATTTGCAGAAGCAGATAAATATGTAATTGCAGCACCAATGTGGAATTTAAGTATTCCTGCAATTTTAAAAGCTTATATAGATTATGTAAGTGTTACAGGAATAACATTTAAGTACACAGCAGAAGGGCCAGTTGGACTTTTAAAGGATAAAAAAGCTGTACACATTGTATCTAGAGGAGGAGAATATGGGGATGCACCATATGAAATGGGGGATAGATATTTAAGAACAATCCTAGGATTCTTTGGAATTCAAGATATGAAGACTATTGCTGTAGAAAGTTTAGATGTTGTTGGGGCAGATGTTGAAGGGAAAGTTGAACAAGGAATAAAAGTAGCTAAGGATACTGCCAAGTTGTTTTAAAATTATATGTGTTAAAAAGCCATAATTAGTTTTATGGCTTTTTTATATGGATTAAATATTAATAAAAAAAGAAATGTATTTACTTTATTACTCTACCATGGTAAAGTAATAAAGTAGTAGATTATAATTAAGTGGGGGGATAAGCAAATGAGTAAAATATTAAGAAATGTAATAATCTATGGAATTATTGCAGTAATGGCATTATCAATAGCAGGATGTAACAATAAGTCACAGGATGCAATGGATAAGGAAACACTTATAATTGGTTTTGATGATACTTTTGTTCCTATGGGATTTAAAGATAATAATGGAGAAATAGTAGGTTTTGATATTGATCTTGCAAAGGAAGTATCAAAAAGAATAGGTAAACAAGTAACATTTCAGCCTATTGATTGGTCTATGAAAGAATCAGAACTTAACTCAGGAAAAATAGATCTTATATGGAATGGTTATAGTATAACCAAAGAAAGAAAAGAAAAGGTGAATTTTACAAATCCCTATCTGGAAAATAGACAAGTTATAATAACTTTAGTGAATTCAAAAATAAATAGTAAAGTTGATTTAAAAGGTATGAATGTTGGAGCACAAAATCAATCTAGTGCAGTAGATGCAATAAACAAGGAAGAGAAACTTTTAAAAACCTTTAAGGATGGTAAGGTTTATACCTTTGAAACAAATAATGAAGCATTAATGGATTTAGAAGCAAAAAGAATAGATGCTGTTGTAGCTGACGAGATTTTAGCAAGATATTATATAAACAAAAAAGGTGAAGGTAAATTTAAAATATTAAATGATGATTTTGGAGATGAATCTTATGGTGTTGGTATACGAAAAGGTGATGAAGAATTGCTTGAGAAGCTTAATGAAGCCTTTGAGGATATTAAAAAAGATGGTACAGCTAAGAAAGTTTCCGATAAGTGGTTTGGAAAAGATATAATTAAATAGGAGTGTATTTATATGAATAATTTAATTACCCTATTACCACAAGTATTCCAAGGATTAAAAGTAACCATTGAGGTATTTATATTAACCCTTGTAATTTCAATACCTCTTGGAATACTAGTTGCGCAGGGACGATTATCTAAAAATAAAATATTGAACAAAATAACAAGCGGGTACATTTTAATTATGAGAGGAACCCCTCTACTCCTACAAGTTGTATTTATATTTTTTGGTTTACCTATTATAGGGATAACCTTTAACAGATTTCCCGCTGCTATATTAGCATTTACTCTTAATTATGCAGCATATTTTGCAGAAATATTTAGGGCTGGAATAATTTCTATAGAGGAAGGACAATACGAAGGAGCTAAAGTTCTTGGCTTTTCTCAAAAATACATATTTTTTAAAATAATTCTTCCACAAGCTATTAAGAGAATACTTCCTGCTCTGGCAAATGAGACTATTACACTTGTAAAGGATACTGCCTTAGTGTATGTAGTTGGATTAGACGAACTACTAAAAGTTGGTAAAATAGCATCTAATACAGAAGCTTCTCTTATGCCCCTTTTAATAGTAGGAATGATATATTTACTTTTAATTGCATTGTTTGGTGAAATATTTAAAAAATTAGAAAAAAGGTATAGTTACTATCAATAGAGGAGGAATATTGTGCTTAGAGTAATTGGATTAGAAAAAAGTTTTGGTGATAGTAAAGTTTTAAAAGGTGTAAACCTTGAAATAAAAGAAGGTGAAATTACTGTTATAGTAGGACCCTCTGGAGGTGGAAAAACAACCCTTCTTAGGTGTATAAGTGGATTAACTAAACCTGATAAGGGTTCTATAATAATAAACAACAAGTATTTATACAAAGATGGAGAAGGGGCTCATAGAAAGGAAAAGTTGGAAATACCTATGGATGTGGGGCTAGTATTTCAAAATTTTAATTTATTCCCACATATGAATGTTGTGGAAAATATTACAGAAGCTCCAAGGGTAGTATTGGGAGTTGATATTGAAGAAGCTAAAAATAAAGCCAAAGAAATATTAGGTTTTTTAGGACTTGCAAATAAAGAAAATAGCTATCCATTTCAACTTTCAGGAGGACAAAAACAGCGAGTTGCCATAGGAAGGGCACTTGCAATGAATCCAAAACTTATATGTTTTGATGAACCAACCTCTGCCCTAGATCCAAGCATCACTGAAGAAGTAGCGAATCTTATAAAAAAATTAAGTATTGAAAAGGCCATGACAGTTTTAATTATTACTCATGATATGACTTTTGCAACTATAGTAGCAGATAGAATTTTATCCATGGATAACGGAGTATTAAAAAATGAACATATGTATATTTAAAGTGAGGATAATCTCTTTATGATGGGATTATCCTTCTTTTTGTTTATTATTAGAGGATAGTTTTATAAAAGAAATAGGAAAAGATATTAATGTCCATTAATGTTATATTATATTTTTTGCAAATAATTACTTTATTTAAATCAATGCTTAACAAAATTGTAAAGAAGAACATATTATGTATATATAGATAAAATATTTTTAACTATATAATAGAACCTATCTAATAATTGGAGGAATATTATGGAAAGTTTTTGTAGGATTTGTGATGAATTTGCTGAGATACTTGGAGCAGAAATTCTAAGTACAGAAAATAATGTTTGTACAGTAACATTTATGAGAAATATAAATGCAGAAATATTAGGAAGAAGAACAAAATCACCACTAGCTTTAGCAGCATTATTTTCTTTTGAATCTCCTGATAATAATGGTAGAACTCTTAATTTAGGTGAAACAGTTATACTTCAGAATGAAATAAATGATTTTATATCTGCGCTAAGAGCAAGAGGAATACTAGTAACTGCACTGCATAACCATTGGTTATTTGAGGATCCAAGACTTATGTATATTCATTTTGAGTCAATTGATAGGCCATTAGACTTTGCTAGAAAAGTGGCAGAAGCTCTAAGGGTATTAAGAAAACAGCATAAATAATTTTAATGGGGGCATCACAAAATAAGTAATTAAGTTATGGAGTGATGCTCCTTTTGCTATTTCAAATAAAAATAACCGAAGGTTTTGTTGGGGTTTAGCACCCAAAACATAGCATAATAAATTCAGTTTTAACGTTATTTTTTTCACGTGTAAAAAAACGAGTGAAATTATAGTCACTTTTCAACACTCCAAAAGTACCTTCAACTTGAATTGATCTATTCATTTAAAAGTGTTAAGTTAGGTGACAATAATGAAAGACTAATGTAATAGATGTAAATATGAAGTTAGTTATAAAAAACATATAATTTACTTAAAAGAAACTATAGGAGGATATAAAATGAAAAAATTAATAGGAATTATTGTAAGTATAATAATAGTAGGTGGAGTTTTATTGTTAGTAAGTTCTAACGGTATAATTAATCTAGGTTCAACAAAGTATTACGTTAAAACTGTCAGTGAATATAAGGATATAACAAGTGAGAATAGTGGAGGATACAATACGTATGAGTATAAAATAAATGGGTATGATAAAGATGGAAATGAGAAATTAATTACATTTACAACGTCAAAGATACTAAAGGTTGATAGATATTTAAAGGTATATGTTAAGGGTGAAAAAACAAAGAGTTATGAAGAAGTTGAAATAAAAGAACTACCCGATAAGGTAAAAGAAATCTATAAATTAAATTAGTTTATTATTCAATGTTTTTATTTGAGAAGGAAATTATGTTAATATAGGACTAGAGAAAACATAATTTTTAGGGGATGAAAATACAATGAACGCAATTAATCACTTTAAGACTATAACAAAACATAAGTTATTAGTTATGAAATACTGCTTTAAGGTGGGGTTATATAAACAAGGAATATTACATGATCTTTCTAAGTACTCTTGGGTAGAATTTTCAGCAGGAATAAAGTATTACAGAGGAGATGTTAGTCCTAATGGAATACAAAAGAAGGTGGAAGGATATTCTAAGTCTTGGCTTCATCATAAGGGAAGAAATAAGCATCACTTAGAATATTGGATTGATTATGGTATGAAAATACAAGATGGAATAGTTGGTATGAAAATGCCCAATAATTATGTAGTTGAAATGTTTATTGACAGAATTTGCGCTTGTATGAATTATGAAAAAGAGAAGTATAAAGATAATTCGGCTTTAATATATTATGAAAGGGGTAAGGATTATCAAATTATTCATGAGGACAGTAGGGAATTATTAGAGCTTTTACTTAATAAGTTAGCAAGTGAAGGTGAACAGATAACTCTAGATTATATAAAAAAACAGATTTTAAAATAACATAATAAAGCCATCTGAAAAGAGAAATTACTCCTTTTAGATGGCTTTAATTTTTTAGTTTTTAAATTTTGTACCCTTAGGATAGATTATTTCTATACTACCATCACTGCTACCAGTCATGTGACCTGGATTACCTTTAAAGAGGGTTTTCCCTTTAAAGCAATCAAATTGAGACATTGTACCATAGGAGCTAAGAAGAATAACCTTTTGGTTTTCGTCATAAGTATAGTTAATATATAGTTTGTTATCCTCAAGTTTTGCTGTAACTATAGGGTTTTTGAAATAATTAAGATTTATATAGTCCACTTCATTGTAGGGAAGATGGTATTTTACAATAATATTTTCATAAATTTCTTCTATTGAGGAGTCGCTATAGCGAGTAGTAAAAATATTTTCTTCATCTTCATTAAATTGAGTTACTATTTCAATAGGGATATCAGTGTTAAGATTAGTTAGAGCCACTTCTATTTCTTTTTCTTCAAAATTTTTAAAGGGGTTGTCGTTAACAAAGTTTATGGAATCAGATCCCATTTCACTATTGCTATTGTATGGATAATTATGGGTAAATACACTTAAAGATATCACAATGATAAAACAGAAAAGGGCAATTCCACATAAAATAAATCTAGATTTAGTTGTATTTTTAGTCTCAGCTTTATAATATACTATAGTACTATTTATAACTACAGACAAAATAAGTAAAATTCCTAGGGTTATAGTACACTTTACAACAAATATGCCAAGAGAAGGTTCTTTAGTCCAAAAGCTAAAAAGATTTCCAATAGTAATGAACAGAGCTCCATTGTTAAAGAATGCAGCCACTACAAACATTATGAAAGTAATATAGAAATACATATGAAATTTTTTACTCAAAACATTGATTAACAAAGTCAGGGCAATTAACATGGAGCCATAGAGTAAATTAACTATAAAACCAGAGATTAAGAAAGGTAAATTTATAGGATAAGCAAAAGATATATTAGAATTTAAACTTCCAATTAATGCCCAAATGTTATATTGAATTAGGTATAAAAGTAAAGAAGTTACTGACACTTTTAATAGAGTAATGTAGTTAAACAGAGCATAAGACATAAATCTTGTTTTATTATCCTGGGGAAAAGCTTGATGTTGATTATTGAAGGAGTTATACCACAATAAAGTTCCGATGCTTATACTAATTGCTAGGAAAAGACCATTAGTGGTATAGGTCTGTAGACTGTAGGTAGTTACATCTTTAGAATAAGTGAAAATATCCATAAGAGTTGCAATTAAATCAATTGCAAAAAAGGATGCAAGTAGTATATAAATTATCCAAAGTGCCTTTTTATGCTCTTTTGAGCGTATTTTATATAGATTATTAATATTTTTTAATTGTCTTTTATCCATAACTCCTCCATGCCTCCATTATAATTATTTTCAGTCAGATAAATATATAGCTCTTCTGGACTAATTCTTGAAATATTCAAATTGTTAGTTGATATCTCTATCTCTAAAGATTCTGTAATTAAGCCTTCTATTATTGAAAAGGAGGTTATGTTACTAAAATCTTTATATAGTACTTTTTTATCTTTAATGAAATTTACTAAATTATCAGGATTTCCATCTACTCTATAGGCAGACTCCTTTATAGTATCCATAGCTTCATATAAAACTAAAGACCCATTATTAATTATTATTAGTTCTGAAAGAATATTTTCCAAATCTGATAAAATATGGCTAGAAATAATTATAGTTCGTGGATGTTCTATATAATCTCGTAGTATGATATCATAAACAGATTTACGAGTTTTAATATCCATGCCTAAAATTGGTTCATCAAACATGGTAACCTTGGCACGACAGGAAATACCACATATAAAGTTAAATAAACTTCTCATACCTTGAGATAAATTTTTATACTTAATTTTCATTTTAAGATTAAAATGTTTCAAAAGGTTTTCTGCAAACTTAAGGTCAAAGTTAGGGTACATCATATTATAACACTCAACAATTCTACCTAGACATAAGTTAGATTCATAGGACATATTATGATAGCTATATACAATTTCCTCTAATACCGATAAATTATCCATGGGTTCTTCACCTAAAACCATTAATTCTCCTTCGGTTTTCTCAATTAGACCTGCACATAGTTTCATAAAAGTAGTTTTACCTGAGCCATTACTACCGATTAAACCTATGAGTTGATTTTCATTAATTTCTACAGATAGATTATCTATAGCCACCTTAGATTTATATCTTTTAAAAAGATTTCTAGCTATAATGCAAGAAGTCATATTATTTATCCTCCTTATAGTGTTTTTCTATAGTTTCAAGTACATAATCTTCAGATAAGTCTAATTTTTTTGCTGTATTGACTAGATCTCTTACCAGTTTTTCAAAGGTTTCATTTTTCCTTCTATTCATAATTTTTTTCTTTGCATTGGGAGTTATAATCATAGCTAATCCTCTTTGTTTTTCAAGAATACCTCTTCCTACTAATAAATTAATTCCCTTAGCTGCAGTAGCAGGGTTAACTGTAAGCTCTTTGGCAATTACTAATTGAGAATAGCAAGTACCACTTTCTTCTAAAGTTCCACTAAGAATATCATCTTCAATAGCATTTGCAATTTGAACATATATAGGAACTAGGCTATTTACATCTATTTTCAAGGGTAAACCTCCTTTGTTTCAGGAACTACATTACATGAGTAATGTAGTATTGTACTTTTAGTATATTATCATTAGGAATTAATGTCAATTCTTTTAAAAAAAATAATTAAAATATAAAACGATAATATTTTTATAATATAAATTCAAAACTTATAAAAATGAACATAGAATGAACAAAAATGTGAATATACAGGTGTAATACTGAGAATTAATAAGAAATAAGGGGGAAAAAGGGGAAAAAGAGCGAATATGATACTTTATTTTTTTGTGATTTTATAGTAATATAATTATAGAATATCGATAAATATTGACTCTCAAAGTCAAAATTTGTTGGATTTATATCTAAAATCTTAAAGTACATAGGACAAGTTATTATTTATACGTGTAAAGAAAGTTATGAGTATAATATACAATATAAAATTATTATGAAATAAATAAAGAAATTGATAAGATGGGGAAATGCTGGAAATTATAGAATTTATGCCGTGAAATGGCTAAAAATTTTTTCGTAGGTCTGAAAACGTTTAAAGAACGATGAGGACTAGAATCTTAAATTAAAGCATAAAAATTCTTAATTCATAGGATAATTATACAAAAATACATGAATGTTTCTCATTATTTCATAAAAGTGTGTATATTTAAGAGCATGTTACTAATATAAAATCTTTATTGGCTTATGAATAAAATATTAACTATGTGCTTAAAGTAGATATAAATAATTTAAGCTACTATATGTGGCAAGCACTAATACTAAATTATTGGAGGGATTTACATGGCAAAGAATAAAAGGAAATTATCATTTCCAACTGCTTTTACAGTATTAATTATAGTATTGCTTTTAGCAGCAGCGCTAACTTATGTGATACCAGCTGGTTCATATTCAAAGTTATCTTATAATGCAGATAGCACTGTGTTTGAGATTACTGCTCCCAATGGAGATATAAAAGAAATGCCTGGTACTCAAGAAACTTTAGATGAACTTAAGGTTACTGGTGACATTTCTAAATTTGAAGATGGTAGTATTAATAAACCAGTAGCTATACCAGGTACTTATGAAAAAGTTGAACAAAGTCCACAAGGTATAATTGATATAATTCTATCACCTATTAACGGAGTATATGATACTATAGATATAATTTTATTTGTATTTATTATAGGTGGAGTTATTGGAGTATTAAATAACATTGGTGCATTTAATGCAGGGATTGCAAGTCTTTCAAGATTAACTAAAGGAAAAGAATACATATTGATAGTATTTATTACTTTCTTGATTTCTCTTGGAGGTACTACTTTTGGACTGGCAGAGGAAACAATAGCTCTGTATCCAATAATGGTTCCCGTATTCTTAGCTGCAAACTATGATGTTATGGTATGTATTGCAGCAATATACATGGGTTCTTCTATAGGAAGTATGTTCTCAACAGTAAACCCATTCTCAGTAGTTATAGGTTCTAATGCTGCTGGAATAAGCTTTACAAATGGACTTAACTTCAGAATTATTGCTTTTGTTCTTGGTACTTTAATAACTATAATATATATTTTAAGATATGCTAAGAAAGTTAAAGCAGATCCAAGTAAATCATTAACATTTGCAGACAAAGAAAAAATTGAAGCTAAATTTGCTAGTCAAGGAGAAGCACCAGAATTAACTTTAAGATTCAAAATTATATTGTTAATATTCCTTTTAACCTTTGTAGTTATGATTTATGGAGTTTCTTCTTTGGATTGGTGGTTCGCAGAAATGACAGCTCTATTCTTAGTAACTGGTATAATTATTGGATTCCTATCAAAATTAGGGGAGAAAGAGTTTGTAAACCAATTCGTAACTGGAGCTGCTGATTTAATGAGTGTTGCATTAGTTATAGGGGTTGCTAGAAGTATTAACCTTGTATTAGAAAATGGTATGATTTCTGATACAATACTTAACTTCTTCTCTAATGCTATAGCAGGTATGAACGGAAATATATTTATAGTACTAATGCTTTTAATATTTATAGTACTTGGATTCTTTATTCCTTCTTCATCAGGACTGGCTGTTCTATCCATTCCCATTATGGCTCCTCTTGCAGATTCAGTTGGACTTTCAAGAGATGTTATAATTTCAGCTTATGTATACGGATTAGGATTAATTTCATTTATTACTCCAACAGGATTAATTCTTGCAACATTAGAGATGGTTGATGTAACTTATGACAAGTGGTTAAAATTTATAATGCCTCTAATGGGATATATAGCAGCATTTAGTGCAATAATGCTATTAATACAAGTTAATTTTTAATATGAAATAGTAAAACTTTATAGAATTTAAAAAAATCCCCCTAGGATAGGCTAATTATAGTCTATCCTAGGGGGTATTTATATATATGATAGTTATTTCTTTTGATTTAGCAATATAAGAAATAAAAGTTGTTATAGTTAAATATTTAACATAAATAATAATTTATAAAAAATATTAACTATAAATAGTATATTAGTTATAAGTTTCATAAAAAATAATATAATGTAATATAACATATTGTAAAAGAAAACAAGGGATGCTACAATATGTAATAAGATGAATATATAGGGAGGGAATTTGATGAAAAAAGAAGACAGTTTTAAACCGTTCATTTCTGCTGAAAAAGTCGTACCCGAATTTACATTAACATCTATTATTTTAGGAATTTTACTGGCAGTACTTTTTG
>NZ_DFCF01000022.1:0-13500 GCF_002367465.1 Clostridium sp. UBA3061 | reverse complement strand
CCCGCATGAATAAAACAACTAGTTGACTAGTTAAATAGCTAAATAGTTAACTATATAAAAGGTAACCTATATAAAGTTCCAACATATAGGTGATAAACTCGAATACCACGTTCCTAAAAAAGTTATACACTTAAATAAATAAAAATACACCACCTTTAATATGGATGGTGTATAACAAATTATATTTGAATTAAACTAATTAGTTCCTAAATTAAAATTATTTATTATTTTTATAAAATATAACATGATCTCTCCACTTTCCATTTATGTGTAGATATTCTTTACATATACCTAGTTCATTAAATCCACATGCCTTTAAAACTCTTTGTGACTTTTCATTATCAACTAAAGTTGTTGCTTCTATTCTATGAAGTCCTAATTCTTCATAGGCATATGTTACAACTAAACTAACAGCTTCTTTCATATATCCATTTCCCTGATACTGTTCGTCCATAGAGTATCCTATAAATGCACTCTTAAATACACCGTGGACTATATTATATATACGTATTCTTCCTATCATCTTCTCTGCTTTATATATTCCAAAGTGAGCTCCTTCACCCTTAATAAATTCTTTGTAATTCTCTATTAAAGATTGCTTTTGAACTTCTACTGTATAAAATTCTTCATCTCTGTGCGGTTCAAACTTTGATAGAAAGTCCTTATTTCTCGTATAATACTCTAATAAATCACTTGCATCATCAGAATTAAGAACTCTTATACTTATTTTATTTCCTTGAATTTCTAGCTCCTTCTTATATGAATTATTATAAAATTCTTCTTCTACTATTCCAAATAATAAACTACCTTCATATTTAAAATTTGTTATAATACTATCTGATATATATCCTTCTAATTGAAATCCTAAGTTTGTAAAAGGAGTTAAACTTATTTTTTCATCACATATAATATTAACTTTATGAAGACCTTTGCTTTTTATTAAGTTATTTAGCATCAACTTTAGGGCATCTTGTAATGTTTTATTAGCATCTCTTCCACTTTTATAAAACTTTAATTTTATAATTACACCTTTATTCTCATGGTCTAAATCTAAGATTATAAATCTTCCTACTATAATTCCAGATGAATCTCTTATTATATATTTATTTGCTTCATCAGTTGCATTACTAATACTTACTTCCCTTTCACTGCTCAACTTCATTACCTCCCCTTTTAAAAATACTATAATTTCCTCTATATATTAGAAATACAAACAAGATAGAAATACTCAAGCTTATTGGTATTAAATAAAAAGTTTTTGCTGTCCCTATAATATCATTTAATCTTCCCATAATAAGATTTAGAATCATACTTATAGTGCTTGATAATGTTAAAATTAATCCTGTTATATATGAACTATTATCTTTAAAAACCTTACTAATAGTAGCTACTACTGTAGGATATGCGATTGCAAAGAATAGTCCTGTTACACATATTAAAATGAGAGCATTATGTCCAACAATTAGAGCAATTATTAATAATACACATGCAATTAGTAAAGAATATAAAACTGATTGTAAGTATCCTAACTTTTCAGCTACAAACCCACCTAATAATCTACCTATAGTAAGTAAAAAGAAAAAGGCTGACAAAAACATAGCTCCACTACTGCTAGTATAGTTATAACTTTCCATGAGGAAATTAACTATCCAATTAGACATTCCCATTTCTGCAAACACGTATGTTCCTAATGCTATAGCATAGATATACATATACTTTTCTTTAAAAGCTATAGCTATATTAAATTTATTTTCTTTTTTAGTTATATTAAAATTAGGGATTTTTATAAAGAAAAATATTATTAATACTACAATAAAAATCATTGCTATTCTAAAGAATACACTTCTCCAACTTACTCCATTGTCTAAAATGTTTCCAATAGCAAATTGTCCTACCGTAGATCCAAATCCATAAAAACAATGAGCTGAATTCATCATTATTGCTTGGAATGTAATAAATAGAGCTGGTATTAGCGTATTTACTCCAATCATTACAAAAGCAATACCCATGTTTATTAAAAACATTCCAATTAATAGTATTGTATAAGTTTTAGAGAAAGCTACTATTAAAACAGAGGCTATAATAGTGAAAAGCCCCGTACAGATTACATTTCTTTGTCCAAATTTTTCACATAGTAGTCCACCTATATAAGTAAATATTATGTATCCTAAAGAACATACCGATAAGAGCATGCCCATACTTGTATTATTTGTATTAAAAGTCTCTTTAAATACAGGGACAAATATTCCCTTAGTGTTATCGACTATAGCAATTACAGCCATAATAATAAATATAAATATTGTTATGGCAAAACTTTGGTTTTTCTTCACTAACATCACTCCTTTTTCAATGATATTATATCATAATTAATATATGTTTTTATTGAATTGAATCCTTTATTTTTTATAGCTATTAAGTAAAGTAATTATCCTAACAAAAATATACTATTGTATATATTAATTCATTAATTAATATAAAAAAGATATAAATATGAATAAGAATAATAGACAAGTATTCAAATCAAGAATGGCTGATATATTAACCTACTGTAATATTGACATATGTTATCATCTATGTTTAATTTAAACTATAGGATATATTTCCTTAATTTCATATGTGTCAACAATATGTAAAGCTTATCTAAAATGAAAGGGGATAGTCTCATGATGAAAAAAGAAGAAATAAAAGAAAGAGTTAATGAGTTAATACCTGAACTCATAGACTCTATAAAAGAAGCTGTAAGTTTTAGAAGCGTTATAGACGAGGATAACCCTAATTATCCATTTGGTAAAAATATAGACGATTGTCTAAAAAGCACCTTAAATTTATGTGAGTCTTTAGGCTTTAAAACTTACTATGATAAGGATGGTTACTATGGTTATGCAGAGGTTGGCCAGGGCCCTGAATTAGTTGGAGTTCTTGGCCACTTAGATGTAGTTCCTGAAGGAGATTTGAATTCTTGGACATACCCTCCATACGAATTAACTATAGTTGATGATAAAATATATGGAAGAGGAACTCAAGATGATAAAGGTCCTACTATAGCTTGCATATATGCAGTAAAAGCTTTATTGGACTTAGGAATCAAATTAAATAAAAGAATAAGATTTATATTTGGAACAGATGAAGAAAATCTTTGGAGAGGTATTAATAAATATAAAGAGAATGGTGAAGAAATTCCTGCTATGGGAATAACTCCCGATAGTGAATTCTTCTGTATAAATGCAGAAAAAGGATTACTTCAATCTACTTTAACTTGTAAAAAGAGTTCTAATTTAACTTTAAGTGCAGGAAATGCATTTAATTCTGTTCCTGATAACGCTACATATACAGGAACTGCAGAAGAAATTAATTCTCTTAAAAATGTATTAAACAGTTTAAATTATAAATATATTTTAAATGAAAACTCTATTTCTGTTATTGGAAAAGGTGTTCACTCTGCAGATAGTGCTGAGGGGATTAATGCTATTTCTAGACTAGCTATAGCTTTAGAACAAATGGGCTCATCATCTAACTCAATAAAATTTATAGCAAATGTAATTGGTGAAGATGTTGCAATTAAAAATCTCATACCAAAATGTGAAGATGTATCTGGAAAACTAACTGTAAATGTAGGTAAAATTGATTTAAATGAAGATATAGAAACTATATCTTTAGATATTAGAATTCCTGTTACCTATAAAAAAGAAGATATAGTTAATCCATTAAAGGCAAAAGCTTTAGAATATGATTTAGAATATAATGAGTTCGACTGGATGGAATCCATATATGTTCCTGCAGACCATTTCTTAATTAAAACATTGAAAGAAGTCTATGATGAAGAAACAGGATATGATGGAATACCAGAATCATCTGGTGGAGCTACTTATGCTAGAGCTATAGATAACTGTGTAGCCTTTGGTATGGTATTCCCTACCTCAGAAAAGACAGAACATCAACCAAATGAATTTATAACTATGCATGATTTAGTTAAAGCTACAGAAATTTATGCCTTAGCATTATATAAATTAGCTAAATAAGCTGAATTCTTAGAGCTTTGCTCTTTAGAAATTGTTATCAATAGTCGTAATTGCTTTACCTTTCATAAAAAATAGAAGTATCGGTTCAAGTAATTATCGGATAAACATAATTTTTAAAATAAGAATCCGTCAAGTATTATACTGACGGATTTTTATATTATAAACTTAAATAAGCAATTACACTCTGCTAAAGGTATGTTTTACTTAATGTTGATTTTTATTAGATTCCTTTTAATTAGCTTTCTTTAAGTAAGTCCTTTATTACTTCTCCACCTATTATCATTCCTGCCACTGGTGGCACAAAAGATATGCTCCCTGGTATTTGTCTTTTTATAGCACACTTTTTAGTCCCGCCTGTACATACACACCCTGTTTTACAAGTAACCACATCATCTTGTTTTGGTTTTGTAGGCATCTCCTCAGAGTAAACTACCATAAGGGATTTAATCTCTCTTTTTCTAAGTTCATGCCTCATAACCTTTGCAAGTGGACACACTTTAGTATCATATATATCTGCAACTTTAAATTGTGTAGGATCAAACTTGTTTCCTGTACCCATAGAGCAGATTATTTTTATACCCTTTTCATTACAATACTCTACCAGAGCAATCTTTGCTGATACAGTATCTATAGCATCTACAACATAATCAACATCATCACTAATTATTTCTGGAATATTTTCTTTAGTAACAAAAACTTGATGAGTTATTACATTACATGCTTTATTAATTGAAAGAACTCTATCTTTCATAGCCTCAACTTTTACTTTTCCTACAGTATCATAAGTTGCATGTATTTGTCTATTTAAATTAGTTAAACAAATAGTATCATCATCAACTAAAACAATAGTTCCAACACCTGCTCTTACTAATGCTTCTACTGTAAAGCTGCCTACTCCACCTACTCCAAATACTATAATCTTACTGCCTTTTAATTTATTTAAACCATCTTTTCCTATTAATAGCTCTGTTCTTGATAATGAATGTTGTAACATTTTTGCATCTCCTTAATATGTGGTATTTACCTTATAACCTTAAAGATATTTTTAACTTTTTCTTTTAAATCATAAATAAATACATAAATTTTTATTCTCTGAATATATCAATTTTATATTTTTTACTAATATAATTCAACTGTGTATTTATGTTAAGTATTTCTAAAGCTTATTACAAGCTAAGAACTCTGTTTATATTTCGAACTTTATATACTCAAAAAAGCTAAATCTTAAAAAGTATAATTACTTTTATAAGATTTAGCTTTTTTGATTTAGATAAGATACAAATAAGTTTTACCTTTAATTTACCTTAGCTTAATTCATGAACAAAGATTCCACTTCTTAATTTTGGTTCAAACCAAGTTGATTTAGGAGGCATAACTTCTCCAGCATCAGCAATGTTCATAAGTTCTTCTATGCTTGTTGGATTCATAGAGAACGCAACTTTCATTCCTTCAGCTACTCTTCTTTCAAGTTCTTTGAGACCTCTGATTCCACCAACAAAATCTATTCTATCACTTGTTCTTGGATCTTCTATAGCAAGTATTGGTCTTAGAAGGTTTTCTTGTAGTATAGATACATCTAAACTCTTAACTGGATCTTTTGAATCATAAGTTCCATCTATAGCAGTTAACTTATACCACTTGTTATCTAAATACATTCCAAAATAACCTTTTCCTTCTGGTCTGTATTGGCCTTCTCTCTTATACTCTTCTACAGTAAACTTCTCAGAAACTTTATTTAAGAATTCTTCGCTAGAATTTCCATTTAAATCTTTTACTACTCTGTTATAATCCATTACATATAAATCATCTGCTGGGAATATAACTGATAGGAAAAAGTTGAATTCCTCTTCTCCAGTATAGCTAGGATTTGCTTCTCTTCTCATTTTACCTACTTTTACAGCAGATGCAGCTCTATGGTGACCATCAGCTATATAAAGATATTTAACTGATTTAAATAACTCTTCTAATCTTTTTACAGTTTCAGTGTCATTTATAACCCATACAATATGAGATATTCCATCTTCGGAAACGAAGTTGTATTCTGGCTCTTTAGCAGTCCATGAAGCAACTATTTCATCAATTTCTCCTACATTTTTGTATGTTAAGAAAATTGGACCTGTATTTGCATTACAATGGTCAACGTGATTAATTCTATCTTGCTCTTTTTCAGCTCTAGTGTGCTCATGTTTTTTAATTATATCATTCATATAATCATCTATAGAAGTACATCCAACTATACCAGTTTGAACTCTTCCATCCATGATTTGTCTATAAATATACATGCTTGGAGCATTATCTTGAATATAAGTTCCATCTTCTCTCATCTTGTCTAAAGTTTTTCTAGCGGTGTTATAAACTATTTCATCATATTGATTTGTTTCTGCTGGTAAATCAATTTGTGCTTTATCAACATGTAAGAAAGAGTAAGGGTTTCCTTTAACCATTTCCCTAGCTTCTTCTGTGTTCATAACATCATAAGGAAGAGCTGCTACTTTTGAAACTAGCTCTTTTGTTGGTCTTATGCTTTTAAAAGGTCTTACAACTGCCATATTTTTTCCTCCTACGTAATTAATATTATTTAAAGAAATCGAATATAGTTTGAACTATTTCTTCACCTATTCTTGTTTGAGCTTCTACTGTTGCTGCTCCAATGTGTGGTGTAACTGATACTCTTGGATGGTTAACTAGATCTTCATTCTTAGTTGGTTCAACTTCAAATACATCAACGCCTGCTCCTCTTAACTTTCCACTATTTAAAGCTTCAAGTAAAGCAGCTTCATCTACAACTCCACCTCTAGCACAGTTAATTAGTACAGCTCCATCTTTCATAATATCAAGTTGAGCTTTACCTATTGTAGCTCCTTGCTCTTTTATGAATGGTATATGAAGAGATACATAATCAGATTTAGATAATACTTCTTCTAAAGTACCATATTCATATTTATCATACCCTTCAGCTTTACCAAGGATATCAGTATACATAATTTTCATTCCTAATACTTCAGCCTTTTGAGCTAAACATTTTGAAATTCTTCCGAAACCTATTAAGCCTAAAGTTTTTCCACTTAACTCAATACCTTCATATTTTTTCTTTTCCCATTTTCCTTCTCTCATAGTCACATTTGCAGTACTTACAAATCTAGAAACTGCAAACATATGAGCTAGTGCAAGTTCTGCAACTGATGCACTACTAGAATTAGGAGTGTTAGCAACTCTTATTCCTTTTTCAGTAGCATATGCTACATCTATATTATCTACACCTACTCCACCACGGATTATTAATTTTAATCTTCCTGTTTCACAAGCTTTATCTATTATTGGTTGTCTAACCTTTGTAGCACTTCTTACTACTACTACATCAAAGTTTTGTAAAGCTACTCCTAATTCTTCAGGCTCATAAAATTTCTCTATAACTTCATATCCATTATCTTTTAATACCTGTATTCCACTTTTCTCCATGCCATCAGTAACTAATACTCTTATCATGACGATACCCTCCTAAAATAAAATTAATTAATAATTAATTATTTAAAATCTAACTTCATCCACATACATTAAGTATATAAATTGAAAACTTATACATTTTAAACTTGTATATGAATCTTTATTACTTGAAAATTAAGAAGGGAATTACCCCTTCTTAATTATTCAAGTCCTAATATTTCGTTAATGTTCTTTAATAATTCTTCAATTTCTGCTGGAGTAGTCTCTGCCATGTGAGCTATTCTGAAAGTCTTATCTTTTAACTTTCCATATCCATTAGAAATTTGATATCCTCTTTCTCCTAGAGCTTTGTTTAAAGCTGCAACATCAATATTTCTAGTATTCTTTATGTTAGTTAAAGTGTTAGACATATATCTTTCATCTGGTAATATTTCAAAGTATTTTCTTGCCCATGCTCTAACAATTTCTCCGCCTTCTATGTGTCTTGCATATCTCTTATCAAGACCTTCTTTATTTATAATCTTATCAAGTTGATACTCTAATGCAAACATGTGAGATAATGAAGGTGTTGATGGATATTGATAATCTTTCTTTTGAATGTATTCATATAATGATAAAAGATCTAAGTATAATCCTCTATGTGGAACTTGTTTTGCTCTCTCTATAGCTTTCTTAGAGAAAGTACACATTGACATTCCTGGAGGAAGTCCAATAGCTTTTTGAGTTGAAGTAATACAAATGTCTACTCCCCATTCATCTACTTTTAATTCTGTTCCTGCAGCTGAGCTTACAGTGTCTAAGCAGAATACAACATCTGGATATTTTTTCACTACTTTAGCTATTTCATCTAGTGGGTTCATAACACCAGTTGAAGTTTCGTTGTGAGTAACTGTTATTAAATCATATTTTCCAGTGGCTAAAACTTCATCTACTTGCTCTGGAGTTGTTGGTGTACCCCATTCAACTTCATATAAATCTGCTGGTACATTGTTAGCTACAGCCATTTCATACCATCTCTTACCAAAAGCACCTACAGCAAAAACTGCAGCTCTCTTAGCTGTGCATGAACGAACAGCACCTTCCATAAGCCCACTACCAGAAGTAGTTGAAAGTAATATTTCTTCTTTTGTATTAAATATAACTCTCATGTAATCACTAATTTGTCTTTGTATTCTTGATGCCTCTTTGCTTCTGTGTCCTATCATTGGTGTAGCCATTTTTTCTAATACGTCTTGTGCCACATCAACTGGACCTGGTATAAATAATCTCTTGTGCATGATTCACCCTCCTAAAATAAAGTAAACTTTATAATTTCCAATATCTGATTTGAAATCAATTACATTTTAACATTTTTCCATAGGTTTCTCAACCATAATAAATTAAATATTGGGATATATTATTATAATTTAAATTTTTATTAAGTTTTTGGAAATATAATACTTATTTCAATCTGATTTCTTCGTATATTTCATCAAATATATCTTTTACACAATGTCCTCTTACAAAATTAGAGCAATTATTACAACTTTGTTCTAATTGCATAAGTATTTCATTTGGATAATATGATCTCTCATTATAAAATGAACAGTTTTGAGCAATTCTACTTTTAATTTCATTGGACACCATTACTTTAACACTCCTATGTATTATAATATTATATCTTTTGTATTATCATATATTTTATACCTACTTTTTAATTTAATAATCGAAACAATCTAAAACAGATTCTGTTTCTCTACAATACCTTACAATTAAACATTGTCCTAAGTTTCTAGGACATTTTTTACACATACAATTAACTTCCTTTCCATCACATTTATTTTGTTTAAAATCAGGACATTTCTCACAATTATAAACTACTATATCCATTACCATTTTTATTTCCTCTTTCTAATTTAAAATATTTCGTTATTGTTTAATCTACATAATTAAACTAGTTTAAAACAATATTATATATATGCTTATTTGTGCTTAAAATTAAAATAATTATAATATAAATACTATAGTTATCACTTATAAAAGTTGATATACTATAGAAGTAAAGCCTTATATATATTAAAAATATACACCTTTATTTGAAGAGTGTAAATAAATTCAAGGGAGTTGATTATTATAAAAGACTTTACCACTAGAATTCCACTACCCTATAAACTATTTCTATGTCTTAGTGGAATATTAATATTAGTATCTTTTCTTTTTAACTCACCACATCAGATATTCATTGGCTTAAAAAATATAATCTTAAACCCAGATATACTCATAACAGATTACATGGAAATTGGCGGTGTTGGTGCAACTTTCATAAACTGTGCACTTTTGATTATATTTTATGTAATAATGCTAATTTTTTTAAACGTTAAACCCTCAGGAACTATAATTGCAGGTGTATTTACAGTAAGTGGTTTTTCCCTTTTCGGTAAAAACATTTTAAATATCTGGCCTATTATATTTGGTATTTGGTTGTACTCCAGATTTCAAAAGGAACCATTCTCCAATTATATAGTTACTGCACTTTTTGGAACAACCTTATCTCCAGCTTTAATTCAACTAATTGGTACTACTACAATACCTCTTTATCTATCTGTTATGATAGGTATCCTTATTAGTATAGTAATAGGTTTTTTACTTCCACCCTTAGCTTCTGCTTGTATGAGAATACATCAAGGATATAGCCTTTATAATGTAGGCCTAGCTGCAGGATTAATAGGTACAGTATTAATGTCTTTACTTAGAGCTTTTGGTATTGACTTTGAAAGTAGAATTATATGGTCTACAGGCAATAATGTTCCTTTTATTATATTATTTTCAATGATATTTTTAGCTATGATAACTTTGGGTTTTTACTATAATGGTAATAGCTTTAAAAACATTACAAAAATAACGAGATATTCTGGTAGATTGCTTACAGATTTTTATCTTATTTTTGGTGAAGGAATTACTTTAATAAATATGGGGATTCTAGGACTCTTTTCAATGTTTTTAGTTGTTTTAGTAAATGGTGACTTGAATGGTCCAACTTTAGGTGGTATATTAACTATTGTTGGGTTTGGAGCCTTTGGTAAGCATCTAAAAAATATAATCCCTATAATGTTCGGTATAATATTATGTACTTTCTTTAATATTTGGGAAATAAACTCGCCTAGCGTTATTCTAAGTTTACTTTTTGGTACAACTCTAGCTCCAATTGCAGGTTCTTTTGGATGGCTGTGGGGAATAATTGCAGGAGTATTACATGCTTGCCTAGTAATGAATATTACATATTTACACGGTGGAATGATTTTATATAATAATGGCTTTTCAGGTGGCCTTGTATGTATGTTCTTACTACCACTAATTTCTGCATTTAGAAAGGAATATTAATTATGAAACACTTACGTCAAAGAAATATAAAAATACTTAGTGAGCTAACTAGTTACTTAGTTAGAATTGGCTGTAGTGATCTACATATAGATTTTAATACTAAGGGTGATATTACCTATATCAGCTTTACCAGTGTAAATCCTGATATTAGTGAGCAAATACTAAATGATTTGACATCTCAGTTAAACATGCCAAGGAGACAAGATATTGAGGAGTATTACTGGGCTCTTAATGGAGATAATGATTCCTCTTCTGAATTAAGTTTAGTAGGCATGATGACTGATTCTGTGGATGTAAACTACACTAATGACGTATTAAAAATTAGTTTAACTAGATTAAAATAATTTTTAACACATTTTATAAAAATAAGTATAGGTAATAAAGTTTACCTATACTTATTTTAAATTTTTAGCTAATAAAGCAGCTCCAATAGCTCCAGCAAATCTTGCACTATCTTTTGTTTTAACCTGTGAGCCTAATTTTTCAGATAAACTATTTACTATATATTCACAGTTGCAAAGTCCACCAGTTAAAAAATAGTTTTGTGCAGTAGAATGCTTACCACATATGGTGGCTACTTTACTTACGATTGAATCTACAATAGCAAATGCAATATCTTCTTTCTTTCTACCAGTTCCTATTAAACTTATAACTTCTGATTCCGCAAATACAGTACACATAGAACTTATACTTGCATCCTTTCCATCAGTTGCTAACTTACATAATTCATCTATATTTACCCCTAATGTATTAGCCATAATCTCTATAAATCTTCCTGTTCCTGCAGAACACTTGTCATTCATTGTGAAATTCGTTATAAGTCCTCCTTCTACAGTTATAACCTTGGTATCCTGACCACCAATATCTACTACAGTGCAATCTTCATCATATATATAAGCAGCTCCTTTACCATGACACGTTATCTCAGTTACAGTCTTATCTGCATAGGGAACCGATACCCTACCATAACCTGTAGCTATGATTTTTCTATTTTTTTTGCTTATACCTCTATCATCTAATATACTTTCTATTTTTTTTGCAGTTTCTAAACTACTCCATCCTGTAGGGATTACAAAAGTATTATTTATTATATCATTTTCAAATATAGCTACCTTTGCAGCTGTTGATCCTATATCTATACCGATGTAAAACATATGCTCCCCCCTAACTTAAATTTTAATTAACTTTCTACATAAACAAAATCTCTTTAAAAAAGCCCAACATATGAACGTTGAGCCATGAAAAGGAAAATATTATGTTTTAGAAATTGTTTAGATATCTGATTACATTATTATATTATCATAATATTAGGCTTTATAGCTTTTGAATTTTAAATAGTAATTCACTCTTCTATTACATATCTAAATGGATACTAAAACGTCTACTGGTTTAGTAAGCTCTATAAAGTTTTCACCTAAACTACACTCATAGGCAAATACATCAACTCCATTACCTTTAGCAAACCTTAATGCATCTGCAAATGCCTTATCCATTTTGTCATTTGGTTTAAAAGTACTTATATTATCCATTTGAATTAAAAATATAACTCCTGCACCTCTACCTGAATTTTTCACCTCTATTAACTCTAAAAGATGTTTACGACCTCTGTCCGTAGGCGCATCTGGAAACATACTATGTCCATTTTCCTCTAAAGTTACTCCTTTAACCTCTAAGTAATATTCTTTTCCACTTTCATTAGTTAACTTAAAATCAAATCTGCTATTACCAAAAGTTTTTTCCCTACATATAGTCGTATAACTTTCTAAGCCCTTAATCTTCTTATTTATTAATGCTTCTTCTACAATTTTATTTGGAGCTTGAGAATCTATGTTTATTAACTTTCCATTTTTATATCCACCAATTAGGCTAAATCTAGTCTTTCTATTAGCTCCATTCTCTGTTCTTATTAATACATTGCATCCTGGAATTAGAATTTCTCTACATCTTCCCGTATTAGGTACATGCACCAACTCTTCTTTACCATCTATTATTACATATCCTTGAAATCTATTAGGTCTTCTTACAAATTCAACAACCCTAGTTTCTTTATCAAAAATCATATTTTTATCCTCCATGTTTATTTAAAATTTATATAACATTTTATATAAATATAATATTTATCCACAAATAAGCTAAAATTCCTTAGAATTTATCCACTTATAATTCTAATATGTTACTAATTATTTGATTTTATAAGTATTTATCTATATCTTTATTTTAATTATACTATGATTAAAATAACTTTAGCATGATATTATTTTTATATTAAATAATAAGAAAACCTCCTGTTTATAAAAACAGAAGGTTTTCTTATCTATATTATCTGGGGTGGAGGATGGGACTCGAACCCACGACAACCAGAACCACAATCTGGCGCTCTACCAACTGAACTACATCCACCATATTTGGAGCGGGTGAAGGGAATCGAACCCTCGTAACTAGCTTGGAAGGCTAGCACTCTACCATTGAGTTACACCCGCATATTGGAGCGGAAGACGAGATTCGAACTCGCGACGTTCACCTTGGCAAGGTGACGCTCTACCACTGAGCCACTCCCGCATAATCAAAATTTCATTTTTAGACATAAAAATAACTGAATCACATTATACTTGCCTGCTTTAATTTAGCTCATATCTAATTCAGCATATTTATAATATTGGTGGCTCACCGGGGGATC
>NZ_DFCF01000028.1:0-183275 GCF_002367465.1 Clostridium sp. UBA3061 | reverse complement strand
TTGCCTTAGAATAGTCCTTTATTATATTAAAATATAAATTAAACTGCTAGGTGTAGTAGATTTACGGATAATGTAAAGTATAGAGTTAGTGCAACCGCATCTACTATAGTTGTGATTAATGGGCTTGCCATAATAGCAGGATCTAATTTTAATTTTTTTGCTAAGATGGGTAGTATACCACCTACTATTTTAGCTACAACAACAGTACAGAATAAGCTTATACATACAGTGAAAGAAATTAAAAGGTTAATTTTTTCAAAATAATATATTCTTATAAAATTTACTATGGCAAGAACGGAACCTGTAATGATACTAACTCTTAGTTCTTTAAATATAACTTTAAATCCATCAGATAATTTTATATCTCCTAAGGCAAGACCTCTTATGATAAGAGTTGAAGATTGAGATCCGGCATTGCCGCCTGTATCCATTAACATTGGAATGAAGGAAGCAAGAATAACTACTGAGGATAGGACATCTTCGAATTTTCTTATAATGTTTCCTGTAAAAGTTGCTGAAATCATTAATACAAGAAGCCAAACTATTCTATGCTTAGAAAGAGTCCAAACACTGGTCTTTAAGTATTCTTCTTCATTTGGCTCCATAGCGGCCATTTTTTGGAAGTCTTCTGTGTTTTCTTGGTCTATAATATCTACTATATCATCTATGGTGATTATTCCAACTAATTTTTTTTCATTATCAGTAACTGGGATAGATAACAAGTCATACTTTTTAAATAGTTGAGCTACATTCTCTTGATCATCTAAAGTATTAACATGTATAAATTCAGTTTTCATTAAATTTTCTATTAGCATATTTTCATCACTTAAAATAAGTTTTCTTAAAGAAACAATACCTTCTAGCTCTCTGTTATCGCCTAAAACATAGCAAGTGTGAATAGTTTCCTTATCTATGCCTGTTTTCTTTATATGAGCAATAGCTTCATTTACAGACATATGCTTTTTTAAATCAGCAAATTCTATAGTCATTATACTTCCAGCTGAACTTTCAGGATATTTTAAGAATTGATTTATAATCTTACGAGTATTTTCATCTGTATTTTTTAAAACTTTTTTAACCACATTAGCAGGTAGTTCTTCTAGAAAGTCTATAGTATCATCAATGAATAAATCATCTATAATATTTGAAATTTCACTATCGGTAATAGAGTCAATTATAAATAGTCTTTCCTCGTGGTCTAGATAAGAAAATACATGTGCAGCTTTGTCTTTAGGAAGTACTCTAAAAATTTTAACTACAGATTCTTTATCCATTTCACCTAATAAAGTAGCTATATCTACTACATTCTTTTTTTCAAGAGTTTTTCTTGCATCAATGAATTTTTTTTCATTGATTAGTTTTATTGTGTTTTCCATTGTTACCCCTCCTATTAATTCAATACATTATGAACGTTCAAAATAAGTATTGACTAAAATTGAAAAATTATAATTTCTAGGTTGTAGTGGGTAAAAAGCAATGAAGACATAAAAAAGCATTAAACCTCATGTTTAATGCCTTGATAAATAACTATGTAATATTTCTATCTGTTTATGGACATAAAATTCTTAATGATAGATTTAACTTTGAAAAAGTTAAAGTAAAATTAAATTATGCCATAAAGAGGGTAAGAAGTTACATAGAGTTTTATTTTTGGATTAAACAATAAACTTATTAAATCTTCATTGTCAATATTACTACTACCATCGTCCATGCTTCTTACACCTCCTAAAGTTTATCAAATAAAAAAACCTCCGTAAACTAAAACGCAGGCAAATACTAATAATAGTATGTCTCGTTCAAGTTTTAGCTCTTCAAGGCAATGAAATTGCGTTAGATTAAGCCTTCTTTGTTCGGCAAAATCTGCTAACCAGTTAAGAGTGTTTCCACTCTTTTACGGTAGCAACCCGTATCCTTGTAGTAACCTCACCTACCGAGGTATATAAAATTTTCCACTAAATAATTATATTACTTTATTTAAAATAAGTCAACAGTAAAAGGTGAATTTTTTTAAATCATTTCATTTGATAAAATATAGGACTATTTATTTTAAAAGAAATAGTCCTATATTATGTATTATTGCATTTTTAGTTCTCAACGTGTAATAAGAATTTACTTGAAACCTTTATTCCAATAGCACCTAAAGGTGCAGTTATTAAAATGGATAATACAGATATTGCTAGAATAAAATCTCCAGAAACAACACCTAGAGACAGAGGTAAGGCCCCCATGGCTGCTTGAACTGTAGCTTTAGGTATATAGGAGATGACACAGAAAATCCTTTCCTTTACGTTTAAATTAGTACCTATAAGTGAAATTATAACTCCAATACTTCTACCTACTAGTCCTATAAAAATAATTATTATACCTATTGCGCCTGAGGTGAATGCTACAGATATGTTTACTTGAGCGCCCACTAAAACAAAGAGTAGAATTTCTGCAAATATCCATAATGTATTAAGTCCTTGAGAAAGGGGAGCAGCAACATTAGGAAGTTTCTCAGTAAGAACAAAGCCAATAGTCATAACACCTAAAAGGCTTGCAATTAATAATTTATCTTTAAAGATAGTTTCTAAGGTAGTTAAAAGTATAGAAATAGCTAGCACAATTAGTATCTTTTTTACATCATTAATACTACACTTTTTAAATAAATATATAATTACAAAGCCTAATATTAATCCTAGTACTATTCCTAATATTATGGAAAGTGGTATTTGTAAAAGTTGGGAAGCGATATTAACGTTCTTACCAGAATATAAGGCAAGAAAGCTAGTTAATATTGTAATTGCAAATACATCATCAATAGAAGCACCAGCTAATATTAAAGTAGGGATGCTCTTATTAGTGCCAATTTTTTTATCTATAAGGCTAATCATTTGAGGTACAACTACAGCAGGAGATACGGCAGCAATTATAAATCCAAGGATTCCTCCCTGGATAAAGGTGAATCCTAGTAATTTAGTAGAAATAAAGGCTATAAAAAAACCTTCTAATATTCCAGGTATACAACTCATTTTTATTGCAGGTTTTCCAATTTTCTTTAAATCGGACGTTTTTATACCCATCCCAGCTCTTAATAAGATAACAATAAGTGCTATTTTACGCAAATCAGAAGAGATATTTAGTAAATCTCCATGAACCAAATTAAATCCATAGGGACCTATAGTGATTCCTAAAATTAACATACCTAAAAGTCCAGGAAGTTTAATTTTTTCAAATATAAAGTTAGAAACAATAGCAAGTAATATAATAATTGCTATACTTGTAGCCATAAAATAGCCCTCCTTTTAAATTAAAGCTTTACAATGCCAAGATTAAGACCATAAATTATTAACACAAAATATTGAAAGAATTTATTTGGTGTTAATAATTTAGTTATTTTACACATAAAAATCTCCTACAGACATACTCATAGCGTTGTCTGTAGGAGTCATTAGCAATTGCGATTAAGGTGAACTCCATCACCATAAATTATATTTTGAGTATATCAATGTTTAAAAATAAAATCAATATTTAAAAGTATAAAATTTTATGGGAATTAAAATTTCGATATACGAAATTATTATAGAATTTCATAGAATATTATGATAACATAATAAATATAGAATAAATTTACATATATAAGGAGGAAATATTATGTTATTAGAAAAATTAATCAATGCCTTTGGTGTTAGTGGATATGAAAAAGACATAAGAAGCGTAATAAGAGAAGAGATTAAGGAGTTAGCAGATGAAATTACTGTAGACGCCCTTGGAAATTTAATAGTTTATAAATCAGGAGTTGGAGAAAATAAGAAGAAAATTATGGCCTCTGCTCACATGGATGAGATAGGATTTCAAGTTGTAAAAATAGAAGATAAGGGGAATATTAGAGTTAGAGCATTAGGTGGAATCCCGGTTATTGGTACATCTATGAATAGAGTTAAGTTTAGAAATGGAATAATTGGACTAGTAGCTAGCACAATTAAGGAAAAAGAATTAACCACAGATACTAAAAAATTGTATATCGATATTGGAGCTAGTAGTAAGGAAGAAGCAGAAAAATATCTTAAAGTTGGAGATGTAGCAGCATATGTTGGAGATTATGCAGAGCTTAAGGAAAACAATATAACAGGTAAAGCGCTAGATGATAGAATTGGATGCTATATATTAGTGGAAGCTTTAAAGAAAATCAATAAGCCGTATAATGATTTATACTTTGTATTTTCAACACAAGAAGAAGTTGGTCTTAGAGGAGCTACTGTTGCAGCTAATAGAATTAATCCAGACTTAGGAATAGCTCTAGATGTTACAACTGCGCATGATTTTCCTAATTGCCCAGAAGGTAGCAATAAAGTTGGGGAAGGAACTGCGATTAAGGTTTCAGATGGTTCAGTTATATGCAATGAATATTTAGTAGAAGAGATGGTCAATTGTGCTAAGGAAAATAACATTAAATATCAATTGGATGTTATTGATGGTGGTGGTACAGATGCAGGAGCTATCAATAAATCCAACTTTGGAGTTAGGGCCACAGGTATATCAGTAGCAACTAGATATGTACATGGACCTAATGCGTTACTAAGTATGGATGATACAAATGCATCCATAGATCTTTTAGTGAATTATGTAAATAGAGAATTTAACTTTGACGAAGAATAGAATTAAATATAAAGTTTAATTTACGATAGAATTAAATAAAGAGATGTTTGTTACAAACAATATAAGTATAAGAGGAGGAAAGCATATGTTAAACTTTACACTTTATAATCCAACTAAATTAGTATTTGGAGAAAGTACAATAGAAACTATAGGAGAACATTTAGTTAAGAGTGGAATTAGAAAGGTATTAATAGTATATGGAAAAGGCTCCATAATGAAAAATGGAGTTTATGATACTGTTGTAGAATCTTTAGAGAATAATAACATAGATTATATTAAATTATCAGGAGTTAAGCCTAATCCAGTATTATCAAAGGTTCAAGAAGGCATAAAGTTAGCTAAAGAAAATGAGGTAGATGGAGTTTTAGCTGTAGGTGGAGGAAGTGTAATAGATTCGTCTAAAGCTATAGCTGCGGGAGTATGCTATGAGGGCAATGTATGGGAGTTATTTGAAGGTAAAGGAAGTGTTAAAAAAGCACTACCTCTATTTACTATATTGACTCTATCAGCAACAGGATCTGAGATGAATTCAGGTGGTGTAGTAACTAATGAAGATGAAGGTAAAAAGTGGAGCTTTGGTTCACCTTTATTATATCCTAAAGTATCTATTTTAGATCCTTCAGTTCAAAGATCTCTTCCATCCAATCAAACGGCTAATGGAGCAATAGATGCTATAAGTCACGTATTTGAAGCTTATTATGGTGGAACAGAAAGTACTGATATGCTTGATGAACTTTCAGAAGGTATTATAAGAACTGTAATTACACATACTAGAGAGTTATTAAAAGATAGCAACAATTATAAATCACGAAGTGAACTTGCTTTTGCAGCAACTTTAGCCTTAAATGGATTGAATGGAGTTGGAAGGAAAGGTGATTGGGCATCTCATTCTATAGAACATTCTCTTTCAGTACTTAATGATATTGCCCATGGTTCAGGTCTTGCTATTATAATGCCAGCATGGATGAAATATGTTTATAAAGAAGATGCTAAGAAATTTGCGAAATTTGCATGTCATGTATTTACTATAAATGAAGGTAGTGACGAAGAAAAGGCCCTAAAAGGTATTGAGGCGCTGAGAGATTTCTATAAGGAGATAGGAGCACCTATAACTTTAAAAGAAGTGGGAGTTAAGAGAGAAGAATTAGATTTTATAGCTGATAATGCTGCAATCCTTGCACCTATTGGAACACTTAAACCTTTAAAAAGAGATGATATCTATAATATATTAGAAATTGCTTTTGAATAAGCTTATAAGAATACAATATTATTAACTTAAAGTAAACATCACATTAAATGAATCTTAGTTTATTTAATGTGATGTTTTTTATTTTATATTATAAAATATTTTAAAAGAATTATAAGTATATCAGAAGATAGTTTACAAAATTAAAGTATAATTTAATGTTAATAAATTTAATAATATACTAATTAAAGATATTTTATAAAAATAAAAAGGAATAGTAACGTATTTATAGAATATATAAGAAAAAATGGGGTATATTACTGGAGTTTGGGGGAGTAGATTAATGTTAGAAAGTTATAGGTATGTACAAAATGAAAATATAACGGTTTATTATATTGGAAATGATATGAGATTTGTAGTAGAAGTTAAAGAGGAAATACTTTATGCATATAAAGAATTAGAAAATTATTTTCATTTAATAGATAAAGGATTTTCTATAAGGGCTATTATAGCTATGAACAGAAGAGAATATAATTATATAAGTAAAATGATTTTAAAACTTAGGGGGAATAATGAATCTAAGAAAAGTCAAGTAGCTATTACATCTAAAAATGATCTGTTGATATTATCACCTTTTGCATATGAAGAAGAATCTACTTATACTTATGATGAGTATAAGCTTAAAAAAGTAATTTACAGTCAGGTAGTTCATATATTTCATGAATTTCTATCTTTAAATTCAGAAGTTTCATCTACATGGATAGGACAAGGAATAGCTATGTATTTATCTGGATTATGGAAAGAGGGTGAAGTAAAAAAAGTAATAAATGAAGCTATAAAGAAAGACATGATACCACAATTAAATGAAATTCAAGAAAATGAAAGTCTATATAAGATATGGGCATGGACTATAGTCAAGTATATAGAAGAAAACTATGGTAAGGAAACAATAAATAAAATTATAAGAAACTATGATGTAGATGATATTTTTAATATATTAAAGTGTTCTATTGATGACTTTGAAGTTCAATGGAAAATTTGGTTAAAGGACGAAAATAATCTATCATAGAAAATAAAGACCGTTTCAATTTAGAAACAGTCTTTACTTTTTATGTTCTAATTATTTTCTTTTTTCCCAAGTATATATGTAAGTATAAAACCAATTAAAAAAGTTATAATTGATAGCATTCCTGATAAATTAAAAGTAAAACCAGGATATACTGGAAAGACAGAACCTAAAATTAATCCACAAATAGCAAAATATGCAGGTTGAGGATATTTACTCATAAAGGATTCTATGAGCTTTGTCATAGTCAATATACCGACAAGAACACCCAAACCACCAGGAATAAGTAAAGGAATATTAAAGGTAGAAACTGCATTAGTAAAAGTAGTATATAGTCCAATAATCAAAAGTACTAAAGAACCACTTACCCCTGGAAGAATCATAGTGGCAGCTGCAATGAATCCTGCTAGGAATAGGGATATAAAAGATTTTACACTTAAACTAGTCATAGCTATAGTGCTAACTTCTACATCACTAAATATAGACATAATTACCATTAATGTGAAAGTTAAGAGAAACCAAAGATAATTTATTTTTTTTACTTTTCCCTTTGTTGCTCTTTTATATAGCATAGGAAATGAACCTAAAATCAATCCTATAAAAAAGAAATTGGTTGGCTCAGGGTGATTTGTTAATAGATTTGTAATTAATTTACTAAATAGTATTATACCTAAGCCTGCACCTATAGCTATTTCACCAAGAAAGAAAATATTTTTTTTCCAATCTTTAAAAAAGCTATTTACAGCAGATATAAGTTTATCATAAATACCTAGAACTACCGCCATAGTTCCTCCGCTAACACCAGGAATAACATTGGAGACACCAATAACCATTCCTTTTAAAATAACAAATATATTTTCCATACTTTATCTCCTCATATAATTAAATTTGTAGTTAATTTAAACTAAGGTTATAAATAACTACTCTAATTATATTGAGAACTCTTTTAATTTGCAAATTAATTATTTAAAAGTTAATAATATATTTATTTTTTGTTAATTTTAGGTTATTCGTGTTATAATGCAGATATGATGGATTATTTAAATTTTAATATTATTAAATCAACATAAAAACAAGCTTTATAAAGGAGCAAATCATATGTGGGATAGGTTTAGAATAGATAAAAAGTTAGATATAGATAGAAAGTATATAAATATTGGAGTTGTAGCTGTTATTGCTGGAATTGCCTTATTTATAGGCTATGAAATAGTAAGTAGAAGTGGTACTTTTATTAATATAATTAAAAATGCAATATTAGGATTTTTAAGTGTAATAAGACCCATAATAATAGGAGCTATAATTTCATATTTATTATTTCCTTTAGTAAGACGTATTGAAATCTTTATTAAGAAATGTGTTAGTGTAAAGGAAAATAATAAATTTAATTGGATATATAGAATTATAAGTATCGTATTAGTTTTTTTTATAATAATACTATCAGTAGTATTAATATTTAATTTTATAATTCCACCTCTTTTAGAGAATGCAAAATCATTAATAAATAATATTCCACAATATGAGAGTGTAGTAAGGAATGGAATAAATAACTTGAATTCGTATTTTGCTACTTTAGATATAAATTATCAGCAAATTAGTACTTATATTGATAAGGTAACAGCAGCATTTGCAGTTATTGGTCAAGAGATAGTTAATATAATTACAAATAGCATTTATGGATTTGGTTCATTTATGATAGATTTTGTTTTAAGTATAATATTTACATTTTATTTCTTAAAAGATAAAGAGATGTTATTTAAAACTATTAGGAGATTTGGGAGAGCTTTTATACCAGGAAAGTTAGGAACAGTACTTAAGCAATTTATTATAGATTTAGATGAAGTTGTAGGAGGATTTGTAAGAGGAGTTTTACTTGATGCCCTTATTGTAGGTATAGTTTCATCTATACTTATGTTAATGATTCATCATCCATTTGCTGTACTTGTTGGAGTAATTGCAGGTATAAGCAATGTAATTCCTTATATAGGACCCGCTATAGGAGCAGTAGTAGCATTTATATTGGGGATGTTTTCTAGTATTACACTTGGAATTTGGGGATTCATACTTTTAATTATATATCAACAAATTGATGGTAATATTATACAACCTAAGGTGGTAGGTGGTAGTGTAGGACTTCCAGCTGTTTGGACTTTAATTGCTTTAACCATTGGAGGAGGGTACGCAGGAGCTATTGGAATGATAGTGGCAGTACCTATTGCAGCTATACTAAGTGTATATGTTCACAGAATTTATAAAAAAAAGTCAATTATATAGTATAATAAAACTGATTTAGTTATGAATATAAGGTTAGGTACTGTAAATAGAAGCAAAAGAGAGGATAATAAGTATGGGAAAAATTTCAGCAGAAGAATTAAGGAGAAAAATGGATGGCAATGAGAAATTAGTTATACTAGATTTAAGAGATGAACAGGCTTACAGAGAAGGACATATAGAAGGGGCCATATTGATTTCTTTAAGTGATATTTCTCATGACATTGAAGATATAGTTCAGAATAAAGATGAAACTGTATGTGTATATTGCTATAGCGGCAATAAAAGTGCTAGAGCTGCAATGATGCTAGAATACTTAGATTATTCTAATGTGTGTGATTTAGGTGGTATTACAAATTGGAGTTATGATCTTAAAAAATAGCTTCAATTTATTTAAAGTAGCTAGTAAGTAAATAAAAATAATAATAATATAAAGGTGTATGAGAGCAATCTCTACACCTTTATATTATTTATAATTATTTTACCGAAATCTTCACTTTTCATCTTTATATTTTCTACATAAAAAATCGTTTTAGGATCATTAGCTATGGCACGAATAGAGAAATAAGGTGGAAGCCTAAATCCTTTATTTATATTAAGAGCACCTATTAATTGTTTAGCAATAGAATCACTACCAGAATTTCCAGATACTATTACAGCAAAGATGGATTTATTATAAAAGTTACATCTTCTATATAGTGCTGTAAGACGGTTTATTACAGCTGTTAAATTAGCTGCTATAGCATCGTTATAGTTAGGGCATAGCCAAATTACTGCATCACTTTCTTCAATGGCGGGAAGAACATTTTCTGTCATAATACCTCCATAGAAACAACCTTTTTTCTTTCCATAATGAAGACAAAGTTTATAAGGACATCCTATACAATCTAGCACTTCTCCTCTTTCAATTTGTATTTCATTAATTTGAAAATAATTAATATGATCAGATACTAGGTGCCATAGGTCTAAGGTATTAGATGATTTATGTGGACTAGAGTATATAACAGAAATCTTTCCACTTTGAAGAGTCTTAGGATTATCCTTTACAAGGCGATTGACTAGTTTCCTACAGAGATCATAACAAATATCATTCAATGACATATCCATAGTCTTTTGCCACGTTAAAAAATTTTTTAAAGAACTAGTGGCTTCTACTAGAGGATGGCCTATAAAAGCACATCCCATATTATTAGCAATATATACAATATCTTGAGCAAAACGTTTTGTACCATGGTCATCAATACTATATATAAGAATAGCACCGGTAGATCCAAGTAAGGTGTCTTTACCTTTCTCTAGAAGTTTTGATAGAAGGTTAATCATAGGGATATCAAAACCAACATCCTCAACCTGAGCTACAAAAAGTAATTTTTTATAGGATAAATCAGGAAGATTACATACATCATCTATTATTACATGATGTATATTTTTAAGTGAATGAGACACCATAGTATTCAATATAGGAGATGTATTTTTATTTGGTAATATCACATATAAAGTTTCTATTATTATCCCTCCTAACAAAGTATTATTAATAACATTTTTGTTATAAAAAATATTAGATATATAAACAGTTTATTCTTATTATTTTTTATTATACAATTCATTTAAAAGATTATAGGTATTTTTTAATCTATTCATTAATTCTAAAGGTAAATCTAATGTTTCGTTTTCTGTACATCCATTTAGAAATTTATTTTTGCACCCCATATAGGTACCACCAATAAAGTTTGAAGAATAGTGGAAGTTACCTTTAATTGTATCAAGGATGCTGAGAGCACCAGAAGATAGGGCTGGAGCTATATATGGTTTAAATCCGGTAGCACGAACTTCCAAATTTGCAGTTTTAGCCTTTTCAGTAAGAAAATCCGAGGCAGACTCATTGAAGTTTTCAATACTATTAGCAATTATTAATCCTTCACCATGGGGACCAAAAGCTCTACCTTCTTGTAAATAATTCGCAGTATCTTCCCTTAAACTACTATAATAAGCTGCTCTACCATTCATAACCCCCAATCCATATCCGCGAATCTGCTCTGGAGCAAGACCTTGAAAATCAAGGGTATTATCCTTATTTTTATTGCTATCAATAAAAAGAGATTTGCATAATAAATCTACAGGATCAGATACTACTGCAAAGATTCCTTTGAATTTTGCATCTCTTGCCATTTGTCCATATACTTTAAGGATTTTTCTGTTACCATCAAACTGAACAAGTCTTACATCTTTTTCTTCTTTTCCTATAGGAGGAATACCTACAGATACACAAAATACAAACATATCACAGTTGAACAAATCTTCTTCCCTTAAGGGAAGAATTTGTAGATTGTTTTCTTTACCATCGCAAGATAAAATTTGAGATAATTCAAGGTTAAGTCGATTCACTTTTTTAAAATCCTTATCATAAATACCTAAACTAGATATTACATCATTACCTAGAAGTTTAAGGCCGGTTAAAAGAGTTGCACCTACATCTCCTAAACCAACTACATTTACTTTCCACTTTAGAGGGGTAGAATAGACTATCACATCTAGAAAGTTTGGATAATTAGTATTTAAGGAAATAACTCTTTTTTCATTAATGGCATTTTTAAGCCAGATAGGTATTGTTTTATTTATTTTATAAGAGGAGTTAAGTATACTTAAATCCTCTTTTTCTAAAAACAAAAGATTTTCAGTAGAGACTATAAAGGATCTTCTAGAATTTTCACAATTTATAGAAGTTAAAGCAAAGATCTTACCAGTATAGTTTTTACAGAAATTTTCATCTGTAGAGATAAAGTCATCTCGTGTTATAAATTCATTAGTTATAATTAAATTATTATTAAATATATAGTAAAACATGTATAGTTCTCCTTTTATAGCATATTTTCAAGTCTGGTAAGTAGTTCTAAATCCTTTTCAACTAGGGCTGATGGAGTAGATGATAAATCATATTCAATTCCTTTTCCAATATCTGGACTTCGAGGAGTAGTTATAACTTCGCCTAGTGATGAAAGGGTTAGATTTCTCCCATATATGTTATGATATTCTCTTTCAAGTATTTTTAGTATTTCTATAGAATTTTCAAGACAAACCTTAGAAAAATTATAAACATTTTCGTGGGAAGTATTTTTTATAAATACTGGGTAAGTGTATGGTAATATACTATTAATTGATGGAATTAAGTTTCGTTTAGGAAATTCTCCTCTCCATATAGCATCTCCACCTAAAAATGGATATAAAGAATTCTCATTAAACCAAATTTTGAGTCTAGGTATGAAGTATACGCTAGAAACTTGCCTATTTTGCATATCCATTAAATCTTTTCCTCTACCAGAGAGAATACCACAGTGGATTTTTTTTACATTAATTTCTTGATTAATTAGTATAGGGTCTAAGGCTCTCATTCTATACCCCTTATGGAGAATGTTATCTACTAAAAAAATTGGTCGATTAAAGGACTTTATCATTTTCATCTGGTTATTTAAAGATAGGTAATAGGGAGATTCGCCTATAAAGAAGTTCTTCATATCACCACAATAATATTTTTCTGTATGAAGGGATTTGGTAACAGTATTTGGTACTAAATCTCTATCTAAAATATCACCATAAGGTACACACATAGCTTCACCATATTCCTTAGATGCTTTTACATAAGTAGAAATACTATTTTCATCACAAATATTTCTTATCATTTTTTGATGAAGTACTTCACTATTAAAGCAAAGTAAAAGTTCATTAGGATATAATTTTGAAAGAGCACCTTGCAATAATTTTCTTCTATAATTAATTACATTCTTAATTTTAGAGTTACTTCTAAAAGGTTCTTTTAAAATATTTTCTACATCTAAGTTCAAAATACATGGACTAGTCATATTAACTGCTAATACAGGAGACTCCTTATTTTCAGAGCCAATATTTACAAAACCTTGGGATAGCATTATTTCTACTAAGGTTGAGCTAGATAATGAACTATGGCATGGATTAAAAACAGCGTATTCATAATCTTTAGAAATAGCATAAGCTAAAGCCTCAGTTAAAATAATTTGCTCAAGAAATTTATATTTTTCTCTATCAGTAACATAAATTCCATCTATAAATATCATTCTTCCTGTAGATAGGGAACGAAGTGCTCTAGAAATATTCTCATCTTTAACTTCATCGTAAAGATTATTTGAACGAACCCAATGCATTGCGGCAATAGCTAGAATTTTACTTTTTTTAGAATCTTTAATCATTACTAGTTTAGGAGCTTCCTTATCTTTAAGTTCTGATAAGATAGATTTCATTTCATTACTAAGGTTTAAATGAGAAAATAATTTTAATATTATATTATCAGTAACTTCATCAACAAATTCAAAATCTAAGTGACTTTCATTTAGAGATAGCTTATCTAGGGGTTCTCGTTGGTAAAAACCATTTTCATTAATATATTGAGAAACTAAAGGATCTACTAAGGTTGAAATATCTCTATTTCTATCTATATAGTTTCTGATTTGACTAGAGCTTATGGTAGAGTATTTAGCTGGAAGTTTTAATACTTCTACAGTGCCATTTATGAGAGATTTAGCAGCTAAAAGTTTTTTTGAATTACCTCTTTCAAAAATTATGTGATTAAAAGTATGAATGGAATCCTCTTCCACAGGATTACGATAGCAAGAGGCATTTAAAAGTACATCGCTACCTGAAACAAAGAATATTTGAGAATCTGAAAATGATTCCTTAAGCATTCTTAAATCATCAGTATTAGATATATTCACTTGTATAGTTTCAGGGTATATATAAATATTAAATTCATCACAAATTGATAAATTAATTAATATTTTTCTTAAAAGATTAGGTAAGGTTTTTTTAGACCAAGAAAATTCATCCACGGCTAAGTATACTTCATAACCTAAATCACGAATTGCTTTAGAAATATTCTTATGTCCTAAAGAGAAAGGGTCAAAGGTACCAGGGAAAAATGCTATTTTCTTAGGTATATCTATAAGAATATCGCCATTTAAAAAAGTATAGTCTGCTATGAATCTATAGATGTGATTTAGAGCAGCTGCATTGGTTAGTAAAAGTAATCTATTATTGTCATCATTACCTACAAGAGTAAGAATTTTTTTAGCTACTAATTTGAAAACATATAACTTATCATTTATAGAAATTGTTGAACTTCCAAATATATCCTTGCCAAGAGTGATTATGGCTGCTTGTTTAACCTTATCCTTATAATCACCTATACCATTTAAAATAATAGATAACATTGATTTTAATCTTTCATTATAAATTTTTTCATTTTCATTATAACGAGATTTATATACATCATAGTTAGACAAGGAGATTCCTATAGCTTTAAGAATTAGTATCTTAACATCTTCATTTGAAGTTTTGATTTTGCTTTTTAAATCATCAATAATTTCATCTAATTCATTAGGTGCTAGCCATAAGATTATCTGACCTAAGAAAGGTGATATATATTCTGTGAATTTCTGGCCTTCAATTTCTAGTCCACGTAAAAGCTCTATAGCTACTTCATTTCTTTCTGAATCATTTAGGTTAGGCATAATTTTAAGTATTGAAGAGCCTGCACTATTTCTAACACTTTCCATAGCACTAACTTTTAACATATTACAAAAGTGAATGCAAGTATGAAGTCCTGTAGTTGGCGCAATATAGAGTGTATAATTAAGAAGTATATCTATCTGATGTTTTTTTACTACCCAATTAGTAGCTGTTTTTAAGTTGCTAAGGAGGATATCTGGGATTTTATTATAATCTTCTTTACAGTAAGTTTTAAAAAGAAATATATGGTCATCCATATTAAGAGTTGTGAAAATTTTTAAGTATAAATAATTTTCAGATGAATTTTTCCTTCTAGTTTTAATTTCTCCAAGATTTTTAATCATATAATCAAGTATAGAATGAGTAGGTGGTATTTTAGGAATTATATCGTTTAAACTTTCAAGAGCAGCTAATCTTATAACTACATTTCTTTTTTTTACTTTATCAATAATGAATTCTATGAGTGAATCTAAAGTTTCATCATAGGACTCAAAAGATATATACTTTGCGGTATAGAGTAAATACAGCTGAGTTTCAAAAGAAGTTATGTTTTGAGACATATAATGTTTCAAGAGAATACTTCTATATATTTTCATAAAAATTTTTCTGGAATTTATAAAAACAGAGTTAACCATGATTTTAGTATTATAGCCAATCCAGTTTTTATGAGCATTTACTAGTTTACCGCTAGGATAAAGCATTAATGAAATATACTCTTCAAATAATTGATAACTATTTATGTTAGGTTTATCTATAGATACGTTTTTAGGTAATTCTTTACTATAATCTTCATCAAAAATAGCTATTAATTTTCCTATTAGATATGCACAGTGACGGCGAATGTCATCTTCTCTATGAGCTAAATTGTCATAAAGAAATTCTAGAGTTTGTAGCTTTTGTTTTTGAGTAAAGTAAGTACAATATTCTTCTAATACTCTTATATATTGGCGAAGATTTTTCCAGTTATTCTCACTTCGAGCCTGTTCTAATATAGTATTTAACGAATATTCATCACGTAATAAGTACATAAGATTTATATTGTGATTTATTGCTAAATGTTTCATACTATCAGTTATTTCTTTTCCTCTAAGCAAAGAATATATTGGAGGGTTTGCAGAAGTTAAATTGTCTTCTTTAAAATCTAAATCAACATTTACACCAATACTCTTTATGTAATCTTCGAAGTCTTTTAACTTGCCATATACTTTTTTATAACGAGATTCCTTTTTAGCATCAACATTTTCTAGTTTTTGAAGAATTACTTTAAAAGAGTTTTCTAAAGAAAAAATATGCATAGTAGGATATGAATTAGTAAATACATTTTTAACTCTAAAATCACAATAGATGAGTATTAATGATTCTAAAGATAGATTTTCAAGTTCTAAATCCCAAGTAGAATGATTTATAGCGATATTTCTAATATAATTTATATTGTGGTTTCTAAACCATTGGTCTGTGTAATAGTAGTGGAGATGTGGAACGCGTTTTAGCTCTTCACCTTTACATCCATATTTTCCAATGTCATGTCCGGCAGCAGCTCCAGAGACTCTTCCTAAATCTATAGGTAACCCTTTAGTTTTAAGTTGGCGTGCTAAAAACATAGCTAGGTAATGTACACCACAGATGTGATCTAAAGTATTATACTTAAATATTTCTCCATTAAGCTTCATCATTTCATATACATAGTCACGGTCAAAGGCTTTAATGAATTTTAAATATTCATCTTTTCTTTCTAGTTCTTCAATTTCACTATCTGTTAAAGTTATTAAAGGATAGTTTGCTTGCCAACAATCTGAATCAGATATGGATTTTTCTATATTACATAGAACCTTATAAATTCTAAGGAATATTTCACATCCTGAAGTTAATTTTGAATCTAATTCTATAGTTACTGCATCTTTAAAATTCTTGCTTAAGGCATAATTATATAAATATACTAACCATTCATTAGGACCATCTTCATATAAATCATTTAATAAAGGAGTACATAGATAAAGAACTTTAGATGGAGAAAAATCTTTTTCCACTAAAATGTCTTGGAGTGTGTATAAAAAAACTGGTGAGTTTATATGCTTATCAAGAAATTTTTGTGATATATTTTCAGATTTTAAGAAATGAGAGTTATAAAGCTTTCTTAAAATTTTTTTCTTTATTTCTTTTAATTGTAAAATTTCCATAGAGACCTCCTAAACATCAATATATAACATGTATAAAACATATTTCTTATAAATATTTTATCATTTAAACTGCATTTATCCTAATAAATATACTATAATAATAATCTAAATAATATATTCATAAAATCTAATTATTTATTATAAAAGAGAAATAAGAAAGAATTAAATGAAAAACTTTTATTTTATCTTATTTTTATATATAATCTATTTATGATGTTTTTAGGAGGATCTATGATAGAATTAATAAAAAAAGTGGATATAACACTATTGCAGTTTATAAATAAAAAATTACGATGCAAGTTTTTAGATAAAATTATGCCATATATAACATTTTTAGGATCTGCCACATTTTGTATGGTTTTTGTTGTGATGACTGTTATGTCTAAAAGTAAAGAAATTAAGAACCTAGGATTTCTAGCATCTTTATCAATTATTACTTCTGGCGGTATTACTCACTTTTTAAAGAGAGTAAAAAATAGGATACGACCATATATAAAGTTTCCAACGCTAAACATAAAGAAGATAGGTGTAGATGATTATTCCTTTCCATCGGGTCACACCACTGCAGCTTTTTCAATTGGAGTTAGTATTGCACTAAGCTTTACTGGATTAGCAGTAGTATCTATAGTAATTGCTAGTCTTGTGGGATTTTCAAGGGTTTATCTTGGTGTACATTATCCAACAGATGTAGGTGCAGGAGTTGTAGTTGGAACTTTGAGTGCCCTTTGTATGCATATGATAGTATAATAATTAGGAAAGAGATAAGAATTTAATTTAGATTCTTATCTCTTTATTACATCATAGATTATTCTTAAAGAATTAATGGATAGTCAATATTTCATCAATTACCCTTCCATCACATTTTGGAAATTTAATACCTAAAACTTTTGAGAGGGTAGGGGCTATGTCCACTAAATTCATATTATTCATAAAAAAGTTTTCTTTAAACTCTTCACCACATCCAATAAAGAGAGTATGGATATCAGGACTATTAGGATGATAACCATGATTTCCGTTAGATTTTCCCTCTTTAGGAGTGGTTGAAGTCACTATAGTACCATTAAATTTATCTATAAAAATAAAACCTCTTTTAGCTTCAATCATAAATGTAGCCTTAGGATCACCACCTAAATCTATTATCTCATCATTTCTATATATCTTTGCAATTCCCTTAGATTCATCAAGAGATAAGGCTTTTAAAATATTATAAACTTTTGAGGAGAGATTTTTATTAAAGTCATCCTTAACATATACATAGGCACTTCCATCACAAGATTTTACATATACTCTCCAAGAATTAAGTCTGTTATCATCACCCATGCTTATTAACCCTTGATTTTTAAATAGGGTGTTTAAGGTAATAACTTTATTAAAGTCTTGAAATCCATGATCACCTAAAATAACTATAGAAGAATTATTATATATACCAGCTTCTTTCAGAGCTTTTATTACATCAGCTAATCTTCCATCATGGCGATGAAGTGAATCTACAGCTTCTTTAGAATCAGTACCATAACCATGACGTTGACTGTCTAGGTCTAAGAGATGTAGTAAAAGTAAGTTAGGTTTATACTTTTTAATGGTTTCTATAGCACAAGCAGTAGCAAAATTATCTAAGTTAGGCTCCTTTATACCATCAAGGAGATGTTTGAATTTTCTGTTTAAATTGAATTGGTATATAGGGCTTCCACCTAGAAGTGATGCCATTTCTTGAGATATATATTTATTGTTAGAGAAAATTTCAGGCATATTATATTTTATAGAAGATTTACCAGTAACAGGCCAAAATATAGATCCTACAGTAAGCCCTCTACTTTTTGCCATATCATATAGTGTTGGACCATTTACATATTTTCTGAACCAAAACCAATCTGGAGCAGCTTTTTCAGGTTCTAATAATTTATTGTTTACAACCCCATGGTTTTTAGGATACTTACCTGTAACTATGGTAGTGTGAGCTGGATATGTTAATGATGGATATATAGATTTAACATTTCTAACTACTGACCCCTTTTGAATGCATTGTGAAAAAGTTGGTAAGTTACTTATTATATCAAAATCAGCTGCTTTTAATCCATCAATTGAAATAACAACCAAGTGCTTATTTGTTAAATTATTCATAACTTATTCTCCTTAACTTTATGTTATATATAAATTATGATATACTAATTTTGTTATTAAATCTACATAGTAAGATAATATAAATAAGGAATAAAGAAGAAAAGTGGCGTAAGAAGGTGTAATTTTGGAGCTAAATTATAAAGAACAATTCACTATAAAGTTTCATGAAGGAGACTTTAAGGGAAATGTTAAATTATTTACAATAATGGATTATGTTCAACAAGTTTCAGAAAGTCATTCTCAAATTTTGGGGGTGGATTTTCAGTCTATGATGAATAAAGGATTATTTTGGGTAGTATCTAGAGTTGAAATTACAATGGAAAGATATCCTAAGGTTGGAGAAGATATAACAGTAGAAACTTGTTTAGGTGGCCGTGAAAAAGTTTTTATGAAAAGAAGATTTAAGATTAAGGATAAGGATGGACAAGTTATTGGTAGAGTTTTGATATATTATTTAATTGTAGATATTGAAACTAGACTTCCACAAAAGCCGTCCATGTGCCCAGTAGATATAAATATTAATGTAGGGGATGTCATTGATAATAAGCTTAACAAGATAAAGATGCCAGGTGAGGCTATAGAAACTGTCAATAGGAAGTTATATTACAATGATATAGATATAAATAATCATGTTAATAATGCTAAATATATTTCTTTTATAGAAGATTTCTTTTCTTTAGATTGGCATAGAGTAAAGAAAATATCTTATATGCAACTTAACTTTATTAAGGAAATTAAATTTGATGATTCGTTAATAATGAATAAATTTATTGAGGATAAAGAAAGTAATAGTTTTTGCATTAATGGAATTTCAGAAATTTCAGAACAAGAATTTTTTCAATGTAGGTTAAAGTTTTAAACAAATGTGTATTGAAAAGTCATTAAGATAAAGGTATCTAAATAATAAAATTTTTAGATACCTTTTATTTTAAGAAATAACTAATATAGTATAAATAAAAAACTGTAAAGGAATACATAATGTAAGAATATAATTTATTAAAGTGAAAATTAAATTTAGAAAACAATCACATATAAAATTTAATTTAAAAATATTTATAAATATGAAATAAAAAGTGAAAAAATTTACGAATAATAACCATTGACATTAATGGGTAAATAATTCATAATAAATATGGAATATTCATAAAAGATTTAAAATTTAAAATAAGGGGGAGCAATAATTGACGCATAAGAAGGGTTTGAAAAAGGCCGTTAGCAAAGAAGGTATTATATTTCTAATTTTATTTTTAGGTTTTTTCATAGGTATGGGAAGCGTTATGGGAACCATAAATATGTTTAATACCCTAATGGAAACTGCGTATAGCTTATTAATGAAAACAGTTTTTTATATAATGGCTATTGCGGTATTGGCAGGAGCTATATCTGCACTTCTATCAGAATTTGGAGTGGTATCTTTAATTAACAAATTGTTATCACCATTAATGAAGCCACTTTATGATTTGCCTGGTGCTAGTGCTATAGGAGTTTTAACCACCTATCTGTCTGATAATCCTGCTATACTTACTTTAGCAGATGATAAAGGATTTAGAAGATATTTTAAAAAATATCAGTTGCCAGCTTTAACTAATTTAGGAACAGCCTTTGGAATGGGGTTGATTATTACTACCTATATGATGGGACAAAAGTCACCTATAGGAGAAAGTTTTATACTGCCAGCTATAATAGGTAATGTAGGAGCTGTAATAGGAAGTATTATAAGTACTAGATTAATGCTTAGACAAACCGCGAAAATTTATGGAAAAGAAGAAATGTGTGTACAAGACAATGATACTGGTTTTGACATGATGAACTATAGAGAAATTAGAGATGGAAGTGTTGGAGAAAGATTTATTGGTGCTATGCTTGAAGGAGGAGCTTCAGGAGTACAAATGGGACTTGCTATAATTCCAGGAGTTTTAATAATTTGTACTTTAGTTTTAATGCTTACTAATGGACCATCTGCATCTGGAGCTTACACTGGAGCTGCATCAGAAGGTATCGCACTCTTACCTTGGATTGGGGAAAAACTACAATTTATATTAGTTCCGTTATTTGGTTTCCAAAGTCCTGAAGCTATAGCTTTCCCGATAACATCTTTAGGGGCAGCAGGAGCTGCAATTGGTTTAGTACCGGAAATGTTACAAAATGGATTAATAGGTGGTAATGAAATTGCAGTATTTACAGCTATGGGGATGTGTTGGAGTGGATATTTAAGTACTCACGTTGCGATGATGGATGGTTTAAAGTGTAGAGAATTAACAGGTAAAGCTATTGTTAGTCATACCTTTGGTGGATTAATAGCAGGTATGTCAGCTCACTTTATATATTTACTTATATCAAAATTCATATAAAAATAAAAACCACCTTTTTAGAGTGGTTTTTATTTTTATTATAATGGACATACATATGCATTTATATGCGCTTCAATGGGTTGATTAGTGGAATTTAAATAATTATTTAATATACCAGTCCTTAAGCCTTCACTACATATAATAATGTTATAGAAGTTACAATGGTTTACAATATGAGTTATTATTTCACATCCACCTAATATAATATCAGCACGTTTTTTTGAAAGACCTTGTAAGTTTTCTCTCTCTTTTAAACTTATAACTTTAAGGCTTTCACAAAGAGTTTTTAGTTCATGAGGGTTGGAAAATTCTATTGTGTTAGTAGATGAACATGAATTTGTTAAATAATTAGAATATATCTTTCCGAGATTCTTAAAAGTTCCGCCAATGCCAACTAAAGAGCTTCCATAAAAGCTTTCAATCCAAGGTATATTAGAAAATAGCTTATAGAAAAAGTCCTCGTTGTAGTCACAGCTCAAGTATCTGCCACGCTTATTAACTTTTATTTTCTCAGTTATGTTTATAGAACCTAGAGGAATACTAGTGTAATTTGTAAATTTACCCTCTTCTACAAAAATTAATTCTGTACTATTTCCACCAGTGTCCATTATTATACCTTTATCTAGATTACAAGTAGAAAAAACTCCAAGGTAAGATAAATAGGCTTCTTCTTTAGGTGATAAAACCTGAACTAAAATTCCAGTATGAGCTTTTATTAAATCAAGAACATAGTTACTATTTTCAGCTACTCTTAAAGCTTCCGTAGCTACACATATGATTTTAGAAACTTTATTTATAATACAAGAACGTAAAAATTTTTTTAAAACTGTTATTACATGAATGGTTTTTTCAGAACTTACAATTTTATTGGTAGCTAAGGTAGCTCCAAGTCTTAAATGTTCTTTATCTTCATCTATAATCTTTGGATTGGACTTATCATCTATATTAACAATTAGTAGGTGAACCGTATTTGAACCAATATCTATAATAGCAATAATATTCATAATACTTGATACCTCCCCAAAAAACTCTTTTATTATTTATACGATAAAAATAATAAAATATCACATAATAAATATATTAGACTATTGAAATTTAAAGAAAGAGTTTTTAAAGAAGATATGATAAGAAAAAAATATTAAGGCTATGTATAAGAAAAAATCTACAGAGCTAAAATTTCTAATAAATTTCACATAGCCATAATATTTACTAAGTTGCAGTTTCAATGAGAAGTATATTGCTAGGAATATTTGCTTTTACTTCAAAAGTTTCATTGGAAATATAAGCGCTGTCAGAGCCTGTTAAGGTAATATTATCAGAATTACTTGCACAAATTTCAGTTTCTCCATAACATTGAAATAAATAGCCTTGTCTATCTTTGTTAATTGTAAAAGTTAAATCCTTGTTAGGATGTAGTAATGCAAAATAAATATTGATATCACAATTAGATTTAATAGGAGCCAGACCATTTAAAGGACTAATAGCATATATCCACTGATTTTCAATAGAATTTTTAAAGTCATATTTATTTAATATAGGAGATTTACTATTCTTTTTTTGAATATAAGAGTTATTATTGGTGTATAAGGTTATTTCAATAATATCTAGAAAATCAATACCACTATTAAAAATATCATAAGTTATCCCATCCATAGAATTAATATAAAGAAAATTTCCAGATGAAAGGGTTTCTAAATTTCCTATGTTATCGCTATATAGTAATTCACCGGAGATTACATACATAATAAATTCTTCTCCTATTTTAAAATTATTATGAGTTCCACTTCTAGGAACTAAGGTAATATTTTTTAGTTCTTTGATGCAAAGTTCTGAATCCATATTTTCAATAGAAGTAGAAAGATTAGAAGTAGTTTTTAAATAAGAAAAATCTTCTTCTTGATTATAAGTAACAATTCTTCTATTAATCAAAATATTACCTCCCACTATATAATTAAATGTTTATATGATCAAATAATTTTAATAAATATAAAATTATTCTACGATATTAGTATTTGCAGTTTTTATAATTTAATAGTAGGTATGTTTTTCACCTACTATTAAATAAATTAATAAGTGGGAATAAATTAGATAATAAAAGAATATATGATAAGATGATATTTATTGTTTAAAATGTGGTAATATAGTAATATAAAAAACTTAAAATGACTTTGGGGGGAATAATTAGTGATAAAATTTCTTAAAGAATGGATAATACCAGCATTAATTGCTATAATTTTAGGATTTTTAATAAATAAGTTTATTTTTTTCAATGTAAATGTTCCAACTAAATCTATGTATCCCACTATTACACCAGGAGATAGAATATTTTCATTGAGAACTTATAAACCATCATCTATTAAAAGAGGAGATATTTTAGTATTTCATTCTGATGAGCTAAATAAAGACTTGATTAAAAGAGTAGTAGGTCTTCCAGGAGAGAATGTAGAAATTCAATCAGATGGAAGTGTATATATAAATGGTGAGTTTCTAGAGGAGAGTTATGTAAGTAGTTTTAGTGATACTACAGGTTCTTTTAATGTACCAGAAGGTTGTTATTTATTTTTGGGAGATAATAGAGGAAATTCTATTGATGCACGATTATGGGAAAATCCTTATATATCTTTTGAAGACATACAGGGAGAAGGAAAATTTATTATATTTCCTTTTGATAGGTTTGGTAAACTAAAATAGTGTATAAGTAAGTAAAATGTTAAAGAAGTATTGAAGTGGTGAAATTTATTTCACCATTTTTTTATTTTAATTTATGCTAAATACAATAATAATTAAACTATATTTAGGGAAAGATAAATTCATATCCATAAAATATATTTAAAGGTATAAGGGAATTTAACAATAACTAAAATCAGCAATAAAATAAAGTGGTAAGTAATGGAATGAGGGGAAAAGTAAATATTAAAAATAAGTCAAAAGATGCATAATCAATGTGACTAATATATTTTACAAAGGAGGAATTATAAATGAAAGATAATAAGAGATTATCCCATACTGCCTATGGTGGTATAAAAGGTGATGATTATATGCCTTTTATATCAACTACAACGGCAATGCCTGAATCAAGTGTTTATTCTATTCTAATGGGTGCAGTATTTACAATGATATTTGCTGCTGCAAACACTTATTTAGGATTAAAGGTTGGTCTTACAATTTCAGCAGGTATTCCTGGGGCAATACTTGCCACAGGGATTTTAAAAGGATTGTTTAAAAGAAACAATATATTAGAGGCTAATATGGTTGCTTCAATTGCAGCAGTTGGAGAATCTATAGCAGGTGGAATTATATTTATACTACCAGCAATTATTTTATGGGGAATTACATTAAGGGTTTCTACAATAGTTATTGTTACTCTTCTAGGAGGGATAGTAGGTATATTTTTTGTTACTCCTTTAAGAAAATTTTTAATAGTTGAGGAGCATGGAAATTTAGTATATCCAGAATCTATGGCTGCAGCTGAAGTTTTAGTTAATGGAAGTGAAGGTGGTAGTGGATTTAAAATGGTTTTAATGGGTCTCGGAATTGGTGGAGGTTATAAGTTAGCTTCTGGAGGATTTGCTCTTTGGAGTGAAAGACCAGAATGGGTTATACCTGCATATCAAAATTCCGTATTTGGAATAGATACATTAGCTTCACTTCTAGGGGTCGGCTTTATTGTAGGTACAAAAGCATCGGCATTTATGTTTGGAGGATCTCTTGTAGCTTGGCTTGGATTAATACCACTTATTAAATATATAGGTAGTACAGTTCCAGAACCTTTATTTCCTTCAACTATGTTAATCTCTGAGATGGGAGCTTCAGATATATGGAGTAAGTATATAAGATATATAGGAGCGGGAGCTGTTGCCGCAGGAGGATTTATTTCTTTAGGAAAATCTGCACCAACCATTATTAGATCTTTTAAAGAAGCCATGTCAGGTATAGGTAAAAAGGAAAGTGGTGCAACTACTAGAATAAATGAAGATCCGCCAATTGTTTGGGTGATAGCTTCAGCAATATTGGTATTTGTTCTTGCATGGTTATTGCCACAAATTAGAGTAGGAATAATTGGCTCACTAATGGCAGTAGTATTTTCATTCTTCTTTGCAGTAGTTTCTGCAAGAATGGTTGGTATAATTGGTGCATCAAATAATCCTGTATCGGGTATGACTATTGCTACTTTACTATTTGTTACAGCCATATTAAAGATAACTGGCAATATAGGGCAAGAGGGAATGATTACAGCTGTTATGGTAGGTGGTATAGTATGTGTAGCTATAGCTGTTGCTGGTGGTACAGCTCAAAGTTTAAAGACTACATTTGTAATTGGTGGTTCTCCAAAGAAAGTACAAATTGGAATGTATTTAGGGTTAATATTTGGTGCTGTAGTTTCTGGGTATGTATTATTAATGCTTCATAATACATATGGAATTGGTTCAGAAGCAGTGCCAGCACCACAAGCTACTCTTATGTCAATGGTTATAGAAGGTGTTATGACTGGTGAATTACCTTGGGTACTTGTGTTTGTGGGAGTATCTATAGCTATATTTGCAGAAATATCTGGTCTACCAGTACTACCAGTTGCGCTTGGTTTATACTTACCTATACATTTAAATGCAGGTATATTATCAGGTGGTATAATTAGAATATTTGTTGAGAAGAAATTTAAGAAAAATGAATCCCTTATGAAAGAAAAAGTAGAGAGAGGTATTCTTATATCTTCTGGATTAGTTGCTGGAGATGCATTAATGGGTATAGTAGTTGCAGGGTTTGCTACTTTAGGACTTAATGTGGCCTTTGGACTTAATTTTGAAGGGTTAACCCAAAATTCTATATTCTCAACAGGTATATTTATAATTCTTGGAGTAATTATTTATCTTATTTCTTGTAGTGGAGATAATGAAAGAACTTAAAGGTAAATTATGATTATTGATAATATTTCTTATAATATTAAAAAATATGGATATAATTATGAATAATATTAAAGTTAAGAGCCATTGAGGCTCTTAACTAATTTGTAGGTGATTTGTATGAAAGGTAAAAAAACACAAAATAAAGAAGAAAAGAATTTTCTTTTATATATTCCCCAAATTGAACATGATAACTATAAAATTAATGATAATAATATAGTTACTTTATACTTTGAACATAACAAACCTATAGAAAAGTTCGCAAGATGGTTAGTGAAAAAAAATAATCTTAGTGATATAGTTTTTGATGATAAATCATCGCTGGCGTGGGCTTTAATAGATGGTAAAAGAAGTATATATGACATTGCACTTGAGATGGCAAGGAGATTAGGTGATACGGAAGAAGTAGCTATAGAGAGGCTTGTAATGTACATAAGATATATTGCTAAAAAAAGGTGGATAAAATTCATAGGAATAAAACATAACCAGGGTTGATATTAGGAAATATGTAGACATTGAGAGTAATATCTACTATTTAAATAAATAAATTGAACAAAAACAACCTACTATATAGCTTGACTACTTTAGGCTTTGGTGTATAATTATGACTTGACTAGATAGAAATTTTTACGGAAATGTAAAAAATCTATCATATTTTATTTTAAGCATATTTTATATGAATAAAATTCGGATAGATTAATAATATTAAAAATATAAATTTATAAGTAGTAGGGGTATAAAGATGATTATTGCAGATGTTAAAGTTGGTAGAATTACAATGCCATTAAAAAAACCATTCGTAACTAAAAACGGAGTTTATAATTATTCTAACGAAGTAGTTGTAAAGATTTTTACGGAAAATGGAGATGTGGGAATAGGAAGTGCAGCTCCAGCACCAAGAGTGACAGGGGAGACAGAAAGTTCAATTGTAGGTGCTATTAAACATATTACTACATTTATTAAGGGAATGGATCTTACGTGTCTTCAATGCATTTTTAAAGTTATGGATGAATGCATTAAAGGAAATAATAGTGCAAAAGCAGCTGTAGAAATTGCTATATATGATCTTTGGAGTAAAGGAGTAAATACTCCTTTGTATAAGTTATTAGGAGGATTCAATTCAACGGTACTTACAGATATAACTATACAAGATGATGATAAGATGGAAAATATGATAAATGCAGCCTATGAAGCTACTAGAGATGGCTATACTAATATAAAGATAAAACTTGGAAATAATGTAGAATCAGACTTTGAAAAAGTGAAATTTATTAGACGTGCTATTAGAAAAGGAATAAAAGTAAGAGTTGATGGTAATCAAGGCTGGTCACCTAAAGATGCAATAAAGATAATTAAGAAGATAGAGCAATTAGATTTAGACATAGAGTTTGTAGAACAACCAGTTAAAGGTTGGGATATCGAAGGATTAAAATTTATTAAAGATAATGTGGATACTATGATTTTAGCTGACGAATCAGTGTTTGGATCCCCAGAGGCCTTTAAGGTAATTCAGAATAGAGCTTGTGACTTAATCAATATAAAACTGATGAAATGTGGAGGAATACAAAATGCCATAAGAATTTACAATATGGCAGATACCATGGGTATAAGGTGTATGGTTGGTTGTATGTTAGAGAGTAAAATTGGAATCACAGCAGCAGCAAGCTTTGCAGCTTCAAGAGGAAATATGATAACAGCAGATTTAGATACAATGATATACTTTGCAGAGGACCCTATAGTTGGAGGAGCAATCTTTGAAGGAAATAAAATCACTTTGTCCGATGAACCTGGTCTTGGAATTACTGATATAAGAGGTTGGGAAGAAATAGTATAAGTAAACTTTATCCATCTATATATTATATTAATTTTGCATAGATGAAAGGGTTTAAGATTAATATATAGAACTTATAATAAGTTACTATGAAAATTCATTATAAGAATCTAATAAAGGAAGTGGTTTTATGTCAAATGATCTTAAAGACCAATTAAAGAAACAGTTAGAGGTTGCCATAGAAGAAGAAAGATTAGAACATGTTATAAAAATAATAAATGATGAAATTCTTAAGTGTATAGAGAAAAGAAAGCATATAACCAATGCCATATTAGAATACAGAAAAAATGTTTTAGAAGAATTTAAAGATGATGAAGATAAGATAATAGAGTATTTTGACCATGAAAACTACGTAAAAGAAGAAAATTTTAAAAGTACTGATAGAAAATTAAAAGAACTAACAGTGTTAAAATCTTCTCCTTATTTTGGTAAGGTTACTTTTAGAGAAGAAGATTATGGGATAGAAGATATATACATTGGAAGGTTTGGAGTAACTTTAGAGGAAACCTTTGAACCACTAATTATAGATTGGAGAGCTCCAATTTCAGCGCTTTTTTATAATAATTCAGGAAATATTGGTCAGTATAATTCACCTGAAGGAGAAATTACAGCTTCTATTTTAGAAAGGGTTCAATATATCATAAAGAGAGGTAAATTAGAGGGATTATTTAATTCTAATATCGATATAAAAGATGATATTCTTCAAATGGTATTAAGCAAAAACTCTTCAGATAAGCTTAAAGACATAGTTATGACTATACAACAAGAACAAAATGAGATTATAAGACAAGATAAGAATAAGATACTAGTTGTAGATGGTGTAGCTGGAAGTGGTAAAACTACTATTGCACTTCATAGAGTTGCTTATTTAATTTATAATTACAGAAATCTTTTAGAAAATAAGGTTTTAATTTTAGGGCCTAATAGAATATTTATAGATTATATTTCAAATGTTCTTCCAACTTTAGGAGAAACAGGAGTGTTTCAAACTACATTTTTAGATTTAGCTTTAGATTTAGTAGATGTAGATGATGTTATAGATATTAAAGATGTTATGGAAAGAATTCTTAATAAAGATAAAGGTTTTGAGAAAAAAATTATTTATAAGAGGTCCTTAAAGTTTATGGAGGATCTAGATAGACTTGTTATTAAACTAGAAGAAGATAGTTATTTTAGCCATGGAGTTTTCTTTAGAGATAAAGTTATAGCAACTAAAGAAGAAATAAAAACCATGTTTACAAAAGACTTTACTTCACTACCGTTATTTAGAAGAAGTAAAAAAATTAAAAGAATTTTATTCTCTAGAATTAGTGATGCGAGAGATGAAGAATTTAGATTTATTGAAATGAAGTATAAAGAGAAAAAGAAAGAGTTTACCCCTGAAGAATTAATACTTCATATAAATGATTTAGAATTCAAAAGAAAATTAGAAATAAGAGAATTAGTAAGAGATGTAATAGAAGTAAAAGCTACATTAAGTTATTTAGATGGAAAAAATATAGAAAATATATATGAAGAATTTAATGGTGATAAAGAATATACAGAAGAAGACTTGGTTGCTATATTATACTTAAAAGCTAAACTCATGGGCTTAAGGCTTAATAGAGAAATTAAACATTTAGTAATCGACGAGGCTCAAGATTATTCACCACTACAATTTATAGTGTTAAAAGAACTTGTAAATACTAAATCGATGACTATAGTTGGAGATAGTAATCAGCAATTAATACCTATTGAAAATAATTCTTCTTTAAGTAGTATTAAAGATATATTTAGTGAGGATTCAGTTGAAATGTTTAAGTTAAATAAAAGTTATCGTTCAACTAAAGAAATCATGGAATATAGTAATAGATATATAGATGATATTTCCATAGTACCTATGGTTAGAACTGGAGATTCTGTTAATGAGATATTAGTAAAGGATGAGAACGAGATAAAAGAATATATTATAGAGCTAGCAACTAGCTTAAAGAAAAAAAATCTTGAAAATATAGCTATTATAACTAAAAATTTATCTCAATCTAAGTATATATATGATTTGTTAAAAGAAGATATTTCATTAAAGCTTATAGATAAAGAGAATCTTCATATTGCTGAGGGAACTATGATTATGCCTAGTTATTATGCAAAAGGCTTAGAATTTGATGGAGCTATTATAATTGAAGAGGACATCCAAGAAAGATACAAGGACAATCTAATGTATATAATGTGTACAAGAGCACTTCATAATTTAATAGTTATTAAGAAATAAAAAGTAATAGCATCACAGGGTGCTATTACTTTTTATTTTTAATATATTATAAGCTATCTTCATATCCTTGAATTTTATTTAATACTTCTTCATATATTTGGTCAGCCTTATTAAAATCCATATTAGGAACATAGAATTCCTCTAATTCATCATGTAAATCTTTAGCTATTTTTATACAATCAAGACCTTTTTGAAGTAGGATGTAAAAAATGGAAGAAATATCGTCTATATCATCTTGTTTTTTTTCAATATAATTTGCATCTAATAGACTATCCATATCATATTCCTCGCCATGAAATTCTATTTTGGTAATTTCATTTGATGTTACTAGAGCAACCTTTAATTCAGGAATTAATAAATGTTCAATTTTTTCAGGATTTAGTGGAGTGTGTAGAATCTCTACATCTAGACCCCTTCGAGTAGCTTCATCTGCAATATATTCAAGAACACGAGTTTTGCCAGTTCCAGGAGAGCCTTTAAGTACATAAACACTGGACATGTCTTCTACTATATTATGAATATAAGTTATAACTCCCTTTGGAGTAAATCCTGTTGCAAATAAGTGGCGTTTTTTACCCAGTGATGAGAATGTATTAGGAAGAATTCTATTCTTCAAATTTTCTTTTAAAATATTAAGTTCATAAAGATTTAAAGCTTCATTATTAAAGGTATACCAATCATCATAAATAGATTTAGCCGCAGCAAAAAATCTGTAAGCTCTTCTAAAGGAATTTCCAATTTCTTTATTCACAGCTAGAATGTTAAATTTTATGTTCTTAAAATTCTCTTCTTTTAAACATATGCCCATATTTACTATATCATCTACAGCACCAGGAGTAATAGGGTCTATCATATGGGGAGATGTGCCATCAAGCATAGCTACTTTTAATTCTTTAATTAGAACTCCATCTAAAGAATCACTATCAGAAGAACAATGATGAAATTCTACATCATATCCTCTATCAATGTAGTGTTTTCCAATTTTTTCCATAAGGGAAGATTTTCCTGTACCAGGACCTCCCTTTAAGCAAATAATTCTAGTTGCATCCTTTTGGGAAATAATATAATTAAAGTGAGAGTAAAAGCCTTTTCCGGTATTGCCACCTAAAAAATAGTGAGTGGATATTCCAGTCATAATTAATCCTCCAATGATTTCTACACTATCATAATATTATATAAGTTAAAAATGGTTAATAAAAATTCAAATTAATTAGATAAAAGATGCATCTACGGTAATTATTGCGTTGTGATTTGGAGAAACTTTCTTAATTTCCTCATTTATTTGTTTTTGTAATTTAAGTTCTGATTCTTTAGTTATTATAAAATCATCCTTAACTACTACATCAAATATTAGGTTTTTATAGTCACCTTCACCTACTACTCTAAAATCATGAAAAGAAGATATATGAGGAATTTTATTTAAAACTTCTTCCAATTCTCTTTTTGCACTAAGAATCTCTTCATCCTTTGTAGTTACTGGATCCATATGAATTAGCAGATATATACCCAGTTCAGAAGAAATTTCCTTTTCAGCTCTATCTATAACCTCATGAGCAGCAACAACAGAAATATCAAGAGGAACTTCAGCGTGAATAGAAGCAATTATTCTTCCAGGACCATAATTATGAACTAGCAAGTCATGAACACCATCTATATGTTCATAGGATAATAACATTTTTTGAATATCTTCTACTAAATCATTATCAGGAGCAACTCCAAGTAATGGGTTTAAAGTATCTTTAATTAGGTTATATCCTGCATAAAGAATTACTAAGGAAACAACTAAACCAATATATCCGTCTATAGGAAGTGATGTGAATTTTGAGATTAGTAGTGATATAACTACAGTAGAAGAAGATATTACATCACTTATTGAGTCTACAGAAGAAGCTTTAAGAGCGGAAGAATTTATTTTGTTACCTATACCTCTATAGAACCTACTTAACCATACTTTAAATGATATAGATATGATTAAAAGAATAAATGGAAGTAGTGAAAATTCTACAGGAACAGGATTTTTAATTCTCTCAAAAGAGCTTTTTATGAATTCAAAGCCAACTAATATTACTAAAAATGCAACTATAAGACCAGAAATGTACTCAATTCGTCCATGTCCAAAGGGATGTTCTTTATCCGCTGGTTTGCTTGAAAGTTTAAAGCCAAAGATGGTTACTAATGAAGCACCAACATCGGAGAGATTATTAAAAGCATCAGCAATTACAGCAATACTATTAACTAAAAGTCCAGCAGTGATTTTAATTAAAAATAAAACTAGATTTACTAAAATACCAACAACTCCACCAAGATATCCATAGCGTTCTCTGACTTTTTTATTTTTTATATCTTCACTATTTTTAATAAATTTTGTTATAAGTTTTTGAGAAATCAATTATTACACCTCTTTATCAATATATTTTTTCTCATAACTATAGTATAACACGAGAACATGTTATAAATTAGGGAAAATCACAAAATTCATAGGAAATGTAGTAAAAGTTTGGTATACTATTACTAGTATTTCGTTTTAAGGAGGGGATTAATTATGTCAAAAGAATTGAAGTTTGCTAAAGAACTTATAGATTTTTTGTATGAAAGCCCTACTGCTTTTCATGCAGTGAAAAATGTTAAAGATTCTCTTGAAGGTTGTGATTTTAAGGAATTAAATGAAGAGGATAAATGGATATTAGAAAAGGGTGGTAAATATTATACTACTAAAAATGGTTCTGCATTAATTGCATTTACTGTAGGTAATGGTGAGGTTGAGAACCATGGATTTAAAATTATAGGTGCTCATACAGATTCACCTACATTTAGAATAAAACCAAATAGTGAAATTATATCAGAAAATAATTATATTAAATTAAATACTGAGGTTTATGGTGGTTTAATAAGAAGTACATGGATGGATAGACCACTAGCTGTAGCAGGAAGAGTTGCTTTAAAAGGTGAAAATTTACTTAATCCAGAGTTAAGGTTAGTTAACATAAAGAAACCAATATTAATAATACCTAGCTTAGCAATTCATATGAATAGGGAAGCCAATTCTGGAGGAGAATTAAATCCACAAAAAGATACTCTTCCACTACTTGCAATGGTAACTGAAGAATTAGAAAAGGATAATGCATTAATAAACATATTAGCTGAGGAAATGAAGGTAAATAAAGAGGATATTATAGATTTTGATTTATTCCTTTATGAATTTGAAAAGGGATGTATTGTTGGATTAAAAGATGAATTTATATCTTCAGGTAGATTAGATGATCTTCAAATGGTTCATGCTGGAATTGAGGCACTAAAAGAAGCTCCAATAACTGAGGGCATAAATGTAATGGTATGTTTTGATAATGAAGAAGTTGGAAGCTCTACAAAACAAGGAGCCGATTCTGATATGTTAGCAAATATTTTAGAAAGAATTGCTCTTTGTCTTGGAAAAGGGAGAGAAGAGTTCTTTAGAGCACTTAGCAGATCCTTTATTATTTCGGCAGATAATGCTCACGCAGTTCATCCTAATAGTCCAGAAAAGGCAGATCCGACTAATAGACCAATTGTAAATAAAGGTCCTGTTATAAAGATAAATGCGAATTGTGCATATACTAGTGATTCAGATTCTTCTGCTGTATATGAATCTATTTGTAATAAAGCAGGGGTACCAGTACAAAAGTTTGTGAATCGTTCAGACTTAAGAGGTGGTTCAACCATAGGACCAATTTCTTCAACCCATTTGAATATACGTTCTGTAGATATTGGAAATCCAACCCTTGCTATGCATTCTATAAGAGAGTTTGCAGGAGTTAAGGATCATAGTTATGTAGCAAAATCCTTTGTAGAGTTTTACAAAATATAATATAATTATAGAAACTCCTTGTAACAAAGGAATAATTATTGAAACTAGTGATGGGAAAGAAGTAAAATTTAATGTGCAACCAGGTAGTTATAGAGGATTAACTAAAGGTAGTTCACAATAGCATATATAAAGAAGCCATTTAAGATAAGTAAGATATAAAGTTACTTTTCTTAGATGGCTTTTATTTAGCTATAGGAGAAAGCTAATCTATAGGATAGAAAAATATTTACTATTATAGATTTAAGTTAATTTGGTAATAATAATAGTTGAGCATCATTGAAAGGGGATAGCACCATGGAGCACATATTTATTTTAGTAAATTTAATACTTATACTAAGTATAGTTCTTCTTATGTACGTAATCAAAAATAGAAATAAGAGAAGAGCCTATATTAAGATTAGTGACAATAGTTTTTTAGCAGAAAATAAAGAAAAATTGGAAGATGCTATTGATGATATAGCCAGAGACCATAGAGAAATTGAAAAAATAAGTAGGAATGATTTAATTTCCAATTTAGATAAGCATTTTAATAATATATTGGGGTGCCATAATTTGTTTAAAGTGGATGAAAATAGAGAGTATTTCAAGATAAAAGGAACACAATGGATATTAGATAATATCTATGTTATTGAAAAAGAATATAAATTTATAAAAAAACATTTATCAAAGAAATATTTAAAATCACTACCTATACTAAAAAGTGGAGCATTAAAAGGATATCCTAGAATTTATGATGTATCAAGAGAAATATTGGGAATTTATAGGGATAAGCTAACTAGGGATAATATTAATAAGTTTTTAAAAAGATATCAAGAAACAACCATATTAACCATGGGAGAATTATGGGCTTTACCTATAATGCTTAAAATAGCCTATTTAGAGATAATAGGAAAAAGCTCAGTATTGATAGTGGATAAAGCTAATGATAGACATAGAGGAGAAAGATTAGCTGATAGGATTATTAAGTATTATAATGAAGAAAATATGAAGAGAGCTATGGATTTCATATCTGAGAACAATATTAAATTTACAGAATACTTTGCGGATGCATTAATAAGAGTTTTAAGAGATAATGGAGTAAATTACGATGAATTAAATTTATGGATAGAAGATAAATTAAGCGAAAATGAAATTACTTTAGATAAAATTATTATAGATTCTAATAAAAGTGATGGTATCTATTCTATAGCCATTAGTAGTAGCATTAATGGCTTAAGAAATTTAGATGATATAAATTGGGAAGAAGTATTTAATATTAGCAATAAAGTAGAAGAAATATTAAGTAAAGATCCTGCTATGGTTTATAGTACTATGGATTTTTATTCCAAGGACTATTATAGACATGTTTTAGAAAAAATAGCTAGACAAAATAAAATTTCTGAGACATTTGTTGCTAGAAAAGTACTACAGTGTGCAGAAGTAAATAATGATAAAGAATTTGAAAATCATGTGGGATATTATCTAACTGATAGTGGTAGAGAAAAGCTAAATCATATTTTGAATATTGATTTTAAAGGATTTGAAAAGTTAAAAAATATGATAAAGGGAAGAGCTGTTGGTATTCATATAGGAACTATTGTTATTCTTACAGGCATACTATCGGGAGGATTTATAACTTGGAGCTATATAAATGATACAAATATATCAATATCTAAATATATTTTATCTGGAATAGTTACTATTATACCGCTCAGTGAGGTTGTGGTATCCATCTTAAATTGGAGTATTACTAATTTAAGCACACCTAATGTATTACCTAAAATTAATATATCCGATAGAATTCCTAAAGAAGGAATCACCTGTGTAGTAGTTCCTACTCTAATAGAAAGTATAGAGAAAGCTAAAAGTTTAATGAGTAATTTAGAAACTTATTATTTAGGAAATAATGATGAAAATCTATATTTTGCTATCTTGGGAGATTTTATAGATAGTCATAGAGAAAAAGAAGCAGAAGACGAAGTGATATCTAAATTTTGTTTAGAAGAAATTAATAAGTTAAATACAAAGTATAATGAAGATAGTGGTCGTTTTTTCTTTTTATGCAGACATAGAGGGTTTAATGAAAAGGAGAATAAGTGGCTAGGTTGGGAGCGAAAAAGAGGAAAACTAGAAGAGTTTAATAAGTTTATAAGAGGAGATAAAAATACCACTTATAGTGTTTTAAGTGAAGGTGTGGAAAAACTTTTTAAAGTAAAGTATGTTATAACTTTAGACGGAGATACCATACTTCCAAGAGAATCAGCAAAGATTTTAATTGGAGCAATGCTTCACCCGTTAAATAGAGCTTATACAAAGGAAGATGGAACTGTTTGGAGAGGGTATGGAGTAATACAACCTAAAGTTGGTATAGATTTAGAAAGTGCTAATAAAACTTATTTTTCTAAAGTATTTTCAGGAGAAGCTGGTATTGATATATATACATTTGCAATATCTGATGTATATCAAGATTTATTTGGAGAGGGTATTTTTACTGGTAAGGCCATATATGATGTGGATGTATTTACAAAGGTAACTCATGGAGTAATTGAAGAAAATCAAGTTCTAAGTCATGATTTATTAGAAGGATCTTTGGCAAGAACGGCTTTGCTTACAGATGTGGAGTTAGTAGATGGATATCCTTCTAACTTTATTGCAAGTTGTAAAAGACTTCATAGATGGGTGAGAGGTGATTGGCAACTATTACCATACATATTAAAGAAAAATAAATTAAATAGATTATCTAAGTGGAAGATGATAGATAATTTAAGAAGAAGCTTAATGGCTCCTTCTATGTTAATTTTATTACTTTGCTCTTTAGCAGGAATCCTTCCTGATGGTATAGATAAGTGGTATATGTCAGCTTTCATTGCTTTAATAACACCTATTCTATTTAATATGTCAGAAAATATAGTTTCGCCTATAAATGGAATAAGTCTAAGTGGAAAAGTTCAGAATTTCCAAATGGCTTTAAAGCAAGTATTTTTTATATATGCTTTTCTTCCTTTTAAAGCATATTTAATGGTAGATGCTATTATAAGAACACTATACAGATTAATAATAAGTAAAAAAAACTTATTACAATGGCAAACGGCTGAGGAAGCAGAAAGGTCTTCAGGAAAAGACTTTATAAGTTATTTTAAATACATGTGGCAAGAGATAGTAATAGCTTTATGTATTATGGTGGTAGCATGGAGAAGTGGCTTGGATACCTTTTATGTAATGATACCAAGTTGTATTATATGGGTTATTAGTCCAATAATAGCTTATATTATAGGTCAGAATATTAATGATGAAACAGTAAAATTAAGTGAAGACGATAATAAGGTTTTAAAAAGGTTAACTAGAAGGATTTGGGCATATTTTGAAGACTTTGTCACTGAGGATACTAACTATCTTGGCGGGGATAATTATCAGGAAGAACCATATAGAGGATTAGCTATGAGAACTTCTCCTACTAATATTGGTATGACTTTAATTTCCAATATTGTTGCTATAGATATGGGGTACATTGGGACGGTTAAAGGTATAGAAAACTTGGGTAAAACCATAGATACTTTGAAAAGGCTAGAAACCTGTAAAGGGCATTTTTATAATTGGTATGATGTGGAGACACTTAGTCCTCTATTACCTAAATATGTTTCTACAGTAGATAGTGGAAATCTAGTATCTTATTTATATACCATAGAAGAAGCACTAAAAGAATTAAGAAACACACCTTACTTTAATAATAGAGTTGAAGGCATAGAGGATACTGTTTATCTTGCCATGGAAGAGCTGGAAGATGAAAGAAAAAAATATATGTACCTTAATGTTATTGAAAGAATAAAAAGAGAAGGAAAAGATATATTAACTTTTTATAATATGTTAAATAACTTTGAAGATATTGTACAGGAAGATATAGAAAATATAGATAGTACTTATTGGAATAAAAAACTATTAGATAATATAAAAGACTATTTAAGTGAAATTAAATTTTTATTTCCATTCATAGATGATATAAAGCTATTACCTAGAAGCAAGTATGAAAATATAATTAGAATTATTAGTAGTGATAGTTTAGGGCATATATATGATATTATAAAAGGGTTTAATTTTATATCTAATAATTTAAATGAATTTCAATTAGAAAGAATAAATAAGAATATAGATTTATGTAAAGAAAGAGTAGGAACACTATTAAAACAATTTACAAAAATTGAAGCCGAAATAAATAGAATTATAGATAATACAGATTTTAAATTTTTGTATAATGATGAAAGAAAGTTATTTCATATAGGCTATGATGTAGACAATGAATCATTAAGTAGTAATTACTATGACTTATTGGCATCAGAAGCTAGAACAACAAGTTTTATTGCAGTGGCTAAGGGAATAGTTCCAACATCTCATTGGTTTGCTTTAAATAGATCATTAACTTTAATGTATGGTAGAAAAGGATTGGCTAGCTGGAGTGGAACCATGTTTGAATACTTTATGCCAAGGATTTTAATGAAAAATTATAGGAATTCTATGTTAGATGAAACTTATAGGTCTGTAATGGAAGGTCAAATAAGATATGGAGATAAGAGGAAGGTTCCTTTTGGTATTTCAGAAAGTGCCTACTATAAATTTGATGTAGATTTAAATTATCAATATAAAGCCTTCGGTGTACCTAAAATTGGTATAAAAAGAGGATTAGAAGAAGAGTTAGTAGTATCACCATATTCTACTATAATGGGGCTTATGGAAAATATACCTAAGTCTATGGCAAATATAAGAAGTCTATTAAAACTTGAATGTTATGGAAAATATGGATTTTATGAAGCTATAGATTATACAGATAAAAGGATAAAAAATAAAAAGTTTGAAATAGTAAAATGCTATATGATACATCATTTAGGAATGAGTTTGTTGGCTTTAGATAATGTTATGAATAATAATATTATTCAAAGAAGATTTCATAGAATTCCCATGATCAGAGCTGTAGATATATTGCTTCAAGAGAAGATAAGTAAGAATGTGGTCTATGATAGAAAAGAAGATAATTTACAAGAAGTGAAAGAAGTGCAAAGGCAATATTCCATCCATAGAACATTTAAATTTGGAGAAAGTAAGTATCCCCAAACCATACTTCTGGGGAATAAAAATTATAACATCCTATTAAATACGGCAGGTGGTGGCTACTCTAAGTTTAAAAATGTAATGGTATATAGATGGAAAGAAGATTTGATTCGTAGTAGTTGGGGAAAGTTTTTTTATATTAAAGACACTAATTCTAATGAATATACATCTTCTACCTATGAACCTTGTAAAGAGCAAGGAGATAAATATGAAGTTAATTTCTATTTGTATAAGGCAGAATTCATAAAATACTGGAGAGATCTAGAAATAAATACTATAGTTCAAGTAATTCCTGAAGATAATTGTGAAATTAGGACTATTGATATAAAAAATAATGGTAGTGAAGAAAAAATCATAGAAGTTATTAGCTATAGTGAAGTAGTTTTACAAGGATACAGTGGAGATATATCACATCCTACTTTTGGGAATTTATTTATTACTACAGAGTATATAGATGAATTAAGTGGAATACTTGCAAAACGCAGACCTCGTAGCGAAAAAGACAGGGACATATATACTCTTGAAAGTACACTAGGTGAAGAGGGATTTAAAACAGAGTATGATACGGCAAGGCTAAGTTTTATAGGAAGAAATCATTCAAAAGAAAATCCTATAGCTTTAGAAGAAAATGAACCTTTAAAAAATAATGTAGGCAATGTATTAGATCCTATAATTGCAATTAAAAGAATAATAAAAATTCCTAAAGGTGAAAGCAAATCTATAAAATATATAACAATTACAGGAAACTCTAGGGAGGATGTATTAAATAAGTCAAGAAATTATCAAGATAGTAATATTCTAGAGGAAAGTGCCCTAAGATCTGCTTTAAGTGTAGAAAAAAGTCTTATTAATAAAGGAATAAAACCAACACAAGGGATTATTTATGAGCGGTTTGCAAGTAGTATATTATTTAATAACTTTAGTTATACAAAGAGAATAAACAACCTAATTAATCTAAGTAGAAGTCAAAGAAATCTCTGGGCCTATGGAATTTCAGGAGATTTACCTATTGTATTGTTAACTATTAACAAGGAAAAGGAAAGTGATATCTTAAGACAGCTTATAAATTGCCATGGATATTTAGAAGAAAAGGGATTAAAGTTTGATATTGTAGTCATTAATGAAGAGGAAATAAGCTATGAAAAGCCTCTAGATAATGCACTAAAAAGAATAATATTGAATAGCTCTTTAAATGGACGAGAAAATACTTCAGGTGGCATATTTATAATTAATAATGAAAAAATGTCTAAAGAAGATTTGAATTTGCTTTATTCTATTGCAGCAATAATCGTAGACGGATCAGAAGGGCCTTTATTAAAACAAATTGAAAAAGCCATGAAAAATGAAGATTATCCATATGACTCAAGAAAGTATATCTGGGAAATGAGTGAACTAAAAGAAGCTAATTTAAGTTATAGTGATAGTAATATCCCTAAAGTAGAAACTTCAGAGTTAAGTTTTTTTAATGGATATGGAGGTTTTAATAATGAGGGAGAATATACAATTATACTAAAGGACGGAATGTCTACACCAGCTCCTTGGATAAATGTTATAGCCAATAATAATAGATTTGGATTTAATATAAGTGAGTCTGGTAGTAGCTATACTTGGTATAAAAATAGTAGAGAATTTAAAATTACTCCTTGGAATAATGATTTCATTGAAGATACCCCTAGTGAAGTTTTATACCTAGAAGAAGGGGATAAACTTTGGTCAATAACTCCTGAACCAATAAGAGATAAAGGAGAGTATGTAATAACTCATGGATTTGGATATTCCAAATTTACTCATTGTAAAAGTGGAATACTGGGGGAAATTACTGTATTTCCTTCAAAGGAGAGAAGTGCAAAGCTTATTAAGGTTAGCTTAAATAACTTAGTAGATAAGGAGAGAAATATAGCAATTACTTATATTGCAAGATTGTGTCTAGGAGATTTAAGAGAAAACAATTATAAGAAGATTTACACTGTAATAGATAAAGAAAACAAATACATATATGGAATCAATCCATATAGTAGTGATTTTTCATCTAGTCATGTTTATTTAAAAATAAGTGGAGGAAAAAATGAAAGTTTTAGTGGAGATGAAAGAGATTTTATTGTAAGTAAAGAATATATGGATTCTTTACCTGAACAGAACACTATAAGCTTATCAGGAAGGTGTGGTTCAGGATTAGAACCAGTACTTAGTGAGAAAGTTTACTTAAGATTAGGAGCTAATGAAGAAAAATCACTGGTAATTGTCTTAGGAGCAGAAGACAGTATTGAAGGAATTCAAAATTCCCTTGAAGAGTTTTCAGATATAACTAGAGTTGAGAAAGAGTTAGAAATGGTAAAAGGCTATTGGGAAAGGCTTTTAACTAAGATAAAGATAAAAACAGAGGATAAAGCTTTAGATTTCATGATTAATGGTTGGCTTCCTTATGAAACTATCAGTTGTAGATTATTTTCAAGAACAGCATTTTATCAATGTGGAGGAGCTTATGGATTTAGAGATCAATTACAAGACTCCATTCCAATGATTTATATACAGCCTGAAATTGCTAGAAATCAAATTCTTTATAGTGCTACTAGACAATTTGAAGAAGGAGATGTGCAACATTGGTGGCATCCAGTTGTAAATAGTGGAATAAGAACTAGATTTAGTGATGATTTATTATGGTTACCTTATGTTACTTGTATATATGTTAAAACCACTGGAGATTATAAGATTTTAGATGAAGAGATTGGATATTTAAAGGATGAGCCTTTAAGAGAAGGAGAAGATGAAAGGTATAATGTATCATCAAAATCAGATTTAAAAGAGTCCTTATACAATCACTGTATAAGAGCTATAAATAGAAGCTTAAAGTTTGGTTCCCATAATATTCCTCTCATGGGAAGTGGAGATTGGAATGATGGAATGAGCACTGTAGGAAATAAGGGTAAGGGAGAGAGTATCTGGCTTGGCTGGTTCCTATATGCTATATTAAAAGATTTTAAGGATCTATGCATATATAAAAGGGATGAGGATAATTATGAAAAATATATTAAGACTATGGATTTTATTAAAGAAAATCTAGAGATTCATGGATGGGATGGAAGTTGGTATAAACGTGCTTACTTTGATGATGGCACTCCACTAGGATCTCATGAAAATCAGGAATGTAAAATAGATGCCCTATCACAATGTTGGTCTGTAATATCAGAAGCAGGAGATAAGGAAAGAGCTAATATAGCTATGAGTTCTTTAGAAAAATATTTAGTAAAGCCTAAAGAAAAAATTATATTACTATTGAGCCCACCTTTTGATAAATCAGATTTAAAACCAGGATATATAAAAGGATATGTACCTGGAGTAAGGGAAAATGGAGGACAATATACCCATGGAGTTGCGTGGGTAGCTTTAGCTCTTGCAAAACTAGGAAGAGGAGAAGAAGCATATAACATATATTCCATGCTAAATCCTATAAATCATAGTTTAAACATAGAGGAAGCAAATGTATTTAAGACAGAGCCTTATGTTATGGCTGCAGATATATATTCGGTGGAACCTCATGAAGGAAGAGGCGGATGGAGTTGGTATACTGGAAGCTCAGGTTGGATGTATACTATCGCATTAGAACACATATTGGGTTTTAGATTAATAGAGGGAAAAGGGTTTAAAATTAAACCATGTGTACCTAAAGACTTTAAAGAATACTCTATAGACTATGTATATGGAAATGCTGTATATCATATCAAAGTAATTAGAAGTGGTAATTCTACCATAACTTTAGATGGAAATGTTATAGAAGGAGATATAATACCTGTTACCTCTGATGGAGAACATGAAGTAAAAATAAATATTTAATAAAAAATATAGGAATTGCCATTAAAGCAATTCCTATATTTTTTACTATTTAGTTGGAGTGTTTTTATTTATTGATGCTAAGGGTTGATCTTCAAAACCTAGAAGATCCGATTCCTCGTTATAGGTATAATCAAATTCTGCATTAGAGATGTTGTTTGCCACAATTGGATCTACAACATGATTTGGAAGCAGTACATAGTCTTCAAGAGAATGTGCTTTTACAGGTTTGGTACTAGCATCTAAAAAGTCTCTTTCATTAGGACCATAAGGTTTTGCACCATTAGACTTACTAGAATTGTTTTTTGAATCCATATAAAATACCTCCTTAAAGTAAGTGGTGATATATTTTAAAATTATATTAAAATACTGAAATGTATTTAATATGTTTAGTTTGCTTCAATACAGTAAATAAATACTAGAAATTTATGGGCTTTTATATAGTTCTAATTTAAATAAAAATAATCATATAGTAAGGTTAGAGATAGATAAACTAAAAAATAGAATAACAATTTCTAATATTGACATAATATAATATTAGAATTATAATAACTTTAATGTAATATTAAACAACTTTATTATTAATTGATCGGTGAGGCGAAGTAAGTAGTATTAAAAACAGATTTTCAGAGAGTGATAGATGGTGAGATTATCGCAATTATGCTTGATATGAATGGGTCGCTGAGATGTTGGGTGAATTTAAAGTAGTCTAGCACGGATGCTCACGTTATAGAGCTAGGATATGTTTGTATCTGAAAGAGGTGAGATTTTATTATCTCAAAATAGGTGGTACCGCGTGATTTATGCCCTATGGATTTATTCCATAGGGCTTTTATTTATAACTAAATGGAATAATTTTACGGATTGAAAGGAGAAAAAACATGGAAGATAAGAAAAAAGTTATGTTAAGTGGAATTAAGCCTTCTGGGGATTTAACACTAGGAAATTATTTAGGAGCTATAAAAAATTGGGTGAAACTACAAAATGAATATGAATGTTATTTCTTTATTGCAGATTTGCATGCAATTACAGTAAGACAGATACCAACTGAACTTAGAAAGAGAACTTTAGAAGTACTAGCAATTTATATTGCTGCAGGAATAGATACAGAAAAAAATACTCTATTCGTACAATCTCATGTACCAGCTCATTCTGAAGCTGCATGGCTTTTAACTTGCCATAGCTATATGGGAGAACTAAGTAGAATGACTCAGTATAAGGATAAATCTAAAAATAGTGGAGAAAGTATAGGGGCAGGATTATTTAGTTATCCAGTTATAATGGCTGCTGATGTATTATTATATCAAACAGATGTAGTGCCAGTTGGAATAGATCAAGTACAGCATTTAGAATTAGCTAGAGATATAGCTGACAGATTTAATAAATTATACAGTCCAACCTTTAAAATACCTGAACCATACGTAGGTAAGGCTGGAGCAAAAATAATGGACCTTCAAAATCCAGAAAAGAAGATGTCTAAGTCGGAAGAAAATCCTAATGGATATATCTTAATATTAGATCCACCAGAAGTCATAAGAAAAAAAATATCCAGAGCTGTAACTGATAGTGTAGGAGAAGTTAAATTCTGTGATGAACAACCAGGAGTTAAAAATTTAATGACAATTTTAAGCACTATTGAGGGCATATCTATGGAAGAAATAGAAGAAAGATATAAGGGGCAAGGTTATGCCCAATTTAAATTAGATGTAGCAGAGGCTGTAGTTAAGGAGCTTGAACCAGTTCAAAAGAGAGTTAAAGAGCTTTTAGATAATAAAGGTAAGCTAGAAGAAATCTTCAAAGCTGGGGCAGAAAAGGCAAATTATGTAGCTACAAAGACTTTAAGAAAGATGCAAAAGAAAATAGGATTAGTTCAGTATTAATATTATCAGTATTAATACTAAAGGTACTTTATATAAACTATTATTTATTAGTTTATATAAAGTATCTTTTAATTTTTTTGAAGTTAATATCTGTTACTACATCAGTATTTATGGTTAAGATAGTAGAAGCTTGTCTATGTATATCCTTTGTAAAATCTTAAGAAGCATCCTCTTTTTCAAAGGAACAAAAGATTGGATTATCATATATGGTTAAAATGAAATAAAGGAAAAATGTATAAATTGTAATAATTTCTTAATGAAATTGTAAGGTTTTTAAATTATAATATATCTATAGTATATTTTTTAAATATAGTATACTTATTAAATAATTTAATTTATAATGAATTAATACATTATTATAATAATAATTGGGGTGATTAAGTGGATAGAAAAATCTATGTTGTATTGACACAGACAGGAACTTTTTTTTCAAGAGCTATAAAGCTATATACTAGATATAATTATAATCATACATCTATAGCCTTAGATAAAGAATTAAAGCAATTATATAGCTTTGGAAGAAGAAAAATATATTTTCCACTTCATGCTGGTTTTGTTAGAGAACAAATTGATGGAGGAATATTTAAGCTATATAAAAGTACATCCTGTAGAGTTTATGAATTAAGTGTTACAGAAGATGAATATAATGAAGTTAAAGAGATTATAGATCGATTTGAAAGTGAACATGATAGATATAAATATAATTTTTTAGGCATTTTAGCTATAATGTTACACATACCTTATCAAAGAAGATATCATTTTTTATGCTCACAATTTGTGGCTTACGTACTAAAAGAAGGTAAAATCATAAACTTTGATAAAGATGTTTCTTTAGTGAAACCAGAGGATTTCGATGGAATAGAAAAGGGACAAGTAGTTTATAGTGGCTTATTAAGCCATTATGCATACTAAAATTATAATTATATATTTGTGGAATTATATTTTATTATTTTAATATTTATTACAATGGCAGTAAGATACAAATATCTTACTGCTTTATTTTGGTATAATTGAATTGAAAATGATAAATTTAGTATGATATTTAAACTAAAATTTTAGTGTTAATTTTAAATGTGATATACATAAAAACATTAATAATATTTGTGTTTATATTAATTAATATGGTATTATATAAAATGTGCTAAAAAGAGATACTATATAAATTGAAGATAATTTTAAATTTAAATAAAGGAGTTAAGGTAATGAGTGATTATATAAAGGAGATAGAGAAAAGAAGAACCTTTGCTATAATTTCCCACCCAGATGCAGGTAAAACTACACTTACTGAAAAATTACTTTTATATGGGGGAGCAATAAGACTAGCAGGATCTGTTAAAGCAAGAAAGACATCTAAGCATGCTGTTTCTGACTGGATGGAAATTGAGAAGAAGAGAGGAATTTCTGTTACATCTTCAGTAATGCAGTTTGGATATGAGGGATATTGTATAAACATATTAGATACTCCAGGACACCAGGACTTTAGTGAAGATACATATAGAACACTTATGGCTGCAGATAGTGCAGTAATGGTTATTGATGGAGCAAAAGGGGTAGAGGATCAAACTAGAAAGCTATTTCATGTTTGTAGTATGAGAGATATTCCAATATTTACTTTTGTAAATAAGATGGATAGAGAAACAAGAGACCCTTTTGAACTTATGGAAGAGATAGAAAATGAATTGGGTATAAAATCATATCCAATAAACTGGCCTATAGGTACAGGTATGCACTTTAAAGGTGTTTATGATAGAAATAATAAACAAATTCATATTTTTAAAGCTGGAGATCATGGACAGTTAGAAGTAAGTGAGACTGTTATAGATTTAGAGGATGAATCAGCAGCTAGAGAGGCTATAACCGATAGTCTATATGAAAAATTACTTGAGGACATAGAATTATTAGATATAGCTGGAGATGCCTTTGATGAAGAAAAGGTGAGAGTTGGAGAACTTACCCCTGTATTTTTCGGTAGTGCTTTAACTAATTTTGGTGTAGAACCATTTTTAGAGAACTTCTTAAAGTTAACTACAGCGCCATTAGGAAGAAATTCTGATATAGGAAAGATAGAGGCAACAGATGATAACTTTTCTGCTTTTGTATTTAAAATTCAAGCTAATATGAATAAGGCTCATAGAGATAGAATTGCTTTTATGAGAATATGTTCAGGTCAATTTGAAAAAGGTATGGAAGTATATCATGTTCAAGGTGGAAATAAAATAAAGCTAGCACAACCTCAACAATTTTTAGCTCAAGATAGAGAAATTGTTGATAATGCTTATGCTGGAGATATTATAGGAGTATTTGACCCAGGTATATTTAGTATAGGTGATACCCTTTGTTCACCAAGCAAGAAGTTTAAGTTTGAAGGAATTCCAACCTTCGCACCAGAACACTTTGCAAGGGTTAGAACTGTAGATACTATGAAGAGAAAACAGTTTATAAAGGGTGTAACACAGATAGCTCAAGAGGGAGCAATTCAAGTATTTAAAGAGCTTCACATAGGAACAGAACAAATTATAGTAGGAGTTGTAGGAGTTCTTCAATTTGAAGTTTTAGAATTTAGATTAAAAAATGAATATAATGTAGATATAAAAATGGATATGCTTCCATATAGAAATATTAGATGGATTGAAGCTTTAGAAGGTAAAGTTGATGATTTAAGTTTAACAAGTGATTCTAAAGTTGTTAAGGATATTAAAGATAGAGACTTACTTATATTCCAAAATGATTGGGGTATTAGTTGGGCACTAGATCACAATAAGGGCTTAGTTTTATCTAATATTAGTAAAGGTGAATAATAGAAAAATTCCTCAAGTTTCTTTGAGGAATTTTTTTATTTAACTATTGAATTTATTTTTTACAGTTAGGTATTCTTCTATGTAGTCCATGGCAATAGTTAGAAGAGCTACTGCAATTATTAAATTAATTAAATTTCCTCCCATAACAAAAAATAAACCAATTAAAACTACTAATAGTAAAAAGCTACCAAACCAACGAAGATACATCATATATGTCAATCCTTTCTACATCCAAGTAAAGTAATAAGTTAGATCTTTTGACTATTTTATCAAAAATATATAGGATTATAAGATCTGAAAGTCAAAGTTAAAATTATTTTGTGTAAAATATTTAATATTATTCTTTTATATTAAAAAATAAGGTTGAAATTCTTTAGATTTAATGTATAATTTAATTGTATGGATACTAAATATGTTGTATGGGTACAATATTGCATAATCATAAAGGGGGACTTAAAATGAAAGAAAAGGCATCAATAAAAGCATCGAGAAATAGTTTTAGAATTATTGAAATAGTTCAAATAGGACTTATGGCAGCGTTAACATATATAGCAACTGCAGTTATAGCTATACCAGTGGGAGATAATGCAGTTTTACATATAGGTGATGCAGTACTATTTTTATGTGCCATCTTACTAGGAAAAAAAAGAGGAGCTGTGGCCGCTGCTATAGGTATGACATTTTTTGATTTGTTTTCTCCATACTATATATGGGCGCCATTTACCTTTATTATAAAAGGAGTTATGGCATATATAGCAGGAGCTATAGCCTATAGAGGTGATTATCAAGGAGATAAAGTTTGGAATAACTTATTTGCATTCATTGTAGCCGGAATAGTTATGATTTTTGGATATTTTTTTGCTGGAGGTTGCTTAAATCACTTTGTATATGGAATACCAACTATTGGACAAGGATTTATAGTGGCTTTAAAGGATATACCAGCTAATATACTTCAAGTAGCAGGGGGAATTGCTATAGCATTACCACTTTCCATACCGTTAAAAAAATATTTAGCTAAATATTTATAATTGATAGAGCATCACTAAAGTTGGTGCTTTATTTTTTTATATTTTGGGGCAAACTAAATTAAAATAAAAAATTAACCTATTGACAATATATAAATGGAGTACTATTATGTAGATATACCCCCTGAGGGGGGAGGGGAGGTAAATGATGAGTGAAGAAAGAAAAAAAGCTTTGCAATTGTTAAAAACAGCAAGGGGTCAGATAGATGGGATTATCAAAATGATAGAAGAGGGGAGGTATTGTATTGATATTTCTAATCAAATCTTAGCATCACAAGCTTTATTAAAGAAATCAAACTTAGAAATTTTAAAAGGACATTTAAATCATTGTGTTAAGGATGCAGCAATAAATAATAATATGGATGAAAAGATTGTGGAAATAAATAATATATTAGAAAAGATAATTACAAAATAAAGAAGGTGAAAACATGGATAATAAATCATTTAAAATAGAAGGTATGACTTGTTCTGCTTGTGCAAATAGAGTAGAGAGAGCAATTAGTAAGTTAGAGGGGGTTGAAAAAGCAAATGTAAATTTTGCTACAGAAACTTTAACTGTAGATTTTAATAAGGAAAATTTAAATTCTCATAAGATTGAGGAAGCTGTAGTTAAAGCTGGGTATGGCGTAAAGAAAAATGTAAAAACCTACAATTTTAAAGTAGAAGGCATGACTTGTTCTGCCTGTGCTAATAGAGTAGAAAGAGTAACTAAAAAACTAGATGGAGTAGAAAATGCTACGGTAAATTTTGCCACAGAAAAGCTTACTATAAAAGTAAATGAAGATGAGATATCCTATGGTGATATAAAAGCAGCAGTAGATAAAGCTGGGTATAAGTTAATTAAAGAGGAAGTAAAAGATAAGGAAAAACAAGGAGAGGAAAAAAGTGAAGCTAGTAAATTACTTACAAGGTTCATATCTTCCCTAATTTTTACAGTTCCACTACTAATTATAACAATGGGTCACATGGTAGGGATGCATCTTCCATCTATAATAGATCCTATGACAAATCCGTTAAACTTTGCATTAATTCAGTTGATACTAACCTTACCAGTAATGATAGCTGGATATAAGTTTTATAAGGTAGGACTTAAAAATTTAGTTAAACTAAGTCCTAATATGGACTCACTAATATCCATAGGAACTTTGGCTGCTTTTATATACGGTATATTTGCTATATATAAAATAATGCAAGGGGATCATGAGTATGCAATGCATCTATATTTTGAATCTGCTGCAGTAATACTAACCTTAATAACCTTAGGTAAATATTTAGAAGCGGTATCTAAAGGTAAAACCTCTCAAGCTATAAAGACTTTAATGGGTTTAGCTCCTAAAACAGCAACTATAATTAGAGATAACAAAGAAATTGTAGTACCTGTAGAAGAGGTTATAGTTGGGGATATAGTACTAGTAAAACCAGGTGAAAAGTTACCAGTAGATGGAGAAGTTATAGAAGGAAATACATCTATAGATGAATCAATGCTTACAGGAGAGAGCATACCCGTTGAAAAATCTATGGGAAGTAGTGTAATAGGGGCTAGTATTAATAAAACAGGATTTATTAAGTATAAGGCCACTAGAGTTGGTAGAGATACTGCTCTTGCACAAATAGTTAAGCTAGTAGAAGATGCTCAAGGTTCAAAAGCACCTATTGCTAAACTAGCAGATGTTATATCAGCCTACTTTGTACCTGTAGTTATAGGGCTTGCTGTAATTGCTTCAGTGGGTTGGTTGATTGCTGGTGAAACACCTATATTTTCTCTTACTATATTTATTGCAGTACTGGTTATTGCCTGCCCATGTGCTTTAGGTCTTGCTACTCCAACTGCCATTATGGTGGGAACAGGAAAGGGTGCTGAAAATGGTGTTTTAATTAAAGGTGGAGAACCATTAGAGACTACTTATAAATTAAAAACCATAGTATTTGATAAAACAGGAACTATAACAGAGGGAAAACCTAAGGTTACAGATATTATAACTAATGGTGAATCAGAGGAAGAAATTCTAATTTTAGCAGCTAGTGCAGAGAAGGGATCAGAGCATCCACTTGGTGAAGCCATTGTTAAAGATGCAGAGGAAAAAGGGTTGAGCCTTAAAGTAATCGATAAATTTAATGCTATTCCAGGACATGGTATAGAAGTAGAAATAGATAAAAAATCTATTCTTCTAGGAAACAAAAAACTTATGATGGAAAAAAACATTAATATTTCAAGTTTAGATGAAACTTCTGATAGATTAGCTTCAGAGGGAAAAACACCAATGTATATAGCTATAGATGGAAATGCTGCTGGAATTATAGCTGTAGCAGATACTGTTAAAGCAAGTAGTAAAAATGCTATAGAAAGTCTGCACAAAATGGGCATAAAAGTAGCTATGATAACTGGAGATAATAAGAGAACGGCGGATGCCATTGCAAAACAAGTTGGTATAGATATAGTATTATCAGAGGTTTTACCAGAGGATAAAGCAAATGAAGTGAAAAAGCTTCAAGTTGATGGAAATAGAGTAGGCATGGTTGGTGATGGTATTAATGATGCTCCAGCCCTTGCCCAGGCTGATATAGGAATAGCAATAGGATCTGGAACAGATGTAGCCATTGAATCAGCAGATATAGTTCTTATGAGAAGTGATTTAATGGATGTAATATCAGCCATAAAACTAAGCAAAGCAACTATTAAAAATATAAAGGAAAATTTATTCTGGGCCTTTGGTTATAACGTATTAGGAATACCGGTGGCTATGGGAGTATTACACATTTTTGGTGGCCCATTATTAAATCCTATGATAGCTGCAGGAGCTATGAGTCTAAGTTCAGTATCAGTATTATTAAATGCATTGAGACTTAGAAGATTTAAAGCTTAATATTCCTATTTATATAGGAAACTATATAAATATTAAGCTATATAAATAGGAAACTATATAAATAGGAAACTATATAAATAGTTAACTATTTGTTCTGTTTATCAGGGTTTAAAGGCATTTGATAATTTTAATGATAATATTAAATTATCATACTAATATATATTTTAGGAGGAGAAAGCGATGAAAAAGAAAATATTAATTGAAGGAATGAGCTGTAAAAACTGTGTAGCTCACGTAAAAAATGCTCTAGAAGAGTTAGCTGGAGTTTCAGAAGTAGAAGTTAATTTAGAGGGGAAATATGCTTTAGTAGAAGCTACTGAAAGTAATGATGTTTTAAAAGCTACTATAGAAGAAGAAGGATATGATGTAGTAGGCATAGAATAAAATTACCATAAATTATATAACAGAAAAATAATTAAATGTCTTAAAGGTTACTAGATTTTTATGAAAGTAAACTTTAAGGCATTTTTATTACCTATGGTTTTAAGAAGGTATATTTAAGAATAATCTATTATGTATATAAAATAATAATAATGTGATAATTATTCACATATAATTAAAATAACAGAAATATATAAGTTAATAGGAACTATTGATTAAATATTCTGAATATTATATAATATAACTATTAAAGTTAATGTATTTTATTAAAAAGTTTGGGGGCGTTTAAAATGATTCAAGTATTTTGTAAAGAAAAAGGCTCTGGGAAAACAAAAGCATTAATGAATTTAGCTAATTCAAAGGTAAGTAGCTCAAAAGGAAATCTAGTGTATATCGATGATGACACAAGAGGACTCCTACGTATTCATAAGAACATAAGGTTTATATGTTCTAAAGACTTTAATATTCATAATTACAAAGATTTTTACGGTTTTATATGTGGCATAATATCTAAAGACTATGATGTGGAAAGTATATTTATAGACGGTATTTTGAGTGACATATGTAATGATGCGGATGATTTTGGTTCAATACTAAATAAATTAGAATATTTATCAGAAAAATTTAAAGTTGACTTTTATGCCAACGTTAGTTGTGAAGAAAATAATATACCAGATACTATTAAAAAATATGTTGTTTAGAGAAAATTAGTATTTACTCTTGAAAAATGATAATAATAATAGTAATATGTATTTAAAATAGAATATAGTAAGAGACGATGAAGAAAAGAAGTAATTAAATGAATTTTAAAGAGAGCTGATGAGTGGTGTAAATCAGTAAAGGATTTTAATGAAATACATTTTAGAGTCTTAGGTCGAAGTAGTAGTAGGCTGTTACGGTTTCCTAACGTTATTAAGGAAGAGAATAATTTAAATGTTTTTAAAGATTTTAAATTATAAATTTGGGTGGTACCACGGAAATTTTCGTCCCTAGTATTTTTATACTAGGGACTTTTTTAGTTTCTTAATTATATTTGTTAAAATTGAAATCATAGCCGAAGATTAAAGTAAAAAAACTATAAGATGTTGGAGGAAGTTATGGAAAATTACAATGTATATGACGTTTTAAAGGAACGTGGATTTTTAAAGCAATTAACACATGAAGAAGAAATGAAAGAAATATTTGCAAAGGAAAAGGTAACTTTTTATATAGGATTTGATCCCACAGCAGATAGTCTTCATATAGGACATTTTATTGCTATGATGTTTATGTCTCATATGCAAAAGGCAGGGCATAGACCCATAGCTTTAGTTGGTGGTGGTACTGCAATGATAGGTGATCCATCAGGTAGAACAGATATGAGAAAAATGCTAACTAAAGAGGAAATTGATCACAATATATCTTGTATAAAAGGTCAACTTTCAAGGCTAATAGACTTTAGTGATGATAAAGCAATCCTAGAAAATAATGCAGACTGGCTTTTAGATTTAAATTATGTGGATTTTATAAGAGATATAGGTTCACACTTCTCAGTTAATAGAATGCTTACTGCTGAGTGCTTTAAACAAAGATTAGAAAAAGGATTATCCTTCTTAGAGTTTAACTACATGTTAATGCAAGGATATGATTTCTACGTATTGAATAAAAAGTATGATTGCACAATGGAATTAGGTGGAGATGATCAGTGGTCAAATATCTTAGCTGGAATGGAACTTATCAGAAGAAAAGAAGGTAAATCAGCTTATGGTATGACATGTTCACTACTTACAAATAGTGAAGGAAATAAGATGGGTAAAACAGCCAATGGGGCAGTATGGCTTGATCCTAATAAAACATCACCATTTGAATTCTACCAATACTGGAGAAACATTGATGATGCAGATGTAGAGAAGTGTCTATGCCTACTAACATTTGTTCCAATGGATGAAGTAAGAAGACTTTCAGCTTTAGAAGGAGCAGAAATTAACGAAGCTAAAAAGGTTCTTGCTTATGAGGTTACAAAACTTATCCATGGAGAAGAAGAAGCAGAAGGAGCTAAAAAGGCTGCAGAAGCTCTATTTAGTGGTGGAGTAGACATGAGCAATGTACCTACAGTAGAAATTGCTGAAGATATGAAATCTGCTTTAATTCTTGATATAATAGCACAAACAGGTATTGTTCCATCTAAGAAAGAAGGAAGAAGACTTATAGAGCAAGGTGGACTTACTATAAATGATATAAAAATAGAAGATGTTAATGAAATATTTAATGAAAGCTACCTAGAAAAGGATGGATATGCCTTAATAAAAAGAGGAAAGAAAAAATTCTATAAATTAGTGATAGCTTAGTAAAAAAAATTATGAGTATGCCTAATGGTATACTCATTGTTTTTGTAATATACTTCACTAAAATGAAAATGATACGATTAGTTTAATAGGGGGTGAAGTCTATGTCAAATGTATGGAAAATTAATATGGTACAAAACTATACAACAAGAGATGATTTTAACAAGCTCACCTTTAAAAAAGGAGATTCATTTTCTGCTAGAATTTTAAGGTTAGAGGGAAGTACAACTGATGTTATAATAAAGTTACTTGATGGAAGAGTATTTCCGGCAAGGGTAGATGGAGAGATACTTCAAGAAAATTTAGATGATTATATGTTTAAATTTCAACTAGATGGATTTGAAGGAGGAAAATTCCTTCTTAGAATATTAGAATCAAATGTTATAGATAGCCTTGGGAACAATGGTGACTCAGCTATTAAAGATCCATTAATGGAAGAACTACTTAAGAATTTAGATTTTCCAGTAGGCAAAGAGGATGTGCCTATATTAAAATCTATGCTTAAGAACAATATTCCAATTACAGAAGAAAATCTTTTAGAAATTAAGGGACTTAAGGAATTTATAGATCAAAGCAATAATTCTCCTAAGGAGTTAAATAAATTCATTGATAAATTTATAGAAGCTAAAGGAATACAAAATAATAGTTCTGAAGCTAAACAAATAAAAGAAACTTTAGGTAGAGTTTTAAATGAAATCAAGAATTTAAAGATAGATGATGTATTTGTTATGAAAGCTCTAGATATAAAGCTAAATGAACATAATATCAAAGCTTTTTCAAAGGTTATATCTAATGAATACAGTATTTTACCAGAGATAAAGGAAACTACCAATGTTATTAAAGAGCAGATTATTGGCAATATTAATAAAGATACACAGGGAGAAGCTATTGTTAATAGAAATTCAACTTTCATTGAAGGTGATAAATTAATATATTCTGAAAAAGATAGTTCTCAACCTATGGTATCAATAAAGGAAAGCTTAGAAAATAAAGAAGCTATATTATCTTCAGAAAAGATGGTAAACAAAGAAGGAAAGCATTCTAATGATATTATAAATGAAAGAACAATAGGAATAGTCAATGATGAAGATGATCTACTGGGGAAAATGGCATCTCACGGCAATGACGAAGTAGATAGCACTAATAAACTCTTTAAGCAGCTTAAATCAGATATCATGGTAGATAGAAGTATAACAAGCAATATGGTAAAGGATGAATTAAGAGAAAAAATATCCTTTATAAAAAATGATTTAATGGAATTAATTAAGTTATCCCAGAAAGAAACTAGTACTTTTAATAATGTGATTCAAAACTTAGAAACCAAGTTTCAAGAGTTTAAAATGTTTAATACAATAAATAATAATTATTATTTTCTTAATGTTCCACTGGATATGAAAGATAAGGAATATGATTGTAAGCTGATTATTAAGGATGAAAGAAGTAAAGGAAAAAAGTTAGATACTGAAAATATTAAAATAGCGGCTAGTGTAGCCACTGTAAATATGGAAAAGGTAGATGCTTATTTAACCGTTAATAAAAATTCAGCCACTATTGAAATAGAGAGTGAAGCCACATATGTAAAGATATTAGAAAGATTTAAGGGAAAGTTAATTAACGACTTAATGGATAGTAAGTATATGTTTAATATTTTTATAAAAGAGAAAAAACATGATTTTTCTTTTTCAAATTGCAGAAGTTTCTTTGAAGATGATGATTTCACTACAATTAATACTAGAGTTTAGCTAGGAGTGTGCTTATATGGAAGATAGAAAGAGAAAAAAAGCAGCAGCTTTAAAATATGAATATGGGCAGAATGCTCCAAAGGTTACAGCAGCAGGTATGGGTAATGTAGCTGATAAAATCCTTGAAGAAGCAGAAAAAAGTGATGTACCTATTGTATATAATGATGAACTTGCAGATATGCTTACTAAAGTGGATATAGATAGTGAAATTCCTTATGAGCTTTATGATGTAGTGGCAAAGGTTATAGCCTATGTTATGGAGATAGATAATAAGTACAAATAAATTTAAATAAAAAGATTATGAAATAGATAGTAGGTGGTTAAGTGGCATTATATGCAATTTCAGATCTTCATCTAGCCTCCACAGGAGAAAAGCCTATGGATATATTTGGGGAAAAATGGAGCAATCATGATGAAAAAATAAAAGAAAATTGGATTAGAATTGTGAAAGATGAAGATACAGTATTAGTAGCAGGGGATATTTCATGGTCTATGAATATGGAAAATGGCAAGGCTGATTTAGAATTTATAAATAATCTTCCGGGGAGAAAAATATTTGTTAGGGGAAACCATGACTATTGGTGGACTGGAATTACTAAGCTTAATTCTATGTTTCAGAGGATGGAGTTTATCCAAAATAATTTTTTCGTATATGAGGATTATGCTATATGTGGAAGTCGGGGATGGATTTTAAAGAATAATCCCAAATTTAATTCTCACGATAAAAAAATCTATGATAGAGAACTTATAAGATTAAGATTTTCCATAGATGCAGCAATAAAAAGTGGTTTTAAAAAAATAATATGTATGATTCATTATCCACCTATATTTCCTAATATGCAGGAAAATGAATTTTTAGAAATGTTTAAGGAATATAACGTGGATAAGGTAATCTATGGACATCTTCATGGTGGAGGACTTTTAAATGTCTTTGAAGGAGAAAAAGATGGGGTTGAGTATATTTTAACATCCTGTGATTATATAGATTTTGCTCCTATTAAGATTTTAGATTAATAAAAAATTCAATAAAAGTCATATAAAATACCATAAAAAATACCATTATATGATATAATTAAATACGGATTAATAGAATTGGTTAGTAAAGGAATGACATATATGGCAGTTATTGAGTGGAAGAGTTTTTTAATTCCATACGACCAAGCAGTAGAGGAATTAAAAGTAAAGTTTAGAAGTATAAGAAGAGAATTAAGAAAGAAAAATGAATACTCACCTATTGAATTTGTAACGGGTAGGGTTAAAGAGGTTTCCAGTATACTAGAGAAAGCTAATAAATTTGATATACCTTTAGATAGAATCCAGTATGAAATGGAAGACATTGCTGGACTGAGAATCATGTGCCAATTTGTAGATGATATAGATAAAGTAGTAAATATAATACGTGAAAGAAAAGACATGCATATAATTTATGAAAAAGATTATGTTACTAATGTAAAATCTAGTGGTTATAGAAGTTATCATATGATTATAAAGTATCCAGTAAATATGGCATCTGGAATGTGTGAAGTGCTTGCTGAATTTCAAATAAGAACTTTGGCAATGAACTTCTGGGCTACAGTGGAACATTCTTTAAATTATAAATATAAGCATGCTATACCAATAGACATTAAAGGAAAGCTTAAAAGTGCAGCAGATGCAGCCTTTAACTTAGATACAGAAATGTTAGCAATAAAAGATGAAATAAAGGATGCTCAAAAGCTATTTGAGGTAAAATCTTCTTTAGTAAGTAATATAGTGGAAAATATATTAACTATATCTTCCCTAGGGAAAACTGGAGAAGCATCAAGGTTTACAGAAGAGCTTAATAAGTTATTAGAAGTAGGAGATGTATTTGAACTTACAAGCCTATTAGAAGAAACTAAAAAGGTTCTTGAAAGGTACAAATAATTCATTGGTACAAAAGTTTTATATTCCTCATATGATGATATAAGCAATATTTCATGAGGTATAAAATGAGTGAGCAATTAATTAAATTTCAATCAACTACTTATGGAGATAAGTATGTAGATGCTAAGGTTGAAACTGGTGATGATAACAGAGGTGTTATCTATGGTAGAGTAATTGATAAAAATAATAAACCAATTAGTAATGCAGTAGTAAAGTTAATCATACTTGAAGATCCAAATGACCCATTAAGTATACTACCTATAACCCATACTTTTACAGATGAATATGGTCAATTTTTATTTGGTCCATTACCACCAAATAAGACCTATCTAATAAAAATATGGCATGATGATATTTATGTTAGGCCTGTTACCATAAAAGATAAAGAAGCAAGACATAGTTGCATAACCATAAGAGAAGGTAAAAATTCTGATAATAGTGAAAGAAAATTACCAATAAATCATAGTGAAAAATAAAACAGAGGAGATTTTCCTCTGTTTTTTAACTTTATGTCCTAACTTATTCATAGAATACTCTTTTTGCTAAAACTTTTTAATGTTCTTTGTAAGAATATTAAAAAACAAAATAGATTTTATAGCATAAGTGAGAATTAATGCATTTATGTTATATAATTATATATAAATTAGTTACATACATATATATATATATATATGTATATATGGTATTTTACAATTAGTTAAAAATATGTAAAATATATTGTGAGAGATGAAATAAGGGAGGAAGCATATGAATAGAATATTACGAAACAGAAGTATTATGATTTTATGGATTCAAGAGCTTTATCTAGATTTGGTGATGCTATTGAAAGCTTAGCACTTATGTATTTAGTGTATGAATTAACATGGTCTGGACTTGCTATGGGAACAGTTATGTTATTTAGTGGAATTCCTAATATAGTTATAGGACCAATTGCAGGAGTAATTGTAGATAGATACAATAAAAAAGCAATAATGTTTATATGTGAATTAGTGAGGGCAGTAGCCTTAATATTGATTCCAGTATTTATGTATTTTAATATAATAAGTTTATGGCATATTTATATTCTAGCAAGTGTAGCATCAATAGCTGAGAGTTTTTATGAGCCATGCTATGGAGTAGCAAGTATTCAAATAACACCTAAAGAGGATTTACCTCTTGTAAATAGTTTAACTACCACCACTAATTCTATAATGAGGTCTATAGGTTATGCTCTAGCAGGGGTTATTATGGTAGCTTTAAACAAAGAAATATTATTTATTATAGATGCAGTAACATTTTTTATATCAGCTATTGCTGCACTAATTATATCCCTTCCTAAGGTTGAGAATAAAAATATTACAAATCCAAAAGAAATATTATTTGATTTAAGGTATGCTGGAAAGTATATAGCTTCAAATAAACACATAACTATAATGCTTATAGTTATATTTATAATAAATTGTGGAATAATTCCTTTAACATCATTTTTACCTATTTTTAGTGATGTTCATTTAAGTCTTGGAGAAGCTTGGTCTGGATATTTTATGACAACATTCTCCATTGGAACTATATTGGGGGCCTATGTTAGTGAAGAAAAATTTAAAGTTGAGAAGTGCATACTTATATAGTTTTACTATAATGGGAATTTGGGTATTATTAGTATGTCTATTTAATCATAGGTATATAGCATTAGCCATGTTTTTATTATTGGTTCTATAATAATGATGTGGGCATCTACAGACATCCAAAAGACTTGTGATGTTAGCTACTATGGTAGGGTAGGAGCACTTTCATCAACAGTTATATTAGCATCTTCACCTATAATGTCTTCAATTTGTGGATGGGCTATAGATTCCATTTCAATAGTAAATGTATTTATAATAACAGGAGTAGTATTCCTTCTTTGTGGTTTAGTAATATACAAACTTTTTTCAAATAATGTTAATAGTAATAGCTATGAACAAAATATTAATAACGTAGGTTAAGGTTAAAAACTTTATACTTTATTTTATTAAAAATAAGGAATAGATTAGCAGGAGCAATCTATTCCTTATTTCTGTGATTAATTAGCTACTATATTTACAAGTCTACCTTTAATAACTATAACTTTTCTTACAGTTTTTCCTTCAAGGTTAGATTTTATCGTTTCATCATTTAAAGATGCTTCTTTTATTTCATCCTCAGAAGAAGAAGTTGCAACATTTATTTTTGCTTTAATTTTACCATTAATTTGAATAGCAATTTCTACTTCATCTTTAACTAAAGCAGCTGGATTAAATTCTGGCCATTTTTCATTAAATACTGAGTAACCCATTCCAAGGTTTTCCCATTGTTCTTCACTGAAGTGAGGAGCAAAAGGAGCTAAAAGCTTAATATAATCAACTAATACTTCTTTTAAGAAATCAGTATTTTTAACAGCTTCATTTAGATACTTATTAAGAGCATTGGTAAACTCCATAAGTCTTGCAATGGCAGTGTTGAATTGAAGCTTTTCAGCATCCTCACTAACACCTCTAATTGCGAAGTGTCTCCAATAGTTAAGCTCTTTTTCAGGTGCTTCTATTACATTTTTAGAAGACTTGTTACAGTTAATTTCTGAAATTGATGTTTCAAGAATTCTTTCTATTCTATCTACAAATCTACCAATAGATTTTAATCCATCATCACTCCAAGCTCCGCCATCAGTGTATCCAAATCCAAACATTAGGTACATTCTAAATACGTCAGAACCATATTCTTTGATGTAGTCATCAGGAGATATTGTATTACCTTTAGACTTACTCATTTTCTGTCCATCTGGTCCTAGGATTAAGCCTTGGTGAGTTAATGATAGGAATGGTTCATCAAAGTTTAGAAGTCCCATATCTCTAAGAGCCTTAGTGATAAATCTTGCATATAGAAGGTGCATACAAGCATGTTCAGGACCACCTACATATTTATCTACTGGAAGCATCTTATTTATTATTTCACTATCAAATGCTTTTTCACTATTTTTATTATCTGCATATCTCAAATAATAGAAAGATGAACATACAAAGGTATCTAAAGTATCTTCATCACGGTGTGCAGCACCTCCACACTTAGGACAAGTTGCATTTATAAAGTCTTCAGATTTTGCAAGAGGAGATTTTCCATCTGGTGCAAACTCTACATTGTATGGAAGTTCTACAGGTAATTGAGCTTCTGGCACTGGAACAGTTCCACACTTGTCACAGTGAATCATTGGAATTGGAGCACCCCAATATCTTTGTCTAGATACTAGCCAGTCACGTAGTCTGTAGTTAATTTGTTTTTTACCAAGACCTAACTTTTCAAGTTCAGTAACCACTGCATCCTTAGCTTCTTCTCCTTTAAGACCATCAAATTTTCCACTATTTATCATTGGGCCATATTCAGTAAATGGAAGAGCATCTCCACCTTCTATAACTCTCTCTATTGGAAGATTATATTTTTGTGCAAAAGTATAGTCACGGTCATCATGAGCTGGAACTGCCATTACTGCACCTGTACCATAAGTATTAAGTACATAGTCTCCAACCCATATTGGAATCTCACGGCCATTTATAGGATTTATAGCATAGGAACCAGTGAATACTCCTGTTTTTTCTCTAGAGATAGACTGTCTTTCTATATCACTTTGCTTTGCAGATGTTTCTTTATAAGCTTCAATAGCAGCCTTATTTTCTTCTGTAGTAAGCTTTTCAACTAATTCATTTTCAGGAGCAAGAACAACGTAGCTAACTCCAAATAAAGTATCAACTCTTGTGGTAAATGTGTTGAATTCAATATTAGAATCCTTAACTTTAAAAGTTACTTCTGAACCAGTTGATCTTCCAATCCAGTGTTTTTGCATAGCTTTAGTTTTTTCTGGCCAATCAAGACCATCAAGTTTTTCTAAAAGCTCATCTGCATAGTCTGTGATTTTAAGGAACCATTGAGTTAAGTTTTTCTTTGTTACTTCACTTTCACATCTTTCACAATGACCTTCTACAACTTGCTCATTTGCAAGTACTGTGTTACAGCTAGGGCACCAGTTTACTGGAGCATTTTTTCTGTAAGCAAGACCTTTTTCATACAATTTTAGGAATAACCATTGGGTCCACTTATAATAATCTGGTCTACAAGTAACAACTTCATTTTCCCAGTTGAACATTGCACCCATTGCTTTAAGTTGTTTTTCCATAGTTTCAATATTTTTATCAGTAGAGTCTTTAGGATGTATACCAGTTTTAATAGCAAAGTTTTCTGCTGGAAGACCAAAAGCATCAAATCCCATTGGTTGGAATACATTATATCCTTGCATTCTCTTCATTCTAGCCCATGAATCTACTGGTCCGTAGTTAAACCAGTGTCCTGCATGTAATTGGCTTCCTGAAGGGTATGAGAACATTTCAAGAACGTACAATTTTTTATCCATATTGTTTTCATCGAATTTATATAGGTTTGTTTCTTCCCATTTTTCCTGCCATTTTTTATCTGTAGCAGTTCCATATCTAGCCATAGTAATCCTCCTTGTTTGATAAATATCAAATATTATTTTAAATAAAAAAAAGCTTTCATCTCTTATGAAAGAGACGAAAACTATAATTCCGCGGTACCACTCTATTTAGACCATAAAGGTCTCCCTTGATAATATAACGGTTAAATCCGTACTTGCTTTTAACAAGTAAGCTCCCAGGCAAGTTCATATAAGCTTATTACTACATTACACCAAGCTGTAGCTCTCTTTAAATAAGTAATTATATTACTACTCCTCATCACTGCAATAAATAATTTAGTTTTTAAAAATTATACATTAAGAGTGAAGTAAATGTCAAGGGATTTGAATATTATATCCCTAAAATTTGAATTTTTTAGTTCTCACACTATTTATGAATACCGTAAGAACATAGTCAAATATAAAGAAGGCCACATTTCCACCTACAAACATAATTATTAAAGGATATCGTAGTTCAATAGTAGGCATAAATAATTGTTTATATAAAAGAAATGATATAAAGGTTATCACATTAAAATAAACTAGTTTTAATATGATTTCTATAGTTGTATTTCTTTTTTGCTCTATAAAAAATTTTACTATGCCATAGGGACCAAAGATTAGCACATAAAAAAGACAAAGAGTTTTGTCTGGGATTATGAAATAAGCTAATACAGAGGAGCCTATATATACTAATAAAGTAGTTTTCATATCAGCAATAAGTATTCCAAGGGGAATAAGTGCTGAAGCTAAGCCTAATAAAAATAAAGTGTTAAAGGTAATAAAATTAGCGGCATACAAGATAATAAGAGTGAAAGCAATAAGCATACCGCCCTTTGCCATATTCGAAGCCTTATTTTCTTTCATAGTAACCTCCTTTTAACAACAACTAATACAATCTCCACCCATACATTCACAACAAGTATCTAACATCCAAATATTTAAGCAAGTATTGCACATGTCATTAGAACTATTTCTTTGACCATAATAGGTACTTCTATAGTTATTTTGTGTATGATTTAATTGATTAAGCATTTGTCTATATTCAAAGTTATTAGGATCCATTCTACAAGCAGTATTTATTAAATTATTTGCGCTATCGTACCAACCTTTTCTAAGATGTACAACCCCCATTAAAAAGTTCCATTCAGCAGTTTTATTAGTCATAGCATTAAGTTTCGATTCTGCGCCGCCTATATTTCCTCTATTAATATCCATTCTAACAGATTGAAGATTAGGATCATTGTAGCTGTTAGAACCACCACCATAGGTTGAGGAAGGATTTCCATAGCTAGAAGATCCATTACTAGTATTACCTTTTTTACTTAATACGTCATAAGCTTCGTTTATCTCTCTAAGTTTTTCTTCTGCTAAATCTTTTAGCGGGTTATTAACATACTTGTCTGGATGATATTGTTTTACTAGCTCTCTATAAGCTTTTTTGATTTCATCTTGAGAGGCATTTTCTTTAACTCCAAGTACTTCATAAGGATTATTCATGTTTTTTGTCACTCCTTGATTTTATAGTTTCTATTTTATTCATAAGTCCTAATTGTAAAATATTAAATAGTAAGTCTTTATTTTTATTTATAGGAAGTTTATCTAAAGCTTCAGAAGTAGAATTCGCACTCATTATTAGGTTAAATTCTATTCTATTGCCCTCTTTAATAATTAAGTCTTCATAGGGTAGGTTTTCAACATTGAAGGCTTTGTTAATGGCGTTAAATTTATGTTTCTCCATATCTTCCTTTAAATCATCAAAGGCATCTATTATATAAATCCATCTCCCTAGATTATATCCTAAGTTATATAAATCATTAAAAAAGTTTTCATTTTTATAATAGTAAGAGATTATAAAAGCTGTTAAAGAAGCAAAAGGGTCACTGAGTTCATCAATAGATATCACATTCTGAGATTTTTCAAGAGAACTTAATTTATTTATATTTTCTTCTATATTAACTAAAATTGGAGATAAGTCCTCTTTAGATTTATTTATAAATTTTTTTATGTACATAGAAATAAACTTTTTACTTAGAGAATTATCATCATTATAATCATCTAATAATTTGTAGTATACTAGGGACACGTTACAAAAGGCAGCATAATCTAAAGCTCTATTACCTATAACCTTAGGCTTTTTTTTCATAGGATGAGCTATACATTTAGTAACTACATACTTATGTTTACTGTATTCTAAACTATCCAAAAGTATACCTAAAAAAGTCATATCATAATTTAAAGTCATTCTGCATAAATTAGAAAAATTATTTTTTATAGATATACATAACCCACAATAGTAAGCTTTGAACATTTCATAGTCTTTAATTTTTAATTCCATTTTATAGGGTGTTACATAACCAAACATTATACTCCTTTTACTGATCCTTCACCATTTAATATTTCAAAGATTGTTTTAGAGGTGGTATCCTCCATAGTATATCCAAGTAAAGCTACAATTTCTTTTATTTCTTCCTCATCCGTTGATTCTATTTCTAAATAAGGAAAGGGACAAAAGCTCTTATCATTTATATCAATTTCAATAAGAGAATTCTTATATTTATAACTTTCTCTATGTTTTTTTATTGATGCTACTAGCTCAAGACCAAGGGAGGTGAAGATTTGACTTCCAATGGTGCTATTGTCTATAACAATTTCATTTTCTTCCATAACCTTATACTTTTCTTGGCTTAGAAGTTTTTTTGTAGTCATATAATTTATTATTACATTATTTAAATTATCTTCCACTATTCTAATTCTAGCATAACCTTTTTTACTTAGCAGTCTTCTATCTGGAAAATCATAGAGGTTATTAACTTGATTTTCATCCTTAACTTTTTCACAGCCTAGACTGTTAAGTTTAGATTTTATTTCATCTACATCTATCTTTAAGATTCTAGTTTCCATTTCTTCCAAGGATAGCACCCCTTTTTCTTTAATGATGACATTATACCTTATGTTTAAGATTATAACAAATTTTATTGATATTGTTAAAAAAAAATATATAATTATTCTTATACTGTTAAAAATCTATAGTAGATATACTAGAATAGTAAATATACATAAAGATATGTATACTAAAATTTATGGAGGTAAGTGATGGAGTATATAAATGAAATTAATATAAATGAAGCTATTATTCATATTTTAGATAACAATTCCGATGAGCCAGTTTTAAATGAGTATCCCTTAGAATTAGCAGAAGAGGTGTATACTTTTATTTTTAAACACATTCAAAGATGTTTAAAGGATGAGGAACTTAAATATGCTATTTTTAATAAGGAGAGAAATATTGTAAAGGAAGTATGTCAAGAATATTTGAATGGAGAAAATAATCTAACAAATGTATCTAAGGAGTTAGCTAGTCAGATGTTTATCTTGATGAGATCAAAGGGGAGCATACCTTCCTGTGATTTGCTTACTGTATCCTTTACTACAGAGTATGGAGCATTTATAGGTATATTTAAGATGGATTATATTAAAAATTATATGCACAATGTAGAGTTTGTAGATGGAAAGATTGGAATAGATATAATACCTCAATTTACAGGACTGCCTTCAAGTAGTTCAAGGATACAAAAGTGTGCATTTATCAAGGCTATGGCTAGTGATAATCCTTATGATTTATTAGTAATTGATAAGCAAAGTAAAAGCAATAAAGAAAATAAAGAATATGGAGCTAATTATTTTATAGATAATTATTTAGGCTGTACTATAGTAGAAAATGAAAGAGATAAGACAAAGCAGTTTTTGAAAGTAGCAGAAAAATGGACTCAAAATGCCCTTAGTGAAAATGCAGAAGGACAAGAAACAGTACGTAGAGAAGTTAAGAAGAGGCTCAGAGAAGAAGATTCTATAGACTTGAATAATTTTGCAGAAGAAGTTTTTAAAGAAAATCAGTCTCTAAAAGAGAACTTTAGAACCTTTGCAATTGAAAGTGGAGTAAGTGAAACTGTAGATTTAGATAAGCAGTGGGTAGAAAAGAAATTGAAGAGAGTTAGGCTAAAAATAGATAAAGATATAGATTTATATATATCAGAAGAAGCTTATAATGATATTAATAGATTCGAAATTGAAAGAGTCGGGGATGGTAGTATTAATATGATAATAAAACATATTATCAATTATACTGAAAAGTAGATAAAATAAAAAAACATGGAATAAAAGTTCCATGTTTTTTTTATCTTATTTCATTGAGTCTATTGAACCTAAAACCGTTGTAATTTTATCTTCTACCAATTGTTGAAGATTAGTTCTTGCTACTCCAAGATATTTTCTTGGGTCAAACTCACTTGGTTTATCTGCAAATACTTTTCTACAAGAACCTGTAACACAAAGTCTTAGGTCTGTATCCATGTTAATTTTGCAAACAGCCATAGATGAAGCTTTTCTTAGCATTTCTACAGGTACTCCCTTAGCACCTTTTATGTCTCCACCATTTTCATTACACATTTCAACATATTTTGGATCTACAGCAGAAGCACCGTGAAGAACTATTGGATATTTTTCAAAACCAACTTCTTCTAATTTTCTTGTTATTGTTTCAAGTCTTTCAAAGTCAAGTTTAGCTTCGCCTTTAAATTTGTATGCACCGTGGCTTGTTCCAATAGCTATTGCTAATGAATCAACACCAGTTCTCTTAACAAAGTCAACTGCTTGGTCTGGATCAGTGTAAGTAGCATCTTTAGCAGATACATTTACATCATCTTCAACTCCAGCAAGTTTACCTAGTTCAGCCTCTACCACAACTCCATGAGCATGAGCATATTCTACAACTTCTTTTGTAAGTCTTACGTTTTCTTCATAATCATAGTGAGAACCATCAAACATAACAGAGGTAAATCCATTGTCTATACACTCTTTACAAAGTTCAAAAGAATCGCCGTGGTCTAGGTGAAGAGCTACATCAACTCCACTTTCCTCAACAGCAGCAAGTACCATATGTCTTAAATAAGCTGGTCTCATATATTTTATAGCTCCACTAGAGCATTGAAGTATTACAGCAGAGTTTTGAGCTTTAGCTCCATCTACAATTCCCTGAATTATCTCCATATTGTTAATATTAAAAGCTCCTATAGCATATTTGCCTTCAAAAGCCTTTTTAAACATTTCTTTAGTAGTTACTAATGCCATAACATTATTCCACCCTTCTATTTATAAGATTAAGTCTATAATTTTATTATAGTTCAATCTTTAGTTAAATGCTATATAGAAAACCATATTTTGAAATCGTAACCAAAAACTTATCAAAAAATGTTTCCTATTGATATAGATTCTAATTCTTTTACTTGGTTAATTAAAGTTTTTACCACGTGAATAGATGAAAGAGCTTCATCTTTATTTTTGCATTTAGAATATTGACTAAGCTTTATAACTTCACTATAAATGTTATCAAAGTCTGTATGATTTAAAAATAAAGTTAAGTTTGCCACGTGTCCTTCATAGATGTTTAACAATTCAAAAGACAACATATAGCTTTCATCCCAATTATCATTTACTATGTTTTCTTCTATTTCTGATGAAACATCTAAAAGCTTATCACAAGTTAATACTATATATTTGCTGGCAAAAAAAAGAATGAATATCATTAGAAAGAAGATGATGCATGTTGCTATCATGTTTTTCATTGTATAGGAACTCCTCCTTAACTCTCTTTTTCATTAGCACTAGCATTAGTAGTTTGATTTTTAAGTTGAAAGTAGAACTTTTGGTTATTTGAATAAACTATTGCAATGAGCACATCTTTATAGCTTTTAATATTATTTTTAGCTAGTTTTTCTTCTAACCAATAATTATCTTTTTTAATAGACTTAAGATTGGCCTTGTTTATAACACCATCTAATATTACGGGAATGGGAAGAGGCTCATCTTCTATTTTTATATTAAAATCTTCCCTTGTAGGTGGTTCATAGTCTTTGTAAGGAACAATAGATAGAGAACCATCAGTTTCTAAAATTGCATAATGTATTTCTTGTAAATTAAAATAACCATTTTGTCTAAGCTCACCTAAAAGGTCATCAAGATTATATCTAACTTGCTTTAATTCCTTCACATTTACTAGTCCGTCTTTTATAAGTATACTAGGTTGACCGTTTAGAATAGAGCGAATGTGTTCACTTTTAAGTTCTAAAAAGGAAGTCATTACTTGAAGAAAAACTAAAGTAGTTATAGGAACTATAGCATATATTAGCGGAATTCGGTTATCACCCATAGGGAGAGTTGCAAGTTCAGAAATCATTAGTGCAACTACAAAATCTACAGGTTCTAACTGTCCAAGCTGTCTTTTACCCATAACTCGCATAATGAAAATTAAATAAACATATAGTATAACTGTTCTAATTATAAGTATAAACATAAATATCACCTATATTTCTAATATAATGCTAAATATAGTATGCACAGAATATAATAAATTATTTGTGGTTTGTTGGTTTCATATTTACAATTATGTAATATAATAAGTAATACAAATATATAATATAATTTAAGTTTAAATTTTATTAGGATTATGATTTTATTAGTTAATTAAGGGATTAGGAAATAATATATGATAACTAAATAATTATAATAGAGGTGAGGGTATGGATAAAATCAAGATAAGAATAGAAGAAAGAATCATAGAAGTTCATAGAGGAATAACGTGTTATAATTTGATAAAAAGATATGGCCATGACAATAAAGTACCTATAGTTTTGGTTAAAGTGGACGGTAAACTTAGGGAGTTATCAACTGTTCTTGAGAAGGATTGTGATATAGAGTTTGTTGATATTACAGATAAACAAGGAATTATGTGCTATATAAGAAGTTTACAATTTGTTTTAATAAAAGCTACCAAGGATTTATTTCCAGATAGTAAAATAACCATAGAACATTCTTTAAGTAAAGGATTATTTGGTGAAATATATAAAGACATACATCTAAGCATAGATGATGTATATGCCATAAAAAAGAGAATGCTTGAGATAGTAGATGCTAACATGGAAATTGAAAAGAAAAATTATAGTAAGGAAGATGCTATAGATTTATTTAGAGAAGCTGGCATGGATGATAAGGTTAGTGTTTTTAAAAATGTAAATGAGAGCAGTATAATAATTTATAAGTTGGGTGAAGAAATTGGTTATTTTTATGGACCAATGATACCTAATACAGATATACTAAAATGTTTTGATTTAATTTACTATGATCCAGGGTTTATTCTAAGATTTCCAACTCAAGAAGAGCCAACCCAAATTCCACGATTTGAAAAACATAGGAAGTTAGCAAAGATATTCTATGAAGCTGAGAAATGGGGAGATATACTAAATATAGCCCATGTAGGTGCTTTAAATGATGAGATAGAACATGGTGATATTGTGACTTTAGTACGAGTTGCAGAAGCTTTGCACGAAAAGAAAATAGCTAATATTGCTGATAAAATAAAGAAAAATCGTGATATAAAGTTAATATTAATAGCTGGGCCATCATCTTCAGGAAAAACCACATTTTGTAAGAGGTTGGGAATTCAAATGAGAGTTAATGGATTAATTCCAGTACCAATATCACTAGATGACTATTTTATAGATAGAGAGCTTACTCCAAAGGATGAATTTGGAGAATATGATTTTGAAAGTATAACTGCATTGGATTTAGAGTTATTTAATGAACAACTAAAAATGCTTTTAAATGGAGAAGAAGTTGAGCTTCCAACCTTTAATTTTATAACAGGTAAAAGAGAGTGGTTAGGAAATAAAGTGAAGCTTCCAGATAGGGGAGTAATAGTAATTGAGGGAATACATGGCTTAAATGAAGTCCTAACAGCTTCAATTCCTCATAATTATAAATTTAAAGTATATATTAGTCCATTAACTCAAATAAATATGGATGCTCACAATAGAATAGCAACAACGGATGTAAGGATGATTAGAAGAATAGTTAGAGATTATTTGTCAAGAGGATATGATGTAGAATATACACTGAAAATGTGGTCTTCTATAAGACGAGGAGAAGATAAGAATATATTTCCGTATCAAGAAGATGCAGATGTAATGTTTAATTCAGCACTTATATATGAGTTAGCAGTTTTAAAGAAATATGCATTAGAAGAGCTATATAAAGTGAAACCAGAAAGTTCAGTCTACAATGAAGCAAGAAGACTTATAGAATTTTTACATTTTTTTAAAGAAGTAGATAAGGATGTTGTTCCAACAAATTCTTTAATTACAGAATTTATAGGGGGAAGTTGTTTTTATCAATATTAAATTTAAAATGAATATTAATTAAATAGAGCTAGGTAATAATGGTGTACAAAAAAACACTATTACCGAGCTCTATTTATATCGAAAAAATATATATATTGTCAATAAGTTTTATGGTATAAATATTATAGATATATTTTTACATAATTCTTATTTAAAAGTTACATATTTTTAATCTTTAACTAATGGTATTATATAAAATGGATATACTAAGTAATAACTATTAATTCAGGAGTCAATGAAATAATAAATTTTAGTATATTCTATAGTGGTATTTTATAGGAGGAAATTATGAAAAGTTATAGCGTGTTTGACATTCTTGGTCCTATAATGATTGGACCTTCAAGCTCACATACAGCAGGAGCTGCAAGACTTGCAAAATTAGCTGCAAAGATTGCAGAAGATGATGTTAGGGAAGTTAAATTTTTACTTCATGGCTCCTTTGGAAAAACTTATAAAGGACATGGTACAGATAGGGCACTAGTAGCTGGAATTTTAGGAATGGATCCCTGGGATTATAGATTAAAAGAGTCTTTTACTATAGCAGAAGAAAGAGGAGTAAAATTTACCTTTGAAGAAACGGATCTAGGTGATGTACATCCTAATACAGTTAAATTTGTAATGAAGGATTCCAAAGGAATAGAAACCACTGTTACAGGTTCATCCATAGGCGGAGGAAATATTGTTATATTCGAATTAGATGGACAAAGCATCCATTTTACAGGAGAATATCCAACTATTATAATTACTCATCTCGATGTACCAGGAATGATATATAATGTTAGCAATCTTTTATTTAATGAAAATATAAATATAGCTTCAATGAATGTATATAGAAAAGCTAAGGGATTAGAAGCTTCAACGGTGGTTGAAACTGATGGGATAGTGAATCATCAAGTGGTAGATAAAATAAGAAAGATAGAAAATGTGAAAAATGTAGAGGAAATATTACCACCAATGAAAGGAGAGTAGCTTTAATGTTTTTATCAAAGGCAACAGAAATAATTGAATTATGTAATAAAGAGAACATAACCATTGCAGAATATACTATAAGAGAGGAACTGGAATCTTCAGAAACTTCTAGGGAAAAATTAATTGAAATGATGAGAGAAAATCTAAAAGTTATGAAGTCTGCAACTCAAGAAGCTATGGATAAAGAGATTATATCTATAAGCGGTCTTATAGGTGGTGATGCAACTAAGATTAGAAAGTACTTCCAAGAAAAAGAAACCTTATGTGGTGATTTTATAGTCAAAGCTATGGCAAGAGCATTATCTTGTTCTGAGGTTAATGCAGCCATGGGAAGAATAGTAGCAGCACCTACTGCAGGGAGCTGTGGTATTATACCTGCAGCTATTATTACAGCAGGGGAGAAATTAAATAAAACTGATGATGAAATGATAACTGCTTTATTTACAGCTTCGGGGGTTGGGATTTTAATTGCTAAAAATGCAACTCTAGCAGGTGCTGAAGGTGGATGTCAAGCAGAATGTGGTAGTGCAGCTGCTATGGCTGCAGCTGCCATTGTAGAAATGATGGGAGGAACTCCTAAAATGGCATTTGATGCAGGGGCTATGGTAATAAAAAATGTGGAAGGCTTAGTTTGTGATCCAATAGCGGGATTAGTTGAGATACCATGCGCTAAAAGAAATGTAGCAGGAGCGGTAAGTGCCCTTACCATGGCAGACGTGGCAATGGCAGGTGTTGAGAGTAAGATTCCTTTTGATGATACAGTCATATCTATGTACAAAATAGGAAGAGCCTTGCCTAGTGAATTAAGAGAAACTGCCTTAGGTGGTCTTGCAGTAACTCCATGTGGTCAAAAGTTAAAAGAAAAAGTATTTTCTAATAAATAAAAAACTAAAATAAAGTATTTCATTACAGTTACACCTTTAGTAAAAAATATAGGTGTAACTGTTTCTTTATGAAATGAATAGAGTAAATATATATCTATGTTATATTGTGGAGGAAAATATGAAAGACTTTAAGAAAAAAGATTTTATTGGAAAAGAAGAAGTAGTAACATTAACCATAGTATTAATCTCTATTGTACTGCTTTTTATAAATATAAATTCTAACATAATTAATGTTATAATGTATTCATTAGTAATGATCCCTTTAGCCATTTTATTAGGAAGAGGAACTTCAAAAATATCAGATTATATAGGTGAAAAAAGAGGCGGCCTTATTTCAGCTACAGCAGGTAATGTGCCAGAACTTATGATGGGACTTTGGTCTATAAAGTATGGTATGATTTCCATGGCAAAGGCAGGGCTCTTAGGTGCTGTTATTACAAATATGCTACTGGGGTTAGGAATTGCAGTGTTTTGTGGTGGTATAAAATATAGGGAACAAAAATTTAATAAAATAATTGCACGTACAAATTTAAATATGTTATTTTTAGTTATGTTTACTATAATAATTGTATCCGCTTTAAATAGATACTCTATTGTTGATAATGGTAGTTTTCAAAAAATAAGTTTAATCATAGGTGTTGTATTGATATGCGTATATATATTAGGGCTAATATTTTCCTTATATACCCATAGTAATTTATTTATATTAGATGAAAAAAAAATGTTACCTAAGAATGGTGATAAGAACGACACTAGAAAAGTATTTGGGTTAATTATTATTGTAACTATACTTTTATATTTTATAAGTGAAAGATTAGTTGGTGGTGTAAATGCCATTGTTGAAGAATATAAAGTTTCACAAGAATTTTTAGGAATAATATTGATTCCACTTTTAGGCTCCTTTGGTGAAAATGCATCAAGCATAGTATGTGCTTTAGAAAATAAAATAGATGCTAGTCTAGAAACTGCCATAGGTTCTAGTATACAAATTACTATGTTTGTGATTCCTATATTAGTTATTTGCTCTTCCTTTATGGGGTTCCAAGTAAACCTACTGTTTTCAACTTTTCAAATAGTAACCATGTCTATAGCTATGGGAATGTCTTATTTTGTGTTTCAAGATGGTAAGACCTATTGGTTTGAAGGGGCGTTACTTATAGCAGTATATTTAGTGGTTACTCTTTCATACTATTATGTGGTTTAGAATATATTCATGAGTAATATTAAAAGCGACTATNNATAGTCGCTTTTAATATTACTATTTTATTTTTTCTTAATTTGAAAATGACTAACCATAAGGTATGAAAGCAATGTCATAAATACCATTGGAATGATTGATGGGATGGGTCTTACCGTAGAAAAAATCTCAAGTACAGCTAGTAAACTACCAGCTATAGTTATAGGTATGCCAGTAAAAACATTATTAAAATCTGTACAATTATATCTAGCTAAACGAAAAGCTCCTGCCACAGGGAATAATACTAATAAAATTTTACCTAAAAGTCCAAAATTACTAAATCCATATAGGGAAAAGGCTAAAATTGATGGAGCTACGCCAAAGGAAACTAAGTCCGCTAGAGAATCAAGTTCTTTTCCCAGTTCACTATGAGTGTTTAAAAAACGTGCTACAGTACCATCGTATCTATCAAGGATTCCTCCTAATAAGATTAAAATTCCAGCTGTAGTAAAATCATTATTTATAGTAAATTGTATTGATAAAACTCCACAAATTAAGTTACCCAAAGTCATAGAATTTGGGATAATAGATTTATTCACACTATCACCTCTATTTTATTATATACATTTTGGTTACCATTGTAAAATATATATGCAGTGAAAGTAAAAATTAATTGTTAAATATAAAAAAGCATGAATAAATTTTAAAATTTGAAAAAAGGTTTTTAAAATGGTAATATGATATAGATTAAGGTAAATAAAGTATTATATATAATTATAAATAATATTCATGGGCATAATTAAGTTATATTGTTTATAAATAATATAGGAGGAAATTATGAAAAGAGTTAAATTTATTTATAATCCTTACTCGGGAGAAAATTCAATAATAAACAACATAGATAAGGTAATCAAAATTCATCAACAGTATGGATATACTATAGAACCTTTTAGAATTAGTCATGATTCTGATATTAGAGATGCGCTCATTGAAATAGATGAAAGCTATAAGTATATACTAATAGCAGGTGGAGATGGGACTATTGATTCAGTAATAAATAAGATGAAGCAAAATAACGTAGATATTCCTGTAGGCTTTTTACCAGTAGGTACAGCTAATGATTTTGCTAAATACTTAGGAGTGCCTAATGATATATCTGCTTCTTGTAAGCAAATTTTAGATGGGAAGGTCAAGCGTTTTGATCTTGGTAGAATAAATGATAAATACTTTGTAAATGTAGCTAGTGCAGGACTGTTTACAGATATATCTCAAAAAACTGATAATAGTCTTAAAAACACAATGGGAAAGCTGGCTTATTATGTAAAAGCTGCAGAAGAGGTTAAAAATCTAAAAAAAATAGATGTTAAGATTACTTCTCCAGTAGTAAATTTTGAAGGTAAAATATATACTATACTAGTATTTAATGGTCAAACAGCAGGAAATATTAAATTTGCAGATTACTCAGAAGCAGATGATGGATTATTAGATGTGGTTGTTATAAAAAAGGAAATTTTGAAAAATGCTTTTAATAATTTAATTATTATGATGAAAAAGGGTCAAGTTGCTGATATGGATGGAATACTTTATTTCAAATGTAAAGAGCTAACCATAGATTGTGATGAGAATATAGCTACAGATATTGATGGAGAAAAAGGCCCTGATTTTCCACTTAAAATCACCTGCGAACGTAGGTCTATTAAAATAATAGGATGCAAAGAGGAGTAATGTTTTCATAAAACATATAAAAAAGTAATATATATAAATATAATTATTATTTTGGAGTGTGGATATTGAATATTTATATATATTTGTTTTTAATTTTAGCCATGATATTTTTGAGTTATGAGTCTATAACCTCAAGCATAAGGTATTGCCCTGTTAAAATAAAAGAAGTACTTACCATATCTTTTATCCTAATTATATTAAGAATAGTTAGCTTACTAGTGCTTCTTCTAGCAGATAACATGAAAAGTGTATACTTAATGAAGAATTTAGTGTTTTTAAACATTATATATATTCCTATAATTATATATACTTGTTTATATGTTTTTTATAGAAATACAAGGATGGATATAAAATGGTTTTATGGAATTTTTATTATGGGCATAGTTATTTATTTGATATGTATGTTTAAAGTTCCTATGGAGTATTATATATCATTATCCTATGGATATAATGTTATTCTAAGTAATCTGTTACCATATAAAATATTATTGTGTATTAATGGATTATCGTTTTTTATGGGGATAAAAAGCTTTAGGTATAAGCATAGTGTAAAGTGGGGGGCAGCATTAATTGGTATAGCTTCTCTAGTATTTGTAGGAACCACTGCAGTAACATTACAAAGCAGTGAGAATATAGGTTATTTGTTGTTAGGTGATTTATCATGGATGATAGTACTTTATGGAAGCATTAGAACTTTTAAACAGAGAATAGTAAAAGGCATAAGATAGATATAAAATAAAAGGCTATTTGAGATTTATGTTTAATTAAAATCTTAAATAGCCTTTATCAGTTAGATGAATGATAATAAGTTATTTTCTATAAGAAGTTTTCTTAGCTCTTTTATTTGGGGTAGTATTTTTAGATGATTTTTTTAAATTAGTGTTCTTTACATTACTTTTTTCCTTATTATTAGGAGTTTGAGAAGACTTTCTTTTTATAATAGGATTAGTTGGAATTAGACAATTCTTACCGTTACCTATTAAATCTTCTCTATGACAACTAGTTAAAGCTGATTTAACTAGATTGTGATTTTCAGGGTTCCCAAATTGTAAAAGAGCTCTTTGCATATTTTTTTCCTTTTGACTTTTGGTTACATAAACTTTTTTATTAGTAAATGGATTTATACCAGTATAATATATGGTAGTTGATAAACTACCTGGTGTAGGATAAAAGTCTTGAACTTGTTCTGGCATATGTCCCATGGATTTTATATATTGTCCTAGCTCTATGGCAGCATTTAAATCACTACCAGGATGACTAGACATAAGATAGGGTACCACAAACTGTTTCTTTCCTAATTTTTTATTAATGGCATGATATTTTGTTATAAACCTTTCGTAAACATCTTTAGAAGGTTTACCCATTTCACAAAGTACCTTATCACTTATATGTTCAGGAGCTACTTTTAGCTGACCACTTATATGGTGTTCACATAGTTCATTAAAAAATTTTGGATTTTTATCGTATATTAGATAATCATATCTGATACCAGAACGAATAAAAACTTTTTTTACATTAGGTAAGGTTCTAACTTTTTTTAGAAGACTTAAATATTCAGTATGATCTACTATTAAGTTTTTACAAGGTGTAGGAAACATACACTGCCTATCCTTACAAACTCCATGTTCAATTTGTTTTTTACAAGCCCTCTGTCTAAAATTAGCTGTTGGACCACCAATATCATGTATATATCCTTTAAAATCTTTATCTTCAGTTAAAAGTTTAGCTTCCGATACTATAGAATCTTGACTCCTATTTTGAATAACTCTACCTTGATGGTAAGTTAGAGCACAAAAGGAACAACTTCCATAACAACCTCTATGACTAGTTATAGAAAACTTAACTTCTTTAAGAGCAGGTATACCACCAGCTTCTTCATAAATAGGATGATAAGTTCTAGTATAAGGTAAATTATAAACCCTATCCATTTCCCTAGTACTTAAAGGTTTTTGAGGTGGATTCTGAACTACAAATCTATCACCATAAGGCTCTACTAAGGGCTTACCCCATACGGAGTCTTGTTCTCTAGAAGAAAGAAAATAGCTGTTAGCATAAGCTTTTTTATCAGAAGTAATTTCGTCAAATGAAGGCAACAATATATAGTCTTTAATGTCATCTAATTTATTGGTCACGTAAGAAGTTCCTCTAACTGAAGTAATATGATTAATTGGTTTTCCATATCTTAATAAATTGGCAATTTCAACTATAGGTTTTTCACCCATACCATATATTAAAAGATCGGCCTTGGAATCAAGAATTATACTTTTTCTAATTTTATCATCCCAATAGTCATAGTGGGCAAATCTTCTAAGACTAGCTTCTATACCACCAATAATTATAGGTGTATTTTTATATGCTTCTCTAGCTCTGTTTGAATACACTATAACAGCTCTATTTGGTCTATAACGACCCTTACCACCAGGAGAATAAAGATCATCATGTCTTTTCTTTTTAGCAACAGTATAGTGGTTTACCATAGAATCTATATTTCCGGAGTTTATAAGAAATCCATATTTAGGTTCACCAAGTTTTTTAAAGTCTTCACAAGAGTCCCAACTAGGTTGAGCTATAATTCCCACAGAAAAACCTTCGCTTTCTAAAAGCCTTCCAATTATCGCAGTTCCAAAGGATGGATGATCTATATATGCATCTCCAGTTATTATTATAAAATCAAGTTGAGAAATATGATTTTTTTTCATATCTTCTCTAGAAATAGGTAAAAATTGTGTATTACTTTTCATAGGTTTTCTTATATAAACTTACTTCGAGTAATTAAATTCTTAAAGAGAATACTAATGACAATAATATCAGCAAGTTTATAATAAGATACCTCCTTTCTCGCACTAATTTGTACATTAAACTATATTATCATAATAAGAGACAAATATGAATAGGACTATCATAGGAAAATTTTATATAAAAGTTAGATTGACTTAGAATAAGATAGTAAATTGAATAAAAATAGAGAAAAGTCATGATATTAAATAAATATGAAGAAATTCAACCAAATTTGAATAATATAGTTACAAAATTAAAGATGTAGACTATAATAAGTAATATAAATATATTTAATTAGGTGGTGAGAAATTAATGGACGGTGGGCCTTTGTTGTGTAAGGACTGTGATGACATTTATAAATCGAATAGAAATAGAGGAGTACTGTTTATTAAGTTATAGACACTTATATACATATTCCTCTATTGAAGGAGGAATAACATGGATAGACTATCAGAATTTTATCTAAGTAGTATTTTAAACAGATGGGTTTATGATGAATTAAATTATTGTATAGGAAAGTTAGAAGATATTTATGTAACTACAGATTATGGATATCCAAGGGCTATTGGATACAAGATTAAAAATGGAAGAGAAATTGAAAACTTTGAATTTAGAAATATTGATGTGTATAAAGAAAATGGTAAATTCATTATAAAGGTTGTACAAGTTAAAGATATAATTCCAAGGAAATATTCATATCTTTTATCTCAACATTTATTAGATAAAGATATAGTAGATGTAAATGGTAAAAAAATAGTTAGAGTTGTTGATTTGAAAATGGTTAAAAGAAATGGCTATTTAACTGTGATTGGAGTAGAGTCGGGTACTTTAGCAATTGCTAGAAAAATGAAAATTGAGAATCCAATAAAGCATGTATATGCTCTATTTAATAAAGAGCCAAAAGAAAATTTAATAAGTTGGGAGAGCGTTCAATCTTTAGAGATGGTAGATTCTTCTTTAAAGCTAACAACTCCATACAATAAGTTAAGTAAGTTACATCCAGCAGATATTGCTAAAATTCTTGAAGATTTATCATTAGAAGACAGAGTTAAAGTAATAGATGGACTAGATATAGATTTAGCTTCAGATACCTTAGAAGAAGTTGACCATGATATGGTAAAGGATATTTTAAAAAATTTGAGTGAAGATAAGGCAAGGGAAATATTGGATATTATGCCCAATGATGAAATTGCTAATATGCTAGATGATATGGACGAAGAAACTACCAATCGTGTATTAGTGAATTTAGATGATGATGATGAAACTGAAATTAGAGATCTTATGAAATATGAGGATGAAGTAGTTGGTAATATAATGAATACTGATTTTATATCCTTTAATATAGATATAACTGTAAAAGAAACCATTAATATACTAAAAGAGCTTAGACCAGATGAAGAAATAGCTCATTATATATATATTGTTGACAAAGAAGAAAGGCTACAAGGAGCTGTTCCTCTAATTGATTTAGTGATATCTGATTCAGATGCTAAACTAAAGTCAATGATGAATACACAACCATTTAAAGTGGTGGACACAGATGAAATCGATGTTGCTATAGCTATAGCTGTAAAGTATGATTTATACTCTGTACCCGTTGTGGATGAAGAAGATAGGTTATGCGGGATTGCGGTTATGGGAGATATTATAGATGAAATTTTATCTCCAAGCTGGAAGCGAAGAATAAAAAGAATGTCATAGTACAATATAATATATCTTAAATAATTTTAATAGGCACTTGGATTAAGGATTTAATCTAAGTGCCTATTTTTGAAAATTTATAACTACATATTATAATGACTTACTTAGACTCATATATTTTATATATGGAGGTGAATGGTTTGAAAAAAAAGTTTATGGGAATAACTTTTCTATTACTAACAATATTGTTTATTGTTTGTTCTTTCATATTAATAAAGGTACAAATTATTATTAGAAATCATGAAAATTTTATATGTAAAGGAATTAGTATTAACAAAATAGATGTTTCATTATTAAGTAAAGAAGAAGCTATTTTTAAAGTAGATAAAGATATAACAGATATAAATTTAAATAGAAATGTAAAAGTTCAAATTGATGAAAAGAGTTATGAAATATCTTTTAGTGAACTAGGTGTTAGTGAGAATATAGAAGAGATTGTTGATATGGCATTACTTTGGGGAAAGGAAGGCAGTTTTATAGGTAAATATAAAAATATTAAGAAAGGTATAGACAGGGAGTTTTATACGGAAACAAGTCTAAAGGCTGATAGTTTTAACAAGTTTTTAAAGGTTATAGAAAAAGAACAAAATAAGTCACCGGTAAATGCAACAGTAGATCATGAATGGAGTGGATTTCTTATAACGCCTCACGAAATAGGTAGAAAGATAAATGGAGAAGCATTAAATAAAAGTATTATAGAAGCTATAAATAATAGTGTAGATGATGGTGATATTATCATAAATGCGGATTTTAATAAGGTGTTTCCTAAGATTATGGAAGATGACTTAAAAAGTATAAATACTAAGATAGCATCCTATACAACTAGTTTTATAAATTCTAGTTTTGGAAGGTGTAGGAATATTGAAATGGCAGCTAAGTATATAGATAATACTATAATTATGCCAGGAGATGAATTTAGTTTCAATAAGGTTGTAGGTGCAACCACCCCAGGAAAAGGTTTTGAATATGCAAAGGTAATTAAAAACGGAGCCTTTATAGATGAAATTGGAGGAGGGGTATGTCAAGTTTCTTCAACTTTATATAATGCCGTACTAAAAAGTAATTTATATATAACGGAAAGGAAAAATCATAGTAAGATAATATCATATGTGCCCATGGGACAGGATGCCATGATAGCTTATGGAGCTTCAGATTTTAAGTTTAAAAATAATTATAGCTATCCTATTTTACTTGAAGTTATTGTCAAAAACAAAGAAATAACTTTTAATATATTTTCTAATGAAGAAGAACGTGACCCCCATTATGAAATAAGAAGTGAAATTGCAAAGGAAATAAAGCCTAAAAAAGAAATTATTTATGATTATAGCTTAGAAGAGGGCAAAATAGTGATAGAAAAAAATGGTGTAAATGGATATATAGTAAATACCTATAGAATTAGATATGAAAATGGTGAAATAGTAGAAAAGATTTTAGTTGGTGAAAGTATATATGCTAGTAAAAATACTGTTGTTAGAATAGGAAAAGATTAAAATTATTACCCAGATATAGGCATAGAATGTCTATATCTGGGTAAAATTTTTAAAAAATTCAAAAAATTAAAAGGTTTTTTTGGTGATGTTACCGAAATAGTAAGAATAAAATAAGGGACAAAATTGGGAGGATTAAAATGAAAAACAATGTAGAACTTATTGAAAATATTGTTACTAATATAGAAAAAGTTATAGTTGGAAAACAAAAGGAGATTTATGATATCATGAAAGGTATGATTTCAGGAGGTCATATTTTAATAGAAGATGTACCAGGAGTTGGAAAGACAACTTTGATAAAAGCCATAAAAGAAAGTTTGAGCTTAACATATAGTAGAATTCAATTTACACCTGACTTACTTCCATCAGATATTACTGGTATCTCAATTTACAATGCTGGTACAGGGAAGTTTACTTTTAATAAGGGACCTATATTTTCAAATATAGTGTTAGCAGATGAGATTAATAGAACATCACCAAAAACACAGTCTGCACTATTAGAAGTCATGGAAGAAATGCAAGTTTCAGAAGGAGGCATAACCTATGAGGTAGAGAAGCCATTTTTTATAATGGCTACAGAAAATCCTATCGAATATGAGGGAACTTTTTCTTTACCTGAGGCTCAACTGGATAGATTTATGATAAAAGTACATCTTGGTTATCCAAGCAAAATGGATGAAGCTTATATTTTAAATTTGTATAGACAAGAAAATCCATTAGATAAATTAATGCCAGTGGCTTCAAAAGAAGATATAATAAATATTCAAAAACAGGTTAAGGAGATAAAGGTTAATGATGAGATTAACAAGTATATAGTAAATATTATTGATGCCACAAGAAACCATAAAGAGATAGTATTAGGTGGAAGTACAAGAGCTTCATTAGCATTACTTAGGGTTGCACAGGCTACAGCCTTAATAAAGAATAGAAATTATGTAATACCAGAAGATGTTAAAGAAAATGTTAAGTTAGTTCTTTCTCATAGGATAATATTAACCAATGGCTCCATTGCAAGGGGAATAAAGGCTGAAAATGTTTTAGAAGAAATTTTAAATGTGGTAATAGCTCCAAAGGTGAGAGTATATGTTGAAGATTAAAAAGTCCTATTTTATATTAACTATTCTGTCTTATATATTTGCTCTGTTTTCAGGAGGGAATTTACCCTATTCTATTTTTTATTGCCTTCTCTTAGTGTTGATCATTACAAGTATATATATTTATTTTGTAAGTAAAAATTTAAATATTGATGTAGTTAGTGATAAAAAGGAAATAATTGCAGGTGAAAATAATAATATAATTATAAAGGTATACAATGATTCAATATTTCCAATATCATATATGGAAATTGAAAATTCTCTTTTAAAAAGAATTATGAATAAATATAGAGGAGATATTATTTCTATAAAAATAAATGGTAATAAATTTATAAAGAAAGATATAAAAATACCAATTAGAGGTGACTATAGGTTAGGTAGCACAACGAGTATAGTTAGTGATATATTTGGAGTTTTTACTTGGAAATGTTCCTATAGCCATAAAGAAACTATAAAGGTATATCCTAGCATATACACTTTGAAGAGCATTAAAATTAAAGGAGCTAATTTAAGAGAGTTTAATACTAAAACAATAATGCAGGAGCTAAACAAAGGACCAGAAAGCTTAGAAACTATCAAAAATATTAGAGAATATAGAATTGGAGATAGTTATAGAAGGGTAAACTGGAAGGTTACTGCAAAACATGGAAAATTATTTGTAAAGGAATATGAAAGTAGTGAAAGTCCTCGTATACATGTGTTTTTAGACTTAAGAAAAGATCCTCTTAGTATGGATAAAGATGGAGTAAGAGAGGAAGAACTTGTAGAGTTTTTCTTATCTCTAATAAAATATATGCAGGAGAAAAGCGCTAATTCACAAGCTATAATTATAGGAGAAAATACTGAAGTTTTTAATATTAGCAATAAAGAGCATTTAGAAGGATTAAAAACTCATATGGTAAGTAAGTACAGTGAGGGAAGAGGTAAGTTGCCTCTTTTTATGAAGAAGTTTATGTATAATGTGAATAAGAAAAGTGCTGTTGTCATAGTAACCTATGATATGAGTAAAGAAAATATAGATTACTTTATAAATTTATCTACAGAGGGATATGAGGTTACATTATTTTATTTAGATAAAATACCGAAGGTTAGTGATGATGCTATTTCACATATGTTAAATAAAGGTATAAATTGTTATAGCATAGAAGAAATAAGGTGATGCCATGAGAGTGATTGAAGAAAAAATATTAAAATCTTTTTTAGTTATTATAAATTTTACATTAGTAATAAAGCTTATAGTAGATTGTTTTAAGATAGAGGAACTAAATTTTGTATTTTTACTTCTACTATTTGCCATGGGTATACTAATTTACCTGTTTTTTTCTAAAGTACTTAATAGTATAAGGAAAAAAATAATCTTTTTTATTATTGTTTTTATTTTAATAGGGATAATTAGCTATAAAACTTCTGGAATATTTGTATTGAAGGAAATTGAAGTAATATCACTTAATTTAAAAAATATAAATAATGCAGCCCTCAAGGCTAAAAATATTAACTTTGAGGAGTTTATTCATATATTTTCAATAGGAATTCCTTTACTTATAGCTGTGCTTATATCTATAACTCAGAAATTCATATATACTCCTTTGTTTTTTTCAATAGGTGTTTTTGTGATTTTCTGGTACCAAATATTCTATAAAAATGTTATTCCTAACATTCCTTATTTTTTAGCAGCTGTTATTATAACATTAGGAACAGGAGAATATATTAAAAAATGCAGAGAATATAGAGGAAGAGAAGTTAAAATAGATATTAATATAACATATATGATTACGTTAATACTAATACTTGCTTTACTAATTCCTGGATTAGTATTTATGTTACCACAGGAATACAAAGGGAAAACTGTAGACAGTGTTACTACTTTTTTTAGAAATGAATTTGCAAGAAAAAAAGAAAAGGAAAAAAATCCTTCTTTAGAAGCTTTGAAGGGAAGCTTTTCAATGAAGCAAAGTGGGTATAGTGATTCATCTACAATTTTAGGAGGATCAATAGCATTAAATCATAGAGAGGTGTTTAAAGTAATATCAGATAAGCCTTTTTATTTAAGAGGAAAGGCTATGGATTATTATACAGGAAGATCATGGATAAAATCTGAAGATAAAGTAATGAGAAAGGTTGAGATTAATGAAGCTTCCAATATGCCCATGCATAAACTTATGCAACCAACAAAAGATGAAAGTTTTCAGACTGAAGAAAAAACATTAACTATAATTCCAGGAAAAAACTTTAAAACTACTTCTTATTTTACTCCTAATAATAGTAATAATATTATTAATGATAGTAAGGATTTGTTTGTAGATTTAATTCCTATATTTATGAGTGATGTAGAGATAAAAGAACCTTACAAGGTTAGTTATATATCTTATGGTGATTTTGATAATTATCTTGAAGGAATTCAAAATTCTATGTATAAAAAAACTCCATTGAATGAAATTTATATAATGCCTCAAAGGGAGTTTGGAGTTGATGATTATTCTTATAGAGAAAATTTAATGTCATCAATAGATACATCTAAAGGTATGGAGTATGTAAACAAAGAAAGTTCCTTTTTAAATAACTTTATGCTACATTACATGAATTATCTTCAGCTTGATGCTCCGATTAATGATGAAGTATATAAAATAGTTGATGATATATTAATTGGTGAAGCACAAGCAAAAGAAAAGACTGTGGAGGAACTAACCACTCACGAAAAAGCCTTAGCTATAAGAAGTTATTTGATGAAAAATTATAAGTATGTTACTAATGTTGGAGATAATGATGAATATAACGATTTTGTAAGTAATTTTATACTGTTAGATAAGAAAGGATATTGTACTTATTTTGCGTCTGCAACAGTAATGATGTGTAGAATTGCAGGTGTTCCAGCTAGATATGTAGAAGGATTTAAGATGTCAGATGATAAAGGAGAGGATGGTAGCTATAAGGTAACTAATGCTGACGCTCATGCATGGGCAGAAATACTTATAAACCCTTATAGAAATCAATGGGCCATAGTAGATTCGGCACCAACTCCCACAGAATACGAAGAATCTCAAGAAGAAATTGAATTAGAAAATACAGCAACAGAAAGTAATTCCAATAATGAATCTAATAATAATAAAATTAATAAAAATAAGCCAGGATTTAATGAAGAGGAAAGTGAAATAGGAGAAGATGATAAATTAAATAGATATATAGGAATATATGTAACTACAGGAGCATTAGCTGTAATGATAGCTATATTTGCTGGACTGTATGAGATTAATAAGATGAGAATAGTTAATAATAAAAGCATGATACCTTTATATAATTATTATTTAAAAAGACTAAGAACTCAAGGTATAGTAAAAAGTAAAAGTAGTGGAGATTTAGAATTTGTAGAGTCTATAAGGGATAGAGAACTACAAAATAGATTAAGAGATATTGTAAATTTGGTCTATGATGAATTTTATGGAGAAATATTATCAAGTACATTTGAAAAAAAAGAATATTTCATGTATATTGAGAATTATATTAAGGAAAGAGAAAAATGGTATAAATACATTATTAATAAGTATTTTGTATTTAATCTATGGAGGGACTAATGAAATATAAATTAATTTGTGTTGATATGGATGGCACATTATTAAATAGTAAAAAGAAAATATCTGAAAGAAATTTAAATGCAATCAATGAAGCTCATAATAAAGGAGTTAAATTTGTAGTTGCCACAGGAAGAATATTTGTGTCAGCCAATTATTATGGGGATATAATAGGGGTGAAAACTCCTATTATAGCTTCAAATGGAGCTTATATTAGAGAAAAAGATTTAGATAAAGCTATATATGAAGAGTATCTAAATAAAGAAGAATGTAGAGTCATTTTAAAATTATTAAAAAAGTATGATATTATGCCTCAATTTTATAGTACTGACACAATATATACAGAAGAGATAAAGCATTCAGCATTAATATATAGTAAAGCAAATGCAACCTTACCTAAAAATAGACAGGTAGCCATAAGAATTATAAATGAATGGGAAAAGTTATTTGAAGAAAATGGAAATCTGATTAAGGTTATGGTAGTACATGAGGATAAAGAGAGAGTTATAGCTGCAAAGGAAGAATTTTTAAATCTAAAAAGCTTTGAAGTAGTAAGTTCTATGGAGAGTAGCTTTGAGATTATGAAAAAGGGGACATCCAAGGGAGAAGCAGTAAAGAAAATATGCGAGTATTATGGAATTCATAGAGAGGAAGTAATTTGTATGGGAGACAACGAAAACGACATTTCTATGATTAAATTTGCTGGGGTAGGTGTAGCTATGGGAAATGCTGAAGAATTTGTAAAAAAACAAGCAGATTATGTGGCTCTTAGTAATGAAGATGATGGAGTTGCTCATGTCATTGAAGAGTTTATATTAAAATAGAATGTTAAACAAAGTTTTTAAAGTTATAAACTTTACATAGAAATAGAAATGAAGTATTATATCTTTATCAAGCCTGAATAGGCTTATTTTTAGGAGGACGTAATAGTGAACTTAAACATAGTATTATTTCAACCAGAAATTCCTCAAAATACTGGGAATATAGGTAGAACTTGTGTACTTACTAACTGTAAGCTGCATTTAATAAAACCTTTAGGATTTAGCTTGGATGAAAAAGCAGTAAGAAGGGCTGGACTTGACTATTGGCCACAGTTAGAGTTAGAAATTCATGAAAGTTATGAAGCTTTAAGGGAAAAATATAAGAATGGAACATTTTATTTTTGTACTACTAAAGGAACTAAATATTATAATGAACCCAATTTTAAAGAAGGTGATTTTTTAGTATTTGGTAGAGAATCTAAAGGATTACCTGATTATATAAGAGAAGAAAATAAAGATAATCTTATAAAGGTGCCTATGGTAGATACTACAACTAGATCTCTTAACCTTTCCAACACAGTTGCTATAATTGCTTATGAGGGATTGAGACAAATCGGATTTAAAAATATGAAGTAGTGTATTAAAAAGGATATGATTTAAGGTTATATCCTTCCATATTATTATAAACAGAATAAAAATTTATAATTTAAATTATAATATACAAATAAATTTATTGTACATTGGGCGGTTCAAATATATTTTAATAACAATAAAGTACAGAAATTGATTTATAGAAAAAATAATAACCATATTTAAAAAGTTAAAAAAATATCAATGTATTTTTATGTTTATACGCATAGGCATTTGAATATATCATAAGTAAATTTATTTTAAAATTTTTTTGAAAATGAAAAAAATAGGTATATGAGTATGCTCTAGGGGTTGGTATGCAACGAATTTCTCCATATTAGTAGGGGATATATATGTAGGATATAATGATATATACAATTGACAGAATATTTTCATTAAAAAAACTTTATAGAAACTATAGAAAAATCAAATAACAAAACAATAAAAATATGTAGAATATTAGACAAATATATTATATACTGGTATTAAAGATAGCAAGTAAAGAAAATAATAATTTGGATGATATTTTCGGGAGAGGATCTATTAAATTAGGTAGCCGAAGAAGCAAGTATTTATTTTGCCAAATAAATATGAAACTCTCAGGCAAAAGGACCGAAAATGGACAAAACTCTGGAAAGCGTATATGCACCGAAGGAGCAAAACTCTCAGGTTAAAATACAGAGGCATAGGGCAAAATATATTAATATTTTGCGCTATGCTTTTTTATATGCACCTAATAGGAGGAATTTAAATGATAGAACCATTATTTATTGTAACTAACAATCCTATGTCAAAAGAAAAATTTGAAGAAAAGTTTAAAGTTGAGTTTATAGATGTGCCCCAGTTGGATATACTAAAAAAAGTAAGAAATTATATTCATAAAGGCAATAGAATACTTACTCATCCATTGATGGGAAGTGTAAAGCCCAATGAAACTCCTTACAGAACTGTTTGTGTTTCAACGGAGGTTGTCAATGGAGTTGATTTGCAGTCTTTAGAAATTATAGAAAATGCTATAGGTACAACAGAAAAATTTTTAAGAGATTTTAACACTCCAAAATGGAGTGAAAAAATATTAACAGATTTTCAAGTAATAGATTCAGACTTAATAGATCATGCTATTAACTAAGGGAGGTATATTGATATGTCACAAATTTATGACACTATAATAATTGGAGGAGGACCTGCAGGATTATCAGCAGGACTATATGCTTCAAGATCACGAATGAAAACGTTAATCATTGAGAGGGCGAAATATGGTGGTCAGGCAACAACAACTGACGAACTAGAGAATTATCCAGGTTCAATTGAAGAGTGTACTGGAACAACATTAAGTCAAAGAATGAGACAACAAGCAGAAGATTTTGGTACTGAGTTTGTTAAAGACGAAGTAGTTGAAACTGTTTTAGAAGGTGATATTAAAGTTATTAAATGTAGAAAAGGTGAATATCAAGCTAAAACAATAATAATTGCAACTGGAGCGACTCCAAGACTTGGTGGATTTAAAAATGAGATAGAGTTAAGAGGTAGAGGAGTTTCTTATTGTGCTACATGTGATGCAGATTTCTTTACTGATCTTGATATTGCTGTAATTGGCGGTGGTGACTCAGCTATTACTGAAGCTATATATCTTGCTAAATTTGGTGAAACTGTTACTGTAATTCATAGAAGAGATTCATTAAGAGCAGCTAAATCACTACAAGAAAAAGCTTTTGCAAATCCTAAAATCAAATTTATTTGGGACTCTGTTGTAGAAGAAGCTAACGGAGATGAAATTCTAGAAAGCTTAACTATAAAAAATAGAAAAACTGGTGAAGTTAGTACTTTAGAAGTTAATGGTTGCTTTGTATTTGTTGGATATTTACCAATTTCAGAACTGTTTAAAGGTAAAGTAAACATGACTGAAAGAGGAGATATAATAACTGATGAAGAAATGAGAACTAACATACCAGGAGTATTTGCAGCTGGAGATGTTAGAGAAAAATCATTAAGACAAGTTATTACAGCGGCAGCAGATGGAGCTATTGCGGCTACTAATGCAGAGCATTATATAGAAAATTTACATTAGAATATAATTTATTTACTTTAGGTAAATTATATATTAATAAATATTTATAATATGAAAGGTAGGTAAAATAAAATGATAGAATTAAACAAAGATAATTTTGAGTCAGAAGTTTTAAACAGTGATAAACCAGTTTTCGTAGATTTTTGGGGAGATAAATGTGAAATATGTATAGCTTTAATGCCAGGTGTTCACGATTTAGAACCTAAGTATGAAGATAAAATAAAATTTGCTAGCTTAAACATAGGTGGAGCAAGAAGAGTTGCTATAGGACAAAAAGTTCTAGGACTTCCAACTATGAAAATTTACAATGGTGGAGCTTGTGTAGCTACAATAACTCCAGATAAAATTGCTACACTAGATGATATCGAAGGATTCATTAAAGAATACTACGAAACATTATAATTTCAATTTTCAAGGTTTAAAAGGTTATTAGATGAGGAGGATTACCTCCCATCTTCTAATAAATAAAAAGTGACCTATATATTTTTAGGAGGTGAAGGTTTTGCGTCTAGAGATTGGAAAGATATTTATTAAGGATCTTCAATTTGGACCAGAAACAAAAGTTGAGAACGGAGTTCTTTATGTAAACAAAGAGGAGTTATTAAACGAGGTATCTGGTGACGAAAGAATTGCAAGTATCGATTTTGATATTGCAAGACCAGGTGAGGAAGTTAGAATAATACCTGTAAAAGACGTAGTTGAACCAAGAGTTAAAGTAGAAGGAAATGGTGGAATATTTCCAGGTTTTATTAGTAAGGTAGATACAGTAGGTTCTGGAAGAACACATGTTTTAAAAGGAGCTGCAGTTGTAACTACTGGTAAAATAGTTGGGTTCCAAGAAGGTATAGTTGATATGAGTGGAGAAGGTGCTAAATATACACCGTTCTCAAAAACAAATAACCTTGTGATTATATGTGAACCAAAAGAAGGAATTTTACAACATGATCATGAAGAAGCAGTAAGAACTATAGGATTTAAAGCAGCTACATACCTTGGAAAAGCAGGTAAGAATGTGGAACCTGATGAAGTGAAAACTTATGAGACACTACCACTTCTACAACAAGTTCAACAATATCCAGAGTTACCTAAGGTAGTATATGTATATATGCTTCAAACACAAGGATTATTACATGATACTTATGTATATGGTGTAGATGCTAAGAAAATAATTCCTACATTTATTTATCCAACAGAAGTATTTGACGGAGCTATCGTAAGTGGAAACTGTGTATCTGCTTGTGATAAGAACCCTTCTTATGTTCATATGAATCATCCAATAATAGAAGATTTATATGAGAGACATGGCAAGGACTTTAACTTCTTAGGTTGCGTTATAACAAATGAAAACGTATATCTAGCTGATAAAGAGAGATCATCAAATATGGTTGCTAAGTTAGTAGAATTCTTAGGAGCAGATGCTGCTATAATTTCTGAAGAAGGATTTGGAAATCCAGATGCGGACTTAGTTATGAACTGTAATAAGGTTACAGCTAAAGGCGTTAAAACTGTTCTAGTTACAGATGAGTATGCTGGTCAAGATGGTATGTCTCAATCATTAGCAGACTCAACTCCAAAGGGTGATGCTGTAGTAACTGGAGGTAATGCTAACGAAGTTGTTATTTTACCACCTATGAAAAGAGTAATTGGTCATGTAGATGCTGCAAATACTATTGCTGGTGGACACATGGGAAGCTTAAGAGAAGATGGATCAATTGAAGCTGAAATCCAAGTTATTACTGGAGCAACTAGCGAAGTAGGATTTAACTACTTAACAGCAAAAGGATATTAATTTTAAAATATAACTAAAAAGTTTAGTTTAATGATTATGAGTACATTGAAAAGGAGATAGATACTATGTTACAAGGAAAAAAAGCTATCTGTATAGGAGATAGAGACGGAATACCAGGACCAGCTATAGAGGCTTGTGTTAAATCAGCAGGAGCAGAAGTTGTTTTTGCATCAACAGAGTGCTTTGTCTGAACAGCTGCAGGTGCAATGGATCTGGAGATCCAACAAAGAGTTAAAGATTTAACTGAAAAATATGGTGCAGAGAACATGGTGGTAGTAATCGGAGGAGCAGAAGCGGAAGCATCTGGATTATCTGCTGAAACAGTTGCTGCTGGAGACCCAACATTTGCAGGTCCTTTAGCAGGAGTTGATCTTGGATTATCTGTTTTCCACGTTGTAGAGCCAGAAATGAAAGCAGAATGTGATGAAGCTATTTATGACGAACAATGCGGAATGATGGAAATGGTTCTTGATGTTGATGCTATTATAGAAGAAGTTAAAAATGTAAGAGACCAATTCTGTAAATATCTTTAATAAATAATTTTAATAGAAAATGTTAAATTAATTGACCTAAGAAATAGAATTTCTAGAGGGCAAGTCCCATGAAAGGGGGAACACCTATGTTAAAAGTTGTTCATTATATAAACCAATTCTACGCAGGAATAGGCGGAGAAGAAAAAGCTGATATTAAACCTGAGGTTCGTGAAGGGTTTGTAGGACCTGGACTTGGATTAAATGGGTTATTAAAGAAAGAAGACGTTGAGATAGTTGCTACAGTTATTTGTGGAGATTCTTATTATGCTGAGAATACAAAAGAAGCACAAGCTGAAATTATCGAAATGGTAAAAAAATATAATCCAGATTTATTTATAGCTGGACCTGCATTTAACGCTGGAAGATATGGTGTTGCATGTGGAGATGTATGTAAGGCAGTTAAAGAAGAGTTGAATATACCTGTATTATCTGGAATGTACATTGAAAATCCAGGTGCAGACATGTATAAAAAAGATTTATATCTTATCTCTACAAGAAATAGTGCTGTAGGTATGAGAGATGCATTACCTAAAATGGCTAAATTAGCTATTAAATTAGCTAAGGGAGAAGAAGTAGGTTCTCCAGTAGAAGAGAACTACATTGAAAGAGGAATAAGAAAGAACTATTTTGCAACTGAAAGAGGATCTAAGAGAGCAGTTGACATGCTTGTTAAAAAATTAAAAGGTGAAGAATTCATTACAGAATTTAAAATGCCTGACTTTGATAGAGTTGATCCAATGCCAGCAATAAAAGATATAACTAAAGCTAAAATTGCTATAGTTACATCTGGTGGTATAGTTCCAAAAGGAAACCCAGATCACATAGAGTCATCTTCAGCTTCTAAAATTGGTAAATATGATATAGAAGGAATTAATGATTTAACTGGAGAAACTTTTGAAACAGCACACGGTGGTCATGATCCAGTGTATGCTAATGAAGATCCAGATAGAGTTATCCCAGTAGATGTTCTAAGAGATCTTGAAAAAGAAGGGAAAATAGGAGCATTACACAGATACTTCTATTCTACAGTTGGAAATGGTACAGCTGTTGCATCTTCTAAAAAATATGGTGAGTTTGCAGCTAAAGAATTAATAGCTGACGGCGTAGATGCAGTTGTATTAACTTCTACGTGAGGAACTTGTACACGTTGCGGTGCAACGCTTGTTAAAGAAATAGAAAGAGCTGGACTTCCAGTAGTTCACATGTGTACTATTACTCCAGTATCTTTAACTGTTGGAGCTAATAGAATAATTCCTACAGTAGCTATTCCTCATCCACTTGGAAATCCAAACTTAACAAAAGAGGATGAATATACATTAAGAAGAAAACTTGTTGAAAAGGCTTTAAAAGCTCTTGAAACAGAAGTTGATGGACAAAAAATATTTGAATAATTAAAATTAATGATTTAGTAATTAGGGGATTACCCCTAATTACTAAATATATTAATAAGAAGATGTCTAGTTTGCACAATGTACAATGAATAGTTTGTACCTATTTATTATAGATTGTGCAAATTACAAAATAAATTATTATAAACGCACATTATTAAGGGAGGTTGAATTAAAAATGAATTTTCCAGTTATAAAGAAAGCATCTTATATTTTAGTGAATACTCCAGATATGGTAATACATAATGGAACTACACAAACATTAGAAAAACAAACAAATCCAGATTCAGAATATTTAAAGGCTATAAAAAATAATTTAAGAAGTTTTGAGGATGTTGTAGCTTATGCACCAAATCAAACTTATATAGGAAACATTACACCAGAAGAGTTAGGCGAAATGCCAAGACCATGGGTTGGAAAGAATGTAGAAAATGCTAATAGATTTGGTAAATACGGCGAAATAATGCCACAAGATGAATTCTATGGATTAATGAAGATATCTGATGTATTTGACTTAGTTTTATTAGAAGAGTCTTTTGTTGAGACTATAAAAGAAAAATTAGCTAATCATCCATTACTAAAAGAAAAAGCAGGAAAAATTACTGGGGATGAAATGGCTAAAATTGAAGAGTTAGTTAATAATGCTGGAGCAGAAGGATTATATGTAGATGGAAACCTTGTTGGTTGTGTAAGAAGAGCACATGAGTTTGATCCAAACCTTTCAGCTCACTATATGCTTGAAAATTTAGCAGTTAAATCATCAGGAGTACTTGCTGGAATGCATCTAGTTGACAATTTAGATATTCCTGTAGAAGAAATAGGTTATATAATAGAATGTTCAGAAGAAGCAATAGGAGATATGAACCAAAGAGGCGGCGGAAACGTAGCTAAATCTATAGGTGAAGTTGTAGGTCTTTCTGGAGCTACTGGTTCAGATATGAGAGGATTCTGTGCAGGACCTACTCATGCATTAATAAATGCAGCGTCACTTGTTAAGAGTGGAATATTTAAAAATGTATTAGTAATTGCAGGTGGAGCTACTGCGAAGCTTGGAATGAATGGTAAGGATCACATAAAAAAAGAATTACCAGTACTTGAAGATTGTTTAGGAGGATTTGCTATTCTTGTTTCAGAAAATGATGGAGTAAGTCCAATTTTAAGAACTGACATAATTGGAAAACATACAATTGGCCATGGTGCTTCTCCACAAGCTGTACTTGAAGCATTAGTACTTGATCCATTAACAGCAGCTGGATTAAAAGTAACAGATGTAGATAAGTATGCACCAGAAATGCAAACTCCAGATATAACTGAACCTGCAGGAGCTGGAGATGTTCCAACTCAAAACTATAAAATGATTGGTGCTTTAGCTGTTAAGAAGGGTCAATTAGATAGAAAAGAATTACCAGGATTTATAAAAGAACATGGATATCAAGGTTACGCTCCAACTCAAGGACATATACCATCTGGAGTGCCAATAGTGGGACATGGAATAGATCACATAAAAGATGGCATTTTAAATAACTTTATGATCGTAGGAAAAGGAAGTTTATTCTTAGGAAGAATGACTAACTTATTTGATGGAGTTTCTATACTAGTTGAAAAGAATACTGGAAAACTAGACAATGAGTCAGGTGTTAGTAAAGAAGAAGTTAAATCAATGGTAGCAGATGCCATGAAGGATTTTGCAAGCTTTTTAATGAACTCTGATAAATAGAGCCTTAAAACTCAGAAGGATAATTGCTCCTACTGAAGCTTAACAATTACTAATTTATCTCTTTAAATATAAGAGGTTATTAAAGAAACGGGGTGTAGAAATGAGTCAAAATGCTACTAAAGCAATGATTGCTGAAGTATTTAATGATATAGCAACAGGAATAAAAAGCGGACAATTCAAGAAAAAAGTTAGAATAGGTTTAACTATACTAGGTTCTGAACATGGAGTCGAAGAGATGGTTAAAGCTGCTGAACTTGCAAAAGTAAAATATGGCGATTTTGATATAGTTTTAATTGGACCTAAAGTAGATGCTGATTTTGAAGTAATAGAAGTAGAATCAGCTGAGGAAGGTCATAAAAAAATGACATCTATGTTAGAGTGTGGAGAATTAGATGGTTGTGTTACACAACACTTTGATTTTCCAATAGGAGTTTCTACAGTAGGTAAAGTAATGACTCCTGGAAAAGGAAAAGAAATGATAATTGCTACAACTACAGGAACTACTTCTACAAATAGAGTTGAGGGTATGGTTAAAAATGCTATATCTGGGATATCTGTAGCTAAAGCTAGTGGTATTAAAAATCCAAAAGTTGGAATACTAAATCTTGATGGTGCTAGACAAGTAGAAAGAATTCTAAGAGAAACTCAAGAAGGAGGATATGACATATCCTTTACTGAATCATTAAGAGCTGATGGTGGAGCTGTAATGAGAGGAAATGACCTTTTAGCAGGAACACCGGACGTTATGGTTTGTGATTCATTAACAGGAAATCTTTTAATTAAGATATTCTCTTCATTTACTACAGGTGGGAATTATGAAACTGTAGGAGCTGGATATGGTCCTGGAATTGGAGAAAACTATGATAAGTTAGTTAATATAGTTTCTAGAGCTTCAGGAGCACCGCTTATTGCAGAAGCATTAAGATTCTGCGCAACTTGTGCAGAAAACAAGGTTTTGGATATAGCTAGGGATGAGTTTAAGTCAGCTAATGTAGCTGGATTAAAAGAATTTATAGATAAGACTACAAAAAAAGCTAACAAATCTCAAGAAGAGGAAGAGGTAAAAATGCCACCTAAAAAGGTAGTAACTTTCTCTATAGCAGGTATAGATATACTAGAGCTTGAAAATGCATGTAAAGCGCTTTGGAAAGAGGGTATATACTCAGAGAGTGGAATGGGTTGTACTGGGCCAATAGTACTTGTAGCTGATGAAGACGGTGAAAAAGCTCAACAGGTATTAAAGAATGCAGAGTTTGTATCTTAAAATATAGATAATAAAAATAAAATTGACTGTAGTCTTACAGTCAATTTTATTTGATTTTTACGGATAATTATGGTATATTCAGCATATAAATATATGAAATTAAATAATACTGAATATATTTATTTACATGATAAAAATTTTTTATTAGGTTATAATACATACTATAATAAAAATTTTTATATATTTATATTACTTATTTATTTCAGGAGGGTTTAAGATGAAAATGAAAAAAATAGTTGCTCTTATGGCAACGGTTGCTATGACTGCATCCCTACTTGTAGGTTGCGCTGGTAACGGAAACGATGACAAAGGCACAGCAAGTGAAGGCAAAGATACTCCTAAATCAGAAGTATCAGTAGGTCTTTCAACAGATGAAGGTGGATTAAATGACAAATCATTTAACCAATCAGCTGATGAAGGAGTTAAAAAAGCAGTAGAAGAGTTTGGAGTTAAATACACTTCAGTTGAAGCTCAAAAGAAAGAAGATTATGAACCAAACCTACAAGCATTAATAGATGGTGGTTCTGATCTAACTTTTGCAATTGGATATCAATTATATGATGCAGTTGCTAATGTAGCTAAAAACAACCAAGATTCAAAACTTTGTATCATAGACTCTGTAGTTGAAGCTGATAACGTAATGTCAGTAACATTTAAAGAAGAAGAGGGTTCTTTTTTAATGGGAGTTATAGCTGGTTTAACTACTAAAACTAACAAAGTTGGATTTATAGGTGGAAAAGATACTGAAACAATACAAAAGTTTGAAACAGGATTTGCAGCTGGAGTTAAAGCTGTTAATCCAGAAGCGGCTGCTGGACTTATAAGTGCAGATGGCAAGAACCCAGGAATAACAGTTAAATACGCAGATTCTTTTGCTGATGGAAACAAAGGTAAAGAGTTAGCTATATCACTATACGGAGCTGGATGTGATGTAATATATCATGCAGCTGGAGGAGCTGGTACAGGGATGTTCCAAGCTGCTAAAGAATTAAGAGATTCGGGTAAAGAAGTTTGGGCTATTGGTGTTGATAAAGATCAAGCAGTTTCTCTTCCAGAATTTAAAGATGTTATTCTTTCTTCGATGATGAAAAGAGTTGATAATGCTACTTATGATGTAACAAAATCAATTGTTGAAGGAACATTCAAAGCCAAGCATATTGAATTAGGAATTGCTGAAGGTGGAGTAGGAATGTCTGCAACAACTAAAGACAATACTGCTGCTGATGTAATTAAGAAAGCAGAAGAGTTTGAAACTCAAATTAAAGAAGGTAAAATTAAAGTGCCTGCTACAAGACAAGATGTTATTGATTTTAAATAATCAATGAAAAAGAGATAAAAAGCTAGATTTTACATCTAGCTTTTTTTTATACCTTTTGATAGTATATTTTTATGAAAGTAAAATAGTATGAAAAATAAAAATAATATTCAATGAAATATTTTTATGGTATAATGGGAGATGGATTCTATAAAGTGCATATCGTATTTTAACTAATGTTAAGTATTTTAATGTAATATGTAAACGTAGGTAATATTATAAGGAGGAAGGGAAATGGAAAAAGTAATTGAAATGAAAGGTATAACTAAAGTTTTCCCTGGTACCATTGCAAACGACAGTGTAGACTTTGATTTATTACAAGGAGAAACTCACGTATTGCTAGGTGAAAATGGTGCAGGAAAAACTACCTTAATGAATATACTTTATGGCTTGTATCAGCAAGAAAAAGGTGATATTTATGTTAATGGAAATTTGGTTAAAATTAACAATCCTAGTGAAGCGATAAAGCTTGGAATAGGGATGGTTCACCAACACTTTATGTTAGTTCACAACTTTACAGTAGCTGAAAATATTGTACTTGGATGTGAACCCAATAAAGGATTATGTATGGATAGAAAAAAATCATATAAAGATGTAAAGGAATTATCAGATAAATATGGATTTTCTATAGATCCTAATGCTATTATTGAAGATATATCTGTAGGACAACAGCAAAAGGTGGAAATTCTTAAGGCTCTTTATAGAGGAGCAAAGATTCTAATTCTTGATGAACCAACAGCGGTTCTAACACCACAAGAAATTAAGGAACTAGGCAAAATATTAGATAATTTAAAAAATGAAGGAAAATCTGTCATTCTTATAACTCATAAATTAAAAGAAGTTATGAGTATGAGTGATAGAGTTACTATAATTAGAAGAGGTAAGGTTACCGGTATTGTTAATACTACTGATACTAGTATTGATGAATTAGCAGAGTTAATGGTTGGAAGAAAGGTAAACTTAGTGGTAGAAAAAAGAGAATCTGAATTAACAGGAGAAATTCTTAAGGTTGAAAATCTATATGCCAATGATCAAAGAGGTATTCCTGCTGTGAAAAATGTTTCCTTTACTGTTAATGGGGGCGAAATTTTAGGAATTGCAGGAGTAGATGGGAATGGACAAACAGAACTATTAGAAGTACTTACAGGTCTTAGAAAAGGTCACAATGGAAAAGTATTATTAAATGGAAAAGATTTATATGGAAAATCTCCTAGAGAAATTATTGACTCAGGTATTGGACATATTCCTGAAGATAGACATAAAAGAGGACTTATACTAAAATATTCATTATTTGAAAACTCTATTCTTGGAATTCATAAAAACAAAGAATTTAATAAAGGTATTATGATGGACTATAAGGCTATCAAAAAACATTGTGACACACTTATAGAAGAGTTTGATGTAAGAACACCTAGTAATGAAGTAAATGCATCTGCTTTATCTGGAGGTAACCAACAAAAGTTAATTGCAGCTAGAGAAATTTCTAAAGACCCAACATTATTAATTGCTGCTCAGCCTACAAGAGGTATAGATGTAGGTGCTATTGAATATATTCATAGTAGACTTGTAGATGAGAGAGATAAAGGGAAAGCGGTACTTTTGGTATCTTTAGAATTAGACGAAATTTTAGCTCTTTCAGATAGAATTGCTGTTATGTATGACGGTGAAATAGTAGATATTTTAGATAGAAAAGATGCAGATGAGCAAAAGCTAGGAATATTAATGGCTGGTGGAAGCTTAGATAAGAAAGGGGAAGAGAAATAAAATGAGTAGTAAAGTTAAGGATACAATTAAAGCTATACTCTTTCCTGTAGTAGCAGTTATACTTTCTTTGTTTATATCAGTATTTTTTGTTATGTGGGCAAAAGGATATTCAATAACTCAGTACTTTACAGCATTAACTGATTTAGTTTCGGTTATATGGAAGGGGAGCTTTGGAACATCAAGAAATGCAATGACTACATTAGCAGAAGTGACACCTTTGATTTTTACAGGTGTAGCTAATGCTGTAGCTTTTAGATGTGGACTATTTAATATTGGTGTAGGTGGGCAATTTGTATTAGGTATGGTTGCAGCTGCTATAGTAGGAACCATACCAGGATTAAGTCCTATAGTACACATTCCATTAATAATTGTAAGTGGTATAGTTGCAGGAGGAATTTGGGGAGGAATACCGGGATTTCTTAAGGCTAAGTTTGGAACTAATGAAGTTATAAATACAATTATGATGAACTATATTTCTATAGCTTTAGCTAACTATATTATACTTAGAACCTCTTTCGGAGTTTATGGAAAATCAGCAACTCCAATGATAGAAGACAGTGCAAAACTTGCAAGATTTGTTCAAGGAAGTTCAGCTAATATAAGTTTATTTATAGGTATTATAACAGCTATTATTATGGCGTTTATATTATGGAAAACTACCATTGGATATGAGATAAGAGCCGTTGGTATAAATCCTCATGGTGCAGAATATGGTGGAGTAAATGTTGCTAAGAATGCAGTTTTAGCTATGGTTTTATCAGGAGCTATAGCTGGACTTGGTGGAGCTACACATGTAGCTGGTGTGAAACATTTAATTCAAGATTTTATGGTGGTTCCTAGCTATGGGTTTGATGGTATAGCAGTAGCACTGTTAGCTAAGAAAAATCCAGTAGCATGTATTTTATCAGCCATATTGTTCGGAGCTTTAAATAGTAGTTCAAGAGCTCTTCAAATTAGTGGAATACCAAAAGAAATAGTATTTTTAATTCAATCAGTAATTATTATATTTGTAGCAACAGATTACATTGTGACTTACTTTGGAAATAAGAAAAAGAAAGGGGAGATAATGAATGGATAATATAATTGTTGTTAGTATCATTTCATTAATAACAGCTACTTTAAGAATAGCTACACCTCTTATTTTCACATCCTTAGGAGGAGTGTTTTCTGAGCGTTCAGGAGTAGTAAATATAGGTCTTGAAGGTATGATGACCATAGGAGCATTTTTTGCTGTATATGGAACATATATAACAGGTAGTCCTGTAGTAGGAATAGTGTTTGCTTTAGTATCGGGTGGATTACTTGCATTAATTCATGCAGTTCTTAGTATCCACTTAAAATCAGACCAGGTTATTTCTGGTACAGCTATTAACTTGTTTGCTACAGCTCTAGCTAGTTTCTTGATATATATATTATTCAATGGAAAGGGAGGTCAAACAGACTTGGTAACCCTTCTTCCTTACAACTTACCAGAATTCATTGTGAATATTCCTATTATTGGTGATATTTTATCTGGGTTAAACTGGTTTGTAATAATGGCAATAGTATTGGTATTTGTAGCCCATTTTGTACTTTACAAAACTTCTATTGGACTTAGAATTAGATCTGTAGGAGAACATCCAAAAGCTGCAGATACACTAGGAATAAATGTATACCTAGTAAGATACATTTGTGTAATATTATCAGGAATGTTAGCTGGTCTTGGTGGAGCTGCTTTATCAATTGGTGTTACACCGATATATAGAGAAGGAATGATAGCAGGTAGAGGATTCATTGCTTTAGCAGCTGTAATCTTTGGTAACTGGACACCTATCGGTTCCTTTGGAGCATGTTTGTTGTTTGCCTTTGGTGAATCATTCCAGATATTTGCCCAAGGGCTTGGATGGTCATTACCATCTGAAGTGTTTACAATTATACCATATCTATTAACTATGTTAGCACTTGCTGGCTTTGTAGGAAAAACAAATGCTCCAGCTGCTTCAGGAGAAGCATATGAAAAGAATGGTAGATAATATTTAAATTAATTTAAATTGTAATATAGTTTAGAGAGTTAGTTTGTTATAGGCTAACTCTCTTTTTATAAATTATTGTCGGGGAAATATGGATTGTCTCTATTTAGTTAGAAATATCATATAATTTATGATATGATTAGTTAATATGAGTAGGAGGGATATTTATGAATTTAGGCTTTGATTTAAGGCTATCACAGGAACAAAAATTGATTATGACAATGGAGATGCAACAATCAATAAAGTTATTACAAATGTCATCCTATGAACTTTTACAACATATTGATAAGGAATTACAAGAAAATGTAGTTTTGGAAGTAGAAAACAATTTAGAAACAACTAAAGAAGAAATAGTTGATAATGAGTTGAGAGAGTATAGAGAATTAATTAGAGACATGGCCATGGATAATTATAATGATAGATCATACTACAAACATGAAGAAGATGATTTGGTATCACCTTTTAATTTTATAAGTAGCAAGCCTACTATTAAGGATTATTTAAGAGAACAAGTTATGCATAGTAATTTAGATAGACAAGATGAGTGTATTTGTAGATATATTGTAGATAATATTGATCATAGAGGATATTTAGATGAAAAGATTATAGATAATTTAATGGAAGAACTGAGTATTTCAAAGGATTCTGCGATGAGATGTGTAGATATAGTTCAGGGACTTGAACCGCCTGGAATATGTGCTAGGTCACTGAGTGAATGTTTAATACTTCAACTGCATAGGAAAAATATAATGAATAATTATGTTGAGGAAGTAATAAATAATTATTTATATGAGTTATCAAAAGGAAAATATCAATTAATAGGTAAAAAACTTGGAGTTTCGGCTAAAATAGTTCAAGAATGTGAAGATATAATAAAAAAATTGGAACCTAAACCTACCAGGGGGTTTTTTACTGGTGAAGAGATTGGATATTTGATTCCAGATGTTTATGTAAAAAAAATAAGTGATGAATATGTAGTTTTGATGAATGATAATTTATTACCTAAATTAATAATTAATAATACATATAAAGATGTAATTAATAGCAGTAATGATTCGGAAGCTATAGATTATGTAAAAGACAAAATAAGTAGTGCTATGTTTTTGATTAAAAGTATACAAAATAGAAAAAATACTTTGTGTAAAGTCATGGAGGAAATAGTTAAAAATCAAGAGGAGTATCTAGATAAGGGGAATAATTATATAAAACCTATGACTATTAAATATATAGCTAATAGTCTAAATATGCATGAATCTACGGTTGGTAGAGCTATTAGAGATAAATATGTAGCTCTTCATACAGGGGAAATTAAGAGAATAAAGGATTTATTTACTAATAGTGTAAACATTTTAAGTCAAGATATATCATCTGTTAGTGTAAAAGATATGATAAAGAATATAATAGAATCTGAAGACAAGTCAAAACCACTATCTGATTCAGTTATATGTAAACTAGTTAATGAAAAAGGCATAGATATATCTAGACGTACTATAGCCAAATATCGAGAGGAGTTAGGAATAAAATCCTCATCTCAACGAAAAAGATTAATATAGATTTTGATATTCCATATGAAACATTAATTTATTATTATGATTTATATGGAATTATTTTTTTGTATAAATTGTAGATGAATGTAGAAATATAACTTATATAAAACTAAAATTAACATAAGTACTTCACAAACAATGAATATTGGCATATAATATAAATAGAGGTTTAGAATGTTGATGGGACAAATAGTGTCCATAGGGACATATTTTGTCAATGAGGTGAAAGATGGAGAAGTTATTGAAATTACAACAGAAAGTAGTGCCGGAATTGCTAGAAGTTTTAGATATGCGATATACCATATTAAAAAATATAAAGTATAGAGAACCCATAGGCAGAAGGCTGCTGTCAACCATAGTGAATTTAAGTGAAAGGGTTGTAAGAAGCGAAACAAATCTATTGAAAACTCAAGGATTAATTGATATTAAGTCCTCTGGTATGTATATTACTGAAGAAGGTGATGAAGTTTTTATTGGACTTAAGGCTTTTATGAAGGAATTAAGTGGGTTAAATCACTTAGAAGAGGAATTGAAGAAAATTCTTAAAGTTAGAGAAGTAATAGTTATTAACGGAAATGTAACAGAAGATAATTCATTATATACTGAACTTGGTAGGGTAGCGGGTAATTATTTAAAAAGTATTATTAAAGATGATATTACAATATCCCTTACAGGAGGACGAACAATTAAGGAGGTAGTTTACAATTTCCTTCCAATGACTAAATATAAAAATATAAAAGTTTTACCTGGAAGAGGTGGTATAGGAAAGGAAACAGAAATACAATCTAATACCTTAGTAGAGATTTTAGCAAATAAGTTAGATGCTACTTATGAATTGTTACATATTCCAGATAACATAAGTAGTGATTCTTTTAAAGCGTTGATTAAGGAATCAGATATTAAGGAAACTTTTGAACATATAGAGAAATCAAATATTCTTATCCATGGTATAGGACTGGCTAAAGATATGTGTGATAAGAGAAGTCTAGGTAAGGACATAAAGGAAAGAATATTAGAATTAGGAGCTATAGGAGAAGCTTATGGACATTATTTTAATAGCAAAGGTGAGGTTGTATATTCTATGCCTTCAATTGGAATAACTAAAGATAGAATTAAAAATATCCCTAATGTAATAGCTGTAGCAGCTGGTGTTGAAAAGGCAGAAGCTATCATGGTTATACAAATGGATAAATTAAATTCAACATTAGTTACTGATGAAGCTACGGCAAAAGAAATTTTAAAACTATTTTTAAATAAAGTTGGTTGTTAATACTTAATGATTTTATCCTAGAGTTACTTATTAAAGTACTTATATGTTTTTAAAATTAATATATTATGATTTTTAGGATTCTATGTTTTAAAATCAATATGTATATAAGGAAATGTATCTCTAGATAAGGATTTTTAGGATTAAATCTCCTAAAAATCTGTTTATATCAATTAAGTTTAATATAAAAATTATTAAATTAAATGTTGGAGGTATTTTATAATGGTTAAAGTTGGAATTAATGGATTCGGTAGAATTGGAAGAAATGTATTTAAGGTTTTGGTAGATAAATATGGAAATGACATAGAAGTTGTAGCAATTAATGATTTAACAGATCCTGAGACACTAGCACATCTTTTGAAGTATGATACCCTTTATGGAAAATTCAATGGAACAGTTGAAGCTACTGAGAATTCAATTATAGTTAATGAAAAGGAAATAAGAATATTTGCAGAAAGAGATCCTAAAAATATACCATGGGGACTTCAAGGTGCAGATATTGTAATAGAATCTACAGGATTATTTACAGATGCTACAAAAGCAAAGACTCATATAGAAGCTGGAGCTAAAAAGGTGTTAATTTCCGCACCAGCAAAAAATGAAGATATAACAATTGTACTGGGAGTAAATGAAGATAAATATGATGCTAAAAATCATAATATTATTTCAAATGCTTCATGTACAACTAACTGTTTAGCTCCTTTTGCAAAAGTTTTAGATGAAAAGTTTGGTATAGTACAAGGGCTTATGACTACAATACACTCATATACTAATGATCAAAAAATATTGGATGCTCCACATAAAGATTTAAGAAGAGCTAGAGCTGCAGGAGAATCAATGATTCCAACAACTACAGGAGCGGCAAAAGCGGTCGCATTAGTTTTACCACAGCTTAAAGGAAAATTAAATGGTATGGCAGTAAGGGTTCCAACACCAACAGTTTCAATGACTGATTTAGTATGTGAACTTGGTAAGTCTGTGAGCGTAGAGGAGGTTAACGGGGCTTTAAGAGAAGCGGCAGAAGGAAAACTTAATGGGATTTTAGGCTTCTCTGAGGAACCATTAATTTCAATGGACTTTAGAGGTGATGAGAGATCTTCAATTGTAGATGCATTATCAACTATGGTTATGGGAGATAATCTAGTTAAAGTAGTAGCTTGGTATGATAATGAGTGGGGTTACTCAAATAGGCTAGCAGATTTAACAAAATATGTTGCAGATAGATTATAATCTTCAAAATGTGTTAAAATAGGTATGTAATAAAAATCTAGTTCTATGATTTATGATTGAACTAGATTTTTATTACAATAAGTTTAAAAAAGGAGATTTTAATATGTCATTTAACAAGAAATCATTAGAAGACATCAATGTGAAAGGTAAAAAGGTTTTAGTAAGGTGTGATTTTAATGTACCTATAGTAGAGGGTAAAATTACTGATGAAAATAGACTTCTAGGAGCAATACCTACTATAGAGTACTTAGTTAACAATAATGCAAAGGTTATATTATGTTCACATTTAGGAAAACCAAAGGGGGAGCCTAAACCAGAGCTTTCGCTATCACCAGTAGCAGCAAGATTAAGTGAACTATTAAATAAGAAGATAATTTTTGCAGCGGATTATAATGTAGTGGGAGATAAAGCAAAGTCAGCTATTTTAGATATGAATGATGGAGATATAGTACTATTACAAAATACTAGATTTAGAAAAGAAGAAACTAAAAATGAAGAAAATTATTCTAAGGAATTAGCTTCTCTTTGTGATTTATTCGTAAATGATGCTTTTGGAACAGCACATAGAGCACATTGTTCTACAGTAGGAGTAACTGGATTTGTAAAAGAGTCAGTTTGCGGATATTTAATTCAGAAAGAGCTTAAGTTTTTAGGAGAAGCTATAGAAAATGCTGAGAAACCATTTACTGCTATTTTAGGAGGCTCTAAAGTATCAGATAAAATTAATGTAATAAATAATCTTTTAGAGAAAGTAGACAATCTTCTTATAGGAGGAGCCATGGCATATACTTTCCTGAAAGCTAAAGATTATAAAATGGGTATATCAAGGGTAGAAGAAGATAAAATTGATTATGCACTAGAGATGATGGATAAGGCTAAAGAAAAAGGAGTAAAATTATATTTACCGATAGACCACGTAGTAGCTACGGAATTCGATAAAAATGCAAATCCAGTAATAACAGAAGATGAAAATATTCAAGATGGATATATGGCTTTAGATATAGGACCCAAAACAAGAGAATTATATGCAGAAGTGATAGCAAAATCTAAAACTATTATTTGGAATGGTCCAATGGGAGTTTTTGAATTTGAAAACTTTAATAAGGGAACAATAGCAGTAGGAGAAGCTATGGCTAATTGTGATGGAATCACAATAATTGGTGGAGGGGATAGTGCTGCGGCTGTTAATATATTTGGTCTAGGAGATAAAATGACACATATTTCAACAGGTGGCGGAGCTTCCTTAGAATTTTTAGAAGGAAAAGAACTTCCAGGAATTGTTGCTTTAAATGATAAATAAATGTAAAATCTATAAAGAAAGTAATAAACAAGATAAAATCTTGTTTATTTACTTTCCTTTTCGAGAGTAATATATTATATTTGATTTAGAGAAAAAAATGTAATATGTCTCTTAAGGAAAAAACTTGGATATATTAGCATCATTAAAGATGTGTTGCAAAGTTATTAATAGGAGGATTAATCATGAGAAAAGCAATAATAGCAGGAAACTGGAAGATGAATAATACAATAGAAGAAGCAGTAAATTTAGTTAAGGAATTAAAGCCTTTAGTAAATGATGCTAGCTGTGATGTAGTAGTTTGTCCCACTTTTTTAAGTTTACCAGCAATAGTTGAGGAATGTAAGGGAAGCAATATTATGGTTGGGGCTCAAAACATGCATTTTGAAGAGTCAGGTGCTTTTACAGGAGAAGTTTCTCCATTAATGCTTAAAGAACTAGGAGTAAAATTTGTTATAATTGGACATAGTGAAAGAAGACAGTATTTTAATGAAACTGATGAAGCTATTAATAAAAAATTAAAGACTGCTTTTCATCACAAGATTACACCTATATTATGTATAGGTGAAAGTTTACAGCAAAGAGAATTAGGAATAACTGAAGAAGTATTAGGTGCTCAAATAAAGCAAGATTTAATAGGAATAAAAAAAGAGCAAGTTGAAAATATGGTTATAGCCTATGAACCTATTTGGGCAATAGGGACAGGGAAAACTGCAACTGCAGATGATGCTAATAATACAATAGGATTTATTAGAGGAGTTATATGCAAGTTATACGGAGAAGAAGTTGCATATAAAATTAGAATTCAATATGGCGGATCAGTTAAGCCATCAACTATAAAAGAGCAAATGTCAAAGGAACACATAGATGGAGGATTAATAGGTGGAGCTAGTCTTAAAGCTTCAGATTTCGCAGCTATTGTAAATTACTAATAAAAGGATGGTCAAATATTATGAATAAAAAACCAGTAATGCTAATGATATTGGATGGTTTTGGAATAAGCGATAATGTGGATGGAAATGCAGTTAGAGAGTCTAATAAGCCTAACTACGATGGATTAAAGGCTAAATATCCTCACACCGCATTATCAGCTTCTGGTCTAGATGTAGGGCTTCCTGAGGGGCAGATGGGTAACTCAGAAGTTGGACACTTAAATATAGGTGCGGGAAGAATAATATATCAAGAATTGACTAGAATAACAAAATCAATTAAAGATGGCGATTTCTTTGAAAATAAAGCTTTTAATACTGCTATTGATGATGCGTTAAAAAATAACTCAGCTGTTCACTTAATAGGATTATTATCAGATGGAGGAGTTCATTCTCATATAAATCATGTAAAAGCTCTTATAACTCTTTGTAAGAGAAGGGCTGTAAAAAAAGTTTTTGTTCATTGCTTTTTAGATGGAAGAGATGTATCACCAACATCTTCAAAAATATTTATAGAAGAGTTACAAAACCATATGGATAGTGAGGGAATAGGAGAAATTGCAACTATTTCTGGTAGATATTATGCTATGGATAGAGATAATAGATGGGAAAGAGTACAATTGGCCTATAATGCAATGGTAAAAGGTGAAGGAAATACTAGTACTTCTCCATTTGCAGTTATAGACGATGCTTATCATGATAATAAAACAGATGAGTTTGTAATTCCTAGTGTAATTGTGAAGGATGGTAAACCGGTAGCTACTATAAAAAATAAAGATTCCATAATATTTTTTAACTTTAGACCAGATAGGGCAAGAGAGATAACTAGAGCTTTAAAAGATAAGGATTTTAAAGGTTTTGAAAGAGAAAGTTTAGATGTAACCTATGTATGTATGACTCAATATGATAAAACTATTGAGGATGTACAAATAGCTTATAAACCTGAGAGTTATGAGAATACATTAGGTGAATATGTTAGTAGCAAAGGATTAAAGCAGCTTAGAATTGCGGAAACAGAAAAATATGCTCATGTAACTTTCTTCTTTAATGGTGGAGTAGAGGAACCTAATAAGGGTGAAGATAGGGTATTGATTCCATCACCTAAAGTAGCAACCTATGACTTAAAACCAGAAATGAGTGCCTATGAAGTTACTGATGCAGTATTAAAAAGTATTGAAAAGGATGAATATGATTTAATTATATTAAATTATGCTAACCCAGACATGGTTGGACACACTGGAGTTATTGAAGCAGCAGTAAAGGCTATTGAAGTTGTAGATTATTGCTTAGGCAAGGTTGTAAATAAAGTACTAGACCATAATGGTACAGTGTTTATTACAGCAGACCATGGTAATGCTGAGTCTATGATTGATTACTCTACAGGCAAACCAATGACTGCACATACTACTAATCTGGTTCCATTTACATACGTAAGTAAAGAAATAGGAACACTTAGAAGTGGAGGAATACTTGCAGATATTGCTCCAACTATCTTAACAAAGATGGAATTAGATATTCCAAGTGAAATGAGTGGAAAATCATTAATTTAAGTTGTTAAGTTAAAATATTTAGCCATGCTAAATTTATTATAAACATAATATGAAGGAGGAAAAAAATGAAACAATATGTTGAAATTATTGATGTCTATGCAAGACAAATATTAGATTCAAGAGCGTTCCCAACAGTAGAGGTTGAAGTTGTTCTAGAAGATGGTACAGTAGGGGTAGCGGCAGTACCTTCAGGAGCATCAACAGGTCAATTTGAAGCTGTTGAATTAAGAGATGGAGATAAATCTCTATACAATGGAAAAGGTGTATTAAAAGCTGTTGATAATGTAAACAACATAATAGCAGAAGAATTAATTGGAATGAATATATTCGATCAAGTTGCTATAGATAAGACTATGATAGAATTAGATGGAACTCATAATAAAGAAAAATTAGGTGCTAATGCTACTTTAGGAGTGTCCCTTGCTTGTGCAAAAGCTGCAGCTAATTACTTAGGACTTGGTTTATACCAATATATTGGTGGAGTTAATGCTAAAGTTTTACCAGTACCTATGATGAATATCTTAAATGGTGGAAAACATGCTGATAATAATGTGGACTTACAAGAGTTTATGGTTATGCCAGCAGGAGCTACATCTTTTAGCGAAGCTTTACGAATGGGAGCAGAAGTTTATCATGCATTAAAAGGAATCTTAAAAGCTAAAGGACTTGGAACAGGTGTAGGTGATGAAGGTGGATTTGCTCCAGATTTATCATCAAATGAAGAAGCAATAAAAGTTATAATCGAAGCAATAGAAAAAGCTGGATATGTTCCAGGAAAAGATGCTTTCATAGCACTTGACCCAGCATCTTCTGAATTCTTTGAAGATGGAAAATATAATCTTGCTGGAGAAGGAAGAATGTTAACTCCTCATGAGATGGCAGATTACTATGTAGAATTATGTGAAAAATATCCAATAATATCTATTGAAGATGGTATGGCTGAAGAAGATTGGGAAGGATGGAAGTACTTAACTGATAAAATAGGTAAAAAAATTCAATTAGTTGGAGATGACTTATTTGTAACTAATACTTCTAGACTTGGAATGGGAATTGAAAGAGAAACTGCAAACTCAATTCTTATAAAATTAAACCAAATAGGAACTTTAACTGAAACTTTAAATGCTATAGAAATGGCTGCAAGAGCTGGTTATACTGCAGTGGTTTCTCACAGATCTGGAGAAACAGAAGATACTACAATAGCTGACTTAGTAGTAGCTACAAATGCAGGTCAAATTAAAACTGGAGCTCCTGCAAGAAGTGAGAGAGTTGCTAAATACAACCAGTTATTAAGAATCGAAGAAGAACTTGGTGACATGGCTGAATTTAGAGGATTAAAATCTTTCTTTAACATAAAAAGATAACTAATTTCTATAATAAAAACANNTGTTTTTATTATAGAAATTAGAAGTATATATTAATTTAATATATATATTTACATTTATTACTCTTTCCATTGTAAAAATATTTTTACTGTGATAAAATATATTACATGTATAAGGATAAAGAATTAAGGGGGCATAATAATGATAACAGCATTAAAGGTTGTAATAATTATTTCCGCATTAACAGTTATATTGGCAATATCTCTTCAAGAAAGTAAATCATCAGGCTTAGGTGGATTAGTAGCTGGAAGTTCAGAAACTTTTTATAGCAAAAATAAAACTAAAACAAAGGAATCATTCTTAACTAAACTTACTATAGTATCAGCAGTTGTTTTTGCAGGGTCAATTATAGGAATAAACATATTTATACTTTAACTAAAAGCTATCCAGGGGGATAGCTTTTGTATTTAATGTCTGATAAAATTATATTAAAGATTAAATGTTTACACTTTAATATGATAACTTTATAATGTATATAGATGAATTTTTTAGTGATAGGGGAGAAAATAATGAGTGGATATGTTTCAAAACTTGAAACTTCAGAAATGGATTATCTTGTTGATGCAATTAGATCTCTTAAAACCAGAGAGGAAGTATATAGGTTCCTTGAAGATGTTTGTACAATAAATGAAATAAAAGCTATGGAGCAAAGACTTCAAGTTGCAAGAATGCTTAAAGAAAGAAGAACTTATTTAGATATCGCTAGTAGTACTGGAGCTAGCACTGCTACCATAAGTAGAGTTAATCGTTCTTTAAATTATGGAAATAATGGATATAAGGTAGTATTTGAAAGAGTTGATTGGAATGAATATGAAGATAAATAGAAAGTTGTAAGTAATCATAGATTAATTATAAGAAAAAGCTTTACTTTGAAGAGAGTAAGGCTTTTTCTATTTAATCAATTTATTAGAAATTAAAATAATTACAATATAAGGTTATGGTGTATTAACCATATTGAGTAATTATTTATATGTCGTTTATAAATTCATAGTATATGGTATAATAAAGAATAGGTTAAATATTCATAGTATAGTATTATATTATAGGATAAATAAGATTAATAAATTACATTAGATAACTATAAATTTAGGAGTGATTAGATGGATTTAAAAAAGCTATTAAACAAGGAGCAATACGAAGCAGCTGTTACCGTAGAAGGCCCCTTGTTAATTTTAGCAGGTGCAGGATCAGGAAAGACTAGGGTTCTTACTTATAGAATGGCACATATGATAAATGATTTAAATATATATCCCTCACAGATTTTAGCTTTGACTTTTACAAATAAAGCAGCAGGAGAGATGAAGGAAAGAGTTAAATCATTAGTAGGAGATATAGTTGATACAATGTGGGTTTCAACTTTTCACTCTAGCTGTGTAAGAATTTTAAGAAGAGAAATTGATAAGTTAGGATACAATAAAAATTTTACTATATATGATAGTTACGATGCTAAATCACTAGTAAAGCAGTGCATGAAAGAACTTAATATCAATGATAAAGACATAACTGATGGAGAAATTATCTCAAAAATTTCCGATGCTAAAAATAAATTAATATCTGCTAAGAAGTTTAAAAAAGAAAATGAAGGAAACTTTCGAATGAATAAGATAGCAGATGTTTATCTAACCTATGAAAAGAAATTAAAGACTACAAATTCTTTGGATTTTGATGATCTAATTTATTTAGTTGTTAAACTGCTTAAAGAAAATGATGAGGTTAGAGAGTTTTATAGAAGAAAATTTAAATATATTCTTGTAGATGAGTATCAAGATACTAATAAATGTCAATATGAATTGATAAAGCTTTTAGTTAATGAAAATGAAAATATATGTGTAGTTGGAGATGACGATCAATGTATTTATGCATGGAGAGGTGCAGATATAAATAATATATTGGACTTTGAAAAGGATTTTCCAAGAGCAAAGGTTATTAAGTTGGAGCAAAACTATAGGTCGAAATCAAACATATTAGAGGCTGCTAATAAGGTTATAAGAAATAATGCACAAAGAAAAGATAAAGTGTTAAGAACTGAAAGTGAATCTGGAGAAAAGCTAAAAGTATACAGAGCCTATAGCGACATAGATGAAGGAAACTTTGTAGCAACTCAAATTAAAAGGATGATAAGAGAAGAAAATAGAAGCTTAAAGGATTTTGCTATACTTTATAGAATGAACTCCCAATCGCGTATATTTGAGGAAGCCTTTAGAAGGAATGAGATAACCTATAAAATAGTAGGGGGACTCAGATTCTATGAAAGAAAAGAAATTAAGGATGTCATGGCTTACTTGAAAGTGATAAATAATCCTCTTGATGATATAAGTTTAAAAAGAATTATAAATGAGCCTAAAAGAAGTATTGGAGACACAACCATAGCTAAGGTACAGGAATTTGCAGCAGAAAATAATATATGCATGTATGATGCACTTTTAGATGCAGAATTTATACCAAATCTTTCTGCAAGAGCTATAACATCTATAAATAAATTTGTGAGCTTAATGAATACTCTTATAGTGGATGCAGAGAATATAAGTGTACCTGAACTAATTGAGGATATTTTAGATAGAAGTGGATACATGAAAATGCTTAAGGGGTCTAGTAGTGCCGAGGATGAAAGTAGAATAGAAAACTTAAAGGAACTTGTATCTGATGCTGTAGTCTTTGAAAATTCTTCAGAAGATAAATCCTTAAGTGCCTTTTTAGAAAAGGTAACTTTAGTTTCTGATATAGATAATTTAGATGAAGAGAATAATGCAGTAGTAATGATGACTGTTCATAGTTCAAAAGGACTTGAATTTCCAGTAGTTTTCTTAGTTGGAATGGAAAATGGAATATTTCCAGGAATGGCTTCTTTGAATAATTTTAATGAGATGGAAGAATCAAGAAGACTTTGCTATGTTGCTATTACAAGAGCTGAAGAGATGCTATATATATCATCGGCAGAACAGAGAATGGTATTTGGTAGAACTGTGGGATATCCTATATCAGACTTCATAAGTGAAATACCTAAGGAATTAAAATATGATTTGAATGATGATGGAGGAACTCAATCCAAAGGAAGTTTTGATAATATTAACAATAAGGTAAATAATAAGGTTAATAATAATCCTCACTCCTTTAGAAGTGGTTTTTATAATTCAAAGAAACCTATGGCTTCAAGTGAAATTAGTGGCATTGAATGTGGAGTTGACAAATGTGCAGTTAAAGAAGAACTTACTATAGGGGTAAAAGTAAGACATGGTAAATTTGGAGTGGGAACTGTAGTATCTATATCCTCAGACAATGGAGAAACTATAGTTACTATAGCTTTTAACAATATGGGAATCAAAAAGCTTATGCTTAATAAGGCAGGTCTGGAACTAGCTTAATATAGTGTAAGAAAGTCACGAAGACAGCAGAATAAGTTTATTATAGGCTATGTTTTAGATGTTAATAAAACATAGCCTATAATTAAATTTTAAATATATAAGAGCTATTTTTAAGTTAATAGGAGGAAGCGTTATAATGAGTGATGATAAGCGTAGTAAAATGCTGAAGTTAGTAGAGGAGTTAAATAAATACTCCTATGAATACTATGTACTAGATAATCCTATCATATCTGATAAGGAATATGATAAAAAATATGATGAACTTAAAGTATTAGAAAGTGAACTTGAAGAGGTTTTACCTTATTCACCAACGTTAAGAGTAGGAGATATAGTTTTAGATGAATTTAGAAAATATAAACATAGAGCTCCTCTTTGGAGTTTAGATAAGGCTCAATCCATAGAACAAATTAAGAATTGGCATAATAGAAATATTAAAGCTATAAACGAGTATAATAATAATAATGAAGAAAAACTGCCAAGTGTTAAATATATTGTTACTAAAAAGTTTGATGGACTTTCTATAAATTTGACCTATAACCAGGAGGGGATTTTAATAGTTGGATCCTCTAGAGGGACTGGAGAAATTGGAGAAGACATTACTAGTCAAGTAAAGACTATAAAATCTATTCCACTCATAATAGATAATCACAGTATAATCGAAGTTCATGGTGAAGCTATTATGACAAAGGAAGCTTTTGAAAACTATAATAAAAATGCTTCTATCCCATTAAAGAACTTAAGGAATGGAGCAGCTGGAGCTCTTAGAAATTTAAATGTAAAGGAGACTGCCAGAAGAAATTTATCTGCTTTTTTCTATGATGTTGGATATAATGAAGGAAATCCATTTAATACATATACTGAAATGATGAATTTTATAAAAAAAATGGGACTCCCTATGGATAATTATATGGAAACATGCACTAATATTGATGAGATAGAAAAACAAGTTGAATATATTAATAGTATTAGAAACAACTTGAATTATGACATAGATGGGGTAGTTATAGCAATTGATGATATAAAAACTAGAGAGGTATTAGGATATACAATTAAGTTTCCTAAGTGGGCAATAGCTTATAAGTTTGAAGCAGAAGAAACAACTACTAAGCTTTTGGATGTAGAATGGAATGTAGGTAGAAGTGGAAGAGTTAGTCCTACTGCAATTCTTGAGCCAGTAGAGTTAGGTGGTGTAACAGTTAAAAGAGCTACTTTGAATAACTTAGATGATATTCAGCGTAAGGGAGTGAAAATTGGAGCTACAGTATTTGTTAGAAGATCTAATGATGTAATTCCAGAAATAATGGGAGTAGTAGAGGAGTCATTAGAAAGAAGTATTTCTATTGAAGAGCCTAAGGTATGTCCTAGTTGTGGGGAAGAATTATTTAGAGATGGAGTGCATTTGTTTTGTGAAAACACCTTGGCATGTAAGCCTCAAATGGTAAAAACTATAGTTCACTACGCTGGCAGAGAAGCTATGAATATAGCTGGATTTAGTGAAAAAACTGCTGAACAGTTATTTGAAAAACTTGGAATAAAGTCCATAGCAGATTTATATAGAATAAAAAAAGATGAATTAGTTGGATTAGAAAAGTTTGGAGATAAGAAAGCTATAAATCTTTTAACAGCATTAGAGAATAGTAAAGAATGTGAATTATCTTCATTTATATATGGACTAGGTATTCCTAATGTGGGTAAAAAGACAGCTAAGGATCTATCAAAGAAATTTAAAACTTTAAAAAATATTGAGAAAGCATCCTTTGAAGAATTAATATCAGTTCCTGATATAGGAGATATAGTTGCAAAAACTATAGTTGAATTCTTCTCATTAGATAAATCTAGAGAAACCATAAATGAGCTATTAAATTTGGGTGTAACTCCAAGGGAGGAACAAGTTCAGCAAATAGATGAAAATCCTTTTAAAGATAAAACTATTGTAGTTACAGGAAGTTTAAAAGAATTTTCAAGAAATGAAATTAAAGATAAATTAGAAAGTTTCGGTGCAAAGGTAGCAGGTTCTGTAAGTAAAAAAACAGACTTTGTTATAGTTGGAGAAGACCCAGGTTCTAAGTATAATAAAGCTATAGAATTAGGAATTAGAGTAATTTCTGAAGAAGAGTTTAAGGGAATGATTTAAAGTAGAAAGCATTAGCCCCATGGAGTTTTTATCCATGGGGCTAATTGCTATAGTAAATAATCTGTATTGTACTATACATCTAATCAATATAAATTTTTCTGTTGATTAGGAGTATCATCCATAACTAAATAATTATTATTCTAGATAGTAGAGTCAGAAGTGCTATCTAAAAGCTCTGAATTAGAGTTTTCATCAATTATTTCAGATTTTTTTTGTTGTTCCTTTTCCTTAGCTTGCATATCTATACATGAAATATTTAATATATGTGAGATTTTTTCAAGTATATAATTACTATATCTCAGCTGGCTATATATAGAATTGAAAACAACAAATCCCCAAATGATTATTATCATAAAAGTTATTAAAGATAAGATTCCTAATATTTTCAATATAATATCTAAGTAAACCATAAGATACCTCCAATTTATTTACACATTATTATAAATATTATATCACATGTTTACAATTGGAAAAGAAGAATTTTGTGTTAACTTGCTCAGAATTGTTTATTTTGAAATAAATGAGTAAATAATTTTAAATATAGGAGGTGTTGTGGTGAAGAAAATAATATTTACAGTACTTTGCATTATAATAATTTTAGCAGGAATATCTATTGAGAAAGATAAATTAAATTCTGTAAAATATAGTAAAGTGAATTATATAACTTACAATATGAATGTAAATCCTGAAGATTTACAGTTAACAAGAGAAAATACTGTAAGAGATAAAGATTTGCTAATAACACTTTTTGAAGGTTTAGTAAAAGAAGATAACAATGGAGAAATAGTACCAGCACTTGCAAAGGAGATAATAACTTCAGAAGATGGCTTAGAATACACTTTTATATTAAGAGAGGATATATATTATAGTACAGGAGAAAAAATTACTGCAGAGGCAATTAAGAGTTTTTTTAAAGGATTTTTAAGTGATAGAAATAATGTATATGCTAGTAGTTTAGATTGTATATATGGAGCTAAGGAGTTTAGAGAAGGAATTGGTGATTTTTCAAATGTGGCAATAAACGTAAAAGATGATAGTACCATAGCTATTAGACTAAATTATAAAAATCCTTATTTTATTAATATCATAGCTAACCCAGTATTTAACATTAGAGATTACGGAACCCTGGATAAGTATAAGGAAAATTTTACTTCAATAAGGTATACAGGTCCCTTTGTAATTAAAGATGTAAAGAATGATGGGATCTACATAGAAAAAAATCAAAAGCATTATGAAAGAATTAAAATTACTGATGAAACTATTAGAATTACATTTTTAAACAGCGAAGAAAATACTTTAGCTATTTTTGAAAAGTCGACGGATACCAATACAGATTATTTTTCAGGTGGTATTGATATAATGATGGATGCTCCAATAAATGAACTTTTAAGATTATCTCAAAATTCAATGGTGAAAAGTTTTAATGGTTCAGCTGTATATTATTTAAGTTTTAACCCGGATAAAGAAACTGTTGGTGGAGATGTAAATTTTAGAATAGCTATAAACTCACTTTTATCAAAGGAATACTACTCTCAACTTATATGCAAAGAATTACTTACTCCAGCTACATCCTATGTGATGGAAACAGATGAAACAGAACAAGTATTCTCGATTTTTGGAGATACTGAAAAAGCTAAAGAATTCTTTAACAAGGTCAATATCAATGAAAATCCTGAAATAAGAGTAATTTTTGAAAAAAATAACTTGAATAGGAGAATTGTTGAAGATTTAAGTATTGATATTAAAGAGTGTACTGATTCAGAAATAGTTTTAAAAGAATATTCTAAAGAAGAGTTGAAAAATGCTGTTGATAAAGGAGATTATGATATAGTATTGCAGAGGTTTGATTTCAGCTATAGAAATCCTGGAGAGTATTTTGAGAGTTTCCATAAGATTTCTAATAATAATCTTATTTCATATGAAAATGAAGAATATTACAATCTTATTAATTCTGCAAAATATGAAATGAATGACGAAAAAAGAAAAATTATTTATGAGGAATGTGAAAAAATACTAAGAAATCAGTTAATATCTATACCTATATATAATATTAACAATGTTATTTGCGTTAAAGAAGGTATAAACCAAGTGTATGTAACTACCACTGGAAATATAAGATTAGAAAAAGTTAAAGAAGTACCTTAAATTTAAGGTACTTCTTTATTAGAAATCTAAAATTGTATTTAAATAAATAATTGTAAAAAAGTTAAACATGTTTTTACAAGAATCAAAACTATGTTTATAATGTTTATAACTTTCTTTCTTTCTATTTAAAGAAATATTTTTAACAAAAATAGGTGCTAAATCATTAGTATCATTATTTACATAAGAAGAAAATCTAAAATAATTATCATCTAATAGGTCTTCTGCCTTACATGAAAAATTCCTATATCTTTCAGGGTTATCAAGACTAGGAGCTTCCGGCCACCTAAGTATAATTCCAGAGCTTACTACCTGTTTTTTATAAAGACCATGAATTTTAGAAGCTAGCTCGGTTTTTTCATTGTCACTTAATAAAGACTCTTGAATCATAAATACATAAAGATATAGAATTATTTCATCTGAAGAAAATTTGTTTTCTTTTTCAGAAATGTCTTTTATAAAAATACCATCATCATTATTATATAATTTTTCTAGGTTATTAAAGATTTTAAAGGCTGCATCTTTAAAATGAGATAAATTGGTATTTTTATAAGTTAATATAGAGTTTATATAGCATAAACAAGAAATATCTATATTATCTCTAATTACAGAAGGTGGCATATGATTGATGTTTTCAATCATTAATTCAGAAAAATCTACTAGTAATTCCTTAGCTTTCTCCAGTTTTGAACATTCATAAAGAATATTGAAGGCTAAACATATTTTAACTAACTCATCGTGAGAAGTATTATATATTTCTTGTTTTAGACTTGAGAATAGATTCATTATATCTAGAGCAAAGGATTGAAAGTTTTCATTATTGTCTTCTGAAAGTGTAGCACATTTATAATATGCTGCCATAAGAAGAGCTTGTGTTGAAAATTTAAACTTCATATTCTTGTCTGTAAGAAAATATTCTTTTTGAAGAGGATCAGTAGAATCATATTTATCAACAAATACCCCCTCACTATTACGGCAATAAAGAGCAAAAAATTCTAATTGCTCAATGGATAGGTCAACATAGTATTTGCTAAGTTTATATTTATCCTCATCAATATCTTTAAATTTTCTATAATAGTCAGATAAGTACAGCAAACCAAGGGTCATATACCCATTAGCACATATGTTTATTTCTCTTTTAAACTTGCGATGATTCCAAAGTAATTTATCTTTTTCTTTCAAAAGTTTTCCGTCAGCTTTTCTATATACACATAATAGTGGAGAAATAACGCTATTTGTGATATCATCATCATTAGGTAAAGGTTTAATTTTTAAGTTTGCATTTCTAGATATAATTCCACATCCAGAGTGTAGAACTATATGTCTAAGGGACTCTTTAGAAAAATGAAACAATTGACTTTTTATATTGTCATTGTTTAGTATGTTAATTCTTAAAAAAGGTCCTATATATCTCAAAATAACACCACCAGAATATTAGTTATATTTAATAATATGATATGAGAAGTGAAAATGTGCTAAAAACACAATAGTTTTTTTAGGTTAGGAGAATTTATATGAGGGTAGGAAAATTAAATTGGAATGAACTAAAGTACATAATAGATAACCATAAAGGGAAAGAGCGGAAGGAAGTAGAAGTATCTAACGGCATAGGAGAAGATTGTGCCATTATAAATTTTGGCAGTAATCAATGCGTAATTTCTACAGACCCTGTAACTGGTGCAGAGGAAAATATAGGTAAAATTGCAGTTAACATTAACTGTAATGATATAGCTTCCTGTGGAGTCGAGCCATTAGGAATCTTGGTTACCATATTAGCACCACCAAAGACTACTATACAAGAATTACATGATCTTATGAAAGAAATTCATGAAGAAGCATGTAAAGTAAATGTTCAAATTATAGGTGGCCATACTGAAATAACAGAAGCTGTTAATAAGATAGTGGTTTCGTGTACGGCTATTGGAAAAAGTAATGTTAATAGTGCTATTAGCACATCAGGAGCAAAAGTAGGGGATAGCATAATAGTTACTAAACAACTATGCCTTGAAGGAACTTCAATATTGGTTAATGATTATGAAGAGAGATGCAGGAGTATATTAACAGATGAAGAGATTGAAGAAGCAAGAGGCTATGTGGAGAGCATAAGTGTAGTGAAAGAAGGAAAAATAGGTGGAATAGCTAAAGCAACATCTATGCATGATATAACAGAGGGTGGAGTTTTAGGAGCATTATGGGAAGTTGCTAATGCAAGTAATGTAGGATTTAAGGTTAATAAATCTAAAATGCCAATTACAGAAATTACAAGGAAAGTATGTAAAGAATTTAATATAGATCCATTAAGACTAATATCATCAGGTAGTATGCTTATAACTACTGATAATCCAGAAAAGTTGTTAAAATCTTTTGATGATAATGGAATTAAGGCTACTGAAATAGGAGAAATAACTAAGAGTAAAGGTATAGTAATAGATGATAAAGAAATCAATGAAGTGACTCCGCCAGAAGCAGATGAGTTATTTAACATATAGTAGACATTTAAGAAGGAGAATTTGTAATGAAAAGAGTAATAGTTGCTAGTAATAATCATCATAAAATTGTAGAAATAAAGGAGATTCTTAAAGAGTTTGATTTAGAGGTAGTATCTTTAAAAGAAGCTGATATAGATATAGATGTAGAAGAAACAGGCACTACATTTATGGAAAATGCATACATAAAGGCTAAGGCAATTCATGAAATTTGTAAAGATGTACTTGTTTTATCTGATGATTCAGGATTATCAGTAGAAGTATTAAATGGAGCTCCGGGAATATATTCTGCTAGATATAGTGGTGAACATGGAAATTCAGTGGAAAATAATAAAAAGTTAATAAGAGAGTTAGAAGGTGTGCCTTTTAATGAACGAAAAGCAAAATTTATATGTGCTATGGTTTTAATAGTTAATGATAAAGATATTATCAAAGTTCAAGGTGAAGTAGAAGGTTTAATATTAGAGAAATACAAAGAGTGTGAAGGATTTGGATATGATCCTTTATTCTACGTGCCAGAACTAAAGGCTACATTTAATGATGTACCTTCTAAAGTGAAAAATGCTATAAGTCATAGAGGAAATGCATTATCTAAGTTAACAGAAGAGATGAAAAAATATTTATAGTCTACATGTAATAATTTTACTTGTTATATATTTAAATAGTTCCATGTATAAATATATTTATTTTTACATAGTGAACTATTTAAATTTATTCCGTGTGTTGAGTATTAAATTACATAATTTGTTAATTGCATTTAAGTTTATTTTGATATAGACAGAGAATTTAGTAGTAACAATATAAGTCATTAGTATTTATAAGGTATATAAGAGAAAAGAAGGTAAAATAAGGACTTGAAGAGAATTTACAATAAAAACTGTCAAAATTTAATTAAAAACTTCAAAAAAGGTGTTGACTAATTAAAGGGAAGTCTGTATAATAAATTTTGTCGTTAAGGTTATTAATCAAACGGCACTGATTAAGATATATCGGGGTGTGGCGCAGATGGGAGCGCGCGTGGTTTGGGACCATGAGGTCGCAGGTTCAATCCCTGTCACCCCGACCATTTTAAATTAAATATATGCGGGTGTAACTCAATGGTAGAGTGCTAGCCTTCCAAGCTAGTTACGAGGGTTCGATTCCCTTCACCCGCTCCAAAATATGCGTTTTTAGCTCAGCTGGATAGAGCAACGCCCTTCTAAGGCGTGGGCCAGGGGTTCGAATCCCTTAAGACGCACCATATATGGTGAACGTAGTTCAGTTGGTAGAGCGCCAGATTGTGGTTCTGGTTGTCGTGGGTTCGAGTCCCATCGTTCACCCCATTAAATTTTGGGATATCGCCAAGCGGTAAGGCACCAGACTTTGACTCTGGCATTCGTAGGTTCAAATCCTGCTATCCCAGCCAGATGGTTCACTAGCTCAGTCGGTAGAGCACATGACTTTTAATCATGGTGTCCGGGGTTCGATCCCCCGGTGAGCCACCAAAAATGAAACATGCAGGTGTGGCGGAATTGGCAGACGCACTAGACTTAGGATCTAGCGCCTTAGGCGTGGGGGTTCGACTCCCTTCACCTGCACCAATCATAAAAATAAAAAAATGCGGGAGTGGCTCAGTGGTAGAGCGTCACCTTGCCAAGGTGAACGTCGCGAGTTCGAATCTCGTCTTCCGCTCCAAATGCGGGTGTAACTCAATGGTAGAGTGCTAGCCTTCCAAGCTAGTTACGAGGGTTCGATTCCCTTCACCCGCTCCATTTTTTATTTTTTGAGAAGGTGTTTTATAAGGAATTCATATTTTATTTTTGCACCCATAGCTCAGCTGGATAGAGCGCTGGACTTCGAATCCATCGGTGGCAGGTTCAAATCCTGTTGGGTGTACCATGAATGTAGTGATATCGACGATTTCAGTAGATGAAATCGTTGGTATTTTTTTATTTTATTATTAATTTATGATTAATGATGAAATTTACTCAGGAACAACAATATTATAGGAAATGATAGAGTAAAAAAGTAAAAAATAAGCACTAATGAGTTAAATCAATAGTGCTTATTTTAATATTGAAAGTTATTTTTCAACTGTAATTTCCGTATTATGTTTATTTATCAAATAACAATATAAATTCTTAACAAGAATTTTAACAATGTTATATATAGGAACTGCAAGGAAGGCTGCGAAGAAACCTCCAAAGTATACACTTATGGTAACTACTAAAATAGTTGTCAGTGGATGCATATTCAGTTGGTTACCAGTGATATTAGGGGTTATAACATTGCCTTCTAACTGCTGAACAATAACTGTAAGAATTATTATTTTAAGTACCATACCAAAGCCCATACTTAAGGATATAAGGATAGCTGGAATAATTCCCAGTATTACACCTAAGAAAGGAATAAAGGCAGTTATAAGAGAAAATAGAGATAGAACAAGAGCATTAGGCATTCCGATGATTACATAACCTATAAACATAAGAACTCCGATGACACAAGCAACCATAATCTGTGAAGTAATGTATTGTTTTAATACTGTATCAATTTCATGGAGTATTTTCAATATAATACTTTTAAATTTTCTTGGAAGAAAGGAAGTGAAAGTATTATATATTTTTTTGTCATCTTTAAGTATATAAAACATTATTATTGGTATTAAAATCATCTGAGCTACAAAATTACCTATAGAACTAGCAAATACATATATGTTTTTACTTATGTCTGTAAAAGAATTTACTAAATAGTTAGCGGCTTTTTGAAGTAATTCACCAATATTTAAAAATTCATTAATTTGTGGAAATAAGTAGCTATATTTATCTGCTAAGTTCTGTACGGATTCAATAATAGCTATGGTTAAACTTTCACCTTGAGTAGCTATTATCGATGAAGAATATATAAGCATATATACAATTAATACAATTATCAATAGTATTGAAAGGGCTGTAGCTATTCCACTTGATAATTTCCTGTTTTGAAGAAACCTTTTCACGGGTCTCACTAGATAGTAAAGAAAAATTGCTAAAACTATAGGTATAAACATAGCATTAAGAATTGTAGTTATAGGAGATAGTACAAAATTCATTTTACTGAAGAGTCCTATAGCCAATAGAATTAAATTTATTATTAAAAGAATTTGTATTATTTTAGTAAAATTTTTATTTTTATTCATTTTTTCCTCCTCTAATTTAAAATTTAGAATAATGAAGACTTTGAGATTTATTTAACTATAATTAAGCTAATGTCATTATATACCATAACATAAATGATTAAAAAAATACATGCTAGAAAATTAAAACTAGCATGTTAGTTTTCTAGATTATTTAGTTGTGCAAGGTAGAAAGAATTTTAGGGTATTCTTCATCTACAGCTCTAAATATTATAGAAAGCATTTGGAAAACTAAATCTGCATCAAAGTTATCATTAAATGGTAGGGATACTTTTGCACTTATAATTTCATTATCCTCATAAAAGGATACATATTTATATGTAGAGTTTAATTCATTGAATAAAGCATATAACTTATATTTATCTTGAGCTTTAGATATAGAGGCTATATTAAAGCAGAAGATGTCAGCTAATGTATCATCATCTCTTAATGATATAACAGCTCTTCTATCTTGGCCACCTCCCAGAACTGGTTTAGTAACTCCGTTTATAGTGATCTTTTCAGGAAATGAAAAGATGGTAAATTCATCTACATTGAGTCCTTTGTTTAATGGAAGTCTATGTTCTTCTATATATTTTTCAAATTCTATAGCATTATTTCTCATACTATTTCCCCCTTGAATAAAATTTATATAAATATATTTTTTGAATATTATACATATTATAATGTATTAGTAATTATCTCATAAAAGAGATGGTTAGTAAATAGAATTGTATAACTTATAAGTATATGATTTAAATTATAATTTATTACTAACCTGTGGATAAACTTGGGGATTATGTGGAAAAAAATGTAAAAGCATTAACAGGTTAAGAAATTTTACTCCTTTTAATCTGTTGAACTTTAGATATTAAATAATCTTGAAGTTGACTACAAGTTTCTTTATCCATTTGATTTACACCATCTAGCCTATAGTCTATACTTAAACTCTCATACTTATTTACACCTAAAAGATGATAAGGTAATAATTCTATTTTATCTACATTAGGAATTTCTTCATTTATTATACTAGCTATTTTATCCATATGCTCTAAAGTATCTGTATAACCAGGAACTACCACATGCCTAACCCATACACGAGCTTTAGATTTTCTAAGAGCTGACAAGAATAAGTTAACATCTCGTGTATCCCTACCAGTAAGAGTTACATATCCATCACTATTAATATGTTTTACATCTAATAAAACTAGATCAGTATACTTTAATATTTCATCATAGTCACCATGTCCATAGCCAGCGGTATCAATAGCTGTATGAATACCTAATTCTTTGCATTTTTTTAATAATTCTAATAAAAATTCAGGTTGAACAAGAGGGTCTCCACCAGAGAATGTTATACCACCTCCAGAAGGTTGAAAATATGGTTTAAATCTTATGATTTTATTTATAATTTCTTCAGAAGTGACTTCCTTACCATCTTTTAAGTTCCAAGTATCTGGATTGTGGCAATAAGCACACCTTAATTTGCATCCTTGAAAAAATACTACAGTTCTTATACCAGGACCATCAACTAGGCCCATGCTTTCTATTGAGTGAATTCTACCAGTTTTCATTATAAAGCCTCCTTGCAATTTAAACTAAATAACATAATTAACTTTATACAAAAAATAAATTCTATAATTTCTCTATAAAATTAATTTAAGTTTCTTTAAAAATACTAAATATAGTAGAGATATCTAACTAAGACATCTCTACTATGTTGTTATAATCAATTCTTTTTATTCAGATTACATTGATGCGTGGAAAGTTCTGTTAACAACATCTAATTGTTGTTCTCTTGTTAGTTTAATAAAGTTAACAGCATATCCAGAAACTCTTACAGTCAACTGAGGATATTTTTCTGGATGATCCATAGCATCTAATAAAGTTTCTCTATTAAATACATTTACATTTAAGTGATGAGCATTTTGTCCGAAGTATCCATCTAATAAGTTACTTAAGTTTGATATTCTGTTTTCAGAGCATTTTCCTAAAGCATCTGGAATAATTGAGAAAGTATTAGAAATACCATCTTGAGAATATTCATATGGTAATTTAGCTACAGAGTTTAGAGATGCTAAAGAACCGCTACTATCTCTTCCGTGCATAGGATTAGCACCAGGAGCAAATGGCTCACCAGCTTTTCGTCCGCAAGGTGTTGAACCAGTTTTTTTACCATAAACTACGTTTGAAGTTATAGTAAGCACTGATTGAGTGTGATATGCATTTCTGTATGTTTTGTTCTTTTTAACCTTATTCATCATAGTTTCAACTAAGTATACTGCGATATCATCAACTCTATCATCATCATTTCCGTATTTAGGGAAGTCACCTTGGATTTCGAAGTCTACTGCTATTCCTTGTTCATTTCTAATAGGCTTAACTTTAGCATATTTAATTGCAGATAAAGAGTCTGCACATACTGAAAGTCCAGCTATACCACATGCCATTGTTCTAAATACATCTCTATCATGTAAAGCCATTTGTAAAGATTCATAAGAGTATTTATCATGCATATAGTGAATAACATTCAATGTGTTAACATAAAGTTTAGCTAACCATTCTACCATAACATCGAATTTTTCTATAACTTCATCATAGCTTAAGTATTCAGAAGTGATTTTTTCCATCTTAGGAGCAACTTGTACTCCAGATTTTTCATCTACACCACCATTTATAGTGTATAATAAAGTCTTAGCTAAGTTTACTCTAGCTCCAAAGAATTGCATTTGTTTACCAACTTTCATAGCTGATACACAACAAGCTATAGCGTAGTCATCACCCCAATAAGTTGTCATTAAATCGTCATTTTCATACTGAACAGAGCTTGTATCAATAGATACTTTTGAACAGAAATCTTTAAATCCTTGAGGTAATCTTGTTGACCATAGTACAGTTAAGTTTGGCTCAGGTGATGCTCCTAATGTATATAATGTATTAAGCATTCTGAAAGAGTTTTTAGTTACTAATGTTCTTCCATCTAATCCCATACCACCTATTACTTCAGTAACCCAAGTTGGATCTCCGGAGAATAGGTTGTTATAATCAGAAGTTCTTAAAAACTTTACTAATCTTAACTTCATTACAAAGTGATCTACCATTTCTTGAGCATCTTCTTCAGTAAGAATGCCATTATCGATATCTCTTTGAATATATATATCAATGAAAGTAGAAGTTCTACCAAGAGACATAGCAGCACCATTTTGTTGTTTTATTGCACCAAGATACCCAAAATATAACCATTGAATAGCTTCTTGAGCATTTTTAGCAGGAACTGATATATCAAATCCATAACTAGCTGCCATTGCTTTTAACTCGTTAAGAGCCACTATCTGATCAGATAATTCTTCTCTTAATTGAATAACATCAGCATCTATAGTGCTAACTTCTAAACTTTTCTTTTGTTGAATTTTATCTTCTATTAATCTATCTATACCATATAAAGCAACTCTTCTATAGTCACCTATGATTCTACCTCTTCCATAAGCATCTGGTAAACCTGTTACTATACCATACTTTCTAGCTAATTTCATTTCATCTGTATAAGCATCAAAAACTCCTTGATTATGAGTTTTACGATGTTTTGAGAATATTTCAGAAATCAAAGGGTCAATTTCGTATCCATAAGATTTAGCTGCGGTTTCAGCCATTCTTATTCCACCTTGAGGCATAACAGCTCTTTTAAGTGGAGCGTCAGTTTGAACACCAACAATTTTTTCAAGATTCTTATCTATATACCCTGGGTTATATGCATCTATCTTAGATATGGTTTTAGTATCAACATCTAAAACGCCACCGTTTTCTATTTCTTTTTTAAATAATTCGCTTACTTCATTCCACAATTTGTTTGTAGCTTCTGTAGCATCTGTTAAAAATGATGCATCACCTTCATATGGAGTATAGTTAGTTTGAATGAAGTCTCTTACATTAACTTCCTTTTTCCAAGTTTTGCCCTTAAAGCCATTCCATTGAGTAAACATATATAATCCTCCTAAAAAATAATTTTTAATAAAATTAAAGTATAAAACATTTGTTTTATGTACTAAAATTATTAAATAATAATTTAAATTTAAATTTAATTTTATCTCCATCTGTTATAATTGTACAACTATAACAGATGAAAAACAACAGTTTTTTTAATAGGGATAAAAGATTAAAAATTCAGAAAATTCAAACAAGTAAAGGATTAAATTTGCGAAATTTAGTGAAAAAAATAATTGCAAGAAGACATTTAACAATTTTCATTAAAGGTTAATTTGAAGATGAATATAACAGTTTAAATGAAATTTTGAAACAGAGAGAAGTTAATTTGTTGTAAAATGCAATTTCATATATTAAAGTAATAAAGCAATAATAAATGGAAACATAAAACAAAAAATAAAGTTGGTTAATATAATTAAATAAATTAATTGTAAATTTAAATTGATTTGGTATAAAAAAATGTTAATTTATAATAAGTTGAGTTATAATAAGTTATGAGAATATAATTATTAATCAAAATGTATAGTGAAATAATAAAGTTAACTATGGAGGTAAAAGCTGTGAGGAAAAAGCCAAGTATGTTTAGTAAGGATTATCGCAGACAGTTAAAGCTGAGGCGTATAAAATATATGATTATATTTTTAATTATAATAATGGTTATTGGGATAACTGGATTAGTTTTTACTAATAGAGAAGGAATAGTGGCTATAAAAAATTTTTTTATTAAAGAAAGTACAGAGGAAAATAACTATAAATCAGAAGAAAATAAGAATAAAACTGAAGAAAATTCTGAAGAGGAAAGTGTTGTAGAGGAAAAGTCTACTAAAACCTATTCAGATGTAGTTCTTAAATCAGGAAAAAAAGTTACTATTAATTATGAAGAAAAAGATCAAGTTAAGAAAATCAACACAATTGATTCAGATTCACAAGTTAAATGTAGTATAGCCCCATCACAAGAAATGATTTTAATTTTAGACAAAGAAGCTCAAGATATGTATATTTTAAATAGTAACGAGAAACTAATAAATATTACCAATGAACAGTACGTATCAACTACTAATGAAGTATTTAACAAGGAAAACGTATTAAAATATAATCCTTCTTATAAATGGGTTGAAAGTGCACAATTTATTGACAATACACATATTGCATATTCTAGTAGCTTGCCTTGGATAAATAACAGTGATGATAAGTATTTGTGGATATATAATATGGAGAGTAATACCCATAGAGGATTTTATAATGTAAAAGGAAAAACTTTTGAAGTGGGACAAATAACAGATAAGGGTCTTACTATATCTTTAGACAATAAGGAAATAGTTGTGGATAAAGATGGTAAAATAGTTGAATAAATATATCATGGGAAAAAGTATTGTACATAATAATAGTATTATTGTATAATTTATTAGGTAATATTTAATTTATTATCATAAATTTAGAGAATGATGATGTATCTGACTAACAGTTAAATAATTAAATGTACTATTTACTTTACTAAATTTATGTTATAATTTTAAGAAATACAGAGTTGGGAATATTAGGAGGAAGAAATAATGAACGTTAAAATGGAGAAGCTAGAAAAAAACGTTGTTAAATTTGAAGTAACAATAGGAGCAGATAAATTTGCAGAAGCTGTTAAAAAATCTTATGCAAAAAATGCGAAAAAATTCAATGTGCCTGGATTTAGAAAAGGTAAGGCTCCAATGAATATAATTAAACAATACTATGGTGAAGGTGCATTATATGAGGATGCTATAAACTACATATATGAAACTACTTATCCAGAAGTATTAGCAGAAAATAATATAAATCCAGTAGATTATCCATCAATTGATATTGTTCAAATTGGTGAAGGTAAGGAATTTATATATACTGCGTCAGTACCAGTAGTACCAGAAGTTGAATTAGGTGCTTATAAAGGAATAGAAGCAAAGAAAGAAGTAGTAGAAGTTACAGATGAGGATGTAGAAAATAAATTAAAAGAATTACAAGCTCAAAATACAAGAGTAGAAGTTAAAGAGGGAGCTGTTGAAAAAGGTGATATAGCTGTTATAGACTTCAAAGGTTATGTAGATGAAGTTGCTTTTGAAGGCGGAGAAGCTAAAGATTACGAATTAGAAATTGGTTCAGGTAGCTTTATTGATAACTTTGAAGATCAATTAATTGGATTAACAGCTGGAGAGTCTAAAGACGTAAAGGTTAATTTCCCAGAACAATATGGAAAAGAAGATTTAAATGGAAAACCAGCTAAATTTGAGGTAACAGTTAAATCAGTTAAGAAAAAAGAATTACCAGAAATAACTGATGAATTTGCTAGTGAGGTTTCAGAATTTGAAACTTTAGAGGAACTTAGAAACAATATAAGAGAAGAATTAGTAAAAGCTAACGAGTTGAAAGCAATAAATGAATATGAAATGGCTGTTATAGAAACTGTAGTAGCTAATGCTAATGTGGAAATTCCAGATGCTATGGTAAATAGAGAATTAGATGGAATGCTACAAGATTTAGAAAATAGATTAAAGTATCAAGGTTTAGATATAGAAAGTTACTTCAAGTTTACAAATACTTCAGAAGCTGACTTTAGAGAACAAATGAAAGATATAGCAACTAAAAATGTTAAAAATGAATTAGTATTAGGTGAAATTGCTAAAGCTGAGAAAATTGAAGCATCAGAAGATGAGATAAGAGAAAAAGCTACAGAGATTGCTAGTAAGTATGGTGAAGCTGAGAAAATGGAAGAAACTGTTGATAGATTAGTTCAAGTTCAAAGAGAATACCTTGGAACTCAAATAGTAAATGAAAAAATTAAGAACATGATAATGGAAAATAGCAAAACTATTTAAGTTAATTAATAATTGCCAGTATATACTGGCAATTATTTTAAATAAAATAGGTTAAAATAATTTTAATGAGGATATAATAGTAAATATTCTAATATATTTACAATAGTAAGGAGGTTGTAATTATGAGTTATATACCAATGGTTGTAGAGCAAACTGGTAAGGGCGAGCGATCTTATGATATATATTCTAGATTATTAAAAGAAAGAATTATTTTTTTATCTGATGAAGTAAATGATGTTACTGCTAGTTTAATTGTAGCACAACTTTTATTTTTAGAGTCAGAGGATCCAGATAAGGATATATATCTATATATAAATAGCCCTGGTGGTTCAATAACTTCTGGAATGGCAATTTATGATACGATGAACTATATAAAGCCAGAGGTTTCTACAATTTGTGTAGGAATGGCTGCATCTATGGGAGCTTTTCTACTTGCAGCAGGACAAAAGGGAAAAAGATATGCGCTTCCTAACAGTGAGATAATGATACATCAGCCGTTAGGTGGATTTAAAGGTCAAGCAACTGACATTGATATTCATGCTAAAAGAATATTAAAGATAAAAGAAACTCTTAATGAAATATTAAGTGAAAGAACAGGCAAGCCTTTAGATAAAATAAAACAAGATGTTGAAAGAGATTATTTTATGTCCGCGGATGAAGCTAAGGAATATGGATTAGTAGATGAAGTAATTGTTAAAAAGAAATAGCTTTAAAGGGGTGTCAACATGCCAAGAAATGAAGAAAAGAAAAAATTTAAATGTTCTTTTTGTGGAAAAAGTGAAGAGCAAGTAAGAAGACTTATTGCAGGTCCAGGTGTATATATTTGTGATGAATGCATCGAGCTTTGTTCTGAAATCATAGTAGACGAAAGAGAAGAGGATGTCCAAATTGACATGGGCACATTACCTAAACCTAAAGAAATTAGAAAGTATTTAGATCAATATGTGGTAGGGCAAGATGATGCTAAAAAGGCTTTGTCTGTAGCAGTGTATAATCATTATAAAAGAATAAATTCTAATGTTATGGATAATGATATAGAACTACAAAAAAGTAATATACTTATTTTAGGACCAACTGGTTCAGGTAAAACTTTATTAGCTCAAACACTAGCAAAAATGTTAAATGTACCTTTTGCAATAGCAGATGCTACAACACTTACAGAAGCTGGATATGTAGGTGAGGACGTAGAAAATATATTATTAAAATTAATTCAAAACTCTGATTATGATATAGAAAGAGCTGAAAGAGGCATTATATATATCGACGAAATTGATAAGATTGCACGTAAGTCCGAAAATCCATCTATAACTAGAGATGTTTCTGGTGAAGGGGTTCAGCAAGCTTTACTTAAAATTCTTGAGGGAACTGTATCTTCAGTACCACCACAAGGAGGAAGAAAACATCCACATCAAGAGTTTATCCAAATAAATACATCTAATATATTATTTATTTGTGGTGGAGCTTTTGATGGGTTAGAAAAAATTATAACAAAGAGAACTCAAAAATCAGCCATGGGATTTGGTGCAGAAGTGGTTTCTAAGGAAAAACAAGACTTAGGAGAATTATTTAAGCAAATAATGCCTGGTGATTTACTGAAGTTTGGATTAATTCCAGAGTTTGTAGGAAGAATTCCTGTAATAGTAACTTTAGATAATTTAGATGAAGATGCTCTTGTAAAAATATTAAGTGAACCTAAAAATGCATTAGTGAAGCAGTATCAAAAGTTATTAGAAATTGATGATGTTAGACTTGAATTCGATGAAAATGCTCTTATAGCTATAGCTAAAGAAGCAATAAAGAGAAGCACAGGAGCAAGGGGATTAAGAGCAATAATAGAAGATATAATGCAGGAAATAATGTATGAGATTCCTTCACGTGAAGAAATAGAAAAAGTTATAATTCATGAAGAAACTTTAAATACAAAGATTCCTGAATATATCATTGCAGACAATGGAAAGAGAGAACCTTTAAAAATAGATAGTAAAAAGGGTGTAAAGAGAACACCTGAACTTGCATAATATAAAAACTGCTGAAATTCAGCAGTTTTTTCTTGTTATAGAATATTAATCCAATATATTGTGAATAATACTATTGTGACTTAAATAATTAGTAAAGGGAGGGAAGATTAGTTTGCTTATAAAGTAGGCTAATATTGATATGGAACCAGTAGCGATTTTGATTATGCTAATACAACTATTAGTTACAATAGTAATGGGAATTTACTTCTTTAATGCATTAAAGGGACAAAAATCATCTAAGATTACAATTAATAAAGAGAACACTAAAGAAATTGAAAAGCTGAGAAAGTTAAAAAGTATATGTTTGACTGAGCCTTTAACAGAAAAGAGTAGACCTAGAAATTTTGAAAATATAATTGGTCAAGAAAAGGGTATTAAGGCTTTAAAAGCAGCCATATGTGGTCCAAATCCTCAACATGTTATAATATATGGACCTCCAGGAATAGGAAAAACAGCAGCAGCAAGACTTGTATTAGAAGAGGCAAAACTAATTCCAGCTTCACCATTTAAGGCAGCTTCTTCTTTTGTAGAAATTGATGCTACAACTATAAGATTTGATGAAAGAGGAATAGCGGATCCATTAATAGGATCAGTTCATGATCCAATATATCAGGGGGCGGGTCCATTAGGTGTTATAGGAGTACCACAACCAAAACCTGGAGCAGTTACAAAAGCACATGGAGGAGTCCTATTTATTGATGAGATAGGTGAATTACATCCTATAGAAATGAATAAGTTATTGAAAGTTTTAGAAGATAGAAAAGTATTTTTAGATAGTGCATATTATAATAGTGAAGATCCTAATATGCCATCTTATATTAAAGAGATATTTGAAGAAGGATTGCCTGCTGACTTTAGATTAATAGGTGCAACAACTAGAAGTCCAGAAGAAATTGTTCCAGCTATTAGGTCTAGATGTGTAGAAATATTTTTTAGAGCTCTAGATGGAGATGAAATAGAAATAATTGCAAAGAATGCAGCAGAAAAAATTGGAATATCAATAGACGAAGAAGCAGCAAAACTGGTTGGGATATTTGCTAATAATGGCCGTGATGCTGTAAATTTGGTTCAATTAGCTTGTGGAATTGTAATTAATGAAAATAGAAATACTGTTAGTATAAATGAAATACAATGGGTTATTGAGAACGGACAATACTCACCAAAGCCTAATAAAAAGATATGTGCGAAACCAAAGGTTGGTTATGTAAATGGCCTTGCGGTATATGGTTCAAATGTTGGATCTGTAATGGAAATAGAGGCGACAGCAACAAAGGCAAGAGATAGAGAAGGAATAGTAAAAATAACAGGTATTGTTGAGGAAGAGGAATTAGGAGATAAGGGTAGAAAATTAAAACGAAAAAGCACAGCAAGAAATTCTATTGATAATGTAATTACAGTGTTGGAGAGAATGTACAACATAGATACAAAAAAATACGATATACATGTTAATTTTCCTGGGGGAATACCTGTAGATGGTCCTTCTGCTGGAATAAGTATGACTACTGCAATTTATAGTGCAATAACAGGTAGGAGTGTAGATAATAATATAGCTATGACAGGAGAAATATCTATTCATGGTGAAGTAAAGCCAGTTGGTGGTGTTACAGCTAAGATTACTGGTGCTATAAAAGCTGGTGCAAAAAAGGTTTTAATTCCAAAAGAAAATTGGCAAGAGGTATATAAAGATTATAAAGATATAAAAGTAATACCGGTAAATACTATAAAGGAAGTAATAGATGAAGCAATAATAAAAGAACAAATTCTTCATATAAGCGTAGAAAAAAAAGATCAAGGGTTTGAATTGAATATGTTACCACAATTAGATGCTTAAAGCTAATCCCTATAGAAGTTCAATGGATAAAACTTTTATAGGGATTATTTAATTGAAAAATTATATTTTTATAGGTATAATATACTAGTCTAATTATAATTAATACAATAAACACATATCATTTAGATGTTTTATTAAAGTAGGATTTTCTTTTAAACGTTATACTTTACAATAAAAAAGAAAATACTGCTCTGCCCTGAAAGATTCCTGTATAAATACTTTAGGTTGAATTATTAGTTTGAGTAAACTAGATAAGATTTTATAATATGAAATTAAGTAAGATTAAATAATAGATTAGATAGAAATGAGGAGATGTTATGGAGAATCAAATAATGAAACTTCCATTAATTCCCCTTAGGGGATTAAGTATCTTTCCACATATGGCTTTAAACTTTGATATAGGTAGAAAGAAATCTATAGAAGCAATTAATAGAGCCATGGATGAAGATCAGAAGATATTTATAATAAGTCAAAGAGAAGCAACTACTGAAAATCCAACTGAAAAAGATATATATAATGTTGGATGTGTATGTACAATAAAGCAATTTATGAAGTTGCCGGGGAATCACTTGCGAGTATTAGTAGAGGGAGAATATAGGGCTAAGCTTGTAAAATATTTAGATGAAGATGATTGTATAAGTGCAGAGGTTGAAGCTGTTGAAGAGTTGGATATAGAAGATAAAACAGAATCTGAAGGATATAAAAACTCACTAAATGATATGTTTATTAATTACTTAGAATTAGCAGGTGAAGAATTTAAAGATTTAATAGTGGAATTAGAAGCAGAAGAAGATAATAGTGTATACTGCGATGTAATAAGTGCATTTCTACCGGTAAAGGCTGATGTAAAGCAGGAGTTATTAGAAATTATTTCAATAAAAGAAAGAATGGAAAAATTATTAGTTATTCTTAAAAAAGAGATTGAAGTTGTAAAAGTAGAGAAGCTTATAAGTAATAAGGTTAAAGCTAGAGTAAGTGCATCTCAAAAGGAGTATTATCTTAGAGAACAACTTAAGGTAATTCAAGAAGAGCTAGGAGAAGAAGATGAGTTTGGAAGAGAAATAGCTAATTATGAAAAAAAATTAGGGCAAATTAAATTACCTAAAGATGTTAAAACTAAGATAGAATTTGAAATTAATAGACTTAAAAATATTGGGCCTTCATCCCAAGAGGGATCAGTTATAAAAACTTATTTAGACACTATTTTAGGTATGCCATGGAATAAGCTAACAAAAGATAATTTAGACTTAACTAATGCTAGAAAAGTTTTAGATGAGGAACATTACGGACTAGAAGACGTAAAAGAAAGAATTATAGAATATTTAGCAGTTAGAAAAATGAGTAAATCATTAAAGTCACCTATAGTATGCTTAGTTGGACCTCCAGGGGTTGGTAAAACATCTATTGCAAAATCAGTGGCTAATTCACTAGGACGAAAATTTGTAAGAATGAGTTTAGGTGGAGTAAAAGATGAGGCTGAAATTCGAGGCCACAGAAAAACGTATGTAGGAGCAATTCCAGGACGAATTGTATCTGCATTAAAGGAAGTTGGTTACAAAAATCCAGTATGCCTTTTAGATGAAATAGATAAAGTATCAAAGGATTATAAAGGAAATGTAGAAGATGCTCTTCTTGAGGTGCTAGATTCAGAACAGAATAAGACCTTTAGGGATCATTATATAGATGTAGAGTTTGATTTGTCAAAGGTATTATTTATAACTACAGCAAATACTTTAGATACTATATCTAGACCACTATTAGATAGAATGGAAGTAATAGAGGTTTCAGGCTATACTACAGAGGAAAAATATGAAATAGCAAAGAAATATTTAGTACCTAAAGTTATGAAGGAATATTCTGTGGAAGATGATCAGATTATAGTTAATGAAAGTGCTTTAAGAACTATAATAGATAGATATACAAGAGAATCAGGAGTTAGAAATCTAGAAAGAAAGATAGCTTCAGTAATAAGAAAATCTATAACAGAAATAATGGAAAGTAATAAGAAAAAAATAACTATAAATTCTTTAACTGTTAAGAAGTATCTAGGTTCTGAATTATATAGCTATGATGATTTAGATAAAGAAGATAAAATTGGAGTAGTCACAGGTCTTGCATGGACTGGATATGGTGGTGATACGCTTCCCGTTGAAGTAGCAGTAATGGATGGTGATGGTAAGCTTCAACTTACAGGTCAACTAGGAGATGTAATGAAGGAATCAGCTAAGGCAGGGTACAGTTATGTAAGGGCTCATTGTGACATGCATGTTATAGATAAAGAATTTTATAAAAATAAAGATATACACATTCATATACCAGAAGGAGCTATTCCAAAGGATGGTCCATCCGCTGGAGTTACTATGGTTACAGCTATGGTTTCTGCTTTAAGTAACAGAAAAATAAAATATTCAGTAGCTATGACAGGAGAAGTTACTTTAACTGGTAGAGTATTACCTATAGGGGGACTAAAAGAAAAAAGTCTAGCTGCTTACAGAATGGGAATAAAAACTATAATTATTCCTAAAGCTAATGAAAAAGACTTAAAGGATATACCAAAAGTTATAAAAAATAAAATAAAGTTTATACCAGTAGAAAAAATTGAAGATGTATTGAAGAATGCACTAGTTGGAGAAGATAAAAATGGAAATTAAACAAGCGGAATTTAAAACTTCGGCTGTAAAGCCCACCCAATATCCAGAAGATGGAATGTGTGAAATTGCCTTTGTTGGTAGATCTAATGTAGGAAAGTCTTCACTTATTAATACTTTAACAAACAGAAGAAAGTTAGTAAAGGTAAGTGGTACACCTGGCAAAACAAGACTTATAAATTTCTTTACTATAAATAATAAGCTATACTTTGTGGATTTACCTGGATATGGATATGCTAAAGTGTCAAAAAGCGAGAAGGCTACTTGGGGAAAAATGATGGAACAATATTTAATAAATAGGCCAGAATTGAAAAAAGTAGTTATTTTAGTGGACTGTAGGCATAAACCAACTGGTGATGATATAATGATGTATGAGTGGATTAAGCATTATGGTTATGAAGTTATAGTTGTAGCAACTAAAAAAGATAAGTTAACTAAAAGTGAATTACAGAGGAGTGCTAAGGTAATAAAAGAAACCTTAAAGCTTGGAAAAGAAGATAAATTATTGTTCTTCTCTTCTTTAAAAAAGGAAGGAAAAGAAGAATTACTTGAGGAAATATTTAAAGACTTAGGACTTGAATAAAATAAAGGGTTATTGATTAGAGAAATCAATGACCCTTTATTTATGATATAATAATATTGATTTACTTTTAAACATATAAGTATATATGTGATTAAAGAGGGGTGTTTATTTGAAGATATTAGGAAATTTATTTATTATATTTATGCTTTATATTTTACCACTAGTATTTTATCTAAGAACAGTGAAAATAAAAAGAAATTCTAAGTTAATTAAAACTATGGTGAGTATAGGATATATATCATTGTATTTCTTATTACCAGAACTTTATAATAATATATTACCTTTTGTTTTAATAATTTTTATTTTAGTTAATTGGGTTAGTTCAAAATGTAAGAATGATGATTATATAAAATACAGGTTTTCTTTAGGGGATTTTAAAATAGGTAAAGCATTGATATATGTGTTATTAGTTTATGGATTTATAATAATGTGTGGTTTATTTTGGCTTTTATTACTTTTTTTGTTCAAAATACCTATTGAACAACAACAAGTTATAACTATGTTAAGTAATTATGATTTAGTTTCTTTTATAATAACTATTCCTTTTACAGTTATTTTTGCACCAGTGGTTGAAGAATTCGTTTTTAGGTACTTATTTTATGGTAAGTTTTTAAGAAGTAGACTTAAGGGTGAGTTTGGATTTATAATATCTGCATCTATTGTTAGTATATTATTTGCATCTATTCATTTTAGTATTAGTGCTTTTGCTTCGTTATTTGTAGTAAGTTTTTTCAACTGCTATCTAATTGAAAAGGAAGGATTTTGGTATTCAGTATTTACCCACTTATTTGTTAATGGAGTTTCTACTGTTATATTACTTCTAAGCAAGATAATTTTATAGTAATAACATAATAAAAAGTCATCTCATAATTTTNNAAAATTATGAGATGACTTTTTTATCACCGATTTTATGGAAAAACATATATTGTAGTAAAGAGGCTTAGGAAAAACACACTAAAAATACTATAGATTAAATATATAAAAAAACTTCAAAAATATAATTATCAGTGTCAAAACTTAAGCAAAATCATATAGTGTATTATACAAATGATGATATAAAAATGTAAATATAATAGGAGGATAAAAACTATGAGTGACTATTCAAATCTATATCAGATGTTTGGCGGAGCATGTACAGATGGAAACCCTTCTCAAAACTTTGGATTTGGAAGTGGAAAAATACTAATTTGGATAATAATAATACTAATTTTCTGTAGAGGTGGATTCGGCGGAAACCGTGGATGCGGAGGATTCGGAGAAAACTGTGGATGTGGTGGATTCGGAGGAAACTGTGGATGCGGTGGAAATAATTGCTGTTGCGATCCATGTGATTGCTCATGCTGTTGCTGTGAGCCGTGCTGTTGCAAATGCAAAGAATATTGCTGCTGCTGTGGTGGAGTAAGAAAAGATCGTAAAAAACAAAAGCATTATATTATAGAAACTGCTTCATGCAACCCATGCCAATGTTGTAACCCATGTTGTGACCCATGTTGCAATCAAAATCAATGTAGTGGCAATACTGGTTGTTTTGGAAATAGTGGTTTTGGTGGCTTTGGCGGATGTAATATATGCCAAATAATTCTTATAATAGCAATTTTTCTTATAAGAAGAACACCTCAACAAGTATGTAAACCATGCTAAAGAATAAAGAGTAGATAAGCCTATAGATAAGAAAACGATAAATAAAGATTGGAGGAATGAATAAATGTGTGGAAATTCAAATAATAGATGTAACTCACAAGCATGTACAATTCTTTTAATAATAGTTATTCTTGCAAATCAAGGATTACTAGATGGCTCATCAAAGTCTAAAAATGCATTAACATTACTTTTCTTATATTGGTTATGTGGATTCAATGGTGGATGTGGAAGTAATAATATGTTAGGAAACTGCAACTTTGGATCAATGTGTGGAAACCAATGTTCATGTAGATGTGGATGTCAATGCAAGTGTAAATGCTGTAAATGTAAATGCAAAGAAAGAAAATGTAAATGTAAAAGAATAAAAGTTTGTTGTGCATAATACAATAAATATCAAACTAACTAATGGATTATTAATTATCAAGAGAAAAAGTTAATAAGTATCAACAAATGGTTTTAAGTGATTAATCTATGATAATTAGAAAGTACACTTCACAAGAAGGAGGAATTTATGATGTGTGGATGCGGAAATATAGGAAATTCAGGTTGTGGCTTTCAACCATGTACAATTCTACTATTAATCGTAATTCTAAAAAATCAGTGCTTGCTAGACACAGAATGTAATTCAAGTGCTAGAAATGCATTAACTTTAATATTCTTATATTGGTTATGTTGCTCTGGTGGATTTGGTGGATTTGGATTTAATAGAGGAAATGCTGGATTTGGTCATAATAATTTTAATAATGGATGTTGCTGCAGAAAACAATGCTGCTGTAAATGTTGCTAAACTATAAGATGTTTAAACAAAAGTAAGGACTGCTTATAAAAGTAGAAATAACAATGGATAAAGAATGATGTAAACCATGGCCCAGTATAGGGGGGTTTCTAGAAAAGTAAGAAAATTAGCAGTCCATGTTATTCATGGATTGCTTTTTTAAAATTTTATAATAAGTAAAGAGGTGAGTAGATGGGAAAGCATAAGCATAGAAAAAGAGATAGAGAAGAAAACTATGTGCAAGAGCAAAATAATAATGGATACTTTGGAGGATATAATGGTAATAATCCAATGAATAATAATATGGGCATGAATGCAATGAATATGGCTGCTAACTTAGGTGCAATGGGAATGAATAATCCAGCTGGAATGAACAATCCAATGGGAATGAATAATCCTATGGAAATGAATCCTATGGGCATGATGAATCCAATGGGAATGAATAATCCTATGAATAATATGGGAGGAAATAATCCGTTGGCTAGCATGTTAGGAGGTATGGGCGGAAACTTTAACGGTATTCTGGACTTGCTTAGCAATTTAGGCATAGGCGGGGGAGGTAACACAGGAGATAGTGGTGATTTAATTAGCATGATATCTTCTTTATTAGGGGGAGGAAATACACAAGCACCTTCTAATAATGTAAACAATGGTAATAATTCAGTAAATAATCATAGTTCTATAGAACAAATTTTATCTCAGATTAAACCAGAGGATATAGAACAATTAAAAACATTGCTACAGAATATGAATTCTAATAATTATAGTGATGGTAATAATGTCAATAATGAAAATGTTGAAGAGTATACAGAGATAAAAAAAAAAGATAAAGAATCAGTAGATGAAATATTAGCTAATCTTGACTTTAATGCCATATTGAATAACATGAATAACTTGGAGTTTTCACGAATAGATTTTTCCAATGTAGATTTAAATAATTTAGACATAAATGACATTATAAAAAGTGATGAGTTTTCAGAAGAAAATATTACTACAGTAGATGAAGCAGATATAATTGAAGAGAACATATTTAGAGATGAAAAAGGGTTAACGGAGGAAGAGTATAATAAGATTATAAATATATTGATTAGACTCATTGATCCAAATAAGATTAAATTATTACAAAAAATTTTTGAATATAATAATTTAGAAAAAGATTAAAATATTTAAAAAAGATGTATATAAAATATAATTTAGTCAATAATAAAAATGTAATGGAAGTTAAAATCTCCATAAACCTCTAGAAGTAATTTTAGAGGCCCCCCCATCCCCCTGGGACCATTAGGTCCCATTTTTATTTTTTGAATATAATAATTCTAATAATGGGAGGCGAAGATTAAAAAGGTAAAATAACTTAATATATATTAACAGAGGTAATTTTAAATGGAAAATCATTATCATTATATTTATTTATCATTAAATTTATAGTTAAATTACTTACTTTTTTACTATCAGATGTGCTTATTACTCTAAAGTTTAATATCCAATTTTCACAGGTTATATTTCCTGTATTATCCCAAGCTAAATCTGTAAAATAACCATCTTGAAATTTATAATAATTTGATCCATTAGCAAGTCTAAAAATACTCTCTAAATCTGAACCGCTTATTTGAGAGTAAAAATAGTTGGGAACAGACAAGTAAGGGTCAGGCAAACTTTCTATTAGGCATATAAAGTTAGTTATAGTATCCTTGCCTGGTAAAGATGTAGTCAGATTATCATTAAATTCTTTAAGGGAGCCTTTATTATATAAATATCCCTTTAAATTAATATTATTATCTTGAAAATTACCTGATATAATTTTAGGAGTTCTACTATTAGCACTATCTATAAATCCTAATAAATTATTAGTAGAACAAAATATGTCATCATAGCCATTTCCATTCCAAGAAAAAATATGTTGAACAGCTTTATTATGAAAAGAGCTTTGAATAAATATTTCTTTAGAATTATCTCTAGAAATATCTAAGGTAGAAACCCTTACAGGCCAATATGTGCAATATTCTCCAAGGGTCTGCAAGTTTTTATCATAGTTTAAACTATAGGTTTCATTACTATTTAAATTTACCTGAGCTAATAAGTCAGAGTCAGATTTTTTAATAAATATGGAGTCTTTTTTATTATCATTATTTAAATCTTCATTAATTACAATGTTTTCTTCAGATAAGTTGAAAACATTTTTTCCTTTTAAGTTATCTTCTTCAAAAAATAGTTTAAAAAAACATAAAGTAGCTAATACAAATAAGAATATATTAAATAATTTAGTATGCAAATTATTTTTCTTATACACTATAATCACCCCTCCATAAATTATATGTGTAAAGAGAGATAATAATTATTAAAAATTAGACAAATAAAAAAGAGATTAGATGATCTAATCTCTTATTTTGATTTCTTGCACATAGGGCATAGTCCATAAAAATATACTTTATTAGAAATAATCTCATAATCTGTATTATCTTTTACACTAGAATTTAGAAAATCAAAGTTAACACCTTCTAAATCATCTACCCTAGAGCATTTTATACAATGTATATGAGGATGTGGATCAGCAAAACCATCATATCTAAAGTTGCCTTCTCCAACATTAATCTCTTGAATTAAATTAACGTCTACTAAAACCTTTAGCGTTTTATAAACTGTTGCTAAACTCATAGTTGGGTACGCTTCTTTTAAAGCTTTATGAATTGTTTCAGCTGATGGATGTTCTTTTGTTGATTTCAAGTAATTGTATACGGCTATACGCTGAGGTGTAAGTTTCAGTTTTTTTTCTTTGAAAACTTGGGTAAAATTAATATCCATTGAATCACCTCTATAGTTATTTATTATAGATATTATATAATAAATATTATCCATTGTCAAAGGGAAAGAATGGATAATGATTATTATATAATATAGCTATATTATATAATATATTATAGCAATTACAATAAAATATTTATATAAATTTAAAAAATTAATTCAATTAATAAGAAGTCACTCATATATTATAGTATAAGAGAGGAGGAGAATGACTTGAAAAAAACATATGTGTTAGATACTAACGTTATATTATATTCATCAGGAGCATTATTATCTTTTGGTAATAATGATGTAGTAATACCAGAGGTGGTATTAGAGGAGCTGGATGATTTTAAAAAAAATAAAACTGACCTTGGATTAAATGCTAGACAGGCATCGAGAATTATAGATGGATTAAGAAAGTTAGGAAATTTGAATGAAGGAGTACCTCTTCCTGGTGGTGGTAAATTAAGAATAGAGACTAATTGCTTAAATGCAGAAGTTCCAAAGTTTTGGGATAGAAATAAAGCTGATAACAGGATACTCCAAGTATGTAAAGCGTTAAAAGATGCTGGGGAAGATGTTATATTAATTACAAAGGATACCTTTGAAAGAATAAAAGCAGATATTGTCAATGTAAAAAGTGAAGATTTTTATGAGAAGGTAGTTCCAGCTGGAGATGAGCAGTATACTGGTAGAATGGAAGTCTATGTTTCACAAGATAAGCTTTCAGAATTCTATTCTAAAAAGGTTATATCTAAAAATGACGTAGTATGTTATCAAGAAGAAAATGATGAGTATTATACTCCTACCCTTTATACAAATCAATTTTTAGTTATGCATTCCTTAGAAAATAAAAAACAAAGTGCATTAGGCAGATTTGATGGAGAAAATATAGTACATTTGCATTATAAGGATAGCAAACCCCTTGGATTAAGTGCTAGAAATGTAGGACAAAGATTCATGTTAGAGTGTCTATTTACGTCATCTAATATGGCTCCTTTAAGTATAGTAAAAGGTCCAGCAGGAACAGCCAAAACATTATTTTCTTTAGCAGTAGGATTACAGAAAATTATAGAAGAAGAAACTGGTGAATATAGAAAGATATTAGTATGTAGACCTAATGTAACTATGGATGAAGAAATAGGTTTTTTACCAGGTACTGAAGAACAAAAAATATCTCCATTTATGAGACCTATTTTTGATAATTTAGAAGTTCTAGTAGATTCAGATGAAAAAGAAAGATATAAAAATGAAAAAGAGTTACAAGATAAGGTAAATGAATTATTTGATAGAAGGATTATAACCACTGAAGCCATAGCATATTTAAGAGGTAGATCAATAATAAGACAGTGGGTAATTATTGATGAGGCTCAAAATCTCTCTCCAAAGCAAGTAAAGGCAATTACCACTAGGGTAGGTATTGGAACAAAACTTATACTTATTGGAGATCCAGACCAAATAGATCACCCATTTATGGATTCTAGGTCTAATGGGTTATGTTATGCATCTGAAAGAATGAAAGGTAGTAAATTGTGTTACCAAGTAACTTTGAAATATGATGAATGTGAAAGATCACCACTATCCTTTGAAGCTGCTCAACGTTTGTAGTATAAATCATAAATTTATTAGGATATAATAATTTTTATAGTATTTATATAATAGTAAAGAATCGATAAATATTTTATAATATTTATCGGTTCTTTTTTGGCTCTGTAGTTAATTAAAGTGATAAATGTTACAAATACTCCAATATTATATTTAAGAAAAGTTATTAATACATGGAGTGAGTATAGCTAAAATTGCACCTATTTAAAATGTTACATATGGAACCAGTTAAATATATAAATAGTTAACTAGTTGTTTTATCCGTGCGGGTTTCAGTTGCTTTTGTATTTTAATAGTGTAATTAACTCTATAGTAAAGACATAATATAAGTACTATTTATTAAATTAAGTAGTTGAAAAAATAATAAAAATTTTATATTAATAAAAGAATTAAAAAGAGTGATAAAAATATGATATACTAGGAGTATTGCAGAAGGAGTGAAAAGGATGAACAATAATTATTTATTGGGAAGAATCTTAGTGATACCAGCAATTTTAGTTGCATTTACATTTAAGGGATATATTCAATCTAAAATTGCTATAAAACTTGGTGATGATACCCCAAAAGAGTATGGAAGAAATACTTTAAATCCTTTGAAGCACATCAGTGTATTTGGGTTTATATTTATGCTTATAATAGGTTTTGGATGGATAAAACCTGTAGAAATTAATAAATCAAATTTTAAAAATCTTTATAAAGATGATTTTAAAATAAGACTTGGAGGACTTCTAACTACTTTGACTATAGGATTTATAGCTACAATAGCTCTAGCTTTATATGTCAAGTTTATACCAGGAAATAGTGATATTAAATATATAATATATTTAATTATCCAACAAACAGCTATCGTAAATTGTTCTTGGTTTATATTAAATTTATTACCTATACCAGGTTTTGATGGATTTAGCATAATAGTAGATATATTAGGAGATAAATCTGAAAGATTTCAAACTATAATGTATAAAAATAATATGTTAATATTTATTATATTAGTTCTACCTATTATAGGTGGATTTTCAATTTTAGATTTTGTAGTTGGAGTACCAGGACAGTATATATATAATATTTTTGCAGCTATGGCTACATATTTATTTTTATAAAATTTATATAGACAAAATAAATATATGATATAATTTAACAAACTAATATCGAGGAGAGTAATATATGAGACTTAGAAAAAAGCATTGGGCAAGACCAGAATTAGAAGCTAGTGATATTGTAATATATGATAAATATGGTCATTGCGGAAAATGGAGAGAAGAATTTGAAAATAATAATCCTATTCATTTAGAGTTAGGTTGTGGTATGGGAGGACATATTAGTCAACGTGCAATTAAAGATAGAAATGTAAACTTTATAGGAATAGATTTAAAAGATGAAGTTGTAGTATATGCATTAAGGAAAGTTATGGCATCATTTGAAGTAATAGAAAGAGCAAAGGATATAAATGCAAGACTTATAGTCCTTAATATAATGCTTATAGACAATGTATTTGGGAAAGATGAGATAGATAGAATATATATAAACTTCTGTAATCCTTGGCCGAAAAAAAGTCATAACAAGAGAAGACTTACATATACGAAATTTTTACAATCATATAAAAAGTTTTTAAAATCAAATGGAGAGATATGGTTTAAAACCGATGATGTAGATTTATTCAATGATTCTCAAGAATACTTTAAAGAAGCAGGATTTTCTTTAGAATTTATAACCTATGATTTACATAATAGTGGATTTGAAGATAATGTAGTTACAGAGTATGAAAGCAAGTTTACAGCTATGGGAATGAAAACTATGTTCTTGGTGGCAAGAATAAAATAAAAGTAAGGACAAGATTTAGCTTTATATTGATGTTGAATCTTGTTTTTTTATTTTTATAATGTATTTAATCTATAGATATTTCAAATAGAAAATAAGAAAACTATAAGTATATTTAATAAGTTTTGACTATAAATAGTGCCTTTGCTATATTTATGTAGGTATATAAAATAGTAAAACCATATGGGGGGAATTAATATGAGAAAAAAGGCATTATTATTAGCTATGAGCTTAATGTTAACTACTACTATTTCCTTGGTCGGTTGTGGTAAAAAAGAAGAAGTAAAACCAGAAGCAAATTCTTCAAAAGGAGCTCAAGTTGAAGAAAAGGTTAGTTTTAAAGGTAAGTACATAGTAGATGTTTCATATGTAAAAGAAAGTTTAGAAAAAGAAAATCTACTTCTCATTGATGCAAGGGGTGAAGAAACTGCAAAAAAAGGAACTATTCAAGGAGCAATGGCTATGGCATGGCAGTCTATTGCTAAAGTTGAAGATAGCAAAGCTGGAGATGAGATGTGGGGTACTATTCTAGAACCAGAAGAGTTAAGTAAAAAGCTAAGTAACCTTGGTATTGATAAAGATAAAGAGATTATTATTTTTGCAGCGGCTAAAAATGGATGGGGCGATGACGGAAGAATTTTATGGGAGCTTGTAGCAGCAGGCTATGATAATGTTAAAATGGTTGATGGTGGATACGATGCTATGGTATCAGCAGGGTTACCAGTAGTAAAGGAGATTGCTACACCAGAGCTAGCAGATGTAAAAATTGAGGCTATTGATGATACTCATTTAATTAACACTGATGCTTTAAAAAAAGAATATGAAAATGTAAAGGTAGTAGATGTTCGTGCTGATGAAGAGTATGAAGGAAAGACCTTGTATGGTGAGGCAAAAGGTGGTCATTTACCAGGGGCAATACACATTAAATACACAGATTTATTTAATGAAGAAGGAAATTTAAAGTCAAATGATGATTTAACAAAAATATTTGAAACATCAGGATTATCAAAAAGTGATAAGATAGTAACCTATTGCACAGCAGGTATTCGTTCTGCATATATGCAGTTAATTCTTGAAATGTGTGGATTTGAAAATTCTCTAAATTATGATGAATCATACTATAGATGGTGTGCGGTAGAGGAAGTTGAAAAATAATATCATAAAGTTAATATTATAAAATAAAGTATTCTTTGATATCAAAGAATACTTTATTACAATAGAAAAACATTATATCTAATACAAGAAATAATACAAATTACTGAATAGCTTGGATATTATATATGATACAAAAAAGATAATAAGTAAATATGATTTTCTATGGATAAATATACATAGTTAAAGTAAGGAGTATGTTATGGAAAAGAAATTGACACACAAAAAAAGAAATTTAGGAAAAATCTTAATATTAATTATTATAGTATCACTAAGTTTAGCATATTTTTTCATACCAACTTTCAATTCAAAAGTAAATGGCATCTTTATGTTATTCAGCTCTATGAGTATTGAGTCTGTGGCTGGATATATAAGATCCTTTGGAATATATGCAGTATTAGTTTCATTTTTACTAATGGTGTTTCAATCAGTGGCAGCACCCTTGCCAGCATTTCTAATAACCTTTGCCAATGCTGCTATTTTTGGATGGTGGAAGGGTGCTCTATTATCATGGATTAGTTCTATGACAGGAGCAGCTTTGTGTTTTTATATTGGAAGAATTCTTGGACGAGATGCTGTTGAAAAACTTACTAGTAAATATGCAATGGCAAGTGTGGATGGGTTCTTTGAAAAGTATGGTAAACATACAATTTTAGTATGTAGATTATTGCCTTTTGTATCCTTTGACTTTATATCCTATGCAGCAGGATTAACATCTATGGGATTTTTAGAATTTATAGTGGCTACAGGGATTGGACAATTACCAGCAACTGTTGTTTATTCCTATATAGGTGGTATGTTAACTGGTGGAGCTCAAATGATTGTTACGGCGTTATTAATACTTTTTGCAATAACTGTATTAGTATTTATGTTTAAACAGATATATAATGAGAGACAAAAGAAAAGTAAAAAATAAAATGCAGAGTTAAAATTCACTCTGCATTTTATAATAAAAATTATTTTTCTAATAATTCATCATATGGCCAACCTTTTTGGCCTTTTTCTAATATAAACATTCTCTTTGCATCCACACCTTTAGTTGTTAAGTAATCAATAGTGTTTTTAGCACCACCGCCACCACCTGGGCAAACAACTATTATTGGTTTATCTGTTTTATTAATTTCATCTAAGGTAACATCTATTTTAGATCTTAAATCATCAGTATCTGCTGGATAAGCATAAGTTGGAACAGTACCAACAATATGATGTGCATCGTAATCTTCTTTTGGCTGTATATCTATTAAATAAGTATCATCTTTATTTTCAATAGCAGTTTTTAATTGTTCAGCTGTATAATATTGATATTGTTTTTCTTCGCCTTCTTTTGAAGTATCCTTTGATTTACTACATCCCATAAGCATAGTTGAGATAATTAAGCAAAGAGCAAGTAGAAGAGTAAGTTTCTTTTTCATTTTATATCCCTCCGTAAGTAAATTAATATATTTATTATATTGGTTTCTATTACCAAAGTTATTATATATAAAGGATACATTAAAATCAAATAGAGAAATTAAATTGAAAGTAATAGGTGTATTAGAGATAGCTATACTTATTGACAATAATTATTATTAAAGCTATACTTTTTTTGTTGAAATAAAAGGATATGAAATAGGGGTCAATAGTACCTCTTATTTTTATGCATAGAAAGGTAGTGTTATAAGAGGATGGTTAAGGGGAAAATAAGCATAAAAACTCATCAACTTCTTAGTTTTAGTTCACTATTTATTGAGCTTTCACCAGGAGAAAATGTATTTTGGCCAGGGTGTGCTATTTTATCTATGGGAGAAGAAATAGTGATGAAAACCTATGAACTTTTAAAAACACAGCTACCTGATTTAAAATTAAGTACTATGTGCTGTGGAAAACCATCACTTCATATAGATGGGGGACAACCTTATGAGAAAAGAAAACAGTTTTTAAATAAGGCTTTTGAGAAAAATGGAGTAAAGAAAATTTATACTTTATGTCCTAATTGCCAAAATACTTTGGTTGAAAATAGCAATTGTGAAATAATATCAGCATGGACAGTTTTAGATGAGATAATCCCAAAAAATAAATATAATATATATAAAGGAAGAAAATTATCCTTACATGATCCTTGTCCAATAAGAGGTTATTTGGAGAATGCTGTTGCTGCAAGAAATATATTAAATAAACTAGGAGTAGATATATTAGAGTTCCCTAATAATAGGGATAGAACAATTTGTTGTGGGAAAAAAGATATGATTATGACTTTATATCCAGAAAAGGGTCAAAAGCTATTTGAAATTCGTGCAAAACAAGCACCATCCAAAGAAATAGTGACATACTGCAGTTCTTGTGTAGATACTTTTAGAAAAAATAGTTTTGAAGCATATCATATTTTAGAATTATTATGGGAAACAAAGGCTAATGGGTCTTGGAAGAATAGGTATAATTCTGTAAGGAAGAGTAAGAGGTAAGATTGATAATGTTAGATACAAGGGGAAGAAAATATTTTGATAGAATATTTGATAAAATCGGAAGAAGTTTTCTTAAAATCGGTTTCATGCCAACACATATAACTATTATTGCTGCTATTGTTGGAATTGTAGGAGCTGTTTCATTTTCCTTTGGTAAGTTTATTTTATCAATAATTTTATTATGGATTTCTGGATTTTTAGATGCTGTAGATGGTTCTATGGCAAGACAAAGCGGTAAGGTTTCAGAGATAGGTACATTATTAGATATATGGCTTGATAGATTAGTTGAAATTTCATATATAATATCCTTTGCTATAGTATGTAATGAGGCAACCTTTACCTTAATGATATTAGCTTGCACTATAATTTTATCTATGACGGTATTTTTGACTAGTGGAATGCTCTTAGAAAATACAGGTATTAAAAGTTTTCATTATCAAGCTGGATTAATGGAAAGAACTGAAGGGTTTATAATGTTTACCTTTATGATAATCTTTTATTCTTATATGAAAATATTAGCATTTATTTATGCCGTGTTAATTTTATATACAGCAGTACAAAGACTATATATGGCAATTAAAGTATTAGGAGGTAACAATGAAAAATAAGAAATTAAAATCAAAACTTTTGATAATTCTTTCCATAATACTTGTTTTTGGACTTGTAGCCTGTGGTAAGAAAAATGATAAAGCTGAAGTGGTAAACTTATATGGATGGGGTGGAGATGAAAGAGTTAACACTTGGATTGATAAGGAATTGGCAGTTTATGTAAAAGAGAACTACAATATTATTTTAAATCGTATTCCTATGAATATTGATGAAATTTTACTGAAACTTACTAATGAAAAAAGTTCTACAGAAAAAGGGGTTATTGATATTATATGGATAAATGGTGAAAATTTTCATTATGCTAAGGAAAATGAGCTTTTGTATGGACCTTTTTTAGATAAATTAGAAAATACACAAAGGTATATAGACTTAGAAGGTGATGCTGCAAATAAGGATTTTGGGTATCCTACAGAAGGATATGAAGTGCCTTGGGGAACAGCTCAATTTGTATTAAATTATGATAGCGATAAGATAAATATACCACCAACTAATATAGAAAAGTTAAAAGAGTATGTAACAAAGAATCCTGGTAGATTTACATATCCTCAGGCTAGTGATTTTACTGGCTCAGCCTTTGTTAGAACAGTACTTTATGATATTATTGGATATGATAAATTAAAGGACTTACCAGCAGATTATGATGAAGTTAAAGAAGCTATGGCACCTGCATTAGAATACCTTAAAGGGATTGAGCCTTATCTATGGAAAAAAGGGGAGGTTTACCCTACAGATTCTGCTCAACTAGATGGTTTATATCAAGATGGTGAAGTTGATATTGCCATGGATTACAATGCTAATAAAGCTTTAAGTAAAGTAATGGATAAAAGTTGGCCTGTGTCTACTAAATCCTTTGTATGGGATAAGGGAACTCCATTTAATACACATTATTTAGCCATTGCAGCTAATGCATCTAATGTAGATGGAGCATTAAAGGTAATTAATGCTGCCCTATCAGCTGAAATGCAGATGTCTAAAGCAGACTTAAGAGGATGGGCGGATTTACCATCTATTGAATACAATAAGTTAAGTGAGGAACAACAGAAGGAACTTGATGAGAAGCTTACTCCAGATAAAGAGTATGAGCATACAATTCTAAGCTATGAAGAACTTTCAAAGCATCAACAAGCAGAATTAAGATCAGACTTAGTAGTAATTATAGAAAAGGTATGGGAGGATGTGATTCTTTTTGATAAATAATAAGCAGAGACAAAAGGTTATTGGTGGATTAATGATTATTCCATCTTTATCTGTGATAGTTGTAATTACTATGTTTGTTATTATCAATACCTTTATGGAAAGCTTAGGATATATTCCTGAGCTTTCCTTTAATAATTTTACATTTAAATATTATAAAGAGTTATTTTCAGATCCTGTTTTTTTAAATAGTTTATACTATAGTTTTAAAATATCCTTAGTATCTTCAGTAATTGCTACAGTTTTAGGTAGTTATCTAGGATATTACATATCAAAATCAAGGAATAAATTTATAAATGTTTTATATAGATTGCCAATTCTACTCTCCTATGTGGCAGCGGCAGTTCTTATATATACAACTTATAGTGATAAGGGCTTACTATTTCACATAATATCATTATTAGGATTTTCTAATATAAATATAAATTTAATTTTTAACTCCAAGGGAATAGCAGTAATACTTTTAAATATTTTTAAAGGTATGCCTTTCATAGCATTTAGTGTTGCTCCTATTTTTATGAAAGCAAATAAAAATTATAGGTTTATAGCACAGAACTTAGGATGTACAAGATTTCAGTATATAATAAAAATTCTTTTACCTTTAGCTAAGAGAGCTATATTTACTTCATTTTTAGTAATATTTAATTTTAATATGTTTACTTATGAAGGTTTTTACTATCTAGGACCATCAAACCCAATTTCTATAGGGGTTTATGCTTATAAAACCTACCTAAATGCAGATTTATCCAATAGAATATATGGAATGGCTATAAATATGATAATGATCATAATATCTTTAATATTATGTGTGCTTTATTATAAAATGATAAAGGATAATGGACAAGAGGAGGTAAGAGAGTGAGAAGGTGGATTAAAAGTGTATTGATATTTTCTATACTTATATTTTTAGTACTTCCTATAATATCTATGATGGTTTGGGCCTTTTTTAAAAATTGGAAAGCAACGGATATTTTACCTAATACTTTTACACTAGATGGTTTTAAATACTTTTTTACATCAGGAGATTGGTTTATTGGAATAAAGTCTATTTTCTTTTCTATAGAAGTAGCATTAATATCTTTAGTTTTAAGTATCATGGCTGCAAGATTTTTTATAACTACCCATATAAAGTATAAAGTCACATTCGAAAGCATTTTTTATTTACCTATGTTATTACCAGTAATAAGTATATGTTTAGGAAGTCATAAATTATTTCTAAACTATTTTACTTCTTGTAGTATTGCTGTTTTAGTGTTACATATTTATTTTTCCTTACCCTATGCATTTAAATTAATATATTCCTATTATACTGTTTGGGGTATAGGAGATGAGCTTACAGCTCGAGGATTGGGTGCATCTTTTTGGCAAGCGTTTAAATATGTGAATATACCACTATATGCTCAAGGGTATGCATCAAGTTTTTTTATGGCATTTATTATATCTTACTCTCAGTATTTCATAAACATGTTTATTGGAGATAATAGCCATGTTAACTTTTCTATGATTATGACACCGTATATAGGAAATTCTAACAGAAATATAGCTTCGGTATATACATTAATGTATATACTACATGGAGTAATAGTAATGATAATGAGTTCATATATAACAAAGAAGTGCAGTAAGGCATCTGAAAATAAATAACAAGTCAAAGATGGGAAGTATATTTTGAGTTAGACAAGGAAACAGGTTCCGCAGATAGTAGCACTATCTAAGGGTTCTGTTGACGCAGTATAACACAAAATAAACGAGCATTCTGACTTATTTATTTTTTGAAGATGCCTAATGATAAATATAGGGAGATGGGTTAAATATGAGTAAGATAGAGCTTAAAAACATATATTTTTCTATTGGTAATAAGGAAATTCTAAAAAATATTAATTTAACTATTGAAGATGGAGAGTTTTTCTCTATATTAGGTCCTAGTGGGGCAGGAAAGTCTACAATTTTTAAGACTATTACAGGGGCTATATTACCTAATGAGGGAGAGCTTAGATTAGATGGTGAGATTATTAACTATTTACCTATGGAAAAAAGAAATGTAGTAATGGTACACCAAGGAAATCAACTTTTTCCACATATGACGGTAAGAGAAAATGTAGAGTTTGGATTAAAAATGAGAAAGTTTCCAAGGAAATATATTGATGATAAGGTCAAATTTCTTGTTGAGTTTTTTAACATGAGTGAACATATGAAAAAGTACCCCCATCAACTTTCTGGGGGACAACAACAGTTAATATCATTAATGAGAGCTTTAGCTATAGAGCCTAAGGTGCTTTTGCTTGATGAGCCCTTTACAGGGTTAGATAATAATTTAAAGCATTATATAAAAGACTATATAATGAAGATACAAAGACAGTTTAGAATTACTACCATTATGATCACTCATGAAAAGGAAGATGCTTTTTCTATGAGTAGTAGTATAGCTTTTTTATTTAAAGGAAGTATAGCTTTAGTAGATAAAACAGAAAACCTAAATAGATTAACTAATATACCTTGTATTGATGAATACTTAGGTGAAATTACTACTTTAGGGGATGGAAGGATTATTTTTTCTGATAGAATTATAAAGATAAAAAATAAGGAGTCAATTATTTAATTGATATCCTTATTTTTTATATTATATAGTTAAATGTTATGGGGAATTTCATATGAGGTTTATTTTAAGAATTGGTTTTTCCTATCCTTTTTCCAAGGATTAAAGAGAAAATCGTCAGCAATATTAGAAGTATAATTGATACCATAAATGCTGGGTTATGGATATTCAAAGCTTGATTTCCAATGTTCAAAAATACTAAGGTACCTGGAAGAATTCCAAGGATAGTAGCTAACATATAGGAACTGAACTTTATTGATGTTAATCCAGCACCATAATTAATTAAATTGTACGGCATGGCTGGTATTAATCTTAGAATAAATATAATTCCAAAGCCTTTTTTTTCATCTAAATTAAATAAGAAGCTGCTCCAGTTTTCAGGAAGCTTTCTTTGGAGTAAATTAGTAACAGCATCCTTTGCTAGGACTTTAGCCATTAAAAACATTATGGCACTATTTAAAACTGCTCCAATTAAGGTATATATGGTGCCAGGAAGAAATCCAAATAGAAGTCCTGCAGCAAGGGCTAAGATAGGTACAGGGAAAAAAGCGATTGGAAGTATAGTAAAACATAATATATAAATAAATGGTGCTAAGTAGCCAAAACCACCTATGTAATTTCTTAAAATCTCTGGAGTTAATCCTCTGAAAAATGCAAGATAGGTGATAACAAGTATTAAAAGGGTTATCATTGAAATTGTAAGTTTTTTATTTTTTTTCACAGTGTTGCCTCCTTATAGTGACTATATCTCCATAACATATAGTATATAAATTAACAGTGTAAGTCAATATATTGAAATTAGTATAGAGAATTTCTATAAGTAAAATGTAATGATTACTAAATGTAGTAATTTAACTTTAATTTTAGTATAATTTAACTAACTGGTTGATATTTAAAGAAGAATATGATAATATACAACAAAATAGAAAGGGGTATGAGTTATGGACTTTAAAGCATTGCCAAAAATAGAATTACATTGTCACTTAGATGGAAGTGTTAGACCCAAAACTATATTAGATATAGCTACAAAAGAAAATATAGAAATACCAACTTATGATTTAGAACAATTGAGAGAATTATTAGAAGCTCCATTAGAATGTAAATCACTAGTGGAATATTTAGATAGATTTAATATTCCAATAAAGATAATGCAAAGTAAGGAAAGTTTAAGAAGGATTACCTATGAACTTTTAGAAGATGCAGCTGAAGAAAATGTAAAGTATTTAGAAATTAGGTATGCACCGACTTTACATACAGAAAAGGGATTAACATTAGAAGAAGTTATTGAAAGTGTATTAGAGGGAATTAGACAAGGTGAAAAAGACTTTAATATAAAGGCTAATTTAATCTTATCTTGCTTAAGACATAATGGTGCAAATAGTGCATCTACAGTGGTGGAAGCTGGAAAGAAATTCTTAGGTGAAGGGGTAGTTGCTGTAGATCTTGCCGGAGCTGAAAATGAAGGTTTTGCTAAGGAATTTGTAGATGTAATAAAGGTAGCTAGAGAATATGGCTACAGAGTTACTATACATGCAGGAGAAACCGGTATAGGAGTAAATGTGGTAGATGCAATCAAATTACTTCATGCAGAGAGAATAGGTCATGGAGTAGCAATAAGAGATCTTAAGGAAGCCTATGACTTAGTTAAAGAAAATAATGTAACCTTAGAAATGTGTCCAACTAGTAATATGCAGACAAAAGCTGTAAAAAGTTATGAAGAGCACCCATTGTTTAAATTTTATAAAGAGGGCATAAGAGTTTCTTTTAATACTGACAATAGAACTGTTTCTGCTACTAATGTAACTGGTGAGTGTGAAAGTATAGGTAAGGTTGTAAATATGAGCTATGAAGACTATAAAAAGATATACATGGATTCTGTAGATGCTGCATTTACTACAGAAGAAATTAAAGGATATTTAAAAACATTAATATAAACAGATTTCTAACCTTCAGAGGGAGTTTTTACTCCCTCTGAAGGTTAGAAATCGTTATCCAGGGACATAGTAGCTCTTTACACCCCACTTTGAAGAAGATGGGAGTATTAGAGCAGGTAGTCATCGGATAAAATGGTTAGATATATAATTATTACATTAAATAGCTATAATCTTAATTTTTTTAAGATTATAGCTATTTATATTTTAATTTCTAGATTTAAAAGTAGATTTAAATATAATAATTACTATTAATATAACAACAGAGGTTAGGGCTATAGTACCTCCAGGAGCACAATTTAGTATATATGAAAAAATAAGACCTAATATTATATCTATAAACCCAAAAAGGATAGACAGTAATAGAGTGGGTTTAAAGCCTTTATCTAGTTGAAGAGCTGTAGCTACAGGTAATGCAATCATTGACGACATTACAAGGATACCCATTATACGTATAGAGACAGAAATGGTAGCTCCAACAAGTAAAGAAAATATATAGTTTACTGCTTTTACATTTATACCAGAAATCTTAGCACCTTCTTCATCAAAGGTAGTATAAAGAAGCTTATCATATAAAAAGTATATAACTACAATAGATATACAGCTAAGAATAACCATAATAATTAAGTCTGCTTTAGTAACGGTTAATATGCTTCCAAATAAATAGCTATTAACGTTCCCAGAAGCTTTTCCAGTGCTTATAAGGGTAATTCCTATACCAACACTAAAGGTCAGAACTATAGAAAGAATAAGTTCTGCGTATTTTTTGTAGTAGTCTCTAAGAAATTCTATGGATAAACCACATATAGTTGTAAATATAAATGCACATATTATTGGATTAAATCCCATTACTAGTCCTATAGCAACACCAGCAAAGGCTGAGTGAGCCAAGGTGTCACCCATCATAGAATGTCGTTTAAGCACTAAAAATACTCCTACCATAGGACATAGTATGGATATGAATATGGCTGCTAAAAAGGCATTTTGCATAAACTCATATTGAAACATTAGAAATCCTCCTTATGTACTCTTCAGATGTATATAGAGTTCCAAAGCCATTCTCCATGGTAAGGATATGGGTTGAATTTTGAAGAGCTGTTTCTAAGTTATGCTCTACAGATATAACGGTAACTCCATTCTTTTTATTTAAAGAGGCTATAAGCCCATAAATCTCTTTCATGCTTTTGCTATCAACTCCAGTGGAAGGTTCATCTAGAATTAATATATCTTCATTAGCTAATATAGCCCTTGCAATAAAAATCTTTTGTTTTTGACCTCCAGATAAGTTTCCAATAAGAGAATTTTTATACTCAAGCATATCCACTTTCTTTAGAGCTTCAGTGATTGACTCTTTATCTTTAATTTTAAGAACATTTCTATGGGCATTAAGCATTTCCCAAACAGTTATAGGAAAAGAACTATTAAAATTTTCGACTATTTGAGGAACATATCCAATTTTTTTAGAAGTTAAATTAATACTTCCCTTTTGAGGAGTAAGTAGATTTAAAATCAACTTTATTAAGGTACTTTTACAACTACCATTAGCACCAATTATGGATACATAACTTTCTTTAGCTATGTTTAGTGAAAGATTATCAATAATGTAGGGCTTAGAATTATTATATGAAAAACATAGGTCTTTAATTTTGATCATTAGTGTTGCTCCTTTCTACAATTATAAGTCTAGCCATAATTTTACATATTATAGCTATAATTTAAACAAATTAAAATAAAGATTATCTATAAGTGAATGATTTTTCATTAATATGACAATATTTAAAAGTGTAACATATGTAAATTATTAACACTGACCTAGTACATAATAGTGTAGGTCAGTGTTGATAATAAAATCTAATATGATATAATTATACTACTTATGAAAATCATTTTCAATTGAAGGAGAGAAAATTATGAAGAAATTAAAGGTTTTAGGAGCATTAACTTTGATAGTAGTTATGTTAACAGCATGTTCTAATATAGAGTCAAAGAATAGTGAAGAAAAGGTTAATACAATTAATATTGTTACGTCCTTTTATGGTATGAAGGCTTTAACTGAGGAGATAGGGGGAGATAAGGTTAGCATAGAAAGTGTTATACCAGAAGGTAGTGAACCCCATGACTTTGACATTAAGGCTAAGGATATGAAGGCTATAGAAGAGGCTGATATATTCATTTATAATGGAGCTGGCATGGAATCGTGGATTGAGGATGTAGAAGCAGCTATCGGTGGTAAAGAACTAATAGTTGTAGAAGCTAGCAAGGACGTTGAACTTATAAATGCTGATGAAGAACATGAAGAAGATGAAGAAGATGAAGAGCATAATCATTCAGGAAAGGATCCTCATACTTGGCTTGGGTTAAGTGAAGCAAAGATTCAAGGTGAAAATATTAAAAATGCTTTGGTAGAAAAGGATGCTAAAAATAAAGAGTATTATGAAGAAAACCTTAAGGAATTTAATGAAAAAATAGATAATATAATTAAGGAGTATAATCCAAAGTTCAAAGAACTGGCTAATAAGAATTTTGTTACAGGTCATGCAACCTTTGGTTATTTATGTAGAGATTTTGGTCTTACACAAAAGAGCATAGAGGGGGTTTTTGCAGAAGGAGAACCATCACCAAAGGAATTACAAAATCTTATGGAATATTGTAAAGGGAATAATATAAAAACTATTTTTGTTGAAGAATTAATTAGTCCTCAGCTTTCAGATACTTTAGCTAAAGAAGTGGGAGCACAAACTAAACAAATATACACTCTACATAGTAGCGAGAACGGAAAATCTTTTTCTGATGTTATAAAATACAATGTAGAAACTATATACAGTGCTATGAATAATAAATAATTATATAATGTAAAATAAGGCGTGTACTTTATGGTATACGCCTATAATTTTCTGTGAAAAAAACTGTGATGATGGTTGTAAATAAAGGACTATAGTATATAATAATTATATAATTTACGAATAAAGGTTGAAAGGATTAAAAAAACATGGGAAAGAAGATTAGTACATGTAAATGTAATGAGGGACAAGAAAAATTAGTAGAGGAATTAAAAAAAGTTATTGGTGATGAGAATAAAATAACAGAAAATATGTGTATAGGTGCATGCAATTTATGCAGTCACAAATACATTGCCAGGGTAGATGGAGTACTTGTGGAGAATGAGAGTTTAGATGAGGTTTTAAATTCTATTAAGGAAGAAGTCCATAGAATTTAAATTTAAAAATAAATTATCAATAAAAAATAATTAAATTTAATAAAATTGCATATAATATTATCACTTCTGATATATCACTATTGATAATGTACTCATTACTGATATATAATAATAATAGAACAGATATAGGAGTGATAAATATGGAAAAAATAGCTTTAATTACTGACAGTGCTAGTGACATTACTAAGGATATAGTTGATAAGTATAATGTAAAGGTATTACCTTTTAAAATAATATATAGGGATAAGGAGTATAGTGATGGAGTAGATATTACATCTAAATATGTATATGATACTTTAGAAACTAATGCACCAACCACTTCATTACCATCCATGAGAGATATGGAGGAAATGTATGATGAATTAAAAAAAGAAGGATATACTCATGCAATAGTAGTAACAATTTCTTCAAAACTATCAGGGTTTAATAATGCAATTAAACTAATATCAGAAGATCATCCTGAGATTAAGACCTATGTTCATGATTCTAAGTCTATATCTAAGGGTGAAACTATACTTATTGAAGAGTCAGCCGAAATGATTAAACAAGGAAAAGGTTTTGATGAAATAGTATCAGAACTTCCTAAAATTACTGATAGAATAAATATATACTTTGTTATAGGAACCTTAGAATATCTTATAAGAGGGGGAAGAATTGGAAAGGTAGCTGGAACTATAGCTCAATTTTTAAATCTTAAACCAATTGTAAGTGTAGATAAGGAAGGTGAGTATTATACTTATGCAAAGGTTAGAGGAAGAAAACAATCTTTAAATAAAATTTATGATATTGTAGTATCAAAATTAAATGATAAAAAATATGATATTCATATAATGCATGGTGAAGCAGAGGCAGAGGCTATGACATTGCTAGATAAATTTAAAGTTCATAAAAATGCTAACTTCGTAAATTTCGGAGGTTATCTAAGTCCAGTATCAGGTGTTCATTCAGGACCAGGATTCATAGGAGTACTTATCTATGAAAAGGAGTAGGTTGATATGGTGGAGGATGAATTAGGGAGAGATATAAATGATATAAAAGCTGAAGAAAAGAAACTTTATGAAGAATATAAAAGAAAACTACAAGAGCTTAGAAAGGTAAAAACAGAAAATGAAGCAGTAGGTCAAGTGTTTACTAAAGGATTATTGCCAATATACACATTATATATATTGGTTCAGGGGCCTACTAATGGAAATGATATATCTCATCAAATAGGAAAGCGTACTAATGGATTTTGGATACCTAGTACAGGTGGAATATATCCATTGCTTAAAAAACTGGAGAAACAAGGATTTATTGAAGGTAGTTGGGATGAAGAAAAGAAGTCCCAGAAGATATATAGGATTACCAATAAAGGAATTGAAGAGTTTGAACATAAAAAAGAGTTATTAAAATCAAAGATAGAAGAGGCATTAGAAGTATTTAAGATAATAAAAAAAGATTTATATGATTAAAAAGTCCCATAAGCTTATTAGCTTATGGGACTTTTTCATTAGTATCACAGTGAAGCTATTTCAACATACAAAAGTTTCGTATTTCGAATTAAATATATTGAAATAAAAGGTAATTTCTTGTATTATATATGTGTAGTAGAAAATTAATTATTTCTAAAATTATAGGGGAGATTTATAATTTAGGGGGGGAAATATGGATAAAATTAAAGAACTATTAAAGTATGCAAAGAAATATAAGAAACGATATTTTATAGGGATATTTTTTCTTATACTAGTAGACTTTTTACAACTTGTTCCACCAAAAATTCTAGGTTTTTTAACAGATAGTTTTGCCTTAGGAAGTGCTAATAAAATTACTTTAGTTAAATCTATAGTATATATATTAGTTATAGCATCTGTTATAGCTATTGGAAGATTTATGTGGAGAATATATGTAAATGGTACTTCACGAAAAATAGAGTACGATATAAGAAGTAAATTTTTTAAGCATCTACAAGGGTTATCTTCTAATTTTTACAATGAAAGAAAAACTGGAGATTTAATGGCTTTAGCAACAAATGACTTGAATGCTGTAAGAATGGCACTAGGTCCCGGCGTTATTATGTTTTTTGATGCAGTAGTGTTGACTATTGCCACTATTGTTATTATGCTAACTATTAATGTACCACTTACCTTGTTATCATTAATCCCACTTCCTTTTGTAGCATTTGTATCTCAGAAATTTGGAAAAAGAATACACAGAAAATTCACAAAAGTACAAAGATGCTTTTCAAAACTTACAGATATAGTTCAAGAAAATTTTTCAGGGATTAGAATAGTTAAATCTTTTGTTCAAGAGGAAAGGGAATATGAAAAGTTCATAGAAGAGAATGATAAAAATTTTCAAGTAAATATGGAATTTATAAGAATTTGGGGAGTATTCTTTCCTTTGATAGAATTTATTTCATCCTTAAGCTTTGCATTACTAATAGTAGTGGGGGGAACTTTTGTAGTTTTGGGAAAAATATCTCTTGGGGACTTTGTGGCCTTTAACATGTATCTTGGAAACTTAGTTTGGCCAATGATGGCTATAGGACAAGTAATTAATAATTTACAAAGAGGATTTGCATCCCTTGAAAGAATAGAAGAAGTCTTAAATACAAAACCTGATATAGTAGATTGTTGTACATCATATGTGGATAAATTACAAGGTGATATAGTTATAAAGGATTTAACTTTTAGCTATAATAATACAACAACACCAGCTCTTAAGAATATAAATTTAAGAGTAAAGCAAGGAGAAACTCTTGGGATTGTGGGTAAGACTGGAAGCAGTAAAAGTACTCTTATAAGTTTATTGCTTAAACTCTATAATGTGGAAGACGGAAAGATTTTTATAGGGGATAAAGATATAAATAGAATATCTTTAAATAGTCTTAGAACTAATATTGGGTTTGTATCACAGGATCCTTTTTTGTTTTCCACTAGCTTAGCTGAAAATATAGGACTTGCATTTCATGAAGTAGGCATTGAAAAAATACATGATGCAACTAAAAAGGCAGATATTTATGATAATATAATAGACTTTCCAAAGCAGTTTGAAACTATGGTAGGAGAAAGAGGAACAACTCTTTCAGGAGGTCAAAAACAAAGATGTTCTATAGCTAGAGCTCTTATTAAAGATCCTGATATCCTAATTTTAGATGATTGTTTATCAGCAGTAGATGCAAAAACTGAGGCTATAATTCTTGAAAATTTAAAAGATGTAATGAAGAAGAAAACTTCTATTATAGTATCTCATAGAATTTCAGCAATTAAAGATGCTCATAATATCATAGTTCTAGAACAAGGAGAAATTGTTCAAGAAGGAACACATGAAGAGCTTAAAAATATGCCAGGAATTTATAAAGATATATATGAAAAACAACAGATTGAGCAAGAAATTATGGAAGAGGAGGAGATATAATTATGGAAAACTTTAATCAGGAAGATGAAGTATTAGATAAGCAATATGACTCCCTTTTGATGAAAAGGCTCTTAAAATTTGCATTGCCATACAAAGGCTTAATGGGAATAGTAGTAATTATAATGTTTTTAGTGGTGTGCTTAGATTTGTCTGTTCCCTTCATAATAAAAAATGTTATAGATAATAATATTAATCCTTTAAGTGGAAAATATTCTATTATAGAAGAAGCTGAAAATAGTTCCATAGCCATAGGAGATAAATATGTAGTAAGGGGAGAAAGAGACGGAGCAATAAGCGCTTCAATAGTATATGATGAGAATAATGAACCCTATGTTATAGAGGGTGAACCAAGGAAAAACACAGCCTATGAAATATCAGGTGAAAAATTTTTTCAAGATAACAATGAATTTAAAGCTCATGAAATAACTATAAAAGATATAAAAGTATTAAGAACTAATGATTTAGATTTGATAAAGTGGAGTGCTATTATAATATTGCTAATTTATATAGTAATATTTATACTAAACTATATTCAAATTTATTTGTTACAGTATACTGGTCAAAAGATTATATATAATATAAGAGCTGCAATATTTAAGCATGTAGAGAGTTTATCATTATCTTTCTTTGATAAAAGTCCAGTTGGAAGATTAGTAACTAGAATTACAAATGATGTAGAAACCTTAAATGAAATGTACACATCTGTTTTAGTATATTTAATCAAAGATTTATTTCTTGTTAGTGGCATTGTAATTGCTATGTTTCTATTAGATATAAAATTAGGAATAGTATCAATTATAACCCTTCCATTAGTAGTTGCTTTAACCTTTATATTTAGAAAATATGATAGAGAAGCTTATAGGAAAGTAAGAACTAGATTATCTAGAATTAACTCTAATTTATCTGAAAATATAAGTGGTATGAAGACTGTGCAGATATTTGGAGTTGAAAGTAAGAAGTATAGTGAATTTGATGAAATTAATACATCATATTCCATAGCTGCAATGGAACAAATTAAAGTATTTGCTATATTTAGACCACTTATGGATATGACTTATCAATTAGCTCTATGCATATTAATTTGGGTTGGTGGTACAGCAGTTCTAAATTTAACAATAGAATTTGGAGTGTTATATGCATTTGTAATATATATACAAAAACTATTTCAACCAATATTTGATTTATCTGAGAAATTTGATATACTTCAGTCTTCTATGGCTTCCTCAGAGCGTATATTTATGTTATTAGATAATGATTCTATAATTAAAAACCCAAAGGAGCCTAAACATATAGGACGTGCTCAAGGAGATATTGAATTTAAAAATGTTTGGTTTGCCTACAATGATGAAGATTGGGTATTAAAAGATGTAAGCTTTAGAATTAGAAAAGGTGAAACGGTAGCCTTTGTTGGAGCAACGGGAGCAGGAAAAACCTCAATAATAAGTCTCATAACTAGACTTTATGATATTCAAAAGGGCGAAATCCTGATAGATGGAGTTAGTATTAAAGAAATGTCTAAGGACGAACTTAGAAAAAATGTAGCTACAGTGCTTCAAGATGTATTTTTATTTGCTGGTGATATAAAAGGAAATGTAAGATTAAATAATGAGAATATAACAGATGAAGAGATTGTAAAAGCATGTAAATATGTAAATGCAAATATATTTATTGAAAAGTTACCAGATAAGTATAATGCTGAGGTTAATGAGAGAGGAACAACCTTTTCTCAAGGTGAGAGACAACTGATTGCATTTGCTAGAGCATTAGCTTTTAATCCGCCAATTTTAGTTTTAGATGAAGCTACAGCTAACATAGATACTGAAACAGAAAGTTTAATTCAAGATGCTCTAAATAAATTAACTAAAGGACGAACTACTATAGTAGTAGCACATAGATTGTCAACTATTAAAAATGCAGATAAAATTATTGTAATGCACAGGGGTAGGATACGTGAAATTGGAAGTCATTCAGAACTATTAGAGAAAAAAGGGCTTTATAGCAATTTGTATAAATTACAATATGCAGGACAATAATTAAAGTAGGTAAATAAAAATTAAACGTAAAGGCTAGCTTGTGTGGGCTAGCTTTTACGTTAATGTGTAAAGATTAATTAATAAAGATTTAGGGACTAAAGAAACAAAATTTATATATTTAAATAACTTATTCCATCTAAAGGAATTAACATCTGTGGTGTTGGGAAATTAGTAACTAAACCAATCAAATAAAGAGTATAGTATTTATCTGATTTTAGATTTATATTGGGAACATATAACATATCAATATCTGTATTAGCTAATTTTAATAGCATAGTATATCTACCAATAGGTAGTTCAATATAATTTCTTATGTCCTTAAAGTTTACATTTTTATAAAGTACAGTACCATTAGAAAGAACTACATCTACAGGTGGAATGTTTTCAATAAACTGAGCAATTCTAATTTTAGCTTTACCATCAGTTGTAGAGGTTAACGGAGTTTCATCCACAGGGTATAAGCTTAACATTCTTCTTTGCATGTAAGCTACAATAGTAGTTACACTTTTGGGTGCTATAAAAATATCAACATCTGCCAAGGGAAAATCAGTATTATTAGCTCTATACACCTTTATGTTATAAGTTCCAGAAGGGAGTTTAATATAGGTTGTAAAATCTCTATACTCAAGATCAGGTATTGTTAGTTTATCATTTACATAAATATCTATATCAGGGGCTCTAGCTGCAATGTGAGCAACCCTAACATAGGCTGACATATTATCTTCAGAATTCATCATGTCATCTACTCTTGTAGGAATATTAAAGGGAACATTAATATATTGCATTATATACCTCATATAAAAATATTATCAAATATAGTATATGAAATATAATTAGGGAATGTTACAAAAGGGGATTCAATATAAAATCTAGTATATAATTATCCATAAATACCTTCATAATTACATACTAGATTTCTATTGGTTTTTATTATTTAAAACATATCTTTTTTTCTAAGATAGTAGGTAACGGCTAAAGTTATTAATCCTACAATTATACACATATACAGAAATCCATCAGAGGCGTTGAAAAAAGGTATTCCACCTACATTCATACCTAAAAGACCTGATATTAAAGTTGGAATAGAAATAACTATAGTTACAGATGTTAAGTATTTCATAACTTGGTTTTGATTATTAGAAATTATAGAAGCAAATACATCCATAGTACCAGTGAGGACATCACTATATATACTACACATTTCTATAGCTTGACGATTTTCTATCATAACATCATCTAAAATATCTCTATCCTCATCATATTTTGTAAGGATTTCCTGCTTTAAAAGTTTTTCTAAGGTTAAATCATTAGATTTCAAAGATGTAGAGAAATATACTAAGGACTTTTGAAGAGCAAATAATTGAATTAATTCTCTGTTTTTTAAAGATTTATAAAGGGTTTTTTCAACCAAAAGACTCTTTCTATTTATTTGTCTTAGGTATAATAAATAGTAATTTGATGCTCTATATAATATTTGAAGCATAAATCTGACCTTCTTAAAAGTATAAAATGAAGAGATTTTTTCAATGGTAAAATCTGATAATACAGGACTATTTTTAAGACATACAGTTATAATTACGCTTTCGGTATATATTATTGCTAGTGGATATGTATCGTAAGTTAATGAATTATCATCCATTTCAGTGAATGGAATATCTATAATTACAAGAGTAGCATTATTCTCAAATTCTATTCTTGAACCTTCTTCTTCATCTAATGCAGCTCTTATAAAATCTTGAGGAATATTAAGTTTTTGTGTAATTAAAAGAACTTCTTCATCGGATGGATTAATCATACTAATCCAAGAGCCATGTTCTATAGAATCGATTTCTGTGAGACGGCCCGAGGTATCACTTTTAAATATTGTAATCAATGTTATCACCTCATATAATAAAACTCATGAATATATTTTAACACTATATTTCTAATTGACAACTGTATATTTAAAAGTAATAATTATTATAGTACAAATAATTTAATTTATAATCATAATTTTGAAAAGTTAGAATTATAATATTAATATTAATGTTGTTATTGAAAATATAAATTTATGATAATATTAAATTATTGTATTTGTAGGAGGTCTTTTATGGCAATAGAAGAATTGCTATTCATAGCCTTAGCAGTTTCATTAGATGCTTTTGGTATTGCAATAGCTATTGGCTTAAATAGAGGGGCTAAGGCAAGACAAAAGTTTTCTTTTGCAATTTCTTTTGGATTTTTCCAATTTTTGTTTTCTATTTTAGGAGGATTTGGTGGTAAAATATTTACAGAGAATATTGCTTCCGTCCCTGCAGTTATGGGGGGAATAGTTATTGCAATAGTTGGTATACTTATGATAAAGGAAGGTATGATAGAAAAAGAAGAAAGTATTGTCATAACCTTTAAAATGTACTTCATTTTAGGGATATCTGTGAGCATTGATGCAATAGTAATTGGATTTATTGCTTTCTCAAGGATAGAAAGTATGGTAACCTTAACACTCTTTACTGCTATTGTTGGTATGATAACATTTTTTATGAGCATATTAGCATTTATAATAGCAAAGTATCTAAGAAAAATCCATATATTAAGAAAATATGCTGATTATATAGGAGGCATAATTTTGATATTATTTGGATTAAAGATGATTTTCTTTTAAGGAAAGGATGATTAAAATGATAGAAACATTAAAAAACTTAAAAAGCTTTGAGGCAATCAAATTTTTTAAAGAGATGAATGAAATACCAAGAGGTTCAGGAAATGAAAAGGCTGTTAGCGATTGGTTAGTTAAGTTTGCCAAGGACAGAAATTTAGAAGTTATACAAGATGAAGCACTAAATGTTATTATTAAGAAGCCAGCTACTAGTGGTTATGAAAATGCTCCAACAGTGATTTTACAAGGGCATATGGATATGGTTTGTGAAAAAAATCAAGGAACTGAACATGACTTTGAAAAAGATCCAATAGAATTTATTATAGACGGTGATTTTATAAAGGCTAATGGAACTACATTAGGAGCGGATAATGGTATTGCAGTAGCTTATGCTCTTGCAATTCTTGATAATAAAACAACAGCTCACCCTCCTATAGAAGTATTGATTACTACTGAAGAAGAAACAGGAATGGGTGGAGCTACAAATTTAAATCCAGAACATTTAAATGGAAGAATACTAATAAATATAGACTCTGAAGAAGAAGGAGTACTATTAGTAAGTTGTGCAGGAGGAGTTAGACTTAAGTTCTCTGTGCCAACAAATTATGAAAATATAGAAGGAAACTATAGTTCATTAGCTATTAAAATAAGAGGACTTAAAGGCGGACACTCTGGTATGGAAATTAAGAAAGAAAGAGGAAATGCCAATAAAATGATGGGTAGATTCTTAATGGATCTTAATTCAGTTGTAGACTTTAAACTAGCATCTTTAAATGGAGGAGCTAAAATGAATGCTATTCCAAGAGAAGCAGATGCTATTATAGCTGTAAGACCAGAAGATATAGTTAAAGTTGAAGGAAAAGTAAAAGAATGGTCATCTATATTTATAAATGAATTACAAGGTATAGATGATGATTTGAAATTAACCTATGAAATTACTAAGTCTGTAGATAAAGTATTCTGCGATGATACTAGACAGAAAGTAATAAGAACATTATTCTTATTACCAAATGGAGTTCAAACTATGAGTATGGCAATACCAGGGTTAGTACAGAGTTCTACCAATGTAGGTGTGGTAACTACTACTAGTGAAGCTGTAGAATTTGACAATGCAGTTAGAAGTTCAGTAGCTTCTTTAAAAAAATCAATTGTAGATCGAATGACAGTACTTGCAGAAATAATGAATTGTGTTATAGAACTTGAATCAGATTATCCTGAGTGGCAGTATAATCCAGATTCTAAAGTTAGAACTGTATTTGAACAAGTTTACGAAAATAAATTTGGTAATAAAGCAGAGATATCTGCAATTCATGCAGGACTTGAATGTGGATTAATTGGAGATAAATTTAATGGGAATATAGATCAGATTTCCTTTGGGCCAAATATTTTTGATGTTCACACACCGGATGAGCATGTAAGTATTTCTTCACTAGATAGAATGTATGATTACTTATTAAGTGTATTAGCAGAAATAAGATAGGAAGAACAAATGCTCCCCTTAAGGTAACGATAAATATTATCTTAAGGGGAGTTGTTTATTGTTGTATATTTATGGTTACTAAGGTATACTAAAATAGTTGTGTTTATGGGAAAAATCAATTGTTATTAGGAGAAATTTCAGATAGTTTCCATTTGCCAGACTTATGTTTTACCAAGTGAAGATTATAAGTCGTGGTTTTATATGGGCTTTTTCCTTCTATACCATTTACTTCTGCAATACATATATTACCATCTGAAAACTTAATGTTAAAGTCTTCTAAGGAATATAATTTATATTTATTAAAAATACCAGAAGTGGAATATTTTTTTATAGCATAATCTAAATTTTTACATTTAAAGTTAGTGTAACTAAAAATAATTATATAAATAGTAATTATAATAATTAAAGATATGAGGGAAAGAGTTTTGAATTTTTTAAGATTTTTTACAAGATTCATAATTCACACTCCTTTAAGGATATAATCAATTATAGCATTTAAAGTAATTTATGTAAATAAATTACAGAATATTAGGAGGGTATGATAATGGAATTTTCTGCTATTGTATTAATGGAAAAGGATAAAGAGACAAAATTTTTTACAAGAGAGCTTGGAAGCTATGAGGTTAATGAAGGTGCAGAATATATTACTAAACTATTTTATGATGGCGAAAAGGTAAATTTATATTTTGATACCAATAAAGATGTAGAGGAGTGGGAATTTTCAGCCATATATGATTTGTTCGATGATGAAAGTTTAACTGATTTGGTTGACTCTATAGAAATTTATGATGAGGAATTTAATCCCACATGGATTGTTACCTTTGATTATGATGAAGATCATAATGTGCTAAATAATAGATTAAACAATGTATGTACAAGAATTAAGGAAGCTTTAGAAAAAGTTTTTATTGATATAGAAGGAAAATGTGAGGAATATCAATAGTACATAATTGGGGGAGAATCATGAGATTAGAACATATATGTAGAGTTAATGAATCAGATATACTTGGTAAACATGTATATGGTGATGATGGAAGAATATTGTTAAAAGCTGGTATGAGTCTTAACAGTGTATACATAAAAAGACTTGAAGAGCTAGGAGTATATTATGTTTATCTTGAGGATGAACGATTAGAAGATATCGACGTAGTAGATGAGAAGCTAATAATACTAAAACAAGCCACTATTAAAAGTTTAAAGAACATATCAAGGGGTATAGGAAGTATAGTCGGTTCATGTGGAGATGAATATTTAGAAAATATGGATCAGTTATTGAATTATATAATGGAAATTGAAGATGTGAATAAGTGTTTAAATGATGTAAAAACTCATGATAACTACACATTTTTGCATAGTATAAATACTGGAATCATGTCAGTGTTTTTAGGAATGAGCCTTGGAATGAAAAAGTGGGCAGTGCGAGATTTGGGTATATGTGGAATGTTGCATGATGTAGGAAAAATAAAAGTGCCTGCAGGTATAATTAATAAAAATGGGAAGCTTTCTGATGAGGAGTTTGAAATCATGAAGAAACACCCAATTTATGGTGGAGAAATATTGAGTAAAAATTATAAAATTCCAGCTAGTGCAATTGAAGGAGTGGAGCAGCATCATGAAAAAATTAATGGAAAAGGATATCCCTATGGATTGCAAGGGGATCAAATTTCAAGATTTGGTAAGATCGTAGGAATATGCGATGTATATGATGCGGTAACTAGTAATAGAAGCTATAGAAAAAAATTTGAGCCTAATCAAGCTTATGAGCTTATACTTTCTGGATCAGGAAGTCAGTTTGATGAAAAATTAGTACGCACATTTAAAGAAACATTTTCAGTATATCCATTAGGATGTTGTGTTAAACTTTCTAATGGAGTAGAAGGGTATGTTATAAGTCAGAACAAAGGGTTCCCCGATAGGCCTATAATAAGAGTACTATATGATCATGAAACTAGAAAACCAGTAAAATTTTATGAAATTAATTTGTTGGAAAAAATTAATTTAATTATCCAATGTGTAATTTAATAAATATATAGATTGAGGGATGTACTGTTTTTAATTATGCTGTATAATTGAGGTATGTCCTTTTGGTTTTGATATAGAAATTTGGCGTATATATATTTTACCCGATGACTACCAGCTCTAATACTTTCATCTTCTTCAAGGTGGGGGTAAGGAGTTGCTACGTCCTTGGATAAGGATGTCTATTCAGAGGGAGTAAAAACCCCATCTGAAACAAGAAACTCTGTTTCTATTATGATTAAAGTACAGTTGGAGGTAAAGTAAAATGAAGATATCTAATATAAAGATTTCAATAACAGAAAAAGATTTATACAGTATTGTTGTAGATGTATTAAGAGACTATGTACCCGTTGAAGGACTTAAAATTGACAAAATATTAGTAGATAAAAATATTAATGTAGTTGGAAGTTATAAGCATAAAGTATCTATTCCTTTTTCTGTTGATATATCTATAAACAAAGTTGAGAATAATAAACTATATTTAAGTATAGATAAAATTAATGTAAAAAGTCTTAAAATATTTAAAGGCATTGTAAATGTGGCATTAAAAGTAATTAGCTCAAAAGTAGCTAATTTTGGCATAGAGTTTACTGATGATACGATAATTATAGATTTATACAAGTTATGTAAAGTTATACCGATGGTTGATTTTAAATTAGAAGATTTATCTATAATCCCATATGGTCTTGAAGCAGAGGTTAGTAATTTTAATTTTAAAAATGAAAATGATAAATCTAATGATAAAAATGAAGAAAAAAAAGAAGAAGTGCCAATTTCCAGTGTAGAATCTAATAAAAAAAATTTAGATAATCATAAAGAGTATACTTATAGAAGGTTTAGAAAAGAATTTAAAGAAAGATTTTCTGCAAAATATGAAAAGATGTATCCCTATGTAGTGATGATACCAGATATAATTGCTTTATTTATGAGGTTATATAAGGACAAAAGAGTAGTAAAAGAGGTAAAGTTTAATATATCTATTGCTTTAGGATATCTTTTGTTTCCTTTAGATATATTACCAGATACATTACCTATTATAGGTAAGATTGATGATTTAGCAGTTACATTCTTTATACTTCAAAAGGTGCTTTGTGATATTCCAGAAGAAATAATTCTTGATAATTGGGAAGGCCAGAGCAATATTATAGAGGTTTCTAGAGAAGCTATGACTTTACTAAATGACAAGTTTGGAGCAAAAGAAATAAGAAAAATGGTAGATGTAGTAAGAATATCTATAAAAAAGTCTATAGTATTTTTTACTAAATAAATCTACGTTTAAGGTAGGGGTTATTATGGCAACTAAATATTATGCGATAAAAAAAGGAAGAGATTTTAATAATAATGTAGACGTTAATAATATTATTGTTAAAAGTTGGAGTGAGTGTCTTTCCTATGTAAAAGGAGCGAAAGGTGCTATATATAAGAGTTTTTTAACAGAAAAAGAGGCAAAAGATTATTTAGATAATAGTTCAGAATTAAAGAAAGGTGTGGACAACTATCCTTTAGATGTGCCTCATATATATGTTGATGGAAGCTATAACATATCTACAGAAGAGTTTGGATATGGGGTACTTGTAGTTGAAAAGGATATAATTACATATGTCAACTATGGTGGAGGCAAGAATAATCAGTGCAATCAAAGGCAAGTAAATGGAGAGCTGAAGGCTGCTATAAATGGTGTAAAATATGCATTAGATAATAACTATAGAGAAATAGTATTATTTTATGATTATGCTGGAGTCTGTCAACATGCAACAGGCGCATGGGAGAGAAATACAGTTTTATCAAAGGAATACTATGAAGTTATTAACAAGTTAAAAAAAGAAGGTAATATAAACATTATATTTGTTAAGGTAGATAGTCATACTAATGATTTATATAATGATATTGCAGATGAGTTGGCAAAAAGTGGTGCTGGGGTAGAATTTGATTCTGTAGTAGATAAAGCTGTTGAAAATAATACTTTAAGGGTTGCTACTAGTGACGTTAAAAATAAACTTTCTAAAATTATTAAGAAAAATATTAGTAACGTTATGTCTCTAGATGTTCATAGTAATATAGGAATTGAAGATAAATATCACATTACCAGAATAATAGAACACTTAAATAGTATAGATATAAATGAGAGAGAAAAATATTTAAAATGTGTACCTATAGAGGTTAAGGATAAAATTATATTAGAATTAATTCAAAACTTAAAATAAATTAATTATAGGCATATAAATTAGAAATATGTGCATCCTATAAACATACTTAAGATCTACTAATTATGAATAAGTAAATATTATTGTAACCTAAAATATTTATTTATATGGAAAATTCTATGGAATTCCAGGTGGATAAGTATACAATGAGAAGGGATGTGTATTTTATGAAAATGTTATTAAAGATTATGGTGTTGATAGCAAGTTTAGCCTTAGCTGTTAATTACGTAATGCCTTCAATGGATGGAAGAACTAAAAGAAAATTAAGGAAAAAGGCTAAGAGATTTCAACATAGAGCTGAAGATATGTTTAATAAAGCAATGGTTCCTTTAAGATAGCTAGAGCAGATTTTCTGCTCTAGTTATCTTTATTTTAAATAAAGTTTAATATAATACAATAAAACTGATTAAATTAACGCACATTTAATAAAAATTTAAGACATTTATTTTTGTGTATTTTGTTTGTTTATGATACAATATAGGGGTATAATTATCTGAAGTAATTAGGAAGCATTTGCTAAGAGAAGAGGATGAATTTATGGAAATTTTATCTTTAGGAGAAAAAATAAAAAAAAGGAGAAAGGAGCTTGATTTAACTCTAAAAAATCTGGCTGGAGATAGAATAACTGCTGGTCAAATAAGTTTAATTGAATCAGGTAAATCTAATCCTAGCATGGACTTGTTAGAATATTTAGCAGGTGCATTAAAAGTTTCGGTAGAACACCTTATGGAGACTGAAGAAACGCAAGCAGGCAAGATTTGTATATACTATCAAAATATCGCGGAATCTAATATATTAAATAATAATTTGGAGATAGCTTGGAAGGCATTAGAAGATTCATTTTTATATATTGAAAAATATGATCTTGAATTAAATATGGCAACTAATTTGTATTTAAAAGCCTTAATACATGAAAAGAAAAAAGAATATGATGAAGCTCAGGAGTTACTACTTTCAGCTAATAATATATATATTAAATATAATTGTAGTGACGAAATTATTAAAGTATTTATGCTTCTAGGCAAAATTACTCTTGAACTTGATGCATATCATTCTGCATATAGCTATTTTCAACAAGCAGAGAAGGTGTTTGAAGAAAGTGATGTATATAATGAAGTTGCTATGGGTAAGGTTTATTATTACATAAGCAAAACTCTTAATAAAATGGGAATTGATAAAGAAGCAATAGAGTATATGAAATATGCTGAAGAAAAACTTTTAAAACTAAAGGATTCGAGGAACTATGGAGAATCATTTATGAAGATTGGACAAGTAAGGTTTAAAGAGGGTAACTTAAACCAGGCTATTGCATACACTGAAAAAAGTTTGAATCTCTTTAGAACTAGACAACAAAGTATTTTAATTACAGATTTAATGTCAGGGTTAGGAGAAATGTTTTCAGAATATGGATATGTAGACAGGTCCTTTGAATATCTTTTAGATGCTAAAGCTATTAAAGAAAGGCTTTCTGAGGAATCTACTGTTAATACTTTAATGTTGATTTGTAATAACTATATAAAATTAAAAGATGAAATAAATGCAAAAAAGGTACTAGAACAGATAGTATCTAATATGCAAAATTTAAGTGTAACAGATTGTACTTTAATGTACAAGTACCATATTCTTAAATATAAAATTGAGTTACTAGAGAAGAAGTATGAAGAAGCAGAAAGAACTTTAATAGATGCTTTAAACTATACAGAAAAAATGAATTATCATAAGGAAAGTGCTGAAATTGCTATTGCCTTAGGAAAATTCTACATGGACTTAGGAAGAGAAGAAGAAGCTGGAAAATATTTAGATGAAGGGGTTAAGATTCTTGAAGAAACAAAATGCTTAACGGATTTTTAAAAATGGGGGATAACTATGGAAATATTATCGGCTGGAGAAAAAATAAAGAGGACCAGAATATATAAAGGTCTAACTTTAAAAGATATATGTGAAGATAAAATTTCCGTTTCTAAAATGAGTTGTATAGAAAACAATAAGGTTGATCCAGAAGATTGGATTCTAGAAATTATTGTAGATAAGCTTGGATTAGATATGGAGTATTTAAAACATGGTGTAAGAGAACAGATAGAAGCAAATATTGAAAAATTTAATTCTATGACGCCATTAATTTCTTTAGAAGATGTACTATACAATGTAGATTATGCAGAAAAGTATCACTATTACGATTTGAGTTGTAAACTATTTCAAATACTATTTGAATACTATTTGAATCACGGTATGTCAGCAGAATTAAGTACTACTATACCTAGATATTATAATTCTTGTCAAAAGTCTAAAGATGAAATTTTACATATTAATTATTATATGTATATAGCAAAATATTTATATACTAATGGTGAATGCTCTCAAGCGGGTAGTTATATATCAACAGTAAGGAAGAAACTTATTGAATTAGATAAAAAAGACTCAGTAGAATATATAAAGGCAACTTATAATCAAGTAGTAATTTATATAATGTGTAATAATATAATTAAAGCAAAAAAAGTTAGTGAAGATTTAAAGGAAATACTTTCATTTAATAAAAATGAGTATGTAAATGCAGAAATATATAAAGTGCTAGCTATTATAGAAATTTATTTAGGTGGCGATGAAGTTAAATACTATGAAGAGCAAGCTTTAAAAAGATATGATAACTTGCTAGATAAAAAAGCAAGAGCGTATTATGATCTTGCAAAAGCTATGTTTGAAAATGGAATTAAAGACGAGGCTTTAGACTATGTAGAAAGGGCATTGAGTGAATATCCAAGAAGTGATAAAGAGCAGTTATGTGAATTTTTAATTGATGGGGTTAAAAGTTTGATAGAGTATGGTTACTACGATTTAGTGTTAAACTATATAGAAGAAGTCCTAGATTTATCTATTGAACTAGAGCTTGTTCCCATAATGGAAAAAGCATACTACTATAAAGCCATGATATTCGAAAGGAAGAAGAATTATATAATGGCTGAAACGTATATGATGCTTTCTTTAGATGCTCTGATGAAATATGGAACTAAGAGTGAAATATGTAAAAGGTATATGAAGATAGGTACCATGTATCATGATATGGGAAATGTTAATGATTCAATAAAATATTTTAGTTTGGCCTTTAAGATGGATAAAAGTTTTTATTAGTTAGTAATTTTATTTATCAGGATTTAATATGAAAATAGGTTGTTGCAAAATGATTTTTAATCACTTTGAAACAACCTATTTTTATTTTATAAATCTTTTTATAATATGATCTTTAGCTTTAATTTCGAAGGAATCATTTAAAGGGGAAAGTTCAACTTCATCATACTTATTTTTTATGGCTAAAGATAAAAGTCTATCTGTAAGCTCGGGGTTTTTAGATAGTAGGCTTCCATGAAAATAAGTGCAGAAAGTATTTTTATAAACACAACCTTCTTTTTTATCTTCACCATTGTTACCGAATCCGTATTTCACTATACCAAGAGGTTTTAAATCACCAATGTAAGTTTTACCTGAATGATTTTCAAATCCTACGTAGGTTTCATTAAAGAATTCATTATATATAATTGAATTGCCTATTAATCTTTCATTAGAAGCTTTGGTATAAATATCTAATATACCCAATCCTTCTAAAATCTCACCTGTAGAAGTTTCGTAGGTTTTTCCTAAAAGTTGATATCCTCCACATATGCATATAAATACTTTTCCAGATTCTATATAATCGGTAATCCCTTGTTTCTTAGTTTCTACTAAGTCTTTAGAAACTATGGACTGTTCATAATCTTGACCACCTCCGAAGAACACTATATCAAAATCTTCAGGGTTAAATGCATCACCTATTGATACGTTTCTTATTATAACATTTATTCCTCTTTTCTCAGCCCTATGTTTAAGAATTAGAATATTTCCAATATCACCATAAACATTCAATAAATCAGGATATAAATGACATATATTAATTTCCATAAACTCACCTTAACCTTACCAAATTTTATTTATATAGCCTTTACTGTGCAATAACTTTCTAAGATGTAACATAGCAGTATATGTAACAAGTACATATGTGGTTTCTGCTTCAGCACTTATTATATTATTTATAAGCTCATCATCGGATTCGCAGATTTTAAAGTTTTCTTCTTTAAGATTAGCAATCTTTAGTCTTACAGCCATATCATAAAGACGTATACCAGAGATTATAATATCATTTATTTCTAGTGAATTTAATTTTTCAAAATCTACATCCCATATCCATGAAACATCTGTACCATCGGCATAATTATCATTTAACATCAATACTAAATTTATAGGTTTATTATTAAGAAGCAAAGTGTTTATAGCTTGGTTATAACCAGCAGGATTTTTTACAAGAATTATTTTTACTTCTTTTCCATTTATATTTAGACTCTCTTGCCTTCCAAAAGTGCTCTTTTGGTTTTGTAAAGATGCTTTAATTGAAGTTGATTCTATACCCAATTCTAGTGTTACAGATAATGCGCAAATAGCATTATATATGTTATATTCTCCAGATTGATTTATAAAGTAACTTTCTTCATTAACAACAACTTCTGAGCCTTCGGTAGTTAAAGCTGCTACTTCATCAATATGATATTTAAGTTCAGGTCTTTCATACCCACAATTTGCACAAAAGTATTTTCCTAGATGATTGTAAGTAATAAATTCGTAACTATAAGGAGTCTTACAGAATTTACAGAACTTGCTGTCTGCATTTACATTTAAAACTGTATTTTCTTTAATAGGAACATTAAAGCCATAGTAAACTACAGGATTATTGGCATCAATTTTACCTAGTAGAGATTCATCGCCATTTAGAACAAGTAGAGATTGAGGAGATTTATGTATTCCTTCTAAAATTTTATTATAAGTAGTATGTACCTCTCCATATCTATCTAACTGATCTCTAAATAGATTAGTTACAGTAATTATTTCAGGTTTTATATATTCTGTTATGAATTTAAGGTAAGCCTCATCTACTTCGATAACTGCGTACATATCTTTATTCTTATTAGAAAATTTGAAATTAGAAATGAAAGACGCAACTATTCCAGTATTCATATTAGCTCCAGTATTATTTGTTATAGCATTTTTACCGGCTTTATTAAGAATATTATAAATCATGCTAGTGGTTGTAGTTTTACCGTTAGTACCTGTGATTAAAATTACTTTATAACCTTTAGCAACTGTTGATAATATACTTCTGTCTAAGGCTAAAGCGACTTTGCCAGGAAAGTTTGAACCCCCTTTGAATAATTTGGTACTTAATTTTAATATAATTTTTGAAGTGACTATAGCTATAAATGAATTTATCTTAATTTTTCACACATCCTTTAAATATTTCTCAGAGTTATTTTAATAAATTAATTTAAGTATTTATAAGTATATCAATTTTATATTATAACATATATCTACATTAATGACATCATTCTAAATTGAAAATGAAAGGATGATTTTAAATATTAATTTAGATTTAAAAAAATATTAAAAGTTAGCAAAATTCGATAAAAGTGATGTACTATATACCGTTACAATATTTAAAATGCAGTATAATGAAGTTCGACTTGCAATAATTCTGAATAAAATATGATTTAATAAAGAAAAATAAAATATTTGTTGCATTTTTATAAAAAAGTAGTATTATAATATTAGGAAATTAAAAAAATGTGTTACATTAATTCCTAGAAGATATTTGGGGGTAGTAAAATGGATTTTAACTTAAATAATTTAAAAATTAATACTGATAAGGAAATTTATAGAAATTTAAGCTATGCTGAGTTAGTTTCTCATGCTATTAAAAATGAAGAAGGAATTCTTGCTAATAGTGGAGCTTTTGTTGTAAAAACAGGAAAGTATACAGGAAGATCTCCTAAAGATAGATTTATCGTAAGACAAGAAAGTGTAAATGATTTAATTAACTGGGGAGAGGTTAACTTACCCATAGAAGAAGAAATTTTCAATAATTTATATTCACAAGTTATAGATTATTTATCTACTAAGAATTTATATGTATTTGATGGTTATGTTGGAGCAATGAAAGAGTATAGCATGAATATAAGAGTTGTCAATGAATTGGCATCACAAGCTCTAATGTCTAATCAATTATTTAGAAGATATGAAAAAGAACAATTAGAAAGTTTTAAACCTGAGTTTAATGTAATTGTAGCACCAGGTTTTAAAGCTAAAGGAAAAGAGGATGGAGTAAACTCTGAAGCCTTTATAATAATTAATTTTGAAAAGAAGATTGTTTTAATAGGTGGAAGTCAATATTCTGGAGAGATTAAGAAATCAATATTCTCTATAATGAACTTCTTATTACCTAAAAAGGGTGTATTCCCTATGCACTGTTCAGCTAATATCGGAGAAGATGGCGATACTGCTGTATTCTTTGGACTTTCTGGAACTGGAAAGACGACTTTATCTGCAGATCCGGATAGAAAATTAATTGGTGATGATGAACATGGTTGGTGTAATGAAGGTGTATTTAACTTTGAGGGTGGGTGCTATGCAAAAACTATCAAGTTAGATAAAGAAAAGGAAAGAGAAATTTATAACGCTTTAAAATTTGGTGCATTACTAGAAAATGTAGTTTTAGATGAGAGTAATAGACCAATGTTTGATGATGATTCATTAACTGAAAATACAAGAGGAGCATATCCTATAGATTTTATCGAAAATGTTGAAATAAGTGGAGTTGGTGGAAATCCTAATACAGTAGTATTCTTAACTGCAGATGCTTTTGGTGTAATACCACCAATATCTAAATTATCTAAAGAAGCTGCTATGTATCACTTTATGTCTGGATATACTAGTAAGCTAGCTGGTACAGAAAGAGGAATAACTAAACCAAAAGCTACATTCTCTGCTTGTTTTGGTGAACCTTTTATGCTTATGAAACCAGAAGTATATGCTAAACTATTAGGAGAAAGAATTATAAAAAATAATACAGAAGTATATCTTGTTAACACTGGATGGTCTGGTGGAGAATATGGTGTAGGTAAAAGAATGAATTTATCTTATACTAGAGCTATGGTTAAGGCTGCTATAGAAGGCAATTTAAGAAATGCTGAATTCGAAAAGGATGAAAACTTTAATGTTCTTATACCTAAAGAGGTTCCAAATGTACCATCTGAAATATTAAAACCTAAAAATACTTGGGAAGACAAAAAAGAGTATGATAAGAAAGTGTACGAGCTTGTTAAACAATTCCGTGAAAACTTTAAAAAATTTGATAGCGTAAGTGAAGATATATTGAAGGCAGCACCTGGATGTAATAAATAGTGATTATAAAGAAGAGAAACTCAGATTAAAATGAGTTTCTTTTCTTTATATAGAGATAGAATAATTTAAAGAATGAAAATTTGTCATGAAGTATAGAAAACTTTTATTTTATTGGAAAAAAGTTTATAATAGAATATAAATATAACAATATGCAGATGTAAAGGGGAGTAATGGGTTGAAAGCTAGAAAAAGAAAAAATATAGGATTAGGTGTTTTAGTTATAATATTAAGTGTTGTAGGATTTTGGATGTTTAGTCAAAGAGACAAAGAACATGATTATACTGCTAAAGTAGAAAAATGGGATAATTTATATTCAGGAAATAATATAAAGTTTTATTACATTGATAGTACTGTAGCGGAAATAGCTACCCTAAAAAGTAAATATAAAGTAGAGACTTTAGTTAGTGAAAATACTAGTGAAATTATGAAATGTGTAGATATAAACAAATGGTTAGATGAAAAAGGGGAAATAACCCTTTCAGATATGGATACTAACAAAGATGGAGAAGAGCTTTTAAAAATTCTAATGTCGGGTAAAAAAGTTTCACAAAAGGATTATAATACAGTGCTTCAAGAATTGTTATCTTCAATAGGTATAAAGGTTAGAGTTGGAGAATATAGATTAAATGGAAACTACTCTGTATTAGAAGTATGGGATTCTAATTTTAATAAGTGGATAATGTTTGATGTGGTTACAGGTGGATATTTTAAAGAGGGTGATGAACCTTTAAGTGCCATTGAGGTTTTAAAGAAAGATTTATCCCAGCTTAAGGTTAGCGGTAGTGAAGATGGAGTTTTAGATAAAAAGTCTATAAAGCTATTAAATAACCATCTAGGTACTTATAGTATAAGAATTGATAACAGTAAATATGAGGGATCTATAATAAACTCATATATAACATATGTAAAAGATGTTATGGATGCTCAATTAGAAACTTCTAAAGGTTATATTCCACCAACTATATTTGTAGATAATGAATCTTTATTTAATATTAATCCTTATGAAGAAAAAGTGAATAATGAGTTAGATAAAATTCCTACTATTATATTTGCGAAAACTAGTGTAAAGGAAGATGATGATAACTATATAAAATTTACCTTAGGAGCATTTATGAATAGTTTAATGGTTGAGGAGTTTTATGTTAGAGTAAATAATGGAGATTTTATTAAGGTTGACACCTATTATAATTTATCTATAGAAAAAGGTGTTACAACTATAGAAATTTCATTAGACGGTACTAATCCCTTACGACAGGTGGTTATAAAGAAATAGAAGAAAGGGGAAAAGAGAAAACTAGGGACGTAGATTACATTACCTTTCCACAAGCTTTGTGTGCAGGAATATAATTGTTGATTTTTACAATTTTGAGGTAATAGTTACTTAGCTTATATATAATATAAAAATAAAATAAATAAGTTAAGTATTTGTAAATATAAGACGTTTAAATGAATAATATAGGGATTATATAAATGTGTAATAAGCATTTATGTATTACAATTAAAATACTACACCATAAAAGTGCTGTATATTAACTTATTTGGTATGAATAATAAAGTGATATAATCTAAAAAGTATATCACTTTATTGATTTTTTACAATAGTCAGAAATTTGACATAATATATAAAGAAAATTATAATATAGCTAGTTATAAATTGATATTACCATTTGGCATGTGGAGGGTATGTATGAAAGAAATCAAACGTTATTTAGAGACAAGAGAAGGGGAATATAGTTTTTATTTTGCAGATTTAAAAAGCGATTATACTTATGGGTTTAATGAAGATCTTAAAATGGTAGCTGCTGGTTGTATTAAACTTCCTATTGCTATGGCAGTAATGAAAGAAGTGGAATCTACTAATATATTTTTAGATCAATTAGTAACAATAACAAATGATGATAAGGTTTCGGGATCTTTTGGTATTATACATGAATTAGAAGGTAGACAATATAGTATTAAAGAGTTAATAGTTGCAATGCTTATCCAAAGTGATAATACAGCAGCGTGTAAACTTATAAACACTATAGGCAAAGATAGGATAAACAGTATCATTCATGATATGGGGTTAACATCTACATTTATAAAAAAATATCCATCAGGTGAAAAAGAAGACTTCGATAATGAAAATATAACTACAAGCTATGATCTATGTAAAGGTTTAGCACTATTAAGCAAGGGGAAAGTGTTAAATGGAGAACATAGTAAATTTATCTTAGAAGTTATTAGGAGGAATCAATTAACCACAGGGATATCATTTTATTGGCCTAAAGATTTTAAGGTTAAAACGGCACATAAAGCAGGAAGTTTAGAAAAAATAGAAAATGATATTGTGTTATTAAATTTAGAAAAAGGTGATTTTGTATTTGTTGTTATGTCAAGAAATTTACCATCTAATGTTTATGGAGTTAGTTCTTTAGCAAGAGTTGGGAAAATGATGTTTGATATTATTGATAAGGATTGGAATTAATATAATATCTCTAAGTTGAAGAGCGTGGATTTTGTCCACGCTCTTCAACTTGATATTAAATTATTAAAATTTCGCAATGTAATTTTAAAGAAAAAGGCAAAGTTAAGTTTGATTTTTAAACTTATAATCATTAGAAATCAAGGAACACTGAAATCGTTGGTAACAATATTGCCTGGTGTATCAGTAATAGAATTATATAGCTATTATAAGGAAATAAAAGAAATATGTATTTCTTTTAACATAATGCGGTTATTATAAAAAAACAAGCTATCATATCATGATAAGATAAGTCTTGTCGCTGAGAGATGCGGCAGAAAACAACAAGAAATTAAGAGGAAAACTTCTTAAAAAAATGTT